>JBHLPW010000064.1:0-25927 GCA_048939015.1 Promethearchaeota archaeon
ATTAGAGCCCGTAATGGACTCCATGCAAATGCGGCCATTTTTTATTCCTCCACTATATTTTATTAAATTTTTATACTTTTTTTTAAAGTGTATTTAAATTTTAATTAGTATTTCTTATATTTAAATGTGTTGTTTGATCATTATGAATCCGATAAATCTGATCATTCAAATTCAGTCGACAAAAAAAATTCATAGAAAAAATTTCTTAATTTTTTACTAGTGAATTCAGATAGTTGGAAATATTCAATTTATGATTTCAGATGATGCAATTGTATGATCATCTTACAAAACTTTATTATACTTTGGTGTAATCTATCAACCAATTAGCCAGAAATATTATAGGAGATAAAAGATTGACCAATAAAAAGCTGAGAAAATTTAAATCCTCACATTTTCAACCCAAAAGATAGAACATTTCAAAAAAATTAATTCTTAAACATAATTTTTACTTATACTTATTTAAAATATTAGTAATTTCTTATTAAAGTAATTACATATTAATTAAATTAGAATAAAATAATTTAAGTAAAACAGGAGCATGAATATATGATTGAAAATAATCCAATAATTTTGGTGACTTCAGATGTCCATTTAGGATCTTTAGATTGTGAAATTGATTTATTTATTCAATTTTTAAAGGAAATAATTGATGGAAAATTTGGAAGGAATATACAAGCTCTTATTATATTGGGTGATTTTATTGATTTATGTATGGATGTCCCGAAAACTCTTTTAAAAAGGGAAAAAATCCAAGAAATTTTTACTCTTTTACTTAATATTAAGAAGTGGACTAATCTTATTTTTGTAATCGGGAATCATGAAATTCCTGTTACTGGAAATTACGATGAAAAGTTTAAACGTCGAACAATTAAATTTTTAAAAAGATTTGAGAATAGTAATTTTAGTGAATTATTTGATAATGAACTCTACTGTCAATATCTATTATTAGAGAAGTGGAATAATGAAGATGCTCTTTTATTGTATGATACTCGAGAAAAAATTGAATTAAATCCAACCAGATTAATAAAAATTAAGGGTCTTGATTTAGAAAATGATTATTGTTGTTTTATGACACATGGTTATCAATTTGATGGTGATATGTATCGATTTTTTGTAGGACAGATATGGAAATCTTTAATTTCTAACAGTAAATTCGCACTTAAAGAAACCTACGATTATTTTTGGAACAAGGTTATAAAAGAGGGAAGAAAGATCAAGCCCATTACATTTGAACAAATGAAAAAAGAGTTAGCTGTCTTAAAAAGTAAATCAATAAACGAGATAGATGCCTCTTTTTACGGATTAAGCTACGTAGAATTTAACATAATCAAACTTAATATGCGTATTATGAAGAGATGGGAGCGAACAAGTAGTCCTAATTCATACTTTGATGAAATTAAAGAATTTTTGGAAGATAAAGATTATAATTTTCCAAAAGTCACCCATGTCATATATGGCCATACTCACCATAGTGGATTAGCTTATGGAAATATAAACAATTTAGAGGTTGAAATAGTGAATGATGGATCTTGGCAACACGTACAACCAACTTATGTGAAAATTAACACAAGAGGCAGATTAAATCTAAAAGCTTTTCCTAATAACATAAAATCTTAATAGATTTATTTAAAAACGTATAAATTTCATAGCTCTAATTTAATTTTTGGATCTTTTTTATCAGCATAGAAAAAACGACCAGATCCCATTACATCTACATGTCTGAATACAATTTCATTAAACTCTAGAGTATGAGACTTTATTCTTTCTAATTTTCTTAATGAATCAACTTTTTCAATAGAATTAGAATTTAATATGAGTTTTACCATTTTACCTAATTCAGAGAGGAGTAGCTCCTCTTCGGAGGGATAGTATTGATTTGGATCTGCTCCTATGATAATATTTCCTGGCTGATACTTTCCAGGGTTTTTTTCTGCTGCAACTTCATATTTTTTGAAATATTTTATAATTATTTTAAGCTTTTCTAACAGTGGCTCACCGATTTCCGTTAAGATTTCAAAGACGAATGAAGTGGGGTTTTTTAAATAATCATATATGGTATCTGGAGATAGTTTTGGTTCATAATCTGGAAATAAATCTTTTTCATTCAAATCTTATGTACCACCCATTTATATTCATAACTTAAAAAATTTATAAATCTGAGTTTTTACTTTTAATATATTAGATTAGATTTTTAGAATAAACGATTTTTAATTACTCTAATGAATAATCAAATAAAGCCACTCTCTGAGATGGATGAGTCTGAAAAACCTATTTATATTTTTAAGATATGCATTCTAGGCCAGGAAAGAGTCGGTAAAACATGTATCGCTAAGCGATTATGTTTTAATACTTTTGATCTTCATACAAAGGAAACATTAGGGATTGAATTTTACACAAAAGATATTCCAGTTATGGTTAATAGTGAACAAACTTTTGTAAGATTAAGCATATGGGATTTCGGTGGACGTGAACAATTTAAAAAACTGTTTCCTTATTACATTAACGGTGCAAATGGAATTTTTATGGTATTTGATTTAGTTGATATCCAAACTTTATTAAGATTGGATTGGTGGTATGAGAAACTCAATGAGTATAATCAAGGTATAACTCCTCGGATGTGTATTGGAGCGAAAAACGATCTTGTTAAAACTGCTGATGAGAAAACGAAAATAGAAGAATTAGCAATTAAAAGATTCATGGAAAGGCATAAAGAAAAGGATTTTTATAGAACATCTTCAAAGAACAATTTAAACATTGATTTAATTTTTAAAGAACTTGTTCTTAAAATATTGGAGAAAAATGGATTAGATTACACTCGATTGCTATAAAAAATTTTATATTAATTTAAATTAGGATGACCATTACTCCTATAACCGTTAATATTACCCCTATAAATCCCCATTTTGTAATTTTTTCTTTATTAACAAAATAAGTTAAAGGAAGTGCAAATAAAGGGCTAGCACTTGCTATTAATGCTACAATATTAGCTCCTGCTATATGCACGGATTCAGTATAAAGATAAGCCCCAAGTGAAGTACCGATTATTGAAGCTATTAATAATATTATCCATGAACGAAGTGATTTTTTGTAGGAGAGAGAATTTTCATTTTTATTCTTGACATAGTTTTCTCTCAATACCATTGATCCAAGAATCAGTAAAGCGAAAGGAAACCTGATTGCATTTCCTATAACAGAACTTAATTCTTCTATTTGAGTGATTTGATCTATTTGTACTGTTGCGAATTCAATTAACACTGCACCAATAGCCCATCCAATTGCTGCAGTAAAACAGAAGCTTATAGGCTTTAAAAAATCAGTTTTAAAAATCTCTTGGAATCTATATCTATTTGAACTTTGAATTTCTATCTCCTTTTTTTCTTTTATAATTTCATTGCTAATTTTTGCTTTACTTATAATAATTACTCCAGCTCCAATAAGAATCAAGGAAAATATTAAATTGAGTTTAAACGGTTCATTCAAAAAGAGTAGAGACAAAATAAATGTGAAAAAGGGAAAAGTCATAGAAATTGACAGAGTAATTGTAGTTCCAAGTTCTTTTTGAGCAGTAAAATACGCTGTATCACCAATAACTTGGCCAAAAACAAAACTTAATATTAACAATAGCCATAGGTTCCATGGTATTATAAATATAAGATTTAATTTGTTCAATAATAAAATAATCAAGATGAATGATAAAGTCCCAATCCCTGTTCGAAAGAAATTGATATATGTCGGAGAAACTTCATGCTCTGTTTTACGAAACAATACATTAGAGCTTACAAAAGTTAACACAGCTAAGATTGCAATAAGTTCTCCTATCATTGGAAATATAAATTAAGTAATACATAAATTGTTTTGCATTATCAAATGTTTTATTTTAACAATAATGAATGATAAATTCCTGTAATTTTAACTACTTTTTCTAGATTGTTTCTTACCATATTCATATAATTTTAAAAACGATTTAGCAGCTGCCTCAATTGTAGGATAAACTATAAATTTATCTTTCTTTAATATTTCACTAAAATTTGTCTGAGATTTACTCGGATATTGGTGTAAAATAATTATAAATATCTTTCCATTTAACTCAACATAATCTCTCAATTCAATTAGGTTATTATAATAGTTTTTAAAGCGTTCATTTTGCCTATCTCTCCAAGCATCAGTTTCAACTATTACTAAATCTATAGTTTCATCTATCGCAGCTTTAGTTAAATCCAAAAACTCTTTTCGATGTGTTATCCAAGGTAGATCAAAAGGATTTGATAAACTACCTATTTTTATAGGAAAAATTTCTCTTAATCTTTCTAATTTCTCTCCTTCAAAATAGGGTAATTCAATACCTAATTCTGTTAATGTGTCCGTAGCTAAGATTCCAAAACCTCCAGACCATAATATAACTAATGCCCGTTTAGATTTGGGATAAGATAGATTGCTATTATTTTTCAGTGTTGGGATAAAATTCGAAAAAAGATAAGTATAATCTATTAATTCATCCAAAGAAGGAGGTACGTCGAGTATCGGTGTCTGTTTAAATATAGATTCCCATATATTCCTTCTTGTAGCTAATGCTCCCGTATGTGTTAAAACTGCCGATTGGCCTCTAGTCGTTCTTCCACCTCTCATAAACAATACAGGTTTTTTCATTAGTTTCATTACTTTGAATAAATTTTTGCCTTCATTTTTATGAAAAGATGAAATTCCTTCGAAGTAAACACAAATTATATCAGTTTCATCATCATTATTGAAAAAATCAAGGATTTCTGAAATCTGGATATCAATACAATTACCAATACTTATTCCAATAGAAAATCTAAGGTTGTATCTTTTTGAGCCGAATTTTATTAATTTCGAGTGTAAGTCTCCAGATTGAAAAATTAGACCGATATTTCCTCGTTCGATAGGAAACGATGAATAATATGCGGTTTTTCCTCGTGGACTATATAAACCCATACAATTGGGTCCTATTGCTCTTGTATTCTTATAAGTATCTAATAAATCTTTTAATTTTCGCTCAATTTCAAATCCAAAATCGTCAAATTCGCCTGTACCAGCAGTAAAAATATGAATAAATCTTACCTGTTTTTTTGAGAGAATGTATTCTAAAGATTCTAGAAGTAATTCTCTTCTTATTGATAATATTAAAAGATCAATTTTATCCTCTGGAAATTCATCAATCGAACTATGGCATCTAATACCTAATATCTCTTTTTCATTTGTTGAAATTAAAAATAATTTATCTAAATCAAAGCCTTGTCTTTTAAATCCTTCTACAAAAAAGGAAATTTTTTGGGTTATTTGATAAATTACAACATTTTTAGGATTAAATAATCTTTCTAATGAGGTTCTACTATCTTTCATTGGTGTTCTTTTCCTCAAGATTTATTGATAGATCGGCATTACATTTATAACAATATCTAGGAATAGAGTCAAATTTAGTTCCGCATTTTGGACATATTGATTTGATTTTACCAGCAATGGTAGATACATCATCAGTTTGAGTCCCTATTTTATCTATGGTAATTCTTTTTAAAATTATTGAAATGACAATTGAAAAGATAACTATTGCGATTCCGAGCAAAATTGTCTGTAATATATGAAATTGAAAATTAATATCAAAATATTCTTCAGAATATCTCCATAAAAATATATAAAGAAAGAAATTTGGGAAGAAGAATGTAATTAAATTCATAGAATAAGCTTTTTTGAAATTATTATAAAGGAATATTGGGAGTAAAGATATCAATATCCAACCTATGTATATGAAGCATAAACCTGATAAATCGTTAAATAAAACATAGTTCGCTAAAAATTGAATAATTACCTGTCGTTCTATTGATATATCAATATCGAAATTAATATTAAAAACATAGCCAAAACCATAGATAAAAAAGCTTAGAATTATTATTTGAATAAGAAATATAATTATTTTACTGCGAAAAAAATCAATTAACCTCATCTATGGTTAGTTAAATGTACCATTAAATTAAATTCTTTTAAAAACAATAAAAAGATGATTTTTTCCAGTTAGAGAAAAAAAAATAAAAGAGTAAACTAGTCTAAATTAAATTAAAGACTGCCCAAAATAGAAAAATTTTTAAAATTTGGTGTCTTTATTCACCTATAGTGGAAGACTCGTATTCTCATTTTTTAAGATTATCAGTTTATTACTGCTATAGAGGATGTTTTCTCCCATGAGTCTCACTTCTTCTTCAAGTATTATGAATGGAAATAACTATATAGAGGTATTTTTGGTATGAGTTACACCTTCTCTAGAACAAAGATGATTGAAAAAATTAAATTTGGCCTTCTCAGTCCTAATGAAATACGTAAGATGTCAGCTGCTCGTATAATCACGGCAGATACGTATGATGAAGATGGTCTCCCAATTCCAAGTGGACTTATGGACCAAAGATTGGGTACAATCGAACCTGGCCAGCGATGCCAGACTTGTGGCAATTTAGTAAGCAATTGTATGGGACACTTCGGCCACATTGAATTAGCTCGGCCAGTCATTCATGTAGGTTATGCAAAAAAAGTCTTAAAAGTTTTAAGAAGTATATGTCCTGAATGTAGCAAGCTAATGCTCACTGAAGATGAAAAAGAGAAATTTAGACAGGAGCAATTAACTCATAGAAAAATATTTTTTGAGGGTGATGAAGATGCAGCTAAAATTGTGTTTAAAAGAGCGAGAAAGTCAAAAATTTGCCCCTATTGTGGAGCGATAAAAAAGAAAATAATTATTGAAAAACCAACTACTTTTTATGAAGAAGAAGAAGGAAAAGGTTCACGAAGAATAACACCTATTGAAATATTGGAACGTTTAAAAAAGATTGGAGATGTGGACCTAAGAATCCTTGGTATTTCTCCAGAAAACGCTAGACTTGAATGGGTAATATTTACAGTACTACCAATCCCTCCTGTTTGTGCAAGACCATCGATCACTTTAGATAGTGGTATTCGATCTGAAGATGATTTAACTCATAAACTCGTGGATGTTATCCGGATTAACCAGAGATTACGAGAAAATATTGACGCAGGAGCACCTCATTTAATCGTTGAAGATCTCTGGGAATTATTACAATATCACATTACAACTTATTTTGATAACCAAGTTTCTGGTATCCCTCCTGCTAGACATCGCTCTGGTAGAGCACTTAGAACATTAACTCAAAGGTTAAAAGGTAAGGAAGGGAGGTTTAGAAGTAATTTAAGTGGTAAAAGAGTCGACTTTTCTGCCCGAAGTGTAATTTCACCCAATCCATATATTAGTATTAATGAAGTAGGAGTTCCAATAGAAATAGCAAAAATCTTAACAATTCCAACAAATGTTAATGATTGGAATATAGAAGAGATGAAACAAATGGTCTTAAATGGACCTTTTAAACATCCAGGTGCGAATTATATAATACGTAATGATAGAAGAAGGATTGATTTACGTTATGTTAAAAACCGAAAAATCATTGCTGATATGTTGGCACCAGGTTTTACAATTGAACGGCATCTAAATGATGGAGATCTCGTATTATTCAATCGACAACCATCACTTCATAGAATGAGTATAATGGCTCATGAAGTAAAAATAATGGTTGGAAGAACTTTTCGACTTAATTTGACAGTATGTCCCCCATATAATGCTGATTTTGATGGCGACGAAATGAACTTACATGTACCGCAAAGTGAAGAAGCACGTACAGAAGCAGAATTACTTCTTAAAGTTCAAGAACATATACTTTCACCTAGATTTGGTGGACCAATATTAGGTGGAATTCAAGATTTTATTTCAAGTGTATTTCAATTTACTAGTAAAGATTCATTGTATAATAAAAAAGATACTCTAATATTGCTATATTTTGGAGATGTTTATAAAAATAATCCTGATTTTAGTTTAGATCAACTTACTCCCATAACTAATGACCCAGAACCAATGTATTCTGGAAAAGATATTTTCAGCACACTTTTTCCTAATGATCTGAATATTAAAGTGAAATCAAAATTCTGTAAAAAATGTGAAGTTTGCACAGAAGAAGATTGCGAATTTGACGCATATGTTGTAATTAAAAATGGAAGATTAATAACTGGAACCATAGATGAAAATTCATTCGGTGCTATGCAATCAAATAGTATTTTGCAACGTATCATAAAGGATCATGGTAATGCACTTGGAAGACAATTTTTGGATAGTGCAACAAAAATGCTCCTATATGTTATTCGGAAAAATGGAATAACTATGGGTTTGGATGAGGTATATGTTCATGGGCATGCATATGAAGAAATTGAAAAAATATTGAAAGATGCAAACATTGAATCTGAGAAATTAATCAATGCATTCTACGAAAATGATACTAACATTCTTAGAAGAGCACCAGGTCGTTCAATGAGAGAAACATTAGAATTAAGAATTAGACAAGTATTAGCAGAAGCAAGAAAAAAAGCTGAAGAAACTGCTGCAGAATTCATTGGAGATGAGGCACATTCTGTAATAATGACTAAATCTGGTGCTCGAGGAAATATATTGAATTTAGGACAAATGTCTGCAGTTGTAGGTCAACAAGCGATAAGAGGAGAAAGAATTAATCGAGGTTACAGTATGAGGACTTTACCACATTTTAAGGTTAACGATCTCACACCCAAATCTCGAGGTTTTGTATCTTCTTCCTACAGAAATGGATTAAAACCAGTTGAATTTTTCTTTCACGCGATGGGAGGAAGAGAAGGATTAGTAGATACTGCAGTTAGAACCTCTACCTCTGGATATATGCAACGTAGATTAGTAAATGCATTACAAGATATGGTTGTTGAAAATGATGGCACTGTGAGAAATTCGGATAAAAATATTATCCAATTCAGATTTGGAGATGATGGTATTGATGCTATGCACACTGATCATGGTGCTGCAGTAAATTTGGATGTTTTATTATTAAAAGCTAAAGCCTTAGATGTTGCAGGAGTACGAACAGAACTTAAAAAGGACTCTACAAAGCAAACTTCTGCTCCAAAAGGGAAAAAAGTATCTGTAAAAAAACCTGAAAAACCTATAGAAAAAGCTCCACAAAAAGATGTGCCTGATGATGAATCTCTAATGCAGGAATTCGAAGAAGAAACAGGTAAAAAAGCAATTTGGAGAGGAAAAGAAACTAAGGCATATTTAGATTGGAAAGAAGAAAGAATAGGATAGTTTAATAACAAGGGATTTAATTATGGCAAAAGTTAATCTAGAACATTTAGAAGAGCAATTAGATGCTCTTAAAAATGATGGTATTCCAGAAGATTTAATAGAAAAAATTAGAGATAAATTAATTGATGAAGATTTAGAAGAGGAACAACTTGAATATTTATTGAACAAAATCTATATCAATTTTACTAATGCTCTTGTAGAAACTTCAGAACCAGTAGGTACTGTTGCTGCACAATCAATTGGCGAACCTGGTACTCAAATGACATTAAGAACCTTTCATTACGCAGGAGTAGAGGAGTTTTCTGTAACCCAAGGATTACCTAGGCTTATTGAGATAGTTGATGCAAGACGTTTTCCTAGTACACCACAAATGACTATCTACCTTGAAAGTCCTTATAGCGATAGTGAAGAAAAAGCGATTGATGTCCATAATCGTATAGAGCAAATACGTATAGAACAAATAACTCATGATGTTGATTTAGATTTTGTAAATTGGAATATTGTAATAAATCTCATACCTGAAATTTGTGAGAAAAAAGGAATTGAAATCAATGAAATTCCTGAAATTTTGAAAAGATATAAAAAGAAGGGAACTATTAAACATGAAGGAACTTCTATAATTATTGATCCAGGGATAGAAGATTTACAAAGTTTGCAAAAATTAAGAGAGAAGATACTTAAAAAAGTTGTAAAGGGGATTAGGGGAGTTAAGAGAGGATTACTAACACCTTCTGATGATGGTAAGGAATGGATAATTAAAACTGAAGGTACAAATATGCAAAGTGTTATTCAAATCGAAGGTGTAGATATAACGAGAACTGTCTCAAACCATATTCATGAAATCGAGAAACTTTATGGTGTAGAAGCAGCTCGTCAAATGATTATTTTAGAATCCCAAAAAGTTTTAGAACAACAAGGATTAGACGTAGATTTAAGACATCTTTTAATTTTAGCAGATCTGATGTGCTATTCTGGGTCAATTCAATCTATAGGAAGGCATGGAATCTCAGGTTCTAAATCAAGTGTATTTGCCAGAGCTGCTTTTGAAGTAACCGTTAACCAATTGCTTGATGCGGGACTTTACGGAGAAGAAGAACGCTTACTTGGCATTCCTGAAAATGTAATTGTAGGTCAAATAAGCCCAATCGGTTCAGGGCGGGTAGCTGTGATGTTTGATCTTGACGCTAATTTAGATATATTGAAAAAGAAAAAAAAATGAATTAATTAACTAAAAATTTTAATTAGGATAAAATTAGATAATTATTCTAAAGAAAAAATTAATAATTAAAAAAGCATTATTCTTATTACTTAATATATAGTTACTGATTGAAATTTTTATGGCAAAGAGAAAAGATAAGGCTGTCGTTGAGAAATTGGATCTAAGTAGGAAAAAAACTAAGGAATTTGATATTGATACTAATCTCAAAGTTGTTTATAAAACAGGAAAAATTGTATATGGAAAAAATCAAGTATTGAAGAATTTAAAAAGAGAAAATCTCTTTAAAATGCTTATAATTAGTAATAATTGCCCTATAGAATTAATGAATCAATTAAATCATTACAATTCTCTGTTAAATAATCAAATCTTTATCTATAAATACAAGGGCTCAAGTTGGGATTTGGGCCTGGCCTGTGCCAAACCTTACATGATTTCTATTATTGGTATTATTGATTTTGGAGATTCAGATTTGATTTCTTTAAGAACTAAATGAATTTAACAACGCATACTAAGATCTTATATGTTAAAAAAGAATATTAAAATTGATCGGGACGCAATGGAACTAATTTCTCTATTCAATAACATTTCTGGTGCTATAATAAAAGATTGTTTGATTTTTAAAACACCTGAGAATAGATCGGAAATCATTATTTTTTTAGTAAAAGAAGAGGACGTGGGCAAAGCTATTGGAAAAGCAGGGGAACATGTTAAAGATTTAAAATCAAAACTTCAAAAGAAGATAGATGTTATTGCATTTTCCGAGAATCTAAATAAATTCATTCAAAATATTCTACAGACCTCCAAAAATTCTATAATGGTCCAAAATATTGAAATTAAAGAAAGTAGAAATCTAAAAAAGACGGTAATAATAACTGTAAGGCCCCAAGATCGTGGAAAAGCAATTGGAAAAGACGGTTCTATGATAAGAAAAATCAAAGAATTGGTGTTGAGGTATTTCGAAGTAGATAATGTAATAATCAACACTAAAAATGTTTGATTTTTATTTCATTATATAAACTATTAATTTTATCTTTAAATCCTCATTTGTAGTGATTCAGATTTCAAAATTAAAATTGTATGATGAAAATGCTGCCCTTAATCATGTTAAATCACTAGCTTTTACACGTCTAGCTGCAACAGATGGAGAAATTAAAACTACTAACTATATTAGAAAAGAGTTAGATAAAGAGAATATTGAAATAAACGAAGAGTCCTTCAAATGGACTAAAACTTCCTCTAAACTGAGGAAATTGATATTTCTTTGGATTTTCATTGTATTAACAATTGATGAAATATTATTATTCATTCCCACTTTTACTTGGATAATTCTCCCACTCTATGGGCTTTTTTTTACAGGCTTAATTTTAATAGGTAAAATTGCTTATGATTACACTAAATCTATATATATAGGTAAAAAAAAAGAGTCAAAAAATATTATAACCACAATTCAAGCAAAAGATTTATATCCAAAAAGGCCTGTTATCATATTTTCTGCTCACCACGATTCAGTTTCTTCAAATTTCGCATATAATATGATCAAACCATTATATATTTCTATGATATTACTATTCCTCTCATCTCTACTTTTGAACTTAATTATTTCTATTTGGTCAATTATAGTAGCGTTTAGGACAATACAAATTGATAGTGTGTATATATGGATAAGAAACATATCACTATTCATTGGGATTATTCTACTTACAGAAATTTTTATAAATTTCTTCAGTAAAAAGACCAACAAATCTTTCGGTTCAATAGATAATGCCTCAGGCGTATCAATACTCATCGAATTAGCGAAATTAATCAAAAAAAATCCACTTGAAAAAACAGATGTTATCTTTTTATGGTGTGGAGCTGAAGAAATGGGACTCTGGGGGTCGAAACAATATTGTAATAACCATTTTGAAGAATTAGATTATGATTATAATTTAGCTAAATCATATAATATCAATATTGATATGGTTGGAACAAACACTAGCATTGTTTACGAAACTGGATTAATTAAGAAAAAGAATCTAAACAAGGATTTAAATATAGTACTAGAAGCATCAGCTATTCAACAGAAATTACTCTTAAAGAAAACTAATTTAGCTTTTGGAACTGGTAGTGATCATTTGACATTTCGAGCTTTTACAAAAAAGGCAGAAAAGAAAGATTTTCAGATTGGCTGTTTCTTTTCGAAAGATGATTCAAAATTTGTACACTCAAAAAAAGATACTCCTGATAAATGCTCTGCTACTTATTTAAATGCGTGTATCGATATTTGTTATAATGCTATAAAAAGCCTTGATCTACGAGTAGATTTATCATTTCAAAAGTAGTAATTTTTCATTATATACATAAATTTTAAGTTTAAAGATTCATTTTTTCTACTACTTAAGTTTAAAAAAACAAGGTGTTATACATAGCTCCTAAAGGATTATATGCCGCAAGAAAACTTAAAATTAATCGAAAGAAATTTCGATGGTCTAAAACAAAATATAAAAGAAGAAAACTTCAATTAAAGAAGAAAGTAGATCCTTTGGAAGGATCATGCCAAGCTCTTGGAATTGTCCTACAAAAAGTTGGTAGAGAGAGTAAGCAGCCTAACTCCGCAATTAGAAAATGTGTAAGAGTACAATTAAAAAAGAATGGAAAAGGGGTGACTGCTTTCCTTCCTGGAGATGGTGCTTTAAACTTTATAGAAGAACATGATAGAGTTATTGTAGAAGGTATTGGTGGAGCAAAGGGAAGGAGTATTGGGGATCTTCCAGGAGTACGTTATAAGGTTGTAAAAGTAAACGGCGTCAGCTTAGATGCTTTGTTGCAAGGAAAGAAGGAAAAGCCACTACGTTAATCATTGAGGTAAGAGATAATGAGTAAAACAAATAATGAAGTCAAATTGTTTAATAAATGGTCATTTTTAGATATAAATATTAGTGATATGACCCTTGAGAATTATATTAATTTAAAACCTATTATAGTGCCTCATTCTGCAGGGAGACATGAACATAAAAGGTTTTGGAAAACTTCTAAAGTTTCAGTTATTGAACGATTTTCGAATAGATTACTATCTCCCGGTTTTATTGGAAGTAAGATTAAGGGTCATAAGAGTTCCTATCATTCTGGTAAGAAAAGTAAACTAATGAGGAGTTTAAAAAACGCTTTTACCTTGATCGAATTAAATACAGGACAAAATCCAATTCAAGTTTTAGTAGATGCGATCTGTAACTCTGCACCTCGAGAAGAAACGACAAAAATTGCAATGGGTGGGATATCGTACGCGTCGGCGGTAGATATAGCCCCTCAGCGCCGAGTCGACCTTGCTATCAAATACATTGTTCAGGCAATTGGAGCCCGTTCACATTCAAATGTTAAAATGTTTGAGGAAAATCTAGCTCAAGAATTAATAATGGCTGCTAACAATAGTCAAGAATCACGTGCTGTAAAGCGTAAGGATGAAATTGAAAGAATTGCAGTCTCTGCAAGATAAATAATTCAAAATATTATTAAAAAATCACTTTTAAAAATAAAATATATTAGTTATTATAAGGAGTATTCCATATCTTCTCCTTATCAGCTTTTTCTATACATTATTTTTACTTAAGTTTTATTTGTAGCATTAAATACTTCATTTGTTTACCATTTCATTTTAAATAACATTCAAAAATTTAAGGAATATAGGGTTATGATAGTTCTGTTTCTTCACAGTTGATAAGGAAAATTGACCAAATTTAAGGAGGTTATTAGTAATTAAAACGCTTAAAAAAAGGGAATGGTTGGCTAATAATAAAAAATTAAGAGAAATGAGTCCAAAGAAATATTACAAGGAGAATTTTAAAGAAATTGTTCAAGAAATTCAAAAAAATGCTAGAGAGAAAGAATGTCATTATTTAGACAATATTTAATCCTAAAAAGTAGAAAAGGATTCTTAATTAAAATTGATAAAAATTTGCGAATGATCTCAAAATATTTCATTATATATATTAGATATAAGATTTTCTAGAGTTTTTCAGAATACCATAATGCAGTTCCTATAAACGCTGCTAGAAGGGAATAACCTATAAAAAACATAGATATTGAAAATTCATGAGATCGAAAAACTACAGCTTGTAAAATCATCATTATATAAGTTGTCACTAGAAAAACACTCCAAGAAAATAGAACCTTAGTGTTAAGTGGTTTTTTCATCATAAAATTAGCGATTAAAGCTACAATTGCATATAATATAATGATTAACAGAGGTATTGGAATCCAGTAGCCTTGAGACCAAAAACTTAAGAATAAAAGTGAAGAAAAAATAATGAAGAAATTAATGTAATATAGTATACGTCTGGGTAAATCCTTTGTTTGATCTATTTTATACCATAAAATACCGAAAGAAATAAATAGAATCCAAGCAATAATCATATCTAAAATTTTTTCCGGTCCAAAACCGATAAAAATACTATAATGAGTACCCCAATAAGCAGTTATCATACCATACCCTAAAATTTGGGTTAATAAAATATGATATGTTGATTTTCCGATTAAAGTAATGGCTCTTGAAATTCCCAGTTCTGATTTTTGAGGTAGAAATTTCATTGCCAGTAAAAATAAAAACGCTGAATACGGGAAAATTAGAAAATGATAATCTCCTAAAAACAATGGATTACCTTCGTATCTAAATCTAAAACCAAAAAACTGACGTTCAATCATATATATTAGACTTATTGGGAATAATATCCACATAAAATTATTCCATTTACTTTTTATTCTATAATCAAATGAGAACCACATACCTAAGCCAATTCCAGAAATATAAAAAAAGACACTATTCATTAAGGCGCCTAATATATGTGCTTCTTCCCAAGATGTAATTTCTCCAATAAAGAAAAATGCAATAAATTGCATTGAGATTTCAATAATAAAACATGCTACTAAAGATAAACTCGGATCTTTCGCGAATGCTTTATAAAGTAGTGGGACAACTATAATAGATTGAAGCAATAATGGAATAAACCAATTACCTGGCCCCCAGAATACCATGATTCCTGTGAATAAATTTATAATCCCATGATTTGGATAATATTGAGTATTATACATTGCGATAAAATCAAAATTATACATAATTAAACCGATTAATGTAGAGGCCGTATATAAAACAAGGAATGGCACAATATAACGCATTATTTTCTTTTTGAAATAAGTCCAAGAATACAATTCCCTTAATGTATTTGCTCCATTTTTTTGAAATGAGCGTCCCATATTAAATCCCAATATTACCAAAAATACTGGAATAGAGATTCTTTCCCATAATATAACACCGATTTGGTTTTTAATATCCCAATAAACCATATGATCAAATATAACTAAAAAAATCATTACGGCTTTTAAGAAGTCTACTTGGAAATAATTTTCACGATTAACCTCTAAATTTTCTTTTTCAGGTTTTACTATTAATGATTCACTAATCGACGTTTTATTTTCCATTGGAAATTCTTCTTTTTTAATCATAATATTAATACTACTAACTATATTCCAAATTTTTACATGAAGAAATTATAAATTATTTTTTACTTTAACCAAATCTTCAATAAAAAGTACAATTAATTTCTCTTTAAAAAAAATTAGAAAAAAAAAAATTTTTATCACAATATTAAGATAGTTGAAATCCACAAAATACACAATATTTAGCTTCTGGTTTAGCTGGAGCTCTACATTGTGCACAAGTCTCAGTATATCCCTCAGCTTTAAATTTGATTTGAGGTGGAGATATTTGAATAACTTCTTCTTCACTTAAATTTAATCCACATTTAAAGCAATATTTTGGATTTCCTTTTATTTTAGTTCCACAAGAAGGACAGGTCATTAAAATTCTTGTGCCACATTCTTGACAAAATCCTCCTTTTCTTGCAAAGATTTTTCCACATTTAGGGCAAAATCGTACTTCTCCGGAGGTATATTCTAGAATAGTGGGGACTATCGCCAAAATTAGTAGAACCCCGATAGGAATCATAGGAATCCAATATTCACTAGGTACAAAAACTTTACCATATATAAGAGCAGCAAATGTGACAAGAACTATTGCAAAAATGGTCCAAACTCCAACAATCCCCATTTTAATTTTGCTATCAGATTTAATATCCATAAATGTAGCTGCAACAGATAAAACAAGTAGAATTCCAACAGGAATTACAGGAATCCAATAATCATAAGGTTCAAAAACCTCACCAAATATTAGAGCGAACATTACAATAGTAGTTATTCCAAAAATAACCCATAATCCTATAGTTCCTATCCTTATTTTTTTTTTTACTTCATTCCATGACATAAAATTACCTTTTCAAATAAATTTTAAATTTTATACTCGATGAAAAATAAATTTATTTTTACTTATAAATTTAAATTGGAGTCCAATTTTTCATATCTTTAAATTAAAGTAAAAAATAAAAAAAAATGAGATAAGTTTATAGAAATTACCTAATTGTATAATCCAAAATTGTACCTATAGTTACAAAAATAAAAAATGTAAAAATAGATATATTTTGAGTAATATATACTGTAGGAGGGAGTATTGCGATGTATAGAAGAGTTATAAAAAACATGTAAGCAAGAAAGGAGGTCCAAAGAACTAATGTTGTTGTCCTAATAGGTTTTTTTAATGTAAACATAAGGATTAATGCCACTAAGCCATAAGTAAATATAAGAACCATCGGAAATGGAAACCAATCAATTCTAGGTAGATTTACTGTAACATACATGAAAAATACAAAGCATACAAAAATTAGGAAGAAATTCACATAATATAATATTCGTCTAGGTATATTTTTCTCTTGGTCTATTTTATACCATAAAATCCCAAAGGAAGTAAATATAATCCAGCCATAAATTAAGTATAAAGCATCTATAAATGTGAATCCTGTATCAATAAGATAATGCGTACCTCTAATAGCGGAAACTATCCCATAACCTAACATTTGAGTAAGTAAAATATGATAGGTAGAATTACTGATTAATGAAATCGCACGTGAAAGTTTGTTATCTGACTTCTGAGGTAAAAGCATTATACCTAAGATAACAAGAACTGCTGAATATGGAAATACCAAGAAATGATAGTCTCCTCTAATAAGTGAAATACCACCAATCCGGAATCGAAAATCAAAGAATTGATATGCGATAATATAAGTTAGACTTATTGGGAATAAAACCCAAATGAATATATTTCTTTTTGAAAAGGGTTTTCGATTAAATGATAACCATAAACCTATTCCAATGGCAGAAAGATAGAACGGGAAGCTGGTCATAAATAGACTAAGGAGATGTGCCTCTTCCCAAGAAGTAATATGTCCAATAACGAAAAAAACCGTTAATTGCAAAGCTATTTCAACAGCGAAGCATAAAATTAATGTTAAAACAGGTTTTTTTGTAAAAGCCCAATATATTAATGGGAATAAGAGAATAGATCCGAAAATTACAGGAATGAACCAATTACCAGGACCCCAGAATGGTAAGATTCCAGTAAAAAGCTGGATAAAACCGTGTTCTGGATAATATTGACCATACCACATAGCAGTAATGTTAAACTGATATAAAATTAGCCCTGTTAATGTAGAAAATCCATATAAAACCAGAAATGGCACAATATACCTTAAAATCTTCCCTTTAAAGTAACTCCATGAATATAATTCTTTCAATGATAAATCGCCTTTTTTTTGAAAAGAAACTCCCATATTAAATCCCATAATCACTAAAAAAACAGGGATACATATTCTCTCCCAAAGTGAAACACCTATCTCATTCTTTACTCCCCAGGAAACCACATGATCGAATATAACTAAAAAAATCATAGCAGTTTTTAGGAAATCTATTTGGAAAAAGCGTTCTCTACTTTCAACTAGTTTCTCTTTTTCTCTCTCAACTAAAACCAGTTGAGTAGTTTGATTTCTTTTTGTCATTATTATTTTCCACTTTTATATTTTTTTTTAAAAAATTAATCCATAATCTGACTAATTTGTAATTTAAATATAACTAAGTTGGAGTCCAATTTTTAAAGTTGAGTTAACGACAGTATAAAATTGAATTAATTTTTCTATATTAAAATTTGAACCTGAAATCAATTCTTAAAATATTTGGTTTGGTATCACCCACATATTATCTACATTCATTGAAAGACAAAAAAATTCCTAAATTCTTATATAACTTTTAATCATATTATTTAGTTAAACAGAATTGAAGAAATAAGACAGGGTCAATAAATAAATTGGATTCCGACAAAAACCAAAATATTTTAGAAAAACAATTAAAAACACTGGGTCAAAAGGTTAGGATTGACATTTTAAAAAAATTAAAACATTCTCCTATCCCATTATCATTTTCTAAGCTGCAAAAAGAGATTTTAGGAAACGATATTACGTCTGTAAATCTCTCTTTTCATTTAAATACCTTAAAAAAAAGTCAATTAATTCAATCTTCTGATGATGGATATTCAATTACTAATTTAGGAGAGCAAATTATAGAACGGATTTTATCCATTGAACAAATCTTAAACAAACAAAATCGTACATTAATGATAAGAACTTCAAAATACTCTAAGGAAACATTTGAGATAAATAAAATTGAGGAATATTTAGTGAATGAGGGGGAACTGGAACCACATTTAGCACGTCAAATCGCTCATGAAGTAGAGGAACGATTATCGAAAACAAATATAGAATATATGACTGCGCCATTAATGCGGGAGTATATAAATGCAATATTATTAGAAAATGGTTTAGAAGAAGTTCGACATAAATTAACTCGGTTAGGAACGCCTCCATTTGAAGTATTTAAATTATTTAATTCAAAAGATATCGAAATAACACCAAAAAATTTTATAAAAAGATTAGGTTCTGATGTTTCAGAACAATTCTTACTGTTAAATCTCCTCCCCAAAAATCTAGCAGATTTATACCTTTCAGGAGAAATTACCTTGCTACATTTAAACTATTGGGGATTAAGACCATTAAGTCTGTATATAAATTCCGAGAATCTAATTAAATATCTTTGCAAAAAGAATTCGAATTTTCCACAGAAAATTGAAAATACAAAAGACTACATATATTTAATTTTAAATTTTTTAGAATTTTTACAACAGTTAAAACAATACTATTCAGGAGATTTACTTTTAGGTGATTTCAATACTTATTTTGGATCATATTTGGATTTACCAGAGATATTATCATCTAATTTTAGCTTTCTAACCTCACAAATTATCCAATTCAATAAAAGTGTTAATGATGGCAAATCTCATTTATCAATTGATTTTAATTATTGTGGAAATTCAAATCAGACATCTTCAAACCAAATCAAATTTGATAATAATATTCTAAATTCTTTATTTATAGAGGATAAAAATCACATTAAACCACTATTGAATTTTAAGTTGTCTAAAAAAATTCCCTCCGATTTAGAGAATGATACAGTAAAAAATCTACTAAAAGTCTATGAAAGAGATAAACTAATATTTTATCATAAAGATTGTACTAATCTATTAAATTCAAGTTTAGTACAAATATCGAAGCCTGAAGAAGATTTGGTAATTTTAGATAAGATTTTAATTAATCTACACATGATATCCGTAGAGGCAAAGCAAAATGACGATTTATTTATAGACTTATTACAGCATAAATTGAATTCTGTATTTGAATTGTTTAAAATTAAAGAGAGTTTAGTGCAAAAAAAATTAAACTCTATTAGACAATGGAATTCGATTGTTAAAGAAATTTATAACAACAAATTTAACAACGTCTTTAGAAATTCTATAAAATCTATAAGCTTTTTTGGTTTAAATGAAGCAATTTTAAATCATTGTGGTATAGAACTTGATAGAACTAAAAAAAGTGAAGAATTTGCTTTAAAAATCCTATTATTGATGAGGAAACTTATTGAAGAAAGAAATCAACTTACAAACAATAATTTTGTCTTGAGCCAACCTCATAGGGATTCTTATATAAAAGACACTTGGTTTGATAATAAGACACAAAATAAACCAAAAATAAACGAATACTCCACAAGGATAATTAGAAGTAATTCAAATCTTCCCCTTCGTAAAAAGATTTCATTGTTCAAAAAGTTTGAAAAGATTATTAATGGTGGAACTTTATTTATTGAAAAAAAACCAGATGATCTGTCATTTCAAGAATACGTCAAGATTCTATTTCAATCTGATATAGATAAATTTTCTTTTGGCGATTCTTTACTCTAAGAAATAGAATTCATAATTTAATTAATCATTAGTTCCGCAAGAAGCGCTTTTCTCATCGGAATTCCATAAAATGTTTGTTTAAAGTAAATTGCTTTTTCTGAATCATCAACATCAGGAGAGATTTCTGTAATTCTTGGAAGGGGATGCAATAATCTGAAATTATCTTTTGTATTATTAAGATCTTCTTGTTGGAATATGTAAAACCCTTTAACTTTTTCATATTCTTCCCTATCTACAAAACGTTCCTTTTGAATTCTTGTCATATAAAGGACGTCTAAAATATTCAATATTTTTCTGTAGTCTGTAATTTCTTTATATTTCACATGCCGTTGTTGTAAGAAATCTTTATCCCTATTTCTCATCGTTAATTCTACTGGGCTAATAAAGTATATATTTACATCAAAATTAGAGAGTAATATTGAGAGTGAATGGACTGTTCTTCCATATTTGAGGTCACCCATTAACCCAATATTCAATCCATCTAAATCTCCTACTTCTTCGGTGATCGTTAATAAGTCTAATAATGCTTGAGTTGGATGCTCTCCACTTCCAGAACCTGCATTTATTATAGGCACTTTAGCAAATTTTGCTGCCATTTTAGCAGCGCCTTCAAGAGAATGTCTCATTACAATACAATCACTATAATTCTCGACAGTTCGTATTGTATCTGCAATACTTTCCCCTTTTTTAATAGAAGAAACATCTCCTGAATGGAAACCAATAACACTGCCCCCTAATCTATACATTGCAGATTCAAAACTAAGACGAGTGCGAGTAGATGGCTCAAAGAATAATGTGGCTAAGATTTTGCCTTGAAGAAGATTAGAATTCTTGATTTTTATCATTTCCTTTCCCTTCTTCAAAATATATTCAATATCATCTTTATCAAATTGCTTAGCACTTATTATTCCTTCACTAAATTTCTCTCTAAACATTTGTGTTCTCATATTATGTTTTTATTAACATTATGCAAATAAGATTTAAATTGTTTTTTATTATACAATGGATTTTTAAAAAGAAATAACCAGAACTAATAAAATTTAAAATTTATAAATAATTAATTTAGGTAATTAGATAAAAGTGGTTAGTTAATTTTGAAATACCCGAGAACAACTAATAAATACTGCCCTACCTGTAGATCACATACAATACATAATGTGTCCCTCTATAAGAAAGGCAAGGAAAGGATGCTAAATCATGGAAGGAGGAGATTAGAAAGAAAGAAAAGAGGTTACGGTAGCTTCCCTAAAGAAATCTTCCATAAAAATGCAAAATTAAATAAAAGATCAACTCCATTATTAGAATGTTCTGAATGTGGTAAAAAACAATATGCAAAATCATATCGTGTAAAACGACTTGAATTACTTGACTAATCAATTAGATCTCTACAAAAAAAGTGAGTACTGATGGTTAATAAAAAAATCAAAGAACTTATTCCACAACCGAAAAGTAGATTCTTACGTGTAAAATGTTTAAATTGTGGAAATCAGCAAATTGTTTTTGGGTGTTCTGCAACAGATGTAGAATGCCTAGTTTGTGGGAAGATCCTACTTCAATCTACAGGTGGTAAAGCCAGAATACTTACTAAAATTTTAGAAGTTCTTTCTTAAACTCTCTCCCTAGTAAGATATAATAAAGTGTTGGAGAACTTCAAATTAGCAATTTTTTAGAAATCTATAACTTTATTTACTTTAATATCACATTTCTATACAAATTTTGGTGATAATTATGAATCAAGAAAATAGTTCAAAGAAATATAAATTAATTGTAATTGGAGCCGGAATGACTGGTTTAAGCACAGCTATAACTTGGGCTTTAAATAATAATTTAGAGAAAGATCCTGTGCTTCTTATTGAGAAACAACCGAAAACAGGTGGTTTTGTCACATCTTATGAAAGAGAAGGATTTGTATTTGACACTTGTCAAATGATTCCAAATATCTCTGAAATACTTGAGTATTTAGGGATTGAAATTGAACTTAAGAAGTTTAAAGGATATTATATGAGAATTTTTATTGTTAATCCTGAAATTGATGAAGTTAAAGTTCTTGAATTACCATCTGGATTAGAAACTTTTAAAAAAAAATTAATGGACCAATACCCTAATAATGCATCACAAATAGAAGAATTCTTAGATTATTCTCGAGATATGTATTTAGAATTATTTAACCTTAAAGTAGAACCTAAATTTATTGACATTCTGAAATTACTTTTTACATGCCCTAAAATAATAAAAAATGCATCAAAAACTTTTAGAAAATATTTTGATCAATTTGGAATCAGAGAACCAGATGTTATTGAAATATTTAATATATTTGCTGATTTTAGTGCTCTTCCTTCAGAACAAGTAACTGCACTTGTACCAATTTCTGCCATGAATTCTCTACTCGATGGTGCATATCGGACAAAAGCTGGCTTTATTGATTTTTCAAATAAATTACAAGAACGTTATTTGACATTAGGAGGGGAATTATTACTAAATACAGAGGTAACTAAAATCCTGGTCGAAAATGATCAAGTAAAAGGTGTTCGACTTAAAAATGGTGAAGAGATCTACTCTGATTATGTCGTGACGACTGTAGATACAATGTTAGCTATGAAACAATTAGTAGGTTTAGAAAAAATAAGAAGTATCGATAAGAAATACGCTGATAAAATTGCAAATACAAAAATGTCTACTTCTTCAATCAACATTAGTTTAGGTTTAGATGATAAATTAGATCTTGCGGGATTAGGTATGGACTGTGGTTATAATGTAATTACAACTGGGGGGGATACATATGATCGACTTTTTGATGCTTATGAAGCAGGAGAGATTGGTTTTACTGATAAAAGATTTCAAGTTGGTGTAATTTGTCCTTCTCTCACAACTGGGGGACAACCCAATATAACAATTAGAGTTTCTCCTATGGGATTGGGAGATTGGGCAAAATTAAGAAAAGAAGATCGATCTCAATATAATGAAAAAAAAGAAAAATGGGGAAATTTCTTTATTGATATTGTTGAGAAATATCTTATTCCCGATTTAAGAAAACATATTTTAATTACAGATATTTCGACCCCTGCAACTTATGCACGATATTCTAGCTCTCCAACGGGTTCAATTTTTGATATGGCACCATATACAAACAATTTTGGAAGAACACGACTAAAAATGAGAACGCCAATTAAAGGTTTATTTCAACCTAAATTCGTGCATGGAGTATTCGGATCCTTGCTTGCTGGTATGCAAGTAAATGATATGATACTTAATGGTAAAGTAATGAATGGAAATGCTAGATTGAAAAAATAGTGTTTTATTTTTTTTTATTTTTGTTTTTCTTTTATTTCTTTATTCTCAAGGGCTTTATTAATTCTCTCAAGTTCATCCTCCAATTCTTTTTTCCGCTTTTCTTTTTCTGCAATGTCAGTTAATTTAACTTCTTCAAGGATCGGATTTTTAAAGGAGGTTTTTAATTCTCCCAAAACTTTACGTCTTATTTTTGGATCTCCTCCAGCACGAATTTTAGGTTTTTCTTCCGTCTGTATGCGATAAAATGTACGTATGATATCCACTATACCATCAGAGTAATCTCTCCAAATTCCAGACATTATATCTTCATTAAGATTCTCTAACCAGTAATTAGGAATTGTAATTACTATTTTAGATGTATTTGATATCTGATTTCTAGTAGTAATAATAGTAGTGGGTCTTCCATCCTTGTCCCATTGTTTTGCTGCTGATATTGTTCCATATGAACATCTCTCAGAAATTATAATAGATTTTTGGGATTCTCCTTTGTTTAGGCGTTCTAGAATCCGTTCATACTTTTCTATATTAATTTTTCGAGTCATTTTTTCTATCACTTACTACTAGAATAAGTAATATAATATTTAAGTTTATCGTAGTAATAAGTTTAAAACAGTAGCATTATAGTAGTAAAAACAAAAAACTATAAAAAATTTAATACTAATTAAAATGATTGTAAAATTTATAAGAATTTGTTAATTTGACGGTTTTTGCAGTTTTATCTAATATACAATTCAGGTAATTACAGTTCAAAAACCAGATTTATTTTCGATTGACATAATTAAGGAATGCTTTTACAACCATATGAAACTTAGAATCTCGCAGTACTGACAGGTGATCTTTCCCTTGGATTTGAAAGTGACACGAATCTGGAATTAATTGAACTGCTAAGGTTTTGTCTCCAGGAGTTATATCATCAGATCCAAAAACGGTTAATACAGGTATTTTAATTTTTTTTAGTAACTTCTTCATTTGCATTGTGGATGGTAAATTTACAATTCGTTCTTTTACGTTTCCAGCGATTACTCCAGCTAATGCAAATAAATCATTCCCTGCTTTTAATGTAACTTGACGGTACAAATGATATGAGGGATCCTTAACTTCCAAGTCACTTTTTGCTTTGAAAGATTTTATAATCTGTTTGTTTATTTCTATATATTTTATTTTTTCTTCATCGTTGTTAATCAATGGTACAATAAATCCTCCAAGTATCGCAGAGATAAACATATCTGGTTTAGTAAATAATAGTTCAAATATTATGTGTGCCCCATTAGAATAACCAAAAAAATTAGCTTTTTCAATCGAAAGCTCTTCCATTAACTTGATAACATCATCATTCATTTTTCGTCCATAATAAGAATCACCATGAGGTTTATCACTTTTGCCATGACCTCGACAATCTAAAAGAATTAAACAATAATCTTCTTTTAGAGTCTCTATCCATTTTGGAGCCTTCCAATTATATTCTATATTTAAAGCAAATCCATGTATCATAACCACAGGAGGACCTTCGCCTTCTATTTCATAATAAAGTTTAATTCCATCGTTAGTAAAAAAAGGCATTATACCTAATTAGTAAGTGTAGGGGTTTAAAAATCTTCATTTTCCTGTATTCAAGCTTTTTAATACCTAATTTTTATTTTTATTCGTGAAACCGTTCTTTCACGAAATTATCTTAATATGTGAGTAATACTTTCATTTAGATTTATTTAGAATTCTTTCAGTCGCACCTACAGCCATTCTTCCGATTTGAATTTTTAGAGACAATTTTGGTCCCCATTTCTTATAGCAAAACCTTAAAAAAAGCACATAGATAATGACTGTGATAAGAATGAAAAACCAAATATTATACAAATATAAAGAAAAATGAAAAAAGAAATAGTTAATATTTTGTAACAAAAATGCAGTAAGTGAATAGTAGGAAAAATAAAACAAAAATCTATAACTTTTTTTTGGTTTAAACAATTCATATACATCAATTGTTATAAATACTGAAATTAAGATTACTTCCATACCCATAGAATACATTAACCACCAA
>JBHLPW010000065.1:0-25678 GCA_048939015.1 Promethearchaeota archaeon
ACGTTGATAACTGATCTAATGTATGGTATTTTAGATCCACGAATTAGATATTAAAATTCAATACATAACAAAAAAATTAGAGATGTGAAAAAATATGGAACAGAAATATTTAATTGAAATTGAAGAAGAAGAGATTGAAGAAGAGAGTGTTCCACTAACGGTTTTAAAATGGCTGGTAAAAAACCTTAAATTTATAGCCGTTCCTACGTCAAGCTATGAAGAATTGAGGTTAAAAGAACAAGATTATGAAAAAACTAAAAGTCAGCGGAGATTCATACGAAAACTAAAGTCAGTACTAACACTATTTGGGTTAGTTATTATTTTAGGTTTAATTACAATTGCGGTATTCCCCCACTGGATTGCTCCTTATACGTTTGAGCAAGCAATGGGTTTATATACTAACCCATTTGCAGCCCCTTCCCCTGCACATATAATGGGAACTACTCAACTAGGACGCGATGTGTACACAAGATTGCTATTTGGTGCTCGATCCTCTTTAACTGTATCTTTACCGGCTATTAGTTTAAGTGTTATTGGTGGTGTATTTTTCGGAGTAATTGCTGCATACTATGGAGGTTGGGTTGATTCAGTTATCATGAGAATCGCAGATGTCTTTCTTGCGTTTCCAGGACTAATACTTGCCTTAGTTTTTGTGGGGGTATTTGGAAGAGAAATTGAGATAATAATGATGATATACGGATTTCTGGGAATTCCTTTTTATTCGAGATTAATTAGAGGCAATGTGTTACAAGCAAAAGAATTGCCCTACGTACAAGCAGCAAAAGTTGCAGGATCAGGAAACTTAAGAATAATGTTCAGGCATATCCTCCCTAATGTGATCCAACCTGTTATTATTAATGTTACGTTTGCGATTGGAGGTTTTATATTGGGACTTGCAGGTCTAGCATTTCTCGGTTTTAGTGATCCAACGTTTATAGAATGGGGTATGGATATCAATAACGCGCGAGACATGTTATATTCATCACCGTGGGCCTCAATCTATCCAGGGTTAATGATCGTGATTACCGTGTTAGGATTCATGTTAGTAGGAGATGGGTTGAGAGACGCACTTGACCCAAGACTAAAGAACTTATAGTATTATAGAATCAATAAATTGAAAATTAGTAAGAAGAAGAATTTAAAATGACAACAGTAGAACCGGTTTCTAAAGGAAATTCAAAAAAATTACTGGAAGTTAGAGATCTTAGAACATTCTTTTTTGTTGAAGAAGGCGTAGTAAAAGCTGTTGATGGTGTAGCTTTTGACATATATGAAGATGAAGTTCTTGGACTTGTCGGTGAAACAGGTTGTGGAAAATCAGTTACTGCTCTTTCGGTTTTACAATTAGTAAGAGCTCCTGGTAAGATAATGAGCGGGAAGATCGTTTTCAACGGTAAAAACTTGCTCGATCTAACAGAGAAAGAAATGAGAACACTTCGAGGTTCTCGCATTACAATGATTTTTCAAGACCCCCTCAATTCACTTAATCCAGTTATAGCATGTGGTAAGCAAATCTCTGAAGTCTTTCTATTGCATCAACAGAAAGACCTAAAGCGAGAACTTGATACACGACTCTTAGAAAGGAAGAAGTTGCTTGATGAAAAAAAGAAATTACAAGAAGAATTAAAAGAACAAGAAGATCGCTTATCAGAGGAGGAAAAAAATGAATTGGTTTCGAAGATTGATGATCTTAAAAAAGCAACGGTCCATATTCCAACTATAAAGGATATTGCGTTTGATAGGGCAGAAAAAATCATTAAAGAAGTAGGAATTCCAGATGCCAGGGGAATATTAAAAAGATATCCACATGAATTAAGTGGTGGTATGAGACAGCGAGTAATGATTGCTATGGCTCTTTCATGCAATCCCGCACTTTTAATCGCTGATGAACCGACAACAGCTTTAGATGTAACTATTCAAGCTCAGATTCTTGATTTAATGAAGGATTTAAAAAGCAGATTTAAAACATCAATACTTATTATCACTCATGATTTAGGAATTATTGCAGAAATATGTGATAGGATTGCTGTTATGTACAGTGGAAATATTGTAGAATATGCAACAGCAGAAGCTTTATTTAAAAAGCCACGACATCCATATACAAAAGGACTTATGGGTGCAATCCCTAGTATTGAAAAAAAGAATCAAAAATTAGTAACAATTCGAGGTATGGTTCCAAACCTAATATATCCTCCATCAGGATGTAGATTCCACCCAAGATGCGATCAGAGGTTGGAGATCTGTGATAAAATAAAACCTGTATTGAATGAAATTGCAGATAAATATTTTATTGCCTGCCATCTTTTTGATCCTAAATATAAGGATTCACCAAAGTACACACCACCTGAATAAGTTTATAAATAAAAAAAGGAGAATAGAGAATAATGACTATCAGAGAAAATAAAACAGAAAGCACAGAAAAAGAAGAAATTATTAGCCCTGTAAGTAAACAGGATGTTATTCTTTCTATTAAAGATCTTAAGACTTACTACCCTATCTATGGTGGTATTTTTAAACATAAAATTGGCGAAGTAAAAGCAGTAGACGGTGTTTCTTTTAATCTATTGAAAGGAGAAACTCTAGGATTAGTAGGAGAAAGTGGGTGCGGTAAAACAACAATCGGAAATACAATTTTAAACTTGGTACCATTAACTTCAGGAGAAGTAAGTTATAAAGGTCAAAAAATCCTTAGTGGAATTAAAAAGGAAGCTAAGTATCGAGCAGAGTATCGCAAAAAGATCCAAATGGTATTTCAAGATCCTGATTCATCATTAAACCCTCGCTGGAAAATTGTAAATATAATTGGTGAACCACTTAAAATCTTAGAACGAATGAAAAAAAGAAGTCAAGTTCGGGCTCGAGTTCTTGAATTACTCGAAACGGTTTCAATGAAAGCGGAACACTTAGATCGATATCCACATGAATTTTCTGGAGGTCAAAAGCAAAGAATTGTAATAGCTAGAGCTTTAGCATCTGATCCTGAAATTATCATATTAGATGAACCTACTTCTGCATTAGATGTGTCCGTTCAAGCTCAAATTCTGAATTTATTAAAAGACCTTCAACAGAGATTCAATTTATCCTATATGTTTATTACTCACGATCTCAGTGTAGTACAACATATAGCTGATAGAATTGCAGTAATGTATCTAGGTAAATTTGTGGAATGGGGAAAAATAGAGGAAGTATTTTATAATCCTACACATCCATATTCAAGAGCTTTATTGTCAGCACGTCCAACATTCGATCCTAGTTCGAAATCAAATAGAATTATCTTAAAAGGGGACGTACCTAGTCCAATCAATCCACCTGAAGGCTGTACTTTTCATCCCAGATGTCCTGAAAGAGCGGAACATATAGGATGTGGTGTAGATAGCCCTCGTAAAATTAGTCTTGGTGGAGATCATTATATGATGTGTCTCCCCTTTAAGAAAGAAAGCAAATCTTATGAAGGAATGAAGTTTATTTCAGATTAAAAATTTTTTTTTCTATTTTATTTTTATTTTAAATTTAATACGATTATTTGTCAATCTACAATTTTAGAAATAAAGTTAAAGGATAATAGGTTTTATTACTAGATCATGGTAAATAACTCTCAAGTATTCATAATAAAAACTTCACCTAAGACTTCACTAGAAGATTACAAAAAATTAATGCATTTGGCAAATTATGATAAGATCTACCCTAAAGATGAAAAAATTATCATCAAACTAAATTTAAGTTGGTCTAAATTTTTCCCTGCATGTTCTAGCCCTCCTTGGCAAGTAGAAGGAGTCTTAAAAACCATGACTGAAGATAATTATAATCCAAAAAAAATATTTACAGCTGAAAATAGGACTGTTGTTACTAGTATTGAAAAGGGTTTAAAGGGTAATAAATGGGCACCTATTTTCAAAAACTATGGGGTATGGTTTGTTCCTTTAACAAGAATACCATTCGTTCCTTATGAATCTTTACGGTCAAAATTTATTACTTTAAAAAATAAGAATTTGCATGCATTAGATTCTAAAATTTTTCCAGATGGTTTTTCTATTCCAAAATTTTATGTTGGAAAATCTATCATACATCTCCCTACTATGAAGACTCATGGTCATACTGGAGCAATTGGAGGTTCATTAAAACGTACAGCTGGAGAAATGAAACATGGAGGCATTACATGTGCTATGAAGAATGCTTTTGGGGGCCTTTTAACAAAAAGAAGACATTTTTCACATCAATATATGTCTGAAGTATTAGTAGATTTACTTATAATACAAAAACAAATCCATCCAAATATCTTAGCTATAGTAGATGGAACTGTTTGCGGTGATGGCGCTGGACCCAGAACAATGTGGCCCAAGATTAAGAATATGATTTTAGCGGGGTATGATCAAGTAGCAGTTGACACAGTTGTCGCTAAAATGATGGGATTTGACCCTTTTGAATTACCCGCTATAAGAATGGCTCACGAGGAGGGTTTAGGATGTGGAGATTTTAACCAAATTGAAATAATTGGCGAAGATATATCCAACATAAATTGGAATTTTAAGGTTAAACGAAGTATAGTTATATGGGGAGATCAAATGGTAAGAAAAGGACCTTTACAATTTCTTTATCCATTATTTAAAAGTGAACTTTTCTTTTTAGGACCAACTTATGCTTCAATGATTTTTCATGATATGTTTTGGTATCCTACTATTGGAAAAAGAAGAATTAGGAAATTTTATCAATCAGAATGGGGTAAGATGTTTTTAAACTACCCGAAAAAATAATCATCTTCGTTTATAAACTGATTAGAAAAAACCATATTACTTACTACAGTTTTTATCATTGAAAAATAATTGAGTTCTTGATGTGATTGCTCTAATTTTAGATGAATAAAGAACTCAATAGAACCTTCTTTACCTAATATTGGTGATTTAAAGATTTTATATAAAAAAAATTGGTTGTCTTTACACCATATAATTAAATTCATAATGATTTCATAAAGTTGTTTCGAGTTTTGAATAATTTTGAATTTTAAAATATCATAAAATTCCGTTTCGAATATAGGTTTTACTAATGCGATTATATCACCTTGCTTTCTGAGTATTCTCTTTATATTAGGCAATATACTTCTTAACGAGGCAAAAGTTACGTCTATTGTGCATACATCTATTTTCTCTTCAATAGGAATTAAATGACGGGCATCGATACCTAATAAAGGTATAATTTTTTCTTTCATCATTTGGTGTGTCAATGATGAATGAAGGAAATTTGTTGCGATATCAATTGAATATACTCTAGAAGCTCCTTTTTTAATCAAACAATCTGTAAATCCTCCTTTGGATGATCCTATATCAGCACATATCTTTTCTTTAACAGAAATTGAAAATTGATCCAACGCTGATTCTAATTTCAATCCCCCACGGCTAACATAGGGATATTCTTTAACTAATTCGATTTTTAAAGAACTTTCAATTTTCTTACCTGATTTTGATATTTTTTTGTTTTCAACTAACACATATCCATTTTTTATTAACCATTGCGCTTTACTTCTGCTATCAACTAGTTTTTTATCAACTAGTAAAATATCTAATCTTTTTTTCATTTTTACTCACCCTTTTATGAAGGTTTCCAAATTATATTGTTGAATAAATCTATAATTTTTAAAAAAAGATTTTCTCTGTGTTTAATAATTCTATAGATTTGCTTAACGATAAATTACCTGATAAAATAGCTTCTGCTATTTCAATAAGTTTAGAATCAAAATCATTATTATATTTAGCAGTTTTACTAAGATATTCCTCATTTTTCATAGTACTATTGTTTTTCAGAATAGCCTGATAATTGTCAAATGTTATTTCAAAACCATCTCTTAAAGAAATGATCAATGCAGCAGCTTCATCCTTTGGAATTTTTTTATTATTTTCATCTCTAATTTTATATTTTGACGTTTTCGATTCATCTATTAATATAATTCTAAAACTATTTTCTTTAATATTAATAAATAACTGTTGAATTAAATTTTGAGTTATCGGCATTATACCTTTTCCGAATTTGAATATTAGTTTCAGTGGAATTGAATTAGTTTCTTGGAGAGCTTTTATGTACATTCTAACTTTTTCAATAAACCTCTCTCTATTGTAAATAGTATGAGAATTTAAATAAAAATCATTTAAATAAATTACAAGCCCCAAGTGTTTTGTACCCGGATCAATAGAAAACATTAATTCAGAATATTTTATATTCCCAATTTTTTTTGCAGCTAATACTTTCACCATATATTGTTCAAAGTCTTCATTATTTGTATAGGAGAGGATCTTGTCTTTTACGCTGTCAATATTTTCAAAATTACTCATTTCTTCCATGGTTGTGAGGATAATGGAATTTGGAATGTCAGGAATTTTCGTTCTCATATTTAACACTTCAAATTTAATTTGAAGGTGTTCTAATTCCTTATTCAATCGATAGAAAAAATTTAAATCCTCAGTTAACACATAAATATTTGTTTTCAAATTATATTTATAAATATTAGATAAAATTAATAATTTTTAACTAAATGAATTTCCCAATCTCAGAGTTAAATCAATATTTTAATTCAATTGATATATTACAAGGTATTTTTTCTATATTTGGAGAATTTGGTGTTGGGAAAACTACATTTGCACTTCAAACAGCTATAAATTCAGCTAAAATGGGAAAAGAGGTGGTGTATGTATATACAAAGCATAATTTTCCTTCCTCAAAAATTCAAATATTAATTAAAAACTCAGACGAAATTTTAGATAAAATTCTTTTTATCCATACTACCAAATTTAGTGAATTACACAAAATTATTTTTAATTTGGAATTTTTGCTTTTAAGCAAGAATAAGCAAACATTCAAACTAATTATCATCGATTCAATAACCAATCTATATCGGATAGATTTAAATATGGAAAAAAAAGAAAGAAATTACAATCTTAATTATCAATTAAATCAAATGTTAGCTAATTTAGCCTATTTAAATGAGAAATATGGAATTGAAATAATGGTTGTGAATGAAATGAGTAGGAAAAATCTTGGTGACCAAATAATTGAAGTAGAAAGTGGTGGAAAAGTCATGGAGTTTTGGACAGATAAAAAACTAAAGATATCTAAAACCAAAAAATTAAATGAGAGGGAATTTTTATTTGCTGATGGGTCTAAAAATAAAATCATGAAATTTATTTCAAATTTGAGAGAATTTGGATTCGATTAACAAATAGCTAATATTAAATCATTCAAATTCTATATTTTCAGTACTTTTTAAATTTTCAATATTCAAAATGTTAAAATGACTATATAATTTAATTTCCATTTTTAATTTTCTATATATGGAAGTATGGTATATATGGATCTAAAACTAGTAAAGGAAGCCTCAACAGAATTTTATATTCATAAAAAGGATACAAATTTAACTCCTTCAAAATCTATGAAAGTATTTTATAATAAAAGAATGATAATCAATCGCGATATTTCTAGTTTAGCGATCAATGCTTATAGCACATTATTTAATCAAAATGAAATAGTAATTGTCGATTCAATGGCAGCATCAGGAATAAGCTCTATTAGAATTTTAAAAGAATGTAAGAATATAAAAAAAATGTATATTAATGATATTAATCCAGAAGCAGTTAAGTTAATTTTCCAAAATCTTAAATTAAATAATCTAGACGACAGATTTAATCAAATAGAAATCATGAATAAAGATGCAAATTTACTTTTCACTGAGATAAAAAATATTATTGAAAGAAATAATAAACCAAATATAATTTCAATTGATCCTTTTGGGACTCCCAATATTTATGTTGATTCTGCATTTAAAGCAATAAATAAGGTAAATGGTCTAATGTGTATAACAGCAACGGACACAGCTGTTTTATTTGGAGTACGTCCTGATGCCTGTTTTAGGAAATATTTATCTAAGCCCCTCCATACAGAATACTGTAAAGAAATTGGGGCGAGAATTCTAATCTACTTCATTTCTCGAATAGCAAATATAAACAAGATTAGGATAATCCCTCTCTTAACTTTTTACTCAGGACATTTTATTAGAGCCTTCTGTTTAGTTTTAAAAGGAAAAAGGAAAATTACTGAATCGTTCAAAAACTATGGATACATAATGCATTGTAAAAAATGCGGTTATCGTTCTGCATTTAAAGATAATATTCTAATTCTGCCTAAGAAATGTCCCATTTGTCAAAAAAATGATGGTTTTGATTATGCAGGTCCTTTATGGATCGGGAATTTACACGATATAAATTTTCTGAAGGAGATACTTACCCTAAATAAAAATTCAAATCTGCCAAGTCAAAAAAGAATAGAAAAACTCTTATCTTTTGCCATTGATGAAAATTATATGCCTATTTCTTATTATAACATCCATAAACTTTGTCAAGATCTTAAAATTCCCTCTATTCCAAAATTGGAAGATCTTATTAGTGTGATTAGAAAAAAAGGATATCAATGTTCGAGGACTCATTTTGATTATTTATCACTAAAAAGTGATTTGGATTTACTTACTTTAAAAGATATAATTGTTGAATTACAGAGGTAATTATTCAACTCAGTAAAATTAAAAAAAAAATGCAGCATAAACAAGAAAGATTTTACAAACAAGCAAAAAAGGAAGGTTATAGAGCAAGATCGGCATATAAGTTACAAGAAATTCAAAGTAGGTTTAACATTTTTAAAAGAGCATTTTATATCTTAGATTTAGGTTGTGCTCCCGGTTCATGGTTACAAGTAGCAAAAAAATTTGCAGAAGTTAATTTAAAAAAGTATAAAGATCAATTCTATCATCGAGATCACTACAAAATAATGGGAATTGATATTAAAAAAGTATCACCCATTGAAAATGTATCTATTATTCAGAAAGATCTTACTTTACCTGAAATTCAAGGGCAGATTGCTAATTACTTTCAAGATAAATTAGATTTAATCTTATCTGACGCCTCTATAAAGAAGAGTGGAAATAAGTTCTCAGATCATATTAAACAACTTAACCTCTGTTATACCATTTTAGGACTAGCAAAAAATAATCTGAAGTATAAAGGTAACTTAGTTATTAAGACTTTTCATGGTTCTGATTTTGGGAAATTCTTCGATGAAATGAAAAAGATATTTAGAGTTTTAAAATCTTATAAACCATCTTCTTCAAAAAAAAAAAGCAATGAAATCTTTTTAATTGGGTTACAAAAAAAATGACTATATATCTTGCATTCTCGCTTCAATCTCATCAAAGTTGATAGTGTACTCTTCACCCTTCGAAGTTACTTCTATCCATTCAGTTAACCATGGGCAATGTTGAGGATTAAATTGGTCAAGGTTAGTTTCATTACATTTATCTCGAAATGGACAAATAAAGCAAGGTTGCCTAGAAAAAATATTCCAAATAAAATCTTTTCTGTTTTTATTAATTTTTAGTTCCTTCACTTCTATATCAATTTCTTCGAGCGCATAAATATGTTTAGTCCATGAAGCATCAACCAATTCTCGATTCATTTTTATTTTTGATTGCAATTCTAATAATTCTAAGATTTCTTCTAAATCATTTCGCTCTTTATTGCTAAGTTCCATAAGGCGATTAAATAATATGTCTTTTTCTCTATTTATAATATCAAGAATCAGTTTTTCATCTTTTCGTAGTGTTCGTTTGAATTCCTTTCTTTTTTCTTCAATTCTTTCAATTCTTCTCTCAACGTCAGATTTCTCTTCTAAAGGGCCTTCAACGCGTTCCTTTATCTTACATTTATGACGAGATAAATAAGCAAAACTCTTACCACAATAAGGACAAACTTCCCTTTTTTTCTTCGCCATTATTAAATCTATTATAGTTATATTGAAAAGTTAATTTGATATCTAAAAATCATATGCAGTATGATATAATCATTATGCATATTCTAAAATTAATTTTTCCTTTTTCTTCAGATTTTATACAATTTATTGGCTTAATTTATATTAATAATTTCTAATCTTATTTAAACTAAAAAGTTCATTAATATAAATAATGGATGTAAATAAAATACTTGAAATTGATGAGGTTCAAATTGTTAAAAAACAAAAGATTCTGGATTATAATGAAGTTTTAACAGATTTAGATTTCGTCTTATCTTCAGGAGCTAGAAATTTTGATGAAACTATAGGAGGAGGTTTTTACCAAGGCAAGAAATATTTGATTTTTGGAGCAAACAAAACAGGAAAGACTCAGTTATGTCATCAATTATGTGTTCAAGCCTATATTCAATTATCTAAACAAAGTAAGAAATCTAGAAAAACCAATAAGCAATTTGTGTTTTATTTTGATACTGAGAATACTTTTCGCCCAGAAAGGTTAAAAGAACTTATAAAAATTCTAAATATCGATTATTACAAATTACTTAAATGTATTTACGTATCAAAAATTATGAGTAATGCGGCTCTCTTGTTATCATTAAAAGAATTAGAAAGAATTTTAGAACTAAATAATATTTATGTACTAATTATTGATACTCTTAACAATCACTACAATTCTGAGTTAGCGAATAAAGAAATAGCTTCTAATAAAACTAAAGGAATTTTTTTAAAAGTTTTAGAAAGACTCAATGAACTCACTAAAAAGTATAAATTAATTACGATTACAACCGCGCAAATTACATCAAATCTAATTAATAAAAATTTAATACGTGTAATTCCTGTTGGTAACCATTTATTAAATCATTTCTTTTCTGAATATGTGTACTTAGATTATAAAGAACAAGATAAAAGATATGTACACTTAGCTAATTCAATGAATTTTCCTGAAAAACGATTATTATATAGTATAACTACCTCTGGAATTCAAGATTATAAAGTTTAAGTTTGTTCTATAATGTATTGAAAAATTCTTTTAATGAAAGATTTATAAAACCATCAATTACATCCTTAGAATTTACGTAAAATATCTCATTTTCAATTTTTTGGCTAAGCCATTTAATTAATTTTCGAGCATAAATTAGTTTTTTCTGTTTGGTAGTACTAGCACTTTGATTTATTTTAATATCTAACTTTGAATATTTTCCAACTATGCTTCCAAAGTCCATTCCTATAAGAAATAATTTCTGGGAAGATATTAATAAAGAACGTAAGAAATAAAGTATTCGATCTCCATCTGTAAAGCCCCCAGGATTTATAATATTTGTCACAGGTTTAACTTGGGTTGTTCCAATAAGGTTTTGGAATGAAAGAATTTCATCCTCAAAGAATTTAAGATTATCTATATTATCGCCATGAGCATGAACAATAATAAAATTAGAGTATTTAAATTCCTTCTTAGTAATTCCATCCAAATCTGTGAAAACGGCATCAATTTTAATCTTCTTTTCTCTTAATAGGATTGAGGCTCCATCGGCAGCTAAATTAATGAAATTTTCGAAAAAATTGACTCCTTTTTTTTTTATAATAATGTTAATAGTTTCTTCTAAAGATGGACCACAACCATATATTAGAATTTTATTTTTTGCTAAAATCCTATCTTTAAACGAATTAATAACACTATTCAAATTCCAATTTCGATTTTTCTTTAGTAAAATTAAGGAGAGATAGTCACGGGCTTCACTATCTTTTTTTAAATCAAATTTAAAATCTTCTTTGATTTGAAGATACCAATCTTGAAATTCAGTAAAGAAATCTAGTCTTTTGATAAGCTTAGAATCCATCCTTTTTAGATTAATTAATTGAAAATATCAATAATAAAATTTTAAATTATTACCTTAATTAATAAAAACATATTATTTAATTCAATATTATTAAAATTCATAAATTTATTAAAAAGGAGTAAGATAAGAATGGCAAAATGGTTTACTAAAACTCATCAATGGTTCGATGATTCAACAAAAATGGTTGGAATTACTCCATATGCTGCAGAACAGCTTGGAGAAATCAGTTTTGTTGATGTAGAAGGTCTTGAAGGTGCTGAGCTTGAACAAGTTAAAATGGATGGAGATGAACCATCAAGTGATCCAATTGATTGTACTGTTGAATCAAGTAAAGCTGTTGGGGATGTTTATTCACCAGTAAGTGGCAAAGTTTTAGAGGTTAATGAAGATTTGATGGATGAACCAGAAAAAATCAATGAAGATGCTTTTGCTGCTTGGTTATTTAAAATAGAACCATCAAATTGGGACGCTGAGAAGGGCAACTTATTAGATGAAGGAGCATATAATAGTTTTATTGGATAATTAAAAAACTTATATTCTTTTTTTTCAAATTATATTTTTCTTTTTTTTAGTTTGCATGAAAATCAATGAATACTACCGTTAAATATATTTTGGGATTAATAATAAACCCAATTTCTGGAATGGGGGGCTCTGTAGGCCTAAAGGGGACAGATGGTAGAGATATTTTACTTAAAGCCATTAATCTTGGGGCTAAACCTAATGCAATTACCCGCACTCGAGAATTTTTGCAAGAGTTACTCATAATAAAATCAAAAATAAAATTCATAACATGTCCCGGTATAATGGGTGAAAATATATTAAAAGAGATGAATTTTGAATATAATTGTATTAGAGATCCAATCTTTTCAAGCATAGATGATATTTTAGATACTACTCCTATGCATACTGAAATCGCAGCCGAAATTATGAAGAGATGCAATAAATTAAAACTTTTAGTATTTGTTGGCGGTGATGGTACTGCTCGTAATATCGTTAACAGTATTCGTAATGAAAAACCCTGTCTAGGAATACCTGCGGGTGTAAAAATATTTTCTAGTGTTTTTTCTATTACTCCCAAGGGAGCAAGCTCCCTTACATTGCAGTTTTTATATGATGAAATTCCTTTAAGAGAATCAGAAGTTCTTGACATCAATGAAAATGAGTATCGAAATGGAAAATTGGAATCAAAGTCATATGGATATTTATTAACACCGTTTTCTCCGCGATATTCTCAAAAATCTAAAACTGGAACTCTTCTTTCAGATATGGATAACCAGGGAAGAATAGCTAAGAGAATTATTGAAACTCTTGAAAAAAATGTCTATTATATCTTGGGTCCTGGAACCACAGTTAAAGCAATTACAGACCAATTAAATCTAAGAAAAACATTATTAGGTGTAGATCTTTTATTGAATAAGAAAATTCACAAGATGGATTTGAATGAACAACAACTTCTTAAATTTATTGAAGGAAACAAAGTAAAAATTATTTTATCCTTAACTGGTCACCAAGGATTTCTCCTTGGCAGAGGAAATTTACAGCTTTCACCTAAGATATTAAGATATATAAATCCAAAAGATCTAATTATCATTTCAACCAAATTTAAAATGCAAAATATTGCAAATCAGATATTGAGAATAGATACTAGAGATCCGGAACTTGATGATAAATTGAAAGGTCTATATAGAGTTATTGTAGATTATGATGAAATTAAAATCTGTAGAGTCAATTAAAATAATCAGATTATTATAATTAAATCGAAATGGTTCCCATTTTCACAGATAACATGTATTGGAGTAAAATGAAGGAGATAAAAATCATCCCTACGCCAATTACTAATATCCAAATAGCCATTTTTTTATTATATACATATTTTGATGCTTGATATAATAAAACAAACCCCATTGAACAAAGAATTATCATTATGGAAGCTACAATTCCTTCAATTATAAAACTTTCATGAACATCGGCATAAATAAATATAGGGTCTCCAGCAGAATTAGCTCCTAATGCAGGAGGTTCTCGAACGAGTAAATATACAACACCTGTCTGTAAAACAAACAGAACTATTAAGATAGTTATCACACTTAAAGATCGCGATGGCATTGGAAGGGAGATTTTTGAGAGTCTCAATTTAGGAAAACCAATTTTGGGTTTCCTTAGCGAATTTCCAAAAATCCATGGTGTTCCGCTCTTAATTTTTTCCAATACTGTTTCTGATCCAATAACTTCCTCTTTTTTCGATGTTTCTTTTTGCATAACCTATTAAATAATTATTAAATTAAATTTATTAAGTTTTTCAAAGATTATTTACTTAACTCTTATATTTTAACTTAACTTTCTTAATATGTGCGTTAAAATATTCCAAACCTTCTCTACAGACTTAATTAATCATCGTTCATCTGGTGAATGCGCACCTTCAACACTAGGTCCAATTGAAATCATCTCCATTTGAGGAAATTTCTTCTTAAGAATTCCACACTCTAAACCTGCATGAATGGCTTTAATATTTATACTTTCGTTATACAATTCATAATATGTTTCTTTGCATTTTGCCAATAGTTTGGATTGAAAATTTGGTGTCCATCCAGGATAATCAGAATCCCTTTTAATATTAATTTTTAATCCACTCATTTCTAATAGCGTTTTTGTTTTCTCCCAAATTACATTTTTAAAATATTCACTCAAACTCCTTTGACTTAATTTGATCTCGATATCTGCTCCTCTGGTATTTACTGTTGCTAAATTAGATGATGTAAATACTAAACCCTCAATTTGAGGATGCATCGAGATAGGACCATTTGGCATTAAATATAATATATCCAATACTTTTTCTTGGATTTTTGGTGATATTACCTTATCAAGATCATAATTTTCAAGTCTTTTTATTGTTAAAACTAAGTTTGGTTCAATACCATCAAAAATCACTTTTATCTGATTAAAAATGTTATTGATAAAAGATAATATCTCTGCCGATTTATTTTCTTCAATGTAAAGGACGGCATTTATTTCTCTTGGTATGGCATTAGTTCTATTTCCACCATCTATCGAACAAATATGAAATAAATGTTTTTTGTTTAATTCCCAGAGTACTTGTACTATAATCTTTAAAGCGTTTCCTCTTCCTAAATGAATATCTACACCAGAGTGTCCTCCTAATAAACCAGAGATAAATATTTTTATTGGTATAAAATTATTCTTTGCCTTACTCAAATCGATCCGATCAATTTTAATCTCAATGAAATGTACTAGACCACCAGCGCATCCTATAGTAACAGAATCATCTTCTTCCGAATCAAGGTTTATCAGATAGTTTCCATCTAAAAAATCTTTATCAATATTAAACGCACCTCTTAAACCTTGTTCCTCATCAATAGTAAATAATAAATTAAAACCTATAAAATCATATTCTAATTCTCTTCGATGAATTTTGTTCATTAAAGTCAATAAATAACATATTCCTACGCCATTATCTGCACCCATTGTAGTACCCTCTGCTGTAAGCCACTTCTCACTTGCAATTTCTTCAATTTTCAATTGTAGTGGATCTTTTGAAAAATTATGAGTTATAGACTCATTTTTTTCACAAACCATATCTAGATGGCATTGTAAAACACATTTTATTTTTTCTTTTGATTTTGGTGGAATATTGATTACTAAGTTTCCCACAGAATCCACCTTACTCTTAAACCCTAATTTCTCTGATTCTTCTATAATAAATTTTCTGACTTTCTCTTCATGCTCAGAACAACGAGGGATTTTAGAAATTTTTTCAAAATATTCCCAAAATTCATAAGGTTGTCCTAAACCTTTTAAATTTGACAAATTAATCCCTTTCAATCAAAATTTATATATTCATTCCATTATAATAATTATAAATTAACACTAAATTCCTTATAACTTTATTTAAAGGCTTTTCAAATGAGTTGGAAAGATCTATATTCAGAAGTTAAAAAGCGGAAAATGGAAGCATTAGATAAAAAAGAAGTAGTGCAAGCAGTTGAAAAACATGGTAAAATTTTAGCTATTAGTGGAAGATATGAAAAACCTAAAAAAGTCATCGAACATATGTACGCGTCAATAAAGAAAGTGATTAAAGAGAAAGAAATTATGAAAGAAGATCTCTCCCAATATGATGTAGTACTTATTGGATGTCCAGGAAGTGATATTCCATATGCATCTCATCCGAAAGTGAGAGATTTTGTTCAAAATGGTGGATGGTTAATCACAACTGATTGGGCTCTACGTAGTATAATTGAAAGTATATTTCCAGGGCATATTCGTTGGAATCGAGCAAAAACTGCTGAGGCTGTTGTTGCTTGTCAAATTATTGATCCAAATCATCCCTTCCTAGATGGAGTATTAAGTGAAATCAAACAAAGTAAGTGGCAAAAACAATCTGCTAAAGATACAAAAAAAAGTGAATTTCGGTGGTGGCTTGAAACTAGGTCTTTTCCTATACAAATTATTAATCATCAAACTGTTAAGGTCTTAATTGGTTCATGGGAACTTCAAAATAAGTGGGGAGAGTCCCCTGTCCTAGTAGAGTTTGATTATGGGAAAAGAGGTGGCCGTATTATTCATATGATTAGCCATACTCATTTACAGAAAGGTGGAGCAAAAGGAAAATATGCATCTGCTTTGATATTAACAAATATATTAGATGAAAAAATATCTCAAAAAATGGGAATTTCACAAAAAACAACTGCTCAATATGTCTCAGATTGGCAATCCCCCCAACAACAGAATTATCAACCTCCTTTAGAAGAACAATGGGTTTCACCCCCTCAAAAAAATGATTACATCACACCTACTACCAGAGGAATTGGATTGACTGAAACGACTCAAATTATAGAAATAAATGCTAACAGTCCAAACTTTTCATTTGTGAGTAAATGTATTTATTGTGGTTATGATTTTACAGAGAATAAAGGAAAAATTTTTACATGTCAAGCTTGCAATGCCCCATATCATGAAAATTGTATTAATCTCCAAATAAATGAAGGAACCTGTAAAAATTGTGGAAGAATATTATTATGGTAAATCTAATTTTGAATTTAACTGAAATTAAATTTTTTTCATTAATAATTAAATTCTTCTAATATTAATTTCTCATATTATCATTAATAATTAATTAAGATGACTAATTTGGTAGATTTTAATCGAATATTTGAAGAAGTCGAAACCATAGATAGAGAAAGCATTATGGAGCTTATGAGAACATTAATTAATATTGACACTACAGTACCTCCAGGGAATTCATATAGGAAATATATTGATACTATTTTGCCTTATTTCAAAAATTTAGGATATAATCTTGAAGAAGTTATTATCCCAGAAGATTTAATTAAACAAATACCCTATCCTTTAGAAGGTCCGAGAATTAATCTTGTTGCTACAAAAGAGTTCAACCAAGAGAAATATGTAACTTTCTGCGGACATATGGATGTTGTTCCGGCTTCAGATGAAGGTAACGAAAAATGGAGATTCCCACCATTTGAAGCTACAATGATTAAGAGTGGAAAAATCTATGGTCGTGGAGTTGGTGATAATAAAGGACCAATGATCTGCTTAATTCTCGCTCTTCAAATAATTGAAAAATTAAATTTAACTCCGAAATATAATATAAGAGTTCTCAACTGCACTGATGAGGAGATAGGATTTTATCCAGGAATACGTTATTTAGCTGAACAAGGATATGTAAAAGGAACAATTTTTTCTATAGATTATGGCATTGAGCCAATGATTTTAATCGGAACATCAGGTACTTTAGATATTGAAGTTAGCACAATAGGGCAAAGCTCTCACTCTGGCCTAAGTCTATTAGGCGTGAATGCTTTAGAGGAAATGGTTCCAATTTTAGTAGAGCTTATTGAATTGAAAAAAAAAGTAGAATTACGTCAAAGTGAAGATATTCCAGGTTTTCCAGATCCTAAAACTAAAGAAAAACGGAATTTGGGGCCATTATTTAACATAGATGTGATAAAATCAGGTGAAGAAGCAAATATTATTCCTGATCTTTGCAAATTGGTTATCAATAGGCGAATAATTCCAGATGAATCCATTGAAGATGTAAAAAAAGAAATCTCTGAAGCTATAGAAAGAGGTAAAACAAAAAGTAAAGCTTTAGATGTAAAAACTACATTTAAATATTCTTATCCACCATTAAAGGTTGACATCAACAGCCCGGAAGTCCAGAGAATGAAAAAAGTTATACAATTGGTTCATAAAATTCCTGAAGAAAAAATACATATTACAGGATTGAATCTTACTTTTGATGTAGGATTTGTTGCCCAAATTTTAAATACTCAAGAAATCATTATTCGGGGAGTCGCTACTGCGGGATCTAATACTCATGGAGTAAATGAGACAATAAGATTAAAAGATATTAAAAAATTCATAAAAGAAATTATTATGTTTTTATGTGTTGATATTTAATTTAATGATAATAATATAAAGAATAAAATAAAAAAAAGAATATATGATTACTTGTTCTTAAAGTTAGTTTTCAATTATTTCTATTGCCTCTTCAGGGCATTGAGTTTCGCAAGCTCTACAACCTACGCAGTCTTCCCTGTTTTCCTCTAAAACTTTCACTTTGCCTCCCTCAGGTTCATCAAAACATTCAGAAGGGCAGACTTCATAGCAAGTACCGCATCCAGAGCATGCATCCATATCTATCTTTATGTCAAAAGACATTGTTTTTTAACTCCTTTCTGTTCTCATTTCGTAATTTATGATTCTTGATTATTTAATAATAATCCTAACTTTGATAATAATATAAAAAATATAAATTTCGTTTTTATTTATAAAATTTATCAACAATTTATACTTCTAAAGAGAAAGTAAATCTTCACATTTAAAAGGTAAAAAAAAATAAAAATTATTTAGGGACTTAGTCCTCAGCTTCTTCTTCAGCAGCTAGTTCCTCTTCCAATTCTTCAAGTGGAACTGGTGCGGGTGTAGTTAACATACTATATCCAATCCAAATCGCAATAATTGAAATTAAAATTACTAATAGCCACATTGGTAAAACTACCATGAGTTCCCAACTCAAGATATCCAATCCAAAAAACCAGGTAGATGTAAGATCAATTCCTCCAGGTATGTGCATAATGGATTCCATATAGAGATCTACAACAGAACCTAATGTATATATGATGGCGATTAATATTCCTACAATCATTACAATTGCGCCAATAATCTTATCTTTAGCCAAAGTTATAACCTCTTAGAATATACCATTTTGTTTTGATAGTATTATTTCTATTTTTTGTTAAGCACGTAATTTATGCTTAATATGATTTTTTAAAAAATTATTGAATTAAAACCATTCGATCAAGACTGTTTGATCGAAAATCAAATATTATGAGGATTCATGAATAGAAAATAGTAATCTATAATTATCATGAAAGTTATATTTATTAGGTGTCGATTTTATGAGTAATGAAGCAGAATATGTACTTATCATCGGTTCAAGTAATATGGACTTAAATATATATTCTAAAAGATTTCCAAATCCCGGAGAAACAGTCACAGGAGGAGTGTTTAAGCAATATCTAGGGGGAAAAGGCGCAAATCAAGCAGTTGCCTCAGTTAGATCAGGATCTAAAACAGTTTTCATAGGGAAGATCGGAACTGATTCATTTGGAGATCAAATGATTTCTCAATTGAGAGACGAAGGTATAAACATTGATTATGTTATCAGGGATCCTCAAGAACTTAGTGGAGTGGCTTTTATACTGATTGATGAAAATGGTGAAAATATGATAAGTGTTGCACCGGGGGCTAATTTCAGGTTAAATACAAACGAGATACGTTCTAATGCAGATATTATTAAAAATGCAAATTCTATTGTCGTTCAGATGGAAATCCCGATAGAAACAATTCAAGAAATATTTACTTTAGCCTTAAAAGGAAGGAATTTTAAAATTCTAAATCCAGCACCATTAAAACCTTTCCCACCTGATCTTTTAAAGATGGTTGATGTCATTATTCCTAATGAAGTCGAGATTTTTAAATTGCATTCCTTTTTAGGTTTTTCAGAGTCACCAGAAAAAGGAAACCAAAAGATTATTCAAGCCTCAAGAGATATCTCTAGTTTAGGTGTACACTACATAATAACAACATTAGGTAAGAAGGGTTGTTTAATTTTTAATGGAAAAACTGATGAATATTTTCAAATCCCTGCTCCAAAGGTAAAAGCTATTGATACTGTTGGTGCAGGAGATTGCTTTATCGGAGTTTTTGCAAGCATGTTAAATAAAGGTGAGAACATGTTAGATGCAGTAAAAATAGCAACGCTAGCAGCATCAATTGCAGTCACTAAAAAAGGAGCTCAAGCATCAATGCCATATTTTGACGAAATTCAAAAGAAATTAAAACCTTTGAATTTTTTTGATAAATGAGATGATTATATAATATGAAAAAAGAACGTATTCTGGCTCAAAGAAGTACATCCTTAAGGAAAAACAATTCTCGAGAATTAAGTATAATAATAGATAATAGTTATTTTCGAGATTTATTCTTGATTAACGGATCTTTTTTTATTACTGAGGGAATTTCAAGAACGGATTTTATATTCAATCCAGATACTTGTTATATGGTAATAAATGTTGGAAAAAAACCAATCGAAATTCATTATAGTGAGGATATATCAAACCATAAAATAATTTATGATCCCTATAAATATGAATCTTCACAAAAGATAAATTTGACACCAGAATTATTCCAAAAAAGGTACAATCTCCCCGAAGGATATATAGATACCCTTCCAAAGTGGTATAGTTTTAAATTTACTTATCCAAATTACAATTTAATTTTCGTTCGACCTGAATTTGGACTTTCAATTCAAAAACATAAATACAGAAATGAGATATGGGAAGTGTTAGAAGGTAAACCTATTATTATTTCTGGAAATAAAGTGCATTATTTTGTTGAAAAAGGAATGCGATTTCATAATCCCATAAATAGTTATCATACTGTTATAAATCCCAATAAAGAAATTAATACGTTTGTACTGCTTAAAGAAAGTTGGAATGGTAATTTTGATGAATATGATATAACGCGTGATTTTAACCCAAATCATTATGGGTGACTAATTTCTTTATAGTAAAGGAATGAACCCCAATTATGCGATAAAATTTATAGATTTAACCAATTGATGAGATTTCTCCAAAACTGCATTTAAGACTTATAAGTTTTATGCTTTTTGCTAGATTTATCCCTCTTTTTAATAAAATTAAAATTAGATAGATTACTAAAAAGCTTACCGTAATAAATAGAATAGAAAAAAAAAATTCCGTAATATATTAAATGGAACAAGCAGATTGATTTAAAAATGGCTCCGAATGAAGAAGAGAATGAAGAAGAAGAAAAAGAATTAAAAGAAGAAGAAACCTCTCAAGAAATAGGTAAAGAAATTGAAGAAGAAGAAATAGAATTAGAACCAGAAACAGAAGGAGAGCTAGATACTGAAGCAGAGTTAGATAGATTACGTTTTAAATACAGAGGATTTACTTTAGATGAGCTGAAAAAAATGAACATGGATCAATTTATACAATTATTACCAGCTAGAGCAAGGCGTTCACTTAAACGAGGGTTACCGCCAAGACAGAAGAAATTGCTTGAAAGGCTAAGAAGAGCATATAGAGCAAAGAAAAGAGGGAAAGATTTGCTTACACGAACTCATGTTAGAGACATGATAATATTTCCTGAAATGGTTGGGTTAAAAATTGGAGTGTATAATGGACGGATTTTTGAAATGGTAGAAATAAAACCTGAAATGATCGGTCATTACCTAGGAGAATTTTCTTTAACACGTAAAAGAGTTCAGCATGGTTCACCTGGAATTGGAGCCACAAGAAGTTCCAAATATGTTCCATTGAAATAAAAATAATTAAATTGAGTTGATAATAAGTGCCTACTTGGGGTTATTCTTTTGTAGAACAAAAATATGATGCTGATAGATTAGCAAAAGCATCAGGTCGAGATATAAGAATCAAACCAAAACATGCAAGAGAAATATGTGCAGTAATAAAAGGAATGAAAGTAGATCAAGCTAAAACTTTTTTAGAAAAAGTAATCAGAATTGAACAATCAGTACCTTTTAGAAGGCATAAAAAAAAAGTTGCTCATAGAAATGATTTAAAGCAATTTAAATGGTATGCTGGAAGATATCCGCAAAAAGCAGCAGCAAGAATTTATGAAATTCTCACATCTGTTGAATCTAATGCAGAATATAAAGGTTTAGATATTGATCTCTGTAGAATAATTCATGCCGCTACACATAGAGGAAGAATTATAAAAAGATTTACTCCTCGCGCTCATGGACGAAGTAGTGCAAAATATAAACAACTTTCACATGTTGAAATTGTAATTTATGAATTCCCAAGTTAGACAAATTAATATTAAAAAATTGAGAGAAGATGAGTCCTCTAGTCAAGAATTTTATCGAACAAGGAATTAAACTGATGCAAATAAACGAATATTTGCGATCAGAGTTAGTCCGTGCAGGATTTGCAGGTGTGGAACTACAAAGAACTCCTTTGGGCGTGAGAATCACTTTAAAAACTTCCCGTCCAGGATTAGTAATTGGAAAGGGAGGAAAAAGAATTCAAGAAATTACAGACGTTCTTCAAGATCGATTCGGATTGGAAATGCCTCAGATCGAAGTTGAAGAAGTCCAAGAACCGGATTTAGATGCCCAAATAATGGCAGAAAGATTAGCTTATTCATTAGACCGAGGACGCCATTATCGTAGAGCTGGGTATTACATACTAAGAAAAGTGATGGATGCTGGAGCTCGTGGAGTAGAAATAATTGTTTCGGGTAAAGTAACTTCACAACGTGCTCGTACACAAATCTTCCGAGCAGGAACTATGTCCAAATCAGGTCAACCAGCAGCAGCCGTTGATAAAGGGGTTGCTCAATGCATACAAAAATCAGGTGTATTAGGTGTTATCGTTAAGATAATGCGTGCTAATACAAAAATGGGAGATGATATCAGAATTAAAGATGATCTTTTAACTAAAGCTCAAGCTCAAGCTGAAGTAAAAATAGCAAAAACACGAGCAGATTATGTGATCGAAGAAGAACAAGGTGTTTTAAGTGAGGAAGATGAGAAATTGCTTGATAAAGTGGATGAGGAAGAAATTTCTGAAATTTCATTAACTGAAAAAACTGAAGAAGATCAAGAAGAATTAGAAGAATAATAGTTAAAACAAAGTAGTGATATTATATGGATATTCTAACAGCTAAAAAAATAAGGGAAATGGATGAGAGAGAAAGAGAGAGGAATCTACTTAATTTAAGAGAAGAATTAATGATGTTATACTCAATGCAAACTGGTGGAGGACTTTCTGATAATCCCGCTAAAGCAAAATTATTAAAAAAGCAAATAGCAAGAATACTTACAGTAATGAGAGAAGAGCAATAATGATTGATCCACAATATGTAATATATCATGACCTAATTGGTTTTAATGCATTCGCTAAAGCTAAATCCAAATCTAAAAATAAAAAGTTCCTAAATATTGGTAATGTGGTTGATGAAACAAGAAATATGTTAATTACAGAAAAAGGTAATTTAATTAAAAAATATTCTAAAAAGGAATTTATATTTAGGTTAAAGCTGCCAAATTGCGAAAATGGTAAGGATAATTATTTTATAGAATTTTCAGGTAAAAAAATTGTTGGACTTCCTTTGAATAGATTTAGAAGTTTAAAAAAGAAGAGAAGGTTAAGAAAATGAGTAGAAATATTGGTATACCTGATGTGAATCCTCCCAAAGCCAAAATGGAGGAATGCAATGACCAATCCTGTCCCTATCATGGTAATACAAGAATTAGAGGTAAAATAACCAAAGGAGTTATAGTAAGTAAAAAATCAAGAAATACTGTCATTATAAGACGTGATTATGTTCAATTTGTTAAAAAGTATCAAAGATATGAGCGTCGTAATATGCGTTTAGCATGTCATTTACCAAATTGCTTGAGTCATGACATAAAAATTGGAGATTTAGTAAGAGTAGGTGAATCACGAAAGATCTCCAAAACTAAAGCTTTTATAGTGTTAGAAAAAATATCTGGCGGTGCAGAATAGATGGGAACTAGAAGAAAATTAGGCAGAAAAACATATGCTAAACCTCGAACCAGCTACGGTTTATGTAACGGATCAAGGATCATTATTGCAGATAATTCAGGAGCAAAAATAGCCCAGATTATTAATGTTGACGGTTTCAAGACAAGATTAAGGAGATTACCTAAAGCATCTGTTGGTAGTGTATGTACAGTTACAATTAAAAAAGGAAAACCGGAATTGCGAGGAAATATAGTAAAAGCAGTAATAGTCAGGCAGAAAATGATTTATAGAAGATTAGATGGCACAAGACTTTGCTTTGAAGATAATGCTGGAGTCATAGTTACAAAAGAAGGAGACCCTAAAGCAACTGAAATAAGGGGACCAATTGCTCGAGAAGCTGCGGAAATGTTTCCTAGATTAGCATCAATTTCTTCATTAATAATATAAAATGGGGGTTAAATATGAAAGTAAAATCAAAACAACCAAGAAAACAGAGAAAAGCACTCTATACTTATAAAAACCATCATCGTTCTAAGTTACTTAGTACAAGGGTTGCAGATTTTCTTCGAGATGAATATGGGATAAAAAGACTTCCACTTAGAGTTGGTGATCAAGTAAGAGTATGTAGAGGTGAATTTAAAGATTTTGAAGGTGAAGTTTTAGAAATTACAAAAAATCAAAGATGCCAGATAAAAGAATGCACTTTTGAAAAGACTGATGGAACACAATTTCATCCTACAATTCACATCGCAAACTTAGTAATTACAAAATTTGCAAAAGAAAAGAAAATGGACCCATGGCGTGCTAATATGATTGAACGTAAAGCCTTATATGGCTTTTATGAAGAAGAATTGAAAGGCCCAAAAAAGGAAAAGGAGGTAGCAAAATAAAAAATGACTCGTCATGGTAATCAAAAACGATTGAAAAGGCTTAATACGCCTTCTTTCTTACAAATTAAGAGAAAACATGGAACCTTTTTTGTTAAACCTGCTCCCGGACCCCACCCTAGTAGATTTTGTTTATCACTTCTTCATATAGTAAGAGATTTACTCAATATAGTTGATTCTCATAGAGAAGCTAAAAAGTTAATTGGTTTAGGGTATTTTAAAGTTGATGGAAAAGTAGTGAGGAACAAATCATTTCCTGTAGGATTAATGGATGTCTTATCAATCGAGAAAATGAATAAGCACTTCAGAATATTACCAGATTCTCATCATGGTTTAATTTTGCATGAAATTCCCGAAGAAGAAAGCTCATTCAAGCTATGCCGAATAAATAATAAAACCACTGTTAAGGGAGGTCATATTCAGTTAAATCTACATGATGGAAGAAATATTTTAATAAAAGTTAAAGATCCTAGGAATCCTAAAGAAGATATTTATAGGAGGATGGATGTTCTTAAAATCTCCATCCCTGAACAAGAAGTCAATAAAATATTAAAATTTAAAGAAGATAATATCGCAATCATTATGTCTGGAAAAAATATCGGACAAATAGGGAAGATTGTAAATGTATTAAAGCGGTTTGGTCCCAAAGCAAGTACAGTTTCTATTCAGCATAATGAAAGTCATACAGAGACTTTGTATGACTACACATTTGTTATTGGAGAAGATAAATCAGAAATTGGATTACCTAATACAGAATAACAATAAAAAATCCGACGTGAAAAAAAATGTCTACTAAAGCAAAAAGAAGAATACCTAATGAATTAATAAAGAAATATGAAGAAAATTGGAAAAATCCTATGAAAAAACCATATTTAGAAAAATTAGTATTAAATATTGGAGTTGGAATTGGAGGACAGGAATTAGAAAAAGCAGTAACTGTTTTAGAAACAATATCAGGCAGGAGACCAATAAAAACACTTTCAAAAAAGAATATAAAGGAATTTAATCTAAGAAAAGGGCGTCCAATAGGGACAATGGTTACTCTAAGAGGAGT
>JBHLPW010000066.1:0-24591 GCA_048939015.1 Promethearchaeota archaeon
TATTGACTGGTATAAATTCATATTCATCTTAGAATTTGATGAAAATTGAATTTATATTAATTTAATATATTAGATCAATAAGTAAAATTAAGGTATTATATATTTGAACAGGAATGAAAATCTATCATTAGAAAATTCATGATCACCAATTAATTAAATAAGAAATTTGAACTGATAATTTATGAAAAAGAATTTAAAATTAAGAATTAAAATGGAGTTGAAATAATAATGGAAGAATTTAAACCCATAAGCAATACAGAGCTTGAGGAATTAATTTCAAAAATTCTCTGTAGTAAGTTCGGATTCTGTCCTACAGAAACAGAAATAGAAAACACCCAAACACCGAATAAATGTGTTCCCGTTTTAAAAGTCGGAGAAAATTACATTCAATATGATCCCTCACGGAATGCATACAAAGTCTGGGCAAAAGACGGAACATATTTTGGTATTGCGAAGAGTAAAAGCGATGCTTGTCGGAATCTTGAACCGTATAAAGACGGAAAATATTATGGATTAAAATAAATGAATAGAAATCTATAATATGAGGTAGGGGAAATGCCAGATGATGATAACGACCTGCCAGATATTGATGAGGATGATATAGTTTACTTTCGCCATGATAATCCAAATAATGAAAAATCTAATTTAACAGAAGATTCTTTTAATGATAATTTACCGAATATAGCCCCAAATGATATAGCATACTTTCGTAATAATAGTTCCGACAATTCTTATCCTAATATAGATCCTAAAGAAATCACATATTTTCCAACAAGCTCAAGACTGTCAAAATCTAAAATTGTTCCATCAGAAAGAGATAATACAAGAGCTCAAAAAAAACAAAAATATGTTGAGGAAAAATGCGAGGGTTTAATTAATGAAGATATTGATATAAATCAAAAAGAAATATATTCTTCCATGAATAGTGAAATGAGTAATAAGAAATTTCAAGTGGAATATGATACAGGAGACTTAATTTCAAAAATAATTGAAAAGAAAGAAATTTTAGAAGAATTTATAAATTTTAATCAGAATTTAGATATGACGAAATTTGGTTTTCCAGAAGAAAAAATTCTGATAGAAAAAGAAATTTTAAATAGATTCTATAGAGAATGTACAGAAAAAGATCCAAATATTGCAGAAATTTTCTTAGATATAGTGCGCCCTTTATCGAAAGGAAATAGTATCTCCTTAAAAGAATTTAAAAAAATAGAAAGTCTATTAGGTAAAGAAGTTCCACATAAGAAAATAATTGGTAAGAAGAATCAAGTTTGCATAGAAGCCAATAAATCTAATGAGATATCAGAATTATTAGGTCTTATTTGGGGGAGAGGACGTATTGATATAAAACATCCTAGATATGATTTACTTATCTATTTAAAGGGAATCCATAAAGATCCTATATTTATTACATATTTAAAAAATATTCTTATGAAAGCTTTAAAAGTAAATGAAAATAAGATACAGATTAATCCCAATAAAGAATACCTTAGATTGAGTGGTAAAGTTATAATATATGAGTTATTAAGATATGGAATTTTCCCTAAAAAAAGTAAATATTATCATACTATCCCACTATGGATATTTGAGGATATTTTTTTTGTTTTATCCTTTTTGAAAGGTATTTTAAGTATAAATTCAATGTTCTCTTTGCGTACAATTCATGATAGTTTAATCCCACGTTATAATTTACAATTTCTTGTAAATAAGAATTCAAATAAATATCTGAAAGCTGTACAATTTCTATTTCATTTGTTTGATCTTGAAACTAATATTTATAATAATTCACTTGTAATAGATAAAAAATCAGACTTAACTAGAATTATTAAAGAGTTTTTACCTCCTTCTATCTGGAACCTTATGAGGAATTCTTTAGAAGATTCATTAGAAGATAAAAATACAGAATTATCAGATCTTTTAAATTATCATGAAAAAGTGTTGATATCTTATCATAGAGATTTTGCATATAATTTAATCAGTCAATTTGAGCAATTAGGTAGTTTTGAATTAGTTAATGAGCATATCGGAAAAAATGGCATTTTAGGAATTGACCGCATAATTGATTATGTAAAAAAATTTTTTAAAGAGCCTGATCTGGTGGATGTTTATGGTAACAATGCGTATATTCATTGGTATTCAAATAATAAATTAATTCATATCGGGACAGATTTGCGATCATCGAAGATTCCATTTAAAATATTAAAAATTATACTCTGTGAGATTTATGAAGTTTTACTGATGAATAATTTTATAGTTAGCAATAAATTCTTAATAAATCATTTAGTAGATTTTTTTACCACATCTGAATTATTTAAATTTCATAATACTGAAATTCCAAAAATTCTAAGATTTGGGAGAATTTCTTATTTATTGAAAAAAAAACCATCAAAGAAACTATTAATTGAATTTTTTGATAATATCATTAAATTTGTTAGAAAAATTCAAACCATTAATGAATTGGGATATACAACATCATATACAAAACTAGCAGAAGAATTTAATATAATATTCTATCATCACCAGCAAATTAAAGAAATTATTGACGATTTAAACAATGTTTTTAATATAAAACTAAAAATTCGTAAACAGAATAAATATGGAAAATATAAATGGACATTAAATTTAATTTTTAAATGGAATTATAAAAATTTCCATAAAATTAACAATAATTTACTAAAAAGGAACTTAGGAGAAATACTTAATATAGTTGAAAATGGGAACTATGGTGATGAGATATTTGAATTAAGAAATCCTTCTTGCTCGCAATTCTATATTAAGGGTGATATTTCACATCATTTAATGGATAACAAGATTAATCATTATAATGATCAGATGATTGATAAAAAGATTATTCTTACTGATCAGTTTTCAGAGTTAGGTAGAAAGCTTGTAAATTATGTTAATTTATCAAGTATTCATTATAGAGATAATGAAAAAGCATTTAGTGAAAAAGGCAATAGAGTTATTCATGATTATTTACAATCATATATTAGAGAGAGAGATAATAATATTATTGTTACTGAGTTATTAATATGGCTACCTATTAATAATCCGTCCATTAATGCTGATTATATTTATGGGCATATAGACTTTTTATTTTATTTTAATAATACTCTTTATGTTTGTGACTATAAACCATTAGATAAGAATTTTTTTAGATCCCTTCCGCAAGTATGCCTATATGGATTGGTTTTAGAGAAAATGTTAAATATTTCTAGTATAAAAATAAAATGCATCACATTTAATCAAGAGCAGTCTTGGGAGTTTTCTCCCTCAATTCTTAATACCCATGTTAAAGAAATAATCAAAAAGATACAAAAAATTAATCCTAGTGTTAAAATGGAGTGGAATCAATATACAAAATTTTAATTCTTTTTAGATTCTGGATTGTTACAAATGAAAGGCGTACTAAGTTAGAAATACTTACAAATGAAAAATTAGTGAGTATACTTGATTTCATTAAAGAAAATCCCGGTATACATGCAAGAGATGAAAAAATTGAGGTTGAATTAAATATAACAAGAACACCATTTTTGAAACATGTAATGACCCTAGAGCGATTTAAATTAATAAGATCTAAAAAAATTGGTAAAACCCTTCACTATTTTCTTAGTGATGTACCAGAAGATTATGATAAATACAAAATAATCTTTTTAAATCCCTTAATTCCTAATTTACTAGAACAATTATTCAAGGAGGACTCAATAACTGTGTCAAAAATGGCTGAGATTCTGGATATGTATTCTGGTACTATTTTATATCATCTAAAAAAATTAAAAGAACTTAACATTGTAAAATCTGCTAAAAATCAATCAGGGAAGAAAATTCATTTGGTTAATATTGAACTTCTTAAATTATATAATAAGTTTTTTGATGAACCTGATTTTACACAACTCCTTAAAGGACTTTAAAGAAGTTAAGCTACTTTACATATGTATTAAATTTCTTTCTTCACACTAGGTAATATATCTATTAATAATTTTATCGCTTTATCAATTCCATTCTCCATATCTGGATGAATCTCATTTGAATTAAGTAAATCAAATTTTGAATGCCCCGGCAAGTCTGATACAGAAAGTAAAGAAATTGTTTTCAAATTATAGAGTTTACCAAGTAAGAATAAAATGGATGATTCCATATCAATAGTGTGAATATTTATTGATTGCAGTGCACGTATGAAATCTAGACTTTCACAAAATAGAGCATCAGTGGTCCATAAATTAGTTTCTTTGATTATATTTGGAAAAAGTGTAGTACCTTTACTTAAAAATAATTTTCGAAGTTCTTTATTAGGTTTTGATATAAAAACCGTTTGATTTCCAGTTAATAAATTTTGAAACTTCCCCATAGGATTAGAAATAGATTGTAATTCATTTACTATAGAAGGATGTTCTCTTATATACTGAGGAGAAGTTCCCTCATCACAAAAAGTAAATTTGGGAATTATGAGATCTCCAATATTGACTGGCATGTTCTGATTCTCTATTCCTCCACATACATCAATTCTTATAATAATTTTTGTTTTGCAACGTCTTAAAGACTCAATTGCTGTTGCGCAATTTGGTGCGCCCATTAAAGAACGAACAATACTAACTTTAACTCCATTTAATTCCCCATTATATACTCTTCCATAATTTCTTTTATTCTGCAATTTATTCAATATTTTTTTCATTACTATTTTAATTGCAGGAAGGATTACAATTTCATTTACATTCGACGGGCTAGTTTCAAGAAACATCCGAACGATTTTCTCATCGATCGAAATAAATTTAAGTCCTATGTTTAACAACTCGCTTTTCATTCTATTTAACATTTTCGACCATTTCGCTATTTATCCTAGTTAACTAAAACCATGAATTTAGTTATATTCTAAAAGTAGTGCACTAATTAGTTCTGCACTTATAATTTTAAAGAATATAATTTAATATCTTAATAAAATACAATTATTTATATAAACTAGTGAGAATTTCGAGTTCATAGTGGTTCCTTAATGAAAAACAGATATATCGTTGATAACAAAATCACCAATGAATTTGTTGAGACTTATACAAAGACTACATATAGAGTGATTGGAGAAAATAAACACTCTTCAATTAAACCATGTCATTGGCTTGAGCAGAGACTTGCTACTGGAAGAAATAATCGTAATTGTTATAAGGGTGTATTTGGAATCCAAAGTCATCGGTGTATGCAAAATACCCCTTCACTACCTTTTTGTAACCATCAATGTGTTTTTTGTTGGAGGGATATAGAGTCTGGATCACTAGGAAGTGAGTTTGTTGTCGAACCTGATGACCCTAAGTTACTTATTGATGAAATGTTGCGACATCATAAAGATATCATAAAAAATCACTTGCCTTTAAGAAGATACCTTGATAATTACGAAATAATGATTGACATTCTTTATTATATGCTTATAAATGGAGAAAAGGATCATAATATAAACTCGCTTGGAAATAATATTCATGTTTCAAAGAATAAAATTGAACGAGCAATCTCTCTTTTAAAAAATCAAAAATTTGTTAGGTCTACTAATCAATCATTAAATAATTTTAGATTAGATGATGATATTAAATGTTGTATTGGATCGAGAGAGGAATTAGAAGTATTAATTAACAGATTATTAACCTCACCTGATGATATAATGCAAGCACATAGTGAAGCAATGTTACCTAATCATGCTGCGATTTCTCTAGACGGAGAACCTTTATTATATCCAAGGATTTCTGAATTTGTGGAAGAATTTAGAAATCGTCAAATGACTACATTTATTGTTACTAATGGTACGCTGCCAGAAAGGATTGAAAAATTAGAACACTTACCTACTCAATTATATATAACACTTCCTGCCCCTAATGAACAAATTTATAAGAAAATTTGTCGACCTATGATTAGGAATGGTTGGGATAAAATATCTAATAGTTTAGACTTAGTAGAATCGCTATCGTGTAGAACATTAGTTAGATTAACAGCAGTTAATAAATTGAATATTACGGATAAATATATTAATGACTATATAAAAATAATCGAGAAATCGAATCCAGACTTTTTTGAAATTAAAGGATTTACATTACAAGCAAGAGCATTATTAATAAGTCAAAGATTGAAAAATAATATTCCAGTTAAGGAATATTTTCCTGAATATGATTTCTTAGAAGGTTTTGCTTTAAGATTCGAGAAGTTAAGTGGATTTCCATTAATTTATAAAAATAAACCAAGCCGAGATTTCTTATTTGCTGTAAATTGGGATAAAGAGAAGAATCCCAAGATTACTAGTCCCTAATAAACTATTTACAAATATTTCTCTCTATTGGTTATCTTTTTGAAATTGATCTTTTTATGGTATTACTGTATTGTTCTTTAAAATCTTCTATTTCTTCGACCATCTTTTTAAAATATTCTAGCCATTTTATCTCTGCTTCATTATGAAGTCTCCAATGTTTTAAGGGAAGTATGTAGAAAGGGCTTAAATCATAAAGATAATGCGATTGAATAAACTGTTCTCCTTCATCAGCATGGATAATCATCTTTTTTCTTTTTTCTATTTGGATATCTATAAATTCTATAATTTGCTGTTTTCCATTAGTAGCTCCATAAAGTAAAATAAATGGAGTTATAGCATCAATTTCGAAGAAAAATTCCTTCATTTGACTAAGAAAATATGAAATCTGTTCATGTAATTCTTTTTTGCCTTTATTTAATAATTTATAGATAGTTTGTTCAGGACGATTACCTTTTTGCTTAGATCCTATTTCCTTAATGAAATCTTCCTTTTCGAGTTGTTTTAATGTGTAATAAAAAGATGCATTTGTCGCTTTAATATAATGATCATAACGCCAGTCTTTTGCTAAAGCTATAAGTTCATAACCACTCATTGGTTTAGGAATTGTATTCATTACACCTAAAATAAATGCTTTAATGGGTGTATACCTCTTTTTCGGCATAATTTTAATTCAGATCCTTATTAATGATTATAAAATTAAATATTGAAGAATATGGTTAATTTTAAATGATTAAGTTTAAATATTTAAATTTAATTATATAATAATGACGATAAATATTTAAAATTTTAGGTGAAACCTCAGAAATGTTTAAGAATGATTTAGTTCCTAAAATAATTTCAAACGATTTAATAAAAAATAATCAATCATGGAAGGATTTCATTCCTTCAATGATTTATTGGCCTGCGATTATTATTCAAATAATCTTAGTGTTTTTCTATTATAATGTTCACAATATTTATTTTCTATTTTGGATGGGATGGGTATTCATGGTTCTATTTTTGATTATTGGCAGTTTACCTAGATCTGCTTTTCTTAAATTTGGCGAAATAAAGAAGGGAAAGAGCCATATTTATACAACAAAGTTAGTGGATAAAGGTATATATGGGATTATTAGACATCCTTATTGGTTATGTTGGACATTTTTAAGTATTTCATTAACGCTAATCTCTCAAAATATAATTATGTTTATTTTAGCTTTGATTGTTCTTCCAATCATTTATTTAGAGACCTTTATGCTAGATAAAAGATTAATAAATAAATTTGGTGAAGATTATAGACAATATCAAAAAAGTGTTCCGAGGATGAATTTGATATTAGGAATTTTCAAATATATAAGAAGAAAGAGAAAGTATAATTAATTTATTGAACTGAGAGATGATTTAAGAGGTTATTAGATAAATGGAGAGTAATCAATATAGGAGTAATGATAAGGGGAAAAAATTTAGAGTTGGAAATATAATCTTCACATCCATATTTACAATTTCATTTATAATTCAAATAATTCTAATGTTCTTATTCTTTAACGAATTGGGTTTGATTATTCTTATATATATCGGATGTATTATTTGGGTTTTTAGTCTTTATTTTGGATTTATTACTATTTGGACTTTTAAGAAAAAAGGGGGAGTAGAAAAGGGGAAAAGTTATATGTATACGACAGAGTTAGTGGTTAGAGGTCCATATGCTATAGTTAGACATCCACAATATTTAGGGGGAATCTTATTTACTATTAGTATCACATTATGGACCCAGTTATTCATAAGTTTAGTCCTTAGCATCATTATTATAATTTTGACATATCAGTGGACATATGTGGAAGATAAAAATCTTGTCGATAAATTTGGTGAAGATTACATGAAATATAAAGAAAAAGTCCCTCGATTGAATTTTATTTTGGGATTAATCAAATATAAAACCTCTAAACAGAATTATTAAATTAATAAGGAGGAAGAATTCTTTAAGAATCTTTAGGAAGGTTACTTGACAAATTTTGTTAAATTTCTTTGAATTAGACCTTTTAATTTACCAATATTTAACTTCTTTAGAGCGGAAAATTCCAAAAATGGTATTTCTGATTCATTTTTTGAGTTATAATCATCTAAATGAATTAAATCTAAGCCATATTCTTTTGATGATTCAATAAGTAAGTTTATTACTCTTTCTTTATCCAGATTTGAAAATTTATCAACTTTATTAATAAGAATAAGAATTGGGATTTTAAATTCACTTAGAAACTGGATCAATTCAAAACTTAGGGGGATAGTTTTCATATTTTTCAGGTAATATTTTTCAATTTCATCCTCAATTCTTAAGATATTGATCACTATTAGTCCTAAAAAATAATCTTTATGATGTTTCTCAATATGAATTACTATTTGTTTTTTTATATGTTCTCCACGTCTACGACTTGAGTGAGTAACATATCCAAATCCAGGAAGATCAACTATTTCAAAAGGCAAATTATTTTGAGTCGATTTTTTTATCAGTAATGTGCTACCAGGAGATTTTCCAATTTTGCCTTTAAATTTTCTAGGATTTGGCATCAACAATCTAGTTATTGAACTTTTTCCTACATTAGAATTTCCAATAATTAATAGTAAAGGCTTTCGATTCATTTTAGCTTAATTTAATTCCAATTTAAATATCAAGAAAATTTTCATCAAGAAAATCTTTAAACATTTTTTTTTTCTCTTCTTCTTTAAGAATTGGTCTTGTACTTATAGGTTCTCCTGATTCCTCCAGAATTTCTTTAAGGATTTCGATATTGACATTAATTTTAAAGTTTCCATCTCTCAAAAATCGTACAATCTGTTTTTCATTTAAATTTAGTCTTAGGAGATAACCTAATCCAAAATAGAATTGATGCTCTGGAATGGGATCAATTGGAGATTTACTTGTTACTTCTTTTAGAACATCGAATAATAACGCCTTCGAAGCTATATGATCTTCAACGCTAAAGACTAAAAAATAAAGTGCATGGTACCAAATCTTATCGCGTTTATTTTTAACATATTCTAAAAAATTCTCTGGTGTGACTACTTCCTTTTCTTCTTCTTCCTTTCGTTTTAAAAGCTCTTGTTTGATTCTTTCCTCTAATTCTTTAGAAACACTCTGACTAGAATCAATTTCACCTTCGCCTTCAGCCTCTGTCTCCACTTCTTCATGCTTTACGGTTTCAATTGCTTCTTGCATTTCTCTTAACTCATCAAAATCAATCTCATCCATATCAGAAAAGTCTGAAATCATAGCTTCTTTGAATTCTTGTTGTTCCTTAAATTCTTCTATGATTTCTATTTCTTCAGTTCTTTCTTCAATAATAATTTCGTCTTTAGGTAATTCTTCTCCTTCCTTAACTTTCTCGATTGCTTCTTGGATTTCTTGAAGTTCTTCTATATCTAAATCCTCAATATCTGAAAAATCAGTCTCAAGTGCTTTCATATCTCTGAGATATGCTTCCAAATCATCATCTTCTAATTCCATTTCATCTGTTTCTAATTCTTTGTCTTCTTTTTCTTGATTTTCATTCATTTTCAATAAAAAAATAGATATTATATAAAATATTTAATAATTATATAATTAAATTATTGATATTCATATAATTAAAATTGATATTTGGATAATTAGAAATGGAAAAAATTAACTTAGAGAAATATAAAGGGATTATCTTTGATATGGATGGTGTGATTTATGATATTTCCGAAGCAATTAAAAAAGCGGTTGATGACTCTGTAGAAAAATATGCAATGACCGTGAACCCTGATGATGTAATGGAAGAAATTGCCCATCTAATTGAAGAAATCCAGAATTATCCTGTACCTAAAATTCTTTTAAATTCATATGATTTATTAAAAGTCAAATTTTTAGAAGGAATTAGTTACTTTAAGAAACTTCGAATCGCAATCTTTATGTTTAATCAATTTAACAAATATAAGGAAGCAGAATCAAGAATTTTTGATGGCATAGATGATCTTATTTCAAAATTAGCTAAAAGGGTTAAATTAGCGATATTAACAAATAATAAGAGTCAGTATGCTGAGGAAGTTCTAGACAAATTTAAGCTTTCAGAATATTTCGAAACAATTGTGGGATTTAATGAAGTGACAGAAGTCAAACCGAACCCAGAAGGAATTTTGAAAATTCTTGATAAATGGAATCTGAAACCATCAGATGTTATTTTTATAGGAGATATGACCACTGATGTTGATGCTGGAAAAGCAGCAAAAGTTAAAATGATTTGTGTGGCTAGTGGTTTAGCACAAAAAAAAAATTTACTTGAACATAATCCTGATATACTAGTGGATAACACTGAAAATTTAATTAAACTCTTTAACATTTAGCTTATATCTAACTTATAGTAATGAGAGATTTTTAGTTACTTTACTTTTTTGTAGCATCAATACGAAATTAGTCGGTAATGATCTAACATATACATTATTTTTTTTTCCACTCATTTAAAAATTGAACGAGAATTAAGGATTTCAAAAAATTTCAATGTACTTTTACAATTTCTTCATTTTCTTCTAACTTTGAATGTTAATAAATCATAGAAGTGATTTCGAAAATGGCATTAGAATATGATTATATTTATTTAAATACGGAAATGATGTGTATTTTAATAGCTGCGACGATAATATTGGGCTATGTGGCTCGAAGAAAACGTGAAATGTTAAAGTGGATGCCTGTATATATTATTGCTAGCTTTGATGCGATACTCAGAACTGTATCAACTTTTGTTGAGGGTTTGTCATCCATGACAGGGATGGTTTCTGCTTTAACTGCTATTTCTATGTTCATAATTATTTCATTAGAATACTATAATATTTTTATTAAACCAAAGAAAAATTCAAATCAGAATAAAGTTATTTCAAAGTTGATGGCAGTAACGGGATTTTCTCCAGGTGCAATTGGAATACTTGGTTTAATGTGTATTCTTACTTCTATTAATGTTATACTCTATATAAGAATCTATTTTAAAAAGAGGAGTCCAACAAGCACTTTCCTGCTCTTGTCAACGATTTCTAATTTTATTGTTTATCTTAGCATTATCACCTTCGCTGTTGGTTTTATTCCGTCTCCCGAACTTGGTCAAGGAGTATATTTATTTTTCGCAACCATTTTATTAACAACAGCAATCGTTGCATTTGTAGAAATAAAAATTCAAAAATATCAAGAACTCCTTGAAAATGTTGTAAATACAGGCTCTGAAGCAAGTATTAATGTGTCAAATATTGCTACAGAGCTTGCCGCTAGTGCTACTGAAGTAAATTCTGCTTCGGAAGAAATTTCGTCAACTACTCAAAATGTTGCTAATAAAACATTAAAAATGATGGAAGCTTCAAATAAAATTCAGAATATTATGGATATTATCACAAATATTTCAGATCAAACTAACCTTTTAGCACTTAACGCAAGCATCGAAGCAGGTAGAGCTGGTGAACATGGCAGAGGATTTGCAGTTGTAGCAGATGAAGTTAGAAAACTTGCTGAGGAATCAAAAAAGGTTGTTCATCAAACAAGGGGAGATATTAAAGAAATGATTAAGGAGATCAATAAAACTTCCAATTCAATCTTAGAAATAAGCGCTTCAACTGAACAACAAACATCTTCTTTAGAAGAAATTACAACAACCGCAATTAAATTAGGAAACCTAGCAGAACAATTAAAAAATAGCTTAAATTTTGAAACATGAGTTATTTTTAAACGATTTAGGGATTAACATCATAATTATTAGTTTCACATCATAATAACTTAAAATTATTGTTTTACCAAGGCTTAAAAAATCCTATTTATACTATAAGGAAAATAATTATAAAAAAATTTTATTCTATAAGATGAGTGATAAAGCTTTTGGGTTTAAAATAACCGTTGTTGGTGACGGTGCTGTTGGTAAAACTTCACTTATTAAGAGATATACTACAAATACATTTGAAAAAGATTATATTTCTACCTTAGGTATGCAATTCTCAAGATATGAAGAAACTGTCAACGGAGAAATGGTCGAATTATTTTTATGGGATTTAGCAGGTCAAGAATCATTTGTATCATTACGTGAAAAATTTTACCAAGGAAGTAGTGGAGCTATTATTGTTTTTTCACTTGCTCCTGAAGAAATCGAATCTTATCATCGTATTGATAAATGGTTATCAAATATTAAGGAAGCTTGTGGTAGAATCCCTATAATTCTGTTTGGTAATAAAGCTGATTTAGTTGATCAAGACGCATTAGTATCCAGTCCAGATTATGCTACGTCAGATGTCCATGTAAAAAAATTAGCCCAAGATCATAATATTATGGAATACTTTAAAACTAGTGCTTTAACAGGCCAAGGTGTTAAAGAAGGGTTTCAAACATTAGTTTTTAAATTATATCAACGAGCTACTCTCTAACAATTATTATAATAACAAGTTACGATATCAATTTTGCATAATAATTAATCTCATGTTTTCTAAGATATAGAGATATTATATTAATTTTAATTGCTACAATATTATCTGTAATTTTTGTGGTGTAAAAATTTATAATAGCAGATTATTATTATATAACAAAGTAAATTAACCCGGGATGGATTGATAAGCTTAATGAGTGATGAAGAGAAAGGATATGGTTTTAAAATTACTGTCGTTGGTGATGGTGCTGTTGGGAAAACTTCATTAATCAAAAAATATACTCAAGGTTCTTTTCAAAAACAGTATATAGCGACATTAGGGACCCAATTTTCTAAATATGAGGAAATAATTGATGATGAGAAAGTTGAGTTATATCTTTGGGATATTGCAGGTCAAGATCAATTTCAAGCATTACGTCAAAGGTTTTATACAGGGAGTAGTGGTGCTATAATTGTTTTTTCTCACGCTCCAGAGCAAAATAAAAGTTATGAACATGTTTCTCGATGGCTTGAGGACCTAAAAAAACATTGCGGAAACATACCTTTAGTTTTATTTGGAAATAAAGTGGATTTAATTGATGAGGCAGAATTAAGCTCAAATCCTGGTTCTCCAACATCAGATATAAATGTAGAAAAATTTGCAAAGGATAATAAATTTATAGGGTACTATAAAACGAGTGCTCTGACAGGACAAGGAGTTACTGATGCTTTTAAAGTTCTGGTTAGAAAATTATATGCAATTGCAAAAGTCTCAGATTTCTTATAAATTTTAAAAGCATAGGTTAGTGGTTAATTCACTTAAATTTTATGTATTTATATCCTTTATCTTCAAGAATTTTTAGTACTAAAATTCTAAAAACTGATTCTACATTCTCTCCTGTTTTTGAAGAACATTCAATATATTTATAGAAATTATATCTTGTCATTATTTCTGACACGTCATCTTTTTTACAAACCCTTTGTTGATCAAGATCTAATTTACCACCGACCATTATCAGAGGTATAGATCTAACTGTCTTCCCATATTCTGGAAGCCAATCATTTAACGCAATTAAACTTTCATCATTAGTAAGATCAAACATAAAAATTGCTCCAACTGAACCTCGAGCATAACTTGATATGAGGAATTTAAACCTCTTCTGACCACCAAAATCCCATATGTGAAGTGTTACTTTTCCATTCTCCAACTCTATATCTTTAATATGTATTGATGCCCCTAGAGTCGCTTGCATATTTTCATGAAATTCATCTGTCAAATAACGATGTACCAATGTTGTCTTTCCAACACCTTTATCGCCGAAAATACAAATCTTGTATGCGAATTCTTGCCCTTTTTGTCTTATTCCTTCCATTTTTAACTATTTGAATATTAGTGCATTTAATCAATAATAGAGATAATTCTTCCATATCTTATTATATTTTAGTAATATATCTAAAAATTATTTAGAAATGAATTGAATAAAAAAAATAAGCTATAAAAAAGGTTTTAGGTTCGTTTGTATATAAACCTTTCCCAACTCTTTCTGGAAGGCATTTCCTCAGGCATTCCTTTCCTTCTACGAATTTCCATAATGAGATCTTCTTCTAATGAAGGAGGAACTTTTTCAAAACCTTTAAACTCGTATCCGAAAAACGCTCTACCTTGGGTGGAGCCTCTAATATCATCAGCAATGCCAATTGTTTCTGCTGCTGGAATTTGACCTTGAATCCTTACATATTCCCCTTCAGGTATTACATTAGTAATTCTACCTCTTCTTTTAGTTATGATTGCAGTTACCCCTCCTTCACTTCCTTGGGGCGTTTTAATGTCAATTTTCTGAATTGGTTCGAAGAGATGAGGTTTTGCATCTAACATAGCTAGCGACATAGCAGAGAATGCCATACCTGCAATCTGCCCATATTGAGTATGTCTTGGGTCTTCGTGTATAGTCATATCTGTAAATACTACTTTTATACCGGTTGCTGGTTCTTTTGCTATAATACAATTACCAAGCCAATCTCTAAAAGCAGCACTTAAATAGGATCTGACACGATCAAATCTTTGTAATCCCGTAGTACCATTTACCAAAGCACTTCCTTGATAAACATCGACTATACGTCTTGCTTCTTTCGCGTCCCATCCAGCTTCCTCCCTGAGTATTTGAGCACGATCCTTATCATTTTGAAGATCATTAACTTTACCGGTTTCAATCAGTCTTTCAGTGAGCTCATCTAAAGGTTCAATATAGAGTAAAATCCGATTGTGTGTGTTTGCTGACTTTGTATAATAGTCCGGGCTTTTTTCCGTGATTTTCTCTCGATAAACGATGATTGGTTCTCCAATATTAATTTCAACTTGATTATTAATTCTTTTCACTAAGATTTCAATTTGTAGTGGATCTATTCCTGAAAGAATAAATTCACCTGACTCTTCATCTCTTCTATATTCTGCTGTGGGATCAGCTTTTAACCACTTACTAACAACCTCATCCAATTTATCAATTTCATGTGGATCTTTTGGCTTTATACTTCTTGACACAACAGCTTCACACGCATAATGAATTTTTTCAAAAGATGGCAATCTTTGTTTCTCTTCTTTATCTTTAGGAACATCATTGGCAAGCATAAATGTCTCACCAGAAGGACATATAAAACCAAACAATGCAAAAAGATTTCCTGCTGGAATTTTAGGAATGTCTAAAATGTCGGTAATCTCCATAACACCCAATCTTTTTACTCTACTGCTTGAATCACTATTTATAAGATAAATAGAATCAGTTTGATCAAATGTCCCTGAAAAGACACGACCTATGAGAGTAGGTTGATAATTTCTCTTAGGATCAAGAAATATTTTTGTAATCATACCGTAGAGTGGTCCATTAGGATCGCTTTTTTGAAGTGCTTGTCCCAATTCTGAATTTAAATCTCCACCCCATACATGAGGGATTCTATACTTTGAAGCTGCAATAGGATCAGGAAGATGATCAACAATCATTCTTAACATTGGTTCATCTAATGGTAGATTATCCCTTAACCATTGAATATCTCCTTCATTATATTTCTCAAAGACATTTTGAGGTTTAAGACCCTTTTCAATTAATATTTCATAAGTAAAACCCCAACCATGTTTAGCTGAACCAACCGCAACAGAATTCTTGGCAAAATCAATGCTCCAATCAGATCCTTCGGGCCTTACTTTTTTAATTAAATCATTAACCTCTCGTGTAATTTTATCAATTTTTTCAAAAGTCTCTTGGGGGCTTAATTTTAATTCACTTATCAACCTATCAACTTTATTTATAAAAAGGACAGGTTTACAATATTCCTCACCTACAGATAGCCTAATATTTGTTTCAGTTTGAGTCATAACGCCCTCAAGGGCATCTACCAATACTATAGCACCATCACTACCTCTAAGAGCTCTGGATACTTCTCCAGTAAAACTTATATGCCCTGGAGTATCGTTGAGTTGAATAATATATGGTTCCTCATCATCAGGTTTCCGTGGATCATTGAATGCAAGGAGTACTACAGATGTAAAAATTGTAATTCCTCTCTCTTGCTCCTCATCATCTGAGTCTGTCATCTGAAGTTGACCAGCATCTTCAGGTCTCATAAGTCCAGCTCTACGAAGTAAATAGTCTGTAGCAGTAGTTTTACCGTGATCAATGTGAGCTGTGATACTGAAAATTCTTTTCTTTTCATATGAACCAGAAGTGACTAGTTTAGCGATTTCATCCGGGTTTTTCACTTTAACCATTAATAATTCACATCTTACTAAATATAATTAATTCTTATGTAATTATTAAAGAAAAGAATACGAGAATTGATAAAAGTTTTATGATTCTATTAGATAAAGTAATAAATTTAGTTAATACACATTTCTTAGGTACAGAAAGGTAATATCATATTTTGTAGGATATAAATAGCCTTTTTCCCAGATGAATTAACAGTATCAAAAGCGATCGAAATATTAGTAATAGCAAAATTATCTGGAATCTTATCCTGTATAAAAATATTTAAATAATCAATGAAATCTGTATATTCTCTTGAAGTTCTCACCCATAAATAACCATTTTTTTCAAAAAAGCCAGGATTTTTTCGTTTAAAATTAATTACATGGTTCTTTTCTCCAGTAGGAGGTCCTCTACGATCATAAGTTTTAGAGATATGAGGCTTTTCGCAATAAAAAGTTAAATTATATTGATCTTTTTCATCTTCGAAATAAACATCGCAAATAATATTCCCAAAACGTTCAGCATGGGAAAATTCTTTTTCACCATTTACTATTAGACTTTCACCCAGAGAGTATAATTTATCTCGGTTAATTGTATAATGAATATCTTTATCATTATTTTGCATTTCTACGATATATGTATGAGAAAGATCAACATCAGATTTATTGGATAAATCAATTTCGGGAATAGGTTCAATTTTAAAAAATTCTATACTAGGTTTTTTTAAAAATTCACTGATTTTATAATTACAATATCTATAGGCTCTTTCAGAAATTGCCGAAGCAACATTTCGATTTTTATCTATAGGATCAATTATGATTAGATGGTCATTCTGAAAATGGGGAATTTTTTTCAGTTCTTTCTCAGTTCTGTTAAAAAAGTCGAGTGAAATTGAATTTAATTTATTAAAATTTTTAAAGAGATTATAAAGGTTTTCAAAATAATAAATTAATAATTCTGCGCTATATCCTATGAAACCAACTTTTCCTACTGGACTTTTATCTCCGTAACTATAACAAGATTTAAAGAATTGCTTTAAAATTCTTACTTCATTTTTTTGGGTTTGGTTTAGCTTATCTCTAACGAAATAACCATGCCAAGGGGATCTATCAACCGCAGTTATAGGTCCATTTTTATTTATGTATTTCGAATCTAAATTAAAATATAATACAATATCGATCTTAATTTTAGTATGATTTGAAACATATTCTACTGTAACGTATGGATGCTCTGCGTATAAAAGGCGAGGGTTATGAAATTCGACTTCCATTAAACTTGGAAGAATCCATTTATTACATAATGATAAAAAATCCTTTTTTGATTCTTTTTTTAATTTACTTTTACTCATTCCTTTATATTTGGATTTATAAAGCTCATAATCTAATCCAACAAATAGATCTATATCAAAGTCATTTCTTAATTGAGTTTGTTTAATCCCTGTTGAGCCTTGAGGTTCTATTTTTGTATAATTTAGATTTAATTCTTTTGCTTTATTATCCAATAATTTTGTTAATTTGTTTCCAATTATTTTGATGAACTCTATTTCTCTTTGAGTCGGAGTAATTTCTTTTAGAATTTCCTTGAAAATTTCATGGTACTTTGTCATCTACACATCTATTATAAATTTACTTAGCTAAAACTTTTTCTAATTGAATTTTTTTTGAGAACTCAAAATCAATTAGACATGATTACATTCCCCACCAGGGATGGTTAACTTTTCGCATTATGGTGATAAATTCTCTCAAAGCTTGTTTCTGATCGTTTGTTAACTCATCTAAAAACTTACCCATTAGTTGCCTAACATGAGATTCAGGAACGTTTACATATAATGTTTCATCTTTTTCAAGATCTCGTCCAATTTCAATTCCACGGACTGAGATTGCAACTTCTGAATCCTTGGGGGCTTTCTCAAGAGTTTGCCCTTTGTCTTGAATTTGATGAATTCTTCTTACTCTCTTACCCTTATCAGTTATTATCGGAACTTTTGGATATAACGTACCTGCTTCGACATGAACTCCAAAAACTGCGGGATCTGAATTTCGGAATATAAACTCAGGAAACATTTTCATCTTAGCCGGTAAAATGAGTTCACTCAACCCTTTTGCTGTATCTTCTGCCTTTCTCACTTCTGCATACTCAATGTATTCTTCTAATAAGCGATAAATAACATTATTTGTAAAAATCCTTATATTATCCTTAATTGCTTGTTCATTAGCTTCAGGTAGAATTGGAACATTAAACCCTAAAACTGCAGCAGAATATGGATCTAATTGTTTTACTATGTTTGCATTTATAATGTCTTCCTTTTTTATAGGTCCGACATCAGCAACACTTATTTTTACACCATTTTTACTGAAGTGATTTTCTAATGCTTCAAGAGAACCCAAAGTATCCGCTTTTAATACAACTCCTGCCTTATCTGTCTTTATCCTTATACTCTCTACTTCAGATTCAATTTCATTATAAACTAATTCTTCTTCAGAGGGGTCCATAATACCTCTAAATGGAGAACCTGCTACCACATCTTCAATATTTGGAGCAAGTATTTTAATACCTGCTGCGGCAGTAATAAAGTCAACAGAATCAAATTTTTGTCTTGGATCTCGTATCTCATCTAATGGTTTGGGAGTTAATAAAGCTCTTACTTTCGATTTAATAGGTTTTTCTAATCCGCCAACTATAAATTCATCTCCTTTATTAATAATACCATCATATATGAGAACATCCATAGTTTTTCCTTGTCCCTTTTCCTTTTTTACTTCCAATACAACTCCTCTAGCTGATCCTTCAGAGAATCGAAGATTTGTAGTTAAATACTGTTGGACTAATCCCATTAATATCATTAAAAGTGTTGAGATACCTTCTCCAGTTTTCCCACTTGTTGGTACAATTGCAATTTTCTTTGTAAAATCTTTTATTTTATCGTATCGATCAATTCCTTTGAATCCTTCTTCTAAGAAGTTTCCAACTATTTGTAAGAGTTTCTCGTCTAAAAAATCCTTCACATGAGGTTTCTGAGAATTATATGAATCAAGAAAATCTGCATCTTTTTTTGATTTCCAACCAGAGATTCTATCAATTTTATTTGCGGCAATCACGAAAGGAGTTTTCCTCTCCCGTAGGATTCGAACAGATTCCCATGTGATTGGCATCGTCCCAGCAGTAACGTCTATCACTAAAATCGCTATATCAGCAACAGCTCCACCTCTTCTTCGTAAATTCAAGAATGCCGCATGACCTGGAGTATCGACAACTAATATGCCTGGAAGTTTAATATCTTTGTCAGCAAACTCTTTTTTGGATTTTCCCAAAAATTTTTTAACATCTTCAGTCGGAAAGTAAGATGCACCAATATGTTGGGTAATTCCTGCAGCTTCTCGTTGCTGAACAACAGTACCTCTAATATAATCTAATATTGTAGTCTTACCATGATCGATATGTCCTAAAATACATACTATTGGGGCTCTAATTACATTATTTTTTTCAATCAATTTGCCACAAAACTTTTTTGTTAATTAATATGAAATTAAAACTAATATAACAATAATAATAAAAATAGCATTTGATTTTAACAATGTTATAGTAATTAATGTAAATAGATTATTTAAAACCAAAAAGCTAGGTCCGTTTTCGTTGCATGCTATTACTGTAACTTAATAACATACACTTAAATATCTCAGAACCAATTGTTAGAATATAATATCCTTTACAAATTGTTTTTTTATTAAAAATTAATTTGATCTCACCTGGTTCCCTTAAAATTTTTACTTGATTTACTTTATAAATTCACAACAATCATTCTTTCAATAAAACTATACTCTGATTGAAGTCTTAGGAACAATAATAAAATAGTATTGACCAAAAAACAACTTGATAAACTCGATAGAATCATATAGTGTATCGGGATTTTAACCATAAGATGATATTACTGTGATGGAAAAGTAAATTCAGAGTCTGAATTTAATGAAAATTCATTTGAAATGAACAGAAATGAATCTATTATTTTCTCAGATTTAACGTCCAAGAAAGACCAATAGTTTATGAATCTCTCAGAAGAAAAATATTATTGATATATACATTTTTTTTCAAGAACTAAAGGAAAGACTGAAGAGTCAAAATGTTTAAATACCTAAAGTATATATACATATATAATAATATATACAAATATATAATCATCTAAAAAATTGAAAATTAATAGAGATTTGATAAAGAGACCTAAATGTGAGCATTGTGGGAACCATATCCGTAGAATTCGTAAGTGGTATAGTGGAGCCATTGGAGGAGAAATTCCTGACTATTGTCCTACCTGTGGTGAAAGAATAAGTACAAATATACAAGTAAATATGGATAAACATAAAAATATTCAAATTGGTTTAATTTGTTCATATTTCATAATAGTATTTATAATTGCAGTGATAGTACTTAGTAATTTGAATTCTAAGTAATTTTTTTTAGCAGGATCGACTTTAATCACACTAAGATTGAGACCAAAACTATCAATTTTAAATTTTGTCCCGAATATCTTTGAAATTGGTAATGAAAGATAAATTCAGAGTCTGATTTCAATGAGAATTTCTTTGAAATTTTCATAGCAACTACTAAGCAAGGAATTAAATATCCTTTCTCAAAATGTGAATGATTTTTTAAGTTTTAAATTATTTAATAGTTAGAGTGAATAAAGTTGCAAATTTTTTTAGAGATAGTAAGTGCTGGAAAATTGGACGAAAAAATATTTGAATTTATAATTCATAGTCGGCTAATAAGTGGGAATTAATATATCTTTATAATGATACAGCAGATTTTGATCTTCAAGATTATGAAAATCAACCGATTGAACTGTTAATTATTGCTCATAATGTTTCTATCAAGATAAACCGTGGAAACCCGATATACAACTAAAAGATCGATTCCTAAAAGTAATTAAAGGGAATTATCTTGTAAAATATAATAAATTCTGTTATTCACTTGATTTTTATGCTATTCAAATTGAAGATGGTTTCTTTCTAATCCATCCTAAGAATGCTGAAAAGTTATCAATTGAAGATACTAAATAATTGTCTTTTTACGTAGGGAAATTTTATATGATTGCATGGCATCCAATTGAACAATGTTGACTATTTTTTTCTCTCCAATTAAAATTTAATCTACAATATTCATTACTTCCCTCCCCCGTGGTACTCCCTTTAAAGAATTATTTTTTCTTCTTCAATCTCAAATATTTAAAGATTGTAGAGGTTAAGAATTTAATTTTAAAACTCAAAAAATAAAAGAAGTCAAATTAAGAGTTAGTTATTATTAAGGTATTTTTTTAAATATTGAGCAGTAAATGAATGAGTATTGTTAATAATTTCTTCGGGAGCCCCGGTACATACAATATTACCTCCTTTTTCACCACCCTCGGGACCTAGATCAATAATATAATCAACAGATTTTATAATATCCATATTATGTTCAATTATTATGACTGTATTACCTTTATCTACTAACTTTTGAAGTACTTTTAGCAAATAATTAATGTCGAAAGAGCTAAGACCAGTTGTAGGTTCATCTAAAATATAGAGTGTGTTTCCAGTACTAGTCTTTCTTAACTCTCTCGCAATTTTTAAACGTTGTGATTCTCCTCCACTTAAAGTAGTGGAAGATTGACCTAATTCTAAATAACCTAATCCAACATCTACAACTGTTTTAATAGTCCTTTTTAACTTTGGATAACTATCAAAAAATTCTAAAGCTTGATGGAAGGTCATTTTCAAGACGTCATAAATAGACTTTCCTCGATACTTAATATCTAAGGTTTCAGCGTTATATCTTTTCCCTTTGCATAAATCACACTTTATATATACATCAGGTAAGAAATACATTTCCTTCAGGATATATCCGGTCCCTCTACACTTCTTACAATGTCCAACTTTAGTATTAAAACTGAATCTTCCTTTTTTGTATCCTCTTTCTTTAGATTCAGGTAAACCAGCAAAGATTTCTCTTATATAATCTAATGCTTTTGTATATGTTGCAGGGACTGATCGTGGAGTCCTGCCTATTGGTGATTGATCAATATTTATGATTTTGTCGATCCTATCATGACCAATTATCTTATCAAATTTTCCTTGATTAATTTTTGAACTCCGAGTATTAACAATATTGTGAAGTCCTTTATATAAACAATCAATAATCAAGCTTGTTTTTCCAGCTCCAGAAACCCCAGTGATACAGGTAAATATCCCTAAAGGGATCTTTACATCAATCCCTTTTAAATTATTTTCTTCTGCTCCTTTTATTTCAATAAAATTTTGACTAATCTCTCGTCTTTTTTTTGGAATTTCGATTTTTTTTTTTCCAGATAAATATTCACCTGTTAAAGAGTTTGATTTAATAATTGTCTCTATAGGCCCTTCAGCTACAATTTCACCTCCCAGTTCTCCAGCTAAAGGTCCTAAATCGATGATATGATCTGAACTACGCATAATAGCTTCATCATGTTCTACAACTATTACAGTATTACCTAAATCCCTTAACTTTTTAAGCATATTAATTAGCCGTGAGATATCTCTTTGATGTAAACCTATACTTGGTTCATCAAGAACATAGAGTACTCCTACCAAGCTTGATCCTAATTGCGTGGCTAATCTAATCCTTTCTGCTTCTCCCACAGATAATGTATCTGAACGCCGGTTTAATGAAATATAGTCTAATCCAACATTTTCAAGAAAGGAAAGCCTATCAAATATTTCTTTTAAGACTTCTTTTACAACTACCTTCTCAGTTTCATTTAAATTTAATTCTTTAAAAAATTTAAGAGAATCTTTAACAGCTAAAGCAGATAATTCAGCAATATTTAGGTTATCAACTGTTACAGCTAAACTTTCTGGTTTTAATCTTTGTCCTTCACATTGAGGACAATTTACTCTATTCATAAAACTTTCATAAACATCTCGAGCCCATTCTGAACGAGTTTCCATGTACCTTCTATGAAGTATTGGAATAATACCATCGAAAGGTCTTGAAACTTGCCATGAAGATTTAAAATCTCCATTATGATTTCTATAATCATTGTTATCGCTTTCAAAATGAAAATCTATTGATTCGTTTTCTGAACCATATAAAATTTTTTGAAGTTTTTTAGGATCGATATCTTTAATTGGAGTATCATCTGTATCAAAATCATAATGTTTTGCGACTTGTACTATTGTTTGCCAAGAATATCCATTTTCAGATCCAAATCCTGGAATGTCTCTAATTGGAGTCTCTTGCAACGGTACATCTAAATCATTTCCTAAAAGTAAACCATAATCAAATTCCATAACATTACCTAAACCACTACAATATTTACAACTTCCATGGGGAATGTTAAAAGAAAACATTTTATGATCTAATGGAGGAAAAGATATTCCACAATCAACACAAGCAAGATGTTCTGAATATATTTGTTCTTCTTGTCCAACTTTCTCAATAATAACCAAGCCATCTGTTAGTTCAAGTGCATTTTCAACGGAATCCGCCAACCTGGTTTTTATATCCTTACGCATTACTAACCTATCAACTACAACATTAATATTGTGTTTCACGTTTTTTTCCATTGAGATATCTTCATCTAAGGTATATTGAATCCCATCAACTTCTACTCTAACGTATCCTTGTTTCTTTAAATCTTGTAGTAAATCTTTGTATTCTCCCTTTCTATCTCTAATCATTGGGGCTTTAACAATGAATTTTTGATTTTCTTTAATTGTATTCATCACTTGTTGAATAATTTGTTGTGGAGTTTGAGGTTTAATCTCTTTTCCACAGTTAGGACAATGTGGAATTCCAATATTAGCAAATAACAATCGATAATAATCATATATTTCAGTTACAGTTCCAACTGTGCTTCTAGGATTTTTTGATAGTGGTTTTTGTTCTATTGCTATTGCGGGAGACAGTCCCTCTATTGAATCTACATCCGGTTTATCCATCTCCCCTAAGAATTGTCTTGCATAACTAGATAATGATTCAAGAAACCTGCGTTGCCCCTCAGCATATAAAGTATCCATTGCTAAACTACTCTTTCCACTTCCACTAATTCCTGTAATAACGACTAGTTTATTGCGTGGAATTATGACATCTATGTTTTTAAGGTTGTTCTGCCTTGCTCCTTTAATAATAATTGAATTCTGACTCATATTTACAACTATTTATTATAGTATTTCATAAAACAAAAATTTCATGG
>JBHLPW010000067.1:0-24518 GCA_048939015.1 Promethearchaeota archaeon
TTTTGAATAAATATTTATTTATTTTGAATAAATGTTTATTTATTTTGACAATTGTATTAAAAAAGTAGAACCTGTATTCCTGCACTCAGATTCAACTAAAATATCTCCATTGTGAAGTTCAACTATCTTCTTTGAAATGTATAAACCTAAATCACCACCTTCAATATCTAAATATTCAAATTCTTGCCCTTATCTTTCTATTTTTCCAAATCTAGTGAAAATTTTATTTTTCTCATCGTTAGTGAAACTAATACCAGTATCAGTTACGAAAATTAAAACCCACTTTTCATTTTCTTGAAGTCTAACTTCTACTTTCCCATTAGGGGGTGTATTCTTTATTGCATTTGATATTATATTTATTATTACTTGTTCTATTGGTTTTAAGATATCTTTTATATATCATCCTCCTAATAAGAGAGATTTATAACTAAAAGCTATAACTAATGGAGATGATAGAAAAAAATATAATATATTGAGTTTCATGGAGTTTAAAAAAATTAGAATTTGTGATAACCTAATTATTTAAATACAATTTTCTTTATTATCCAAAGCCAATAGAATCTAAAAGAATTATTAAACTCTAACTGGAGTCTTGTATTGAAATCTTTTTATAAACATATTATTTTAATAATTAAAAGTACCTGTCCTATAATATGTCCTAATGTAAAAGATATAAATATGATAAGTTTTTTCTTCTTATCATTCTGAGATTTAGTATATTATACGAGGATGTTTATAAGAAATGGTAAAATGGTTTAGTAAAAATACAAATATCGATATGAGTGGTCAAAGATTATGAAAAAAAGCTTTTCAGATATATATGGTGGGCTATTAATTCATGATTTTGGTACTATCCTACAGAACATTCAATCTTCTCTTGAACTTAGTTCAGGATGTTTAAATAAACCGGAACAAATCAGAAAATATTGGAGTATCATAAATAAACAAGTAATCAGGGGAAACCAATTATTATCTAATGTGATAAATTTATCTAAAATTGATAATTCTAAGAATTCTCTTCAACATATTGACATTCTCAAAGTCTTAAATAAAGCCATAAAATTTATTGAAGCATCATATCAAGAACAAAATGTTAACATTGAAATAAATAATTCTATAATATCAAATTCATTTTTTAATGGAGTATATATTCTAGGTGATAAATTATTACAGAATGTATTTGAAAATATAATATTCAATGCAATCTATCATAATCGAAACCAAACAATTCATATTTTAATTAAAATATCAAGGGAAAAGTTGAACAATATTCATTTCATTAGATTAAATTTCATTGATAATGGAGTTGGTATTAATGATGGAAGGAAAAAAATAATTTTTCAGAAAGGTGATGTGATTCAAGAAGGGAAAAAAAATATGGGTTTTGGATTAACACTTGTAAAGAAATTAGTGAAAAAATATAATGGCTATATCTGGGTAGAGGATAAAGTGAAAGGTCAACATAATAAAGGTAGTATTTTTGCTATTATGCTTCCTGAATTATGTGAAAATCCATATATTCTAACAATGAGAAGAGAATAAAAATTTGAGCACCATATTTTAGGGAGAGATTAACCTATTTTAAGGTTAATAGAGGGCGAAATCCAATGTTGGCTCAAATTAGTTTTGATTAAATTTCTCTTCTACTCTTTTCAAAATTAAACTTGTTTTTATACCTTATCAATTTAAAGCTAATATTTTCCTCAAAATAAAGAAATATTTCATGTGATGGTTTATTTTTTGTTATTTTCGAGATACTTAATAATAATATAAATAATTAGGCTTGAAAATCTATATAAATATTCCAAGAAGTGGATAGGGATTATTATATCAAATATTCATTAAATTTTTCTTTTAAAATTAAAAAAATATCAATTCATTGTTAATTCTAACAGTATTTAGATGATTAAGTATAATTAATCCTAAAAAAAAGTTAAATTTGTAAGAATTATATACAAACTTATAACACTAAATTTAAATAACCTGCGAAATCTGTAAAAATTAAGATTTCAATTCTAATCTAATAACTTTTAGGAGTTCCTCCAAAATATGTTTTTTATTGTTTCTACATTCAGTACAAATATAAATTTCTTTATTTAATAAAGGAGGATCCTCAGCAAAATTTCCAACTGAGAAAGAACTTATCGAAGTACCAAATAATAGTTTGTAACTTCTCACAAAAATATTTTTTTTACCACAAATATCACATTTTCCAGACATATCATAATACATAGTCAGAAATAACAAAAGATTTCCTTCTAATAGAATTATTGATAATTAAATTAGTACGTTAGAGTGATACGAAAAGCTAATTTTCAATTAGATTTACGATTTTATAAGATTTACGAAGAAAAGTAAAATTAAACTAATTTCATTGCAGACTTATTAAATTAAATAAAAAATGTTCACCACAGATAGATTATATGTTCTTTGAGTACACAAATCAACGGAAAAGGATAATTTTATAAAAATGAGAAATTTTTAAATAAGTAGCAATGGGTTTGGTAAGACATCATAAAAATTAGACTCCTATTTATTTACCATTCTAATCTTTCTATTAAATTTCAATAAGAATTATAAACCTAAAGTGGAAAAAGTATAACTAATAATAAGAAACTATTTCAGTTATTTTTAAAAATATCTTCAAAAGGCAGTTCAAAATTCGCTAACGGAGAAATTAATCACCAAAAGAATGAGATAATAATTGAAAAATTTGAAAATTCTTTAGATATTTTGTTTTCAATGTTATTGAATATGGTTCAATTAAAAACAGGAGCGAGAATAGGGATGACTATCTCAATAGATTTAACTCGAAGCACTTCTAAGCTGTTTACAGAAAGGATCAATAAATTACACGGTATTATAGATGAACATAGAAAAATTTTAAATGATAAAATTATAGAAAAAATTGGAAAATACTTTGATATTATTGCCCCAACAGGATTTTTAAATCCAGAAGATTTTTTAAAATCAGATATCGCTTTAAATATATTAAAAGAATTTATTCATAAATATAATAGAACATCGAGTTGTTTTGATCAAATTACTCTTACAATAAAAAAATTAATAGATATCTTAAATCTTGAAGGCAATTATAAAAATCCACAACTCATAAAAGATCAGAAATTCTTTGAGGCATTGTTGAAATTAATGATTATTATTTCGAAGCCACGAAAAGGGATATTTGATCTCTTTTCCTAATTTTCTTTCTTACTCAAAAATTTAGTATAACCTGTTAAATATCAAAATAGAAGAAATACTGAAAATACGATATAATTACTTAGAGTAGTATTGGATATTGATATTTTATAAATTGAATCAGAAAAGTGTTCCAACTTATTCCCAATTTGTTATGTTTCTTGTTTATTATGTTATAAATCACCTCGGTTTAAACCCCTCTTTTTCTTTACAACAATAGACTCCTTGTCTTTGCACTTTGAACATAGTTCTGGAATATACATTACACGCTATCTCTTGTACAGTTAAATATTGCACAGATTTTTGATTAATATTCATTCTCTAACATCTATATTCAATTTAATTAATGCTCGAGCCTTCCATTCAGATTTACACGTATCACAGCATAACATCACTCTGTTTGCACTGTTCCTTATTACATGAGATATTTCCCCTGCTACCCATTTTTTATTTTCCTTTTGACATTTGGGACAAGTCCAATTGAATTTAAAAAAAAATTCCAATCCAAATTTATCAATTTGTATGGTTCCAATCTTTGGAAAAGTCTTATTTTTCTCATGGTTAGAGGGTTCAATCATGGTTCGGGTTCTTGTTGTCTAAGATTAATTTTTTTCAAAGGATAAATCTTTTCCTTGAGTGTAATTAAAATTTTTGCTACATTTTAATCTTAGACTAAGAAATTCATTGATTCTATATTCTTGCTTGGACATATTTTATTTTCATCATAAATTTTTTTATGTTTCCAAAAAACAATTCAATTCCTTAACCAATTTCTGAATTTTATTTTCTGTCAATTCGGGTTTTAATTCCTTAAAAAAGTCGATATCAAAGTGAAATTTAGGATTGGTATAATCAGCTTCGTAAATGTCAATAAAAAATGACTTAAATTCAAAGTTATTTTGTTTCTCAAATTCATAAATAACATTACAAATTAAGAAATATCGAATCATTTTATTTATCCCTTCTTCTGGAATAATTTCCTTTCGAACTTTAAAAACATGTTCTTTTAAATAATTGATAAAGCTATTGAAAAGATCAGATCCATATACCTCTTCAAATTTATTAATGAAATTCTCATAAAGTTTCAGATCTATTTCGGAACACTCCAAAAGTTTCATTACTACTTTCTTTTCAAATGAAATATTTACCACCACTTAATTTTTAATTTTTTATTAAATTTCTTTGTATATCATAACTTTTTCTTCAATTCTAGAATATCTTATAATTTTACTTTATTTGTATCAAATTTATTCATCTTTTCATTTTTTTATGTCGGAATAAAATAATTTTTATCAAACTTCAAATTATTTTTATCTAAATATCGCTTGAAATCTCTCATTGATTGATTATAGTATAGTTTTATTAATTTGGCAATTTTTGTAATTTTTCTATATATCTTTGGGACATTTCTAATGTCTTTAAAATAAATTGCATTAATTTCATATAACTTATTCTCTAATGTGTCAATTGTCTTCATTATTTCACTAAATCGTATATAATTTGAAACATCCTTTGGACGAAAACAGGCTATATTTGGTTGCAAAACCTCTATATATTTAAATTCACAGTAATACTCATCCGCGTCTTTCACACAATCCACACATCTTAAGCATAACTCTGGTATATCTTTTTTTTCTTCCTTCTCTAAAGTTTTATTCATTTCTTAAATCCCCCATCAATTATTTTATTGGAAACTCTCTTATAATATCATTTCCTTCAATTCTAATAATCTGTATTGTTGACTCTGGAAAAAGGACAATTTCTTTTTCATCTAGACCAATATTCAATTCACTATTTTTAAGTAGAGTTATCTTCCAATCAACATCCTTCTTAAAAATTAATCCAGTCACAAGATAAACGTTGCTATCGTTAATTTCTTCACATGGATATAAAGAATCTGTACTCCATGTCCATACATCAGACTTACCTTTCCTTGAAACGCATAATTCTTTCTTAGAATCTTGAAGTAGCTCATTCTTCCAATCAATTTCCCAAAAACTATAAATCTTGAAAGGATCAGTAAAAGTTTGATATATAAAGACCAATTGGTTAAACTGGTCAGTAATCTCTTTCTCAAGTATTTTCATAGCTTCTAATTTGGATACTTTTTTGGAATATGAAATATTCTCTACATGAGTTTTCAATTGATCAGGGTAGTATTTCCTCCATTCTACTAAAAAAGGCGGTAATAGTTCATTTAACTCTTCAGGATCTTCTACACTTATTTTTGCCCAAGGTCGATTATTATTTTTTATCCTTAATTTTTCATCCATATTTACTCACGTACTCACAATTCTAATTTTCTTAATTTATTACTGATTGATTTCCTTCTAAGAATAAGCTTAAACTCTCGACGGGAGGCTTGCAATTTATCGAAATAACTATCCAAACTGCTAAAATTTGTGAAGAAATGTTTTTCTTCGCCAAAAATAATTTCAATTCCTTTATTAAATCCTTCTTTCTTAATAATTGCATAAATTCCTCCAAGATCTTCATCATGCTTTAAAAATATTTGGGAATTAGTATTTTTCTTTGACCAAAACCCATTTTCTAATAGATAATTTTGATACATACACATTTTGCTAAGAAATATCCCTCCAAAGAATAATTTGTTTATAAGGTAAAGGATATCCCGCTAAAGAATAGTGACTAAACACATTGAATTCATCACAACAAATAGAAATGAAGATAGGAATGCTGCTATTTAAATCTAGACGATGTAAATGAATATCAATAAAGATTAGCGGGATGCCCCTTGGTTTTGCTATTAAATTTAGACTCTTTTTGAATGTTCTCATTTAATCACTTCTTTTTTCTTTATGGGGTTTCGATTATTGTGGTGTTGCTGAATGTGTCTTTTTAGATCTATTTTTTGAAACATAAAACTACAATATGGACATTGCTTCAATTTATTCTTCCTTATTGACATTATATCCATTTAAGACCTCCAATTTTGATATAATAGTTCATGATGTGTCTCATGAGCAATTAATTCTCGTGCTACTTGAATTTGGGCTTGTCTGAATTCTTTAGAACATATAATAGTTTCCCATTCACTTCTTGGGAGATCTTCATATTTTATCCCATGATCTTCGAGGAGACATTCAAAGATATTATCATCAACACGTGAGAGTAAAATATACTTAGGACATTTGATATAATACTTTCCATCAATCTTTTCCTTCCTAACAAGTTTGTTAATAGAAATTTGATTATCATATTTAATCGAGTGAAGGCTCTTTTTTTCTGCTTTAAACTTTTCTTTATTAAAAGGTTTTAATACCCAAATCCAGATATGCTCTTCGCTTAGTGATTCCCTTAATGAGGATGATAATTCTTCCTCAGTAATTTTTATGTTATATTGTTCATCTAAATCGCAGATGATTTCATCCTCATCTTCCCCCGTCTTTCTTACAATTTTTTCCAATGCTAACAATACATCAGCAATTTTAATTTGTTTCATTTCTTTCTCCCATCATTTTATAAAATCCTGCTTAATTCAGTGTTCACTATTGTTATTTCCTTTTCCTAATAGTTTTATTTTCATTTTTTTTTTCACTCCTTCTTTTTGAATTTATTGGGGGTATTTTCATAGATTTTATCAACTACTTTTCTAAATTTAGAAAAATTTTTGTAATTAGCGAGGAATTCAAAACAGTCATCTTCGATATTATCTATTAAAAAGTCAATTTCTTTGCTTATTAAAGCGACAATAAATTCCTCAGGTCTTAATGGAATCTCTTTGCATAAGTGCGTTATAGCTTTCGAAATTAATAGAGGAATTTGAGCATCAACTTTTATTTTTTTTTCAGGTTTTTCATTGGACTTGATAAGTGGGTGTACACTACCCAATTGTGTTGTGTTAAAATATACACTAATAACATCAAAATATTCCCCTTCAATATCATCTGCAATATTAAATAACTTGTTTCTAACTGTAGCAACAATAAATTTGCTAAACTCAATACAGAAAGTTTCGCAAAATACCTGAATTTTTTCATTTGTTTCTTCACTAAAATAGAGTTCATATTGTTGATATTTTTTATCTAAAGGAAAATTTCGAGATATTCCATCATGATTATCCTCATTTGTATATTCAATTGATTTTTTGATAATTTTATCACCTCAAACTTCATTTTCAATGTTGTTATAATATTGGGTTATACCTTCAGAAAGATTCTTTCTAAAGGTATCTGAATCTTTCATATAGCGGAGTATTTCTCCCTCTGATTTATGAAAAAAATTAAGTTGGTCAATGATAAGTAGTGTACATAAATCATCAAGTTCTCTGTCAGTAATTCTACATAATGATTCAATGACTGGTGTTAACTTTTCTGGAATCTTTAACGATATATTTAAAACAGAGATTTCAGTTTCATTATTTAGATTTTTATTCATTTGTGTTCACATCCTCATTTTCTAATAATTTATTAATACCGTTAAATTGATTCACATCATTGGTGTCATCTCCCTTCTTGTTCTCTGTTTTATCTTTATCTGGGTTTGAAGGTTCTGTCGTATCTGATTTGAAAAAATCCTCAAGAGCCTGTTTAATTTTAGGGATATTACAGAAATATTCAATATCAGAATAATATCCCGCATAAATCCTATCACCAATATTCGCAAACTGCAGTTCTATAGCTTTACTTATAAATAATTCTGGGATATTATGGATTTCTTCACAAATTCTCTTAATTGTAGTATTAATCTTTCGACTTATTTCAACAGAGATATTTTTAGTTTTTATTTCTGGTGTGTCAGGTAATTCTCCCTCCAAATCATCATCGTATTCATCATCATCATTAAAGATTTCATCAATCCCAAAATGAAGAAAACTTATCAAACTGTATTCTTTTCCTCTAATATCATTTAAAATCTCATATAAGTGATTTTCTAACAGATAATCAAATAGGTTTTCATAAGAAGTTTTTAATCTGCTAATAAACAAATCCATCCTATCAACTATTTTCTGTGGAAAGGGAATACTATATTCAACGCCATTTTTTTCCCTTATCTCAGGTAGAATACTTGGATTTTCAATATCATTTTGTCCTATCATTTTAATATATTCTATTCTGATTATTTTCAAATTTATAATATACTTTTCAAGAATTACAAATCCTAATTTTAATTTCGATTTTCCTAAATCTATTTAATTCATAAACCCTATCAGTTATCTTATCATACCAAAGTTCATAATCATTAGTCTTTTTCCTATCCACAATTTTATTATCAACCTTATATTCGCAAATATATTGTGTGTTTTTATTAAATCTATAAATTGAATAAGACCCCTTGCAATGCTTTGTAAAAGAGTTATTTTTTTCTGCCATTTTCACTCAAAATTTTAGTCTAATCCAAGTTTTTATTGTACATTATAAATTTACTGATAAATTTTTGGTTATTATTATATATAAAAAACTTATATAAAAATTTTTATGATTATTTATAAAAGAATGTAATATAAAAAAAATATATAAAGATTACTATAAAAATTGTTTATGTTTTTATCAATAGGATTAACATAAAAGATATATAATAAAAATAATAGATATAAATATATGAGTAAAAAACAGACGCCTCAGAATAGAAAAAAGCTTTCATTCAAACGTGCTCCAGCAAGATCAGGCAGTGGGGAAGATGATTATCATTTTAAGATTCCCCGAGTATATATTGAAAACAAATTAGTTGATGTTGATAAAACTTATATAATAACCCTTGGAAATTCAAACATAACATTTCGACGATCTCCTTCTAAAATGAGTAGCATCAGTGAAATGGATTACTCTTTTAAAATCCCACGTATTTATATTAGAAATAATCTGGTAGAAAAAAATAAAACATATAAAGTAATTTTAGAAGAATTACCTTCTGGAATAAACGCATAAAAATCTCTTCTCTAACCTATATGTTTTTATATCTGTTTTTTTAAGATTATGCAATTTTTCTTAATTTCAAACATCCACTGAGACTATATTTGTAGTTATACTTTATTTATAATACTCTTATTAGTGTATATTATTGTAAATACATTCAAATTCTTTTATTCAAATTTTAATTTTTAACTATCTTTTTAACCTAATACCTATAAAAATTTTCAAAAAAAATCATGATATTCTTCTTTCTAAATTTTTTGAGCTATATTTGGACTTGAGATAACAACACCTAACTCATCTGTAATTTCATCATCAGCTAGACCAGTTCCAGCAAAGGCAAAGAGATTAAAACTAGTTACCAACAAAAGTGAAGAGTCCATTGAGAGGTATTTCGCGTGAGAGCCCGAAGGATTATCAGATATCTTTATTTTGTTATGTGTTTGAGTCCTAATATCTATAATTGTGCTTCTTGTGTTAGTTAAAAGATCGTTTGGAATTGATTGCAACATCTCTTTACCCCATTTTACTTCAACATCCACATTTTTCTCAAGAGCTTTATTCAGACTTGAAATTATAACGGGTCCTATAGCTTGCCTATACATCCGGTCCGTACCTAATTGAATGGATTGAGTAGCCTGCTCTAAAACAGCTCTTAAAAATCTTCTATGATCCAGATTTTCTATTAAACATGCTGTAGATAGTCCTCTTAACTGCCTTATATTTGATTTGTGTTTTTCAAATATAAATTTTAAATTCTTGATAATATCTTGATTCAAGGGCTCTTCAAGTAATAACTCTGTAGTCCTTTTCATTTCATTAATAGTTTCTTTTAAAATAGATAAGTTGTGTTGATTTTCGATTATGGAATCATTATCCTTTAAAAATTTTTCACCCATAGATCCCAACCATTTCGCTTCTATCCTAGTTGTAGATATTCTTTTAAGAGCATATTCCATAATTTCCCCTATTACCGTTCCGCCTTCTAATTTACAAAATATCTCATCTGGACTCGTTTCATCGTACCAATAGCTACCTAAATTGCAGCTAGTAATCCAAGCACTTTTATTATCAATTAGGAGAAATTTACTATGAAATGGTTTAATACTACGGACAAATGAAATATTATCATTTTGAAATATGGAGAACTTTGAAGTGATATCTGGGACTTGTTCCGCTAATGTCCCCCATAATAATATTACTTTAACATTTCTTGAAATTAGTTCTTCAAAAAGAGGTAACAGAGCTTCTATTCCTACCTCATTTATAAATGAAGTCCCTATTACAACTAATTCTTTTGATTGTTGGAGTTCATTACTTAATATTTTAAGAAGTTTATTACCTTTTACTTTAGAAATATCAACATCCACCATGCTAGTACCAATTTCCATCATAGCGGGAATAAGCTTATTTATAACCTCATAATCAATTTTTTTCAAAATTTCTCGGATTTCTTGCTTTTTTAAAATCCTACTTAATTGTGTCCCACTTATTCTTGAAATGGAACTACCTAAGAAACTATTAAATGCATGCCATTTTTTCATTATCGTACCCCAATCATATGTGAGTAAGAAATCTTCATCAGCAGGAGATAAGTCACTTATCGAATATGCATCTATTTGTGTAAGTGAACGTGACCAAGATTCTAATACCGAGGGTGGTATTGTCTCAGATTCAGGAAAGTCATACTCTATATCATTAATAACTTCTTTTTTAAGTGGAATGTAAATATTCCTACTCTCAGTTAGATGTAAGTTATGAATCTTATTAACTCTACCCGCAATATTACCTTCTTCTATATATTGTCGAAGTGTCAATCTCGCAACCTTAACAAGAGTTTGAGTCCTATATTCTTTTATTGGAATAAAGTTCCTACGTGTGATTTGGACCTGCATATCTTCATCATAATCCGCTTCTTTAAGATCAAGTGGCGTTCTAAAATGAGGAAGACCATGTTCTAACGTCATAATTTGCCCAGAAACCATGTCTTGAATCCATTTTATTGCTTCAAAACGGGGAAATTCATCTTCTAAGAATTCCACAAGTCTCCCTCTATCAATTTCATCACTTACTTCAGGTGTATTAAAAATCTTAGAATTCTCTAAATCAACTCGTACCAATTCTTTATACATCAGGTCAATAATCGCCTCCAAAACAATTCTTCTATCTAGCTGAAATGAGTTAATAACTGTCTCTAAATCGTTATTTAGGGTGACGAGATTTAGAATGTAAGGATGGAGTGGATTCATTTGTATCTTACTTCGAATCTCAACTCTTCCTTCGTACACGTTTATAGGGATAGTCAAGTATTTATCTTTCGATTTCATAGTAATCCCTCCATTTCACCTGCTTTTATATGATACCCCTTTTGTTTAATGAACTCAAATACTTCATTTACGGCTCTACAGTCCCGATTAGACTTAAGTCTCGTGAACTGTTTGGAACACCCTATAATGATCATTCTCTTTTTAACCCTTGAGAATAAAACATTTAATCGGGGGTCCTCTACAAGAAAACCAAGTGCACTTCTAATATTCGACTCTTTGTTATTCCTGACCAATGAAATGATAACAATATCTGCTTGCTTACCTTGATAAGCATCAATATTGTGGCATCTCGTCGATAAGTAACGGGGATCGAAATCTCCAATAGAACTTGATGAGAGTGATTGAGATAGTCTTTCAGTCTGCGCATTATAAGGTGTTAAAAAGACTATATCTAAATCTGCCTTTTTTTTAATGAAGAACTTATTTATCTTAATTTTCCTCAATAATTTTATTATTGTTTGGATTTCTCCAACATTGAATATACTTCTAGAACTATCTCTTTCTTCAAGGAATTTTTTGGATGCATAAGGGGTATCTATCCAAATAAGTTCATTCTCTTCCAGAAATTTTGGAAAACTGAAAGGATCTCCCATTTCAGGTGATTTTTTTACCTTAATAAATTTAGTTTCATAAAAAATTGAGGATATTAAATCAGATATTAATGGTGGTAAGCGTCTCTGTTCATTTAGTTGAATACAAGGATTATAATCAACCTCACTAAAGTTGACTTTTACTTTCGCAAAATTATCATACAAATTTTCAAATAGCTTAATATTATCTAAACAGTAAGTCCTAAAATCGGCCGCATCATCTAAATTTCTCTCCTCTTTTTTTTGCTCTTCATCAAGGATGTCTGCTATTTCGTTAGCCATATCTTTATACTTATAAGGAGGCAATTGCTTGTGATCTCCTATTAACAACCATCTTTGTCCCATATTCATAGGAATTAATAATTCTGCAGGATAGGATTTAGCTGCTTCCTCTAAAATAATCCAATCATAAGGACTTGCTTCTTTTCCTAACCATTCAAGCTTAGAAGATGTAGAGGTTGAGAAAACTACATTGGCTACTTTTGAAATTTCATCAGTCCAGCGGGTTGAAGGGTTTGAGGAATTTTTCTCTATATCTTCTATAAATTCTTTTCCAATATTTCCAGGCAGAAGTACATTGGATTTATTTAATTCCAAGCACTCTCCTAAAATCTTCTTGGTTTGGTTGTTATCTCTAAATTCCAATATTCTATCTGAAGCTTCGTATTCTTTTTCTCTTTCAGCACTCATTGCTCTGATAATTATTGGAGGTGTTATATTATTAGGTATCTTTTCAATAACATCTTCAAGTAGATGATTTAATGGATGATGATCCTTGGAAGAAATCAAAATGCGTGACCTAGGATCTTTTTTCAATATCATTGAAACAATTTCTGAGGCGATCCATGTTTTACCAGTCCCCGGAGGTCCTTGAACTAAGAACATAGGTATAGTGTTCAAAATATTTTTCAAAGTTAAATTTTCGATATTATAGTTAAGTCCCAAATAGAATGTATTGTACCTGGGATTCATAATTGAAGAAACCAAGAGGTTGTTATTTCGCAGATATTCTATAGCCAAAGCTTTTCTATCATATAGTTTCAAGGAGAGATTCATTTCAAAAGGACGGATTTTTCCTGAGATAGGAAGTGCTTTATTTTTATTCTTAATTTGACGTTCAAGAGTACATCTCATCCTTTTTTTGTCAATGTTCTTGATAAACCATATTGATGAGTGATCCCATCCAGAAGAGGCAATATTTGATGCCGAAAGTTCAATCTCACCACCATTTTCAATTTTATATTTGAAGATCTTATCTAATACTTCCTTTTTCTTTTTTCCTTCTTTATTTTGTTTTTGTCTTTTATCTGATTTTAAATCCATATTAATCAATGCATCTTGAAGTTGAGTAGCATTAAGGTTAAAGAAGTCTCTTCCATAACCAGTATAATCCTCTCTAGGGAGAAGACTTATAATTGCCCTTTCCCGGTTGTTACCAGGGTCCCTCTCAACCTTAATTACTTTATGATAATTAAGAATATCCTTACCTGCAAGATTAATTTCAGCCTTATTTATAAGGTCTAAGCAATCTATAAAATTCTCCCTTTCATTTTTTCCTGTGGCTTTCTTCTTTATCTCTCTTTGTGCACTGTCCCAAAGTCTATTCCAAGGAGATCTGGGATCCCTTTCGTACTTGAATTGTTCAAATTTCAATCCCTCTTTAAGTATAGCTATAGGTGATTTACCTTTTATACGCTTTAATATTATATTCTGTTCCCTTGTATTCATGAAGAACAATGATAATACTTCTCGATGAAGCTTATCAGTCTGATTATCTAAATTAGCCTTCAAACTAAAAATTAAGTCCCTTTTATTAATTAATACTAGTGGATGCCTTTCAAATCTTGTAGAATACACGTGGGAATTTTTAAAATCATCTGTTAACCATTTATCTGGATTTAGATAGACCTCATCAAAATTATAACCCATACTTGTCAATTTTTTTAAGAAGATAGACCCCCTTTCATTATACCAATGAACCTTGGGTTTTTCTTCAATTATAATGTTTTTAGACGAAAAACGTTCGAGGACATACATAACCTCTTGTCTAAGCTCGCTTATCGTCCTATAGCGCTTATTTGGTTCCTTGGAAATACATTTTAATATTAAATTAGATTCATCGTTGGTTAGCGTTTTTGATTCTTCAATGAAACTTAGGTTTTCATTGTATAATTCTAACCATTCTTTTTCATTTGCTGGTTCATTCTCTGGGAATTCCATGTTGAAAATAAAGCATAGAATCATCCCTAATGAAAAAATATCACCACCAAAAATATTAGGTATCAATAACACTGATTCTTCAATTATATTTTCTGGGGGTGTAAATAGAGAAACATTCTTTTGCTTAGCACGATATTCGTTGGGTAAAAAGTCTAAATTATATAAGTATAAGCTCCAAGTAATCCCGCCCAATACGAATTTTTTTTCATCGCTATCTTCAGAATAATAGACAGAACCAGGATTAATATTTCTATGAAGTAATTTCATATTATGAAGTGCATCCACACCATCTAAAAGAGTGATAAATAGATTCCAAACTTCTTTTCTTCCCTCAAGCTGGTCATTAGTGAAGAACCAAGGTAAATCACTACTACTAATCCACTCTTCAAGAGTTTTGCCATAATTACGTGAGATAATATATAAAGAATCTGAATCATCATCTAAAAAAGCATCTATTAATTCCAAAAACATATCTCCTCCCGATGGACCTCTCAACTTTCTTGCTATTCGTATCTCCCTTTCCCATAGTCTAATCGCAAGCTCTCTTGCATTACTTTTTTTAGGTAATCTCAACTTTTTTATTAGCACATCTTGATGATGTAGACTATCGTAGCCCGTATAATTGCTCACTTCGGTGTTAGTAGTTTTTAAATACTTTGAGTTAATCAGGTCTCCCAATTCATATCGATTTTGTAAGATATCCATTCTTATTCCTCTTCTATGATTTAATTATTACTTTATTTCTCGATCCCTTAAAAAAATGACTTGTGGAATAATAATATTACATTAAAATTATTTCTATTGTATTGATTCTAAAATTTAAATGTGGTTAAATTTCTTAGAGTTAATTAAAACAATCCAACTGTTTTCTTATATTATAATTAAAATACAATTTGCAGCATTTCATCAAATGAAAATAAATTCAGTAATTCTTTTTTGTTGAAATTGATTTTTATACATATTATAATTCTTTTTTGATTTTTTTCGAGCTAACATCATCGCATTATAGGAGTTTCTACGTTTAATTTCTCTAATCATTGAATTAATCATAAGGTTAGGATCATTTTCTAAAAATAAGAGATTAGAAATAATATCTTCCCATGAAAATGTGAAAGTTTTAGAATTTAATGACCTTTCAATTATTCGGTTTAATAATTTTAGTAATAGTACAAATTTTCTTAAAAAATCTAAGTTCTCTTCGTTAAATCTAGGAAAATCATAGCAGATTAACCTTAATTGCCGCTCAATTTTAAGGATCTCGTTTTTTAAATCATCAGTATCTTTTTTTCCAAATTTCTTTATAAAAGGGGCCATTATTTCGGGTGATTCAAACCGACTACGTGGGTATGCTTCTTTATTAATTTTTCCCTCAGCCATTTTATCAATTCTAGTTTGGAACATTAAGATTTATAAGCGACAAAATTTTAAAAATCTAAATATGAATCATTTAATAATAACCTAGTTTTAATCAATCATTAAAATTATCATATTTTTTTTTTATATAATTCATTAAATCTTGCTTTTCCTCTAAGCTTAATTGATTAGTTTGAATATATGAATAAATTGATGCATTTTGTTCTTTTGTTAATGAATCAATTATTCTATAGATATTAACACCTTCTAAATCTGGTTTATAGGAATATATTAGTTTTTGAATATTCCTGACAATTGTATCATCTGTAGAACCTAAGAATCTTATTAAATTATTGAGAATAACATCATTACAATAGTCCATTTCAATGAGAAAGCTGGTTAAAGCTGAAATTATTGAATTCTCTTCAATTCTAGAAATCTTTTCCAAGGATTCTAATATTAATGGCAAATTTTCTTCTTTATAATTAATTTCTAATGAAGAAATCAAACCAGGAATATTTTGAAAAGTGTAATGAAAAATGGAATCCTTTATGTTCTTATTAAAATTAAGCATTAAGGTTTTTTCTTCATGCTTTAATTCTTGGGTTGTTTTATTGCTTTTAATTATATTAGAAATTTTTCTTATATATCCAAGAGAATCTTGACGATTCAATAAGTTTGTAACATCAGAAATTCTATTTCTAAGAGTAACTTCAGTTATGAGAAAATTTTTAGCTAGTTTTGATTGTGTAACTCCCATACCTATCTGTTTATAAATAATGTATAAAAGACCTGCGATATAACCATCTTTTATTCCTATATTTGAAAGACCTTTATTAAAGTCGATTAAAAATGGTCTTAATTTTCTACAAACTTCTTCATCATATAGTTTTCGCAAATTCATTAAGTCTTTAAAGAAAAATATTAAATCTCCTAATGGAGAATAATTTGGATTTATTTTTTCTTTATAAGGTTTATAGATTACCTTTAATGTTTTTAGGTCTTTTTTTATACCAAAATAAAGTTCCAATAGAGAATAAGATACCATTTTTCCACTATTAATACAGCTTCTTAGGTGATCATCAATAAAGATTTGAATACATTGTTCAAAAATCTTATTGACATCTCTCCCTTTTAATAAATTAGTACCAAGAATAAAGTCTAAAATTTGATCATATAATTCTAGTGAGAGAATACTTTTAAAAAATGAAGTTCTATTTCTAAAACGCCTTTTCTTATCTTTCCAAATAAACTCTTCTATATCAAACTCTGGTATTTCATCTTCTTCTATTGTCGACTTGCGATATTTAATGTTTTTAATAATTTCTTTACATTGTTCTTCCCATATAACTCTCGCATCAGCACAATTTTTACATTTTTTTTGAAAAGCATTATGATTTTCGCAGACTGGTGTACCAAAAATCATTTTTACATGAGTATAAATTGAGATTGGGGATCTTTTGAGTTTTCTCGCGATTTCTAAATAAGTAAGTTTAGAATAGACATTCTTGATTATAAACAAATCATCCTCTTTTGTAAAGAACCGAATTTTCCGTTTTCTCAGTCTTAATAAGGATTTAGGTAAACCAGCTTCAGTTATAGCTACCATTTGACCAAAATCCATTAAATTCAAATCTTTTAACCTTTGGAGAGACTCTAAAGCATCTGGATTAGGGTTATGTAATTCTAATATAGTTAAATTATGAGTTTTTAATGTACTTATATGTTCTCTCTTAGTCCAAATATAACATTGTTCTCCGTTATAAATAATTCCAAAATGTCTATTTCCTATATATTTAATTGTACTATTTTCATTGCAATATACTTTCTCAGAATTTTCTACTGGAACTATTTTTATAGAAATTTCTGAAAGTGTAGGAGAAATAACAAAATCTGAAAGATTTCCTCCATCATAGATAACTTTACATCTATTAAATTGCGGTTCAAACCAGAATAACTCAGGAGAGAAAGGTAGTTTTAAGGAGGACAGAGTTCTATATTTTTTAAAAGAAGGATAAATATGAAATTCTTCTTGTGTAACTACATATAACGCATCGTTTATGCAACAAACATCTTTTGGAATGCCCTCAAACTTCTTCAGATTGGTAATTGATAAAGGCAATTCTTTATTAATCTTATTTCGAGGAAAACTAATATTTGCTAATCCTAAATTTTCATTGAAAGAAAAAAGATCTAAATTATCAGCAGTACTATTCCAAAAAGCTATTGAATCTTCAAACTCAATAATTGAATTTTCAGGTTGGATTTTTGAGAATAATTCAATATTCAACAATATATAAAATCTATCTTGTTCTTTTACTATAAGACAAGCAAAATCCTTTGTCCTTTTCGTAAAGTACGCTACAATATCTAATGGGTCAAAAAGTTCAAAGAAATCTAATGAATCTTCTTCTGTACTGCCAAAATCTATTTTACCCAATCTCTTAGATAACTTAATGGAATTTTCGTTTTGAATGGCACTCCAAATATCACCTTTTTGTGATATTATAATCAATTCATTTCTAACACGACCGGGTAGTACAAATTTTATTAAAACTTCTATCTTTAATGCAGAAGTTAATTCTTGATTCTCTTCAACCTTGCAAGAAAATTTAATTTCTGGTTCTAAAGGATCAAAAATATATTTAAATATTTGGGAAGCAGTGATACCCTCTTTTATTGATAAAAAGATGATAATATTGTTATATCTATATGGAGATGTAAGAATTATTCCATTCTCAGTTTTAAAAAAGGTTTCAGTGAATTTTTTTGAATAGATTTTTGTCAATTCTAATACTCCATTAAATTGTTGTCTCTTGGATATTACTATAGTTAATCTCTTTAATATAGAAAGAGATTAAATTCTTATGCAAATGTTGAAATTATATGGTTTTGAGCTAAATTCTCTTGCTTACCCTTATAAGGTTTATGTCTCGCAACAATTACATAATCTGTTTTATTTGAAATATAATTTAAAATATCCTGAAATCTAGTATCGTCCATTTCTGTTGTTACTTCATCAACCAAGAAAAAAGGTTCATCAGGGAGAACCATTTGTTTTACAACCCATGTGATTATCAATGTAATTAAAGATTTTTCAGCACCACTAAGTTTTTCTAATGTTGTATAAACATTATTTGCTCTTTGAATTTCTAAGAAAAGTTTGTTTTCTTTTTTATCAAATACTATCTTTTTCAGTTTTGCTAATTTTAGTAATTCAAAAGAAGCCATCAAAGCATCGTTGATTTGTTTGAATGTTTCGTATGTTAGGTGTTGAAATCTCTCAGAATAATATTTATGAATCGCCTCTGCTCTTTTTACATATCCTTCCGCTTTTAAGTATCTTAATTGATATTCACTTGACATTTCAATTTCTTCTTCAAGTTTATTCATTAGTTTATTTTTACCATTTAATTCTCCTTGAAGTTTAAAAATTTCATTTTGAAGTGGTATCTCTTCAGCTAAAACTTCTTGTATATCTAATAATTCTTTATTTTTTGACTCAATCTCATCCGCTAATTGTTTTCTTCGATTCTTCTTGTCTGGTAATGTTTCTCTTTTCTTTTTTATATCTTTATCCTTATTAATTTGATCTTTATTTAAGCTCTCTCTATTAGTTTTTAAAAAATTAGTTAAATCTCTTAATTCATCCTCTATTTCATTCATCTCCAAAGAAATTTCATGTTCTTTTGCTTTCAAACTTTTTACTTGCGCTTCTAGTTTTTTTACTTCGGCTCTTCCTTTAGCAACAAGGTCTTTATAGTGAACGGGGTCGAGTTTCTGGTGACATTTTGGACAAGTCTCTCGATTAATTAGTTCTTCATATTCTTTTAAATCCTTTCTTTCTGATGTCAAATTTTGTTGTGCGATTAATCTAAGATCTTTAGTTTTATCTAAATCCACCTCTAGCTTATCTCGCCTTTTCTCATTTTTTCGTAATTTCTCTTGCATTAAAGGCAAATTCGCATCATAAGTATCAATTCTTTTCTTTATATCTTCTAATTCTCTTTTTAAATTCTCTATAGCTTCTTCTTCTTTAAAAATCACATCAGATAATTTTATCTTTTTATTTGTTAAATTTTTGATTAATTCACGTAATTTATCAATTTTATCCTTTTTCTCAGAATGCTCTTTCATTGATAACTTATATTCTTCAGAATCTAATATTGATTCAATTTTTTCACTTAATTTTTCAGTTTCTTTTTGTAAGTTATTTATTTCTTCCCGATTTTGTGATACATCTTTACTCACTTTTTTCTTTAAATCATCTCTCGCAGTTTTATAGTCTGTAAGGATATTAGTTGATATTTCTAAAAACAATTCATATTTATGAGCTTCTGTAACTTTATAAAACCAAGAAGAAATAAAATCTTCATCATCGTTTATTATTCCGTGAAAAAGATCTGATTTTGCTCTTATAAAACTTAATTCTTCAGAAGGGAATTTAAAAATTTCATCATCTACATTAGAGTATGTTATAATAACTTTATCACCTTTTCTCTGAATTTGAACTTCATACTCTGTATCATCAACATTAATTTTAACATAACCATTTATTTCTTTTTCAGTAAGGTAATTATTTAAATCATCTTGAGATATATTTTTATTTGCTATAGCTAAATGGAATGCACGTAAGAGACTAGATTTTCCTGAACCATTAGGAGCATGCAATATGGATAAACCATCTTGTATTGTGAATTTAAATTGTCCTCTTAATCCACCAATATTTTCCCCTTCAATATTAATCATTTACTATTGCCTCTTTAATTTTTTTTTCTATAGCTTTATTTGGTCTTTTGCTGGAATTATAAATATCGATTAATTCCTCATCCAATTTTTTAAAATCAATCTTTTTTTCTTCCATAATTTTCACTTTACCTCTTTATTAAATTTTTTAATTCAAAAAATAGATTAGAATTTATATCTTTAAGTTCTAACTCATCTATATTTAATAGATTCTTAAATTTATTTTCAAATTCATCAAAAAATTCATAATATTCATCATCATAATCTCTGATTTCTTTTGGAATTTCAAACTTAATCATATCTTTAATAACTCTCAATTCTATAAAACTTTCAAATTCATGTAAACATAAAAGGACTCCAAAAATTCCTTTGATAGTATTTTTCAATTCGATAAATAATATATCTTTATCTTTTAGATTCCTCTGATGTGGATCATAAGTAGCTCTACGGATAATAATTGCATCTGAACCTATTAGTTTATCGATTCTATCTGCAAATTTTCTTATCTTTTCATCTTGATATTTAGGAAATACAATATGAAATCCATCATAACTCATAAATTCATCTAACTTCAAAGAGATCACTCGGATTCTGCATCTATCCATTCTAAATAAGTAAATATCATTTCTTTCTCAACATCTCTAAATGATAAATTCTTTATAATACCATCTCTTATTTTTTCCTTAATACGATTTAAGACAATTTCAATATAATCATTATCCATTTTCAACTCTTTAATCCTAGATTCAATTTTCATTTTTGCTGTCTCTATGTTAATATATGGTACTTCAAAATCAACCAATCGACTAATCACGGCATCATCTAATAAATCTCTCCTATTAGTTGTCATAATCACCCCTACTTTATCAGTCTCGAGCTTATCTAGCTCAGTAAAAAGAACATTTAAATGACCTAGATACCACGCATCTAATTTTTGATATGATCTTGAGGGAAACATTCCATCGACATCATCCATGACGATTATAAAGAAATTTCCATTGCTTTTCGCTATTTTCATAGCAGATTCAAAATTATCTCTGATAATATCTTCGGTTTCACCATATTTTGCCTTCGCAATATCTGCTAAATTAAGTAATACATAAAGTTGATCATCAGGAAAATGTTCTAAATGAGTTTTAGCAACAACATCAGATATGACCCATTTTGCAATTGTTGATTTACCCGTCCCCGGTGGTCCGTGTAAAATAAATCCTTTAATTCCATCCGAAATTTCTCTTTCATTCTGCACTAAAAAAGTTTTTACAATTATTTGACTGATTTGAGTGTGGAGATCTCCAATAAGAATAGGTCTTTTTAATCTCATAATAGGTCTTCTCTTAAATTAAAAAAAAAAAGGTTTAATGTTCTTTTTCTTTCACTTTTTCTTTAATCTTATCTTTTGTTTTAATTAAAGCTTTCTCCATCGCTTCTGCAACTCCCGCATCAATTAAAAACTCCATTTTTCCAGTATCGGGATTAACACCTAGTTCTATAAAAAAATCTTGAGCTTTTACTAATGCATTAATTGCATGCTGCCAATTTCTATAAGAAATCTTATCGCTTTGTTTAGCAATCCCATCTGAACTAAGCCATACTCCAACGAAATCCTCTTTTCTTTCGATATATTCTTCTTTTTTCTCTTTTGGGATATCATGATCATTTAAATGGATTAAAGCATCTTCCAAAGTATCATATTTTAAATTACAAGCATTTCCTTCTTCATCTACGAATTTACAGACAAATCCTCCGGTAGATAAGGTTTTGCGTTTTTTACATGACTCTAAGATATTTCCATCTTTGTCGCAGCATTGTTTCATAAAAAGTTTCATAATAGCATTGCGATTTTTATCAAATGTTGGACGATCTAATTCAGTTGATAATCCTACAAGTGATTCAGCACTCTTTATTACATTAGCAATGTTGTAATACCAGGAATCTAAATCTTCTCGTGCCTTTGCATCTGCAAATTTACTAATTAAAACATTCATTTTATCACCCCATTGAGCGACTTCAGTTCCTTCTTCATCCTTAACATCCCCTATAATTCCAATCTCTTGAAATCTTTTTATATGTGGCTCAAGAGGATCTTTATAATGCCGATTCCACAGTTTCTTTATCTCTGTTATATTAATCGGTTTAATATTCCATAAATATCTTAAAAGAAGTTTAAATAAATTTTGTTCTTTTTGATTGGCTTTATATGAATAAAAAGCATTTAGCCGAGCAAATACGTCAGCATCATTTTCATCCTTAAATTCGGAAATATTGTCGAATAAAAAATGGATCATTTGACAATTTTCGCAAATTTTCTTCTCCTTTCCCAATCTGGTTTTGTATTCAAGAAGTCTTCTTTTTTGCATACCACATGAGGCACATTTTTCTATTGGCAAAGTAATTTCATCTTCTTGTTTTTGATTAATTTCTATAATTTCTGTCATTATACTTTTTCCTTATATTTTTTATATGTTTTTTATTATATTTAATGTTTTTACATTTGTTAGTGTCTTTACGATATGTATGTGTAATGACACTACCAATATGTAGTTACTATCATTACTTATATTTAATATTATTCTTTTTACCTAAATAGTCAATAACTATGCTTAAATAGCTAAAAATTTAAAAAAAAAAATTATTACTATTTATCCTCAAGATTTTTTAATTCATCAAATAAATCTATTAGATCTGATCTATATTGGTAATCTCTTTCAACCCAAAAATGACTTTCATCAAAATCATCAAAAAAAGAGTTGTAACAATCAGGATTATCACCAATATAAAAATCCTTTTCACATTCTATTTCAATAGGAGAATCTTCTTCTTCTTTTGCTTTATTATACATTTTTTCAAAACATTTCATAGCACATGCTGGACATTTGTTACATCTTAAAGGATAATCATTCACTCCAATATAATCTATTCGATAATTTCCATCTTCTTTTCCAGTTGTCAATGCTAATCCTAAAAACTCCTCATTACAATCGTGGCAGGTTTTTATTCTCTTTTCTAATAATTCTATAATTTCATTTTTCATTTCTTGACCTCCTTCATTTTATTACTAATAAAACTTCTTGCTTTGACATAACCACCTTCAATTGTACTAATTGCATTAAGCCATTCTTTATCTTCAATTCCAAATTGAGCATATAAGATAGCTTCTAATAGTGAATTTGATGTTTTTATAAGTTTATCTAATTGTTTAAATTGTTCCATTTTTAATTCACCTCATTTTTAATCTTATATTCAATTAATTCAAAGAGATTTATCATTTTACCACCTAAAAAATCTTCAGGTTTATCCCAAGGTTTTGGTTTTATTAATAAATCATGAGCTTTATATTCCTCATCCCATTCAGGAAAAAAATAAAATTTATCCATATATGGTCTGCAAGGTACATTCTCCATAAAGGAATCTATAAAATCTATAATTTCTTCATCTGTGAATTTTTTTTTATCATTTTCTTCAATATCATAAAATTCACATATAGTTAAGTCATCACAAGGAATCTTACCTGTTTTTCTTACATTTTTAACTAAATTATTATATTTAAGATCAGATTTATCTAATCGTTCAATATTTCCTACATAACAGTTTTTAGCACATTCTGGACATTTTCCACAGCCACAGGGATATGGTTTAATCTCAATATTTACAGCTCCAGGATGAAGACCATCAGGATTAGAGTTATCAATATCAATAGTCACTCCTAATAGTAATTTTCCACAATCAAGACATTTTTTATCGTATCTTCTAATCAATTCAATAATAGTATTCTTCTTATCTTCCATAGAAACACGCTCTTTGTTTGTTTTTTAGGTGTTTTTACATCATATTAATGTCATTACAAATATAAGTGTAGTTACTATCAATACCTTTTTCAAATATTTAAATATTTATGTCTATTAAAACTTAATATTGGGGATTATTAGATAAATTTCTGAGTAAATCTTCAGGTATCCCCATCTCTAAGAGTTCTTTTTTAAGACGCCATTTTGTCTGACGAGAATTTTTATTTATTTTAAAATCAATACGAGCAAAATCTATTAATGCCTTAACATTATCAATTCTTCCAGCATTAAATGCTTCTATTATTGCAGTGAAATAAAAGTACCTCTTACCCTTTCTTTTTCCTTTTCCTTGATTTACCTCAAATTGTTTACCTATTGAATATATTCTTTTTAAATCTAAGATACGTTTCGTTAACTTTATTT
>JBHLPW010000068.1:0-23835 GCA_048939015.1 Promethearchaeota archaeon
TAACTATTCTATTTATTTAATAAAGATTTTTGGTACTTTTTTACTATCATAGGCGATAATTAATAATTTTAGGATATTTCTAAATTCATATAATTGATCGAATTCCAAATCCTCACAATAGTCGATATAGCTTAATAAAGAAACAATGTTTTCACTCTTTTTTTCTATTTTTAGACTTTCAAATATAAAATCTATAATTGAGTTAACTGATTTTGGATTTTTTTTAATCAGTTCTAGCATAAAATAATGAACATTATTTCTAACATCCTCAGATTCATCTCTTAAAAGTTTTGCAAGTAAGGAGAAATTTTTTTCAATTAAGGTAGGTTTAGCAACCAAATAAAATCCAATAGTAATTAAAGTGTTTAACTTCAGCTTTACGTTCTTAGAGTTAAGAAACTTCTCAATCTTTTTCAATATTCTCTCATTGATGAGCTCAATCTGATTTTCTGCTATGATACTTAAAATATATGTTATTTGGACAATGTTTTCTTGTTGATCTAGTAATGCTTGAAATTCTTCTATTAATTTTCTGGCTTTATCAATTTTACTTTTTTTTAAATATTTATTTAGTTTGTCAACTTTTTCAACTATTACATTATCTTTAAAATCTTCAATATTAAACATTAACAATTTACCTAAGGTATTAATTCAATAAGAATTTTTTGAATTGTTCAATTTCTATAATGTTCTTAACATCTTTAACCATATATGTGGGATTAGCTTTTTCTAAACTTATTCTTGTCCCATGACCAGAAAGTAATGCTATACTTTTAACACCTGCATTTTTAGCACATTCAATATCTGCAGGAAGATCACCAACATAATATACTTTATCTCTGTTTATCATGTAGTTAAATTTTCTCTTAATATACATTAATGCAGTAATGATTGGATAAGGACTAGGTTTTCTCATGGGAGTATCATCACGGGAAATAAAAACAGAAAAAAATCTATCTAATTCTAATTCTTTTCTAAAATACTCTAACCTTTTTCTACTTGTATTTGAGACAATTCCTAATAAAAGCCCTTTCTTTTTAAGTTGAATTAATACTTTTTCAAGGTTGGGTTTTAATCTCTCATATTTCTCATATTTTGGATACATACGCCTAAATCTGATAAAAAATAAATTTCTCTTCCAAATATTAGAGATAAACGGTTTAAAGACTCTGTTTATGCGTTTTAAAGCCACTATTCTATTTTTTGAATCTGATTCTTCAAAAAGTCGAGCATAATCAATGAGTCTCAACACTTCTGTATTTTGCCATTTGTAAAAATTATTTTTTAAGTGTACTAATGCCGTATATTCAAGAGCCTTCTGAGTAATAATAACTCCATCAAAATCAAACAAAATTATTAGTGGGTGAGACATCAGTGTTTTTAAAAAAGCTATTTAAAACTTAAATTTATCCAAATTTTATTTTAAAAAAAAAAGAAAATTTAAAAAAAAATAGAATAAATTCTTACAATTCTATGCGTCAATTTCGTCGGGTTCGACCGATACGTGAGAAAGCAACCAATCGAGTTGTTTTTCCCTTTTATTGATGTTGAGAACAGTATTAAGAATCATAACTTCATCTGCTTTTCCTGGCATAATTGTTAAACGTCCGGCACGAAGCATAAAGAATTCAAAGACATCAGGGATATCTTTCTTAAATCGTAGACTCTTTACTGGATATCTTTCCGCCGAGCTAAACAGACCTGATTTATGGTGAATTTCGTTCCTCTCAATTTTATAATATTCAAACCTTGTACTAATAATTACAATTCCTAAAATGAAGGCTAAAATTAATGTCATCACCATATAAAATTCCCATGGTAAAGCTAAATCCAATTGTATTCCTGTAATATCCAATGTAAAATTCGGTAATACTAAGAAAACAACTATTAATAGAACGATAACAATAGCTAATATCAATACAAAGAATTTAGTCGAGGAGAAATCAAAAGCAGTTACAAATATATTTATGAAAAAAACAATAAACCATACATATCCTAGTATAGCATTAGGGGTTGTAAATGCTTGGATTAGCCATAAAACAAAGCTGGTGATAAGTAAGGGCCAGAAAAAGATAATTTTAGGGTAACTTCTTAAAAAAATTTCATCTGGTTGTGTTTTTTTTTGAGACATAATAAACTTTCACTTAATATTTATTTTAATTTATAGAAGATTATAAAAATAATAGATAGATGTGTTATTTAAATATTAGTATGTTTTCAATATACCTAAAAATTCGATAGAAGGGATAAAATCTTTTTATATAATCTGTTATAGGACTAACTTTGATAATTAAAAATGTCCCAAATCAATTAAAAAAAATTTTTAACAAAGAATTGAAAATTTTATGAAAACAACTTAATAGAAATTAATTGATTGAATCATTTTATAAGATAAAGTTATTTGCTGATTTCCTTGGTCACTAATCCCCATATGGCCTGGAAGCAAGTACTTTACATCAAGATCATTTACTTTTTTAATCGAATTAATTAATGTATCTAACGATCCTCCTGGAAAGTCAAATCTTCCGAAACTACCTCCTGTAAAAACTAAATCTCCTGGAATAAGAATTCTTTTATCTGGATCGTAATAAGAAATAGATCCTAAGGAATGACCGGGTGTATAATGAATTTGGAATTTGTATTCAGAGGAAATTAATATTTTTTTACTATTAATCAAATCAATCACTTTTAAAGGAGTAATTTCAACTCCAAACATTCTTGCAGAAATTCCAAGATTTCCAGGAAGGATTCGAGTTTCATCCCCTTCAGACAAGATGTTGGCAGTTTCACCATAAGCAAAGATTTCAAGTGGATCGCTCTTACTTAGTTTTACCAATGGGTAGAGTCCTAATACATGATCAACATGTTCATGAGTTAGAAAAACTTTAGTTATATTAGAGGGATTAAGATTACATTTTTCCATTCCTTTGAATAAACCATTAAGAGAGATTCCATTCCCTGCATCAAACAATGTTAATTCTTCAGTAGATGGATCTTTAATAATATATTGATTACAATCTAGCATTTGATTTTCTGCAAAATAAAATAAATTTTTACAAATTTCTTTTCCTTTTTTTTCAGAGTCTGATCCAGGAAAAAACATAATCAGTTCACCAATAAACAGCTTTTGAAAAGATAAAAAAGACTTGACTTTAATGTTTTTCTTTTTAAAAATATAAAATTATTAAATATACAAAAAATAACTAATAATTGTATGAAGAATCACCCCAATATTGAAGAATTAAAATCAAAAATAAAGCTAGGGATAAAATGTTGGCTGGAATTTGAAAATGCAAGTGTATTGGGTTCTGGGTGGGCAGAACTACTGGAAAACATCAAGAAAAATGATGGAGGTTCTCTAACTCAGGCAGCAAAAGAATGTACTCATAAAAAAAAAGAAGGATATTCTTACAAATATGCTTGGAATATTTTGAAAAGAATTGAAAATCGAACTGGAATGAGTCCTGTAATTACTGGAAAGGGGGGTCGTGGTGGAGGGGGTTGGGTTAAGTTAAATGAGTGGGGGCTGTATCTATTAGAAACATATAAAAAATACATAAATGAAATTGAAAAAATTGAAAAGAGGCTAGGAGAAACAAAGAGGCTTAGCTAATAATTATATTTTAATTTCAATAATGATTATTTTCAATAAGCAATTTAGTTACTATATCTTTTTCATAATAATGTAATATGGGGTTTTACGATGGAAGATCGTCTAACACAATTAGGTAAAACAAAAGTTTCAGAGATTATGATAAAAGATCCATTAGTTACTTACCCAAAAGAAAAAATAAGTACCACTGAACTTTTAATGGTCAGAAAAAATATTAGTGGTCTTCCAGTTGTTAAGGATCGTAATAATAGACAACTTATTGGTATTATTACACAAAGAGATATACGTCTAGCTAGATTTGCAATGAGTTTAAATTCTCCCAACACAACTGTAAAGGATTTAATGACACCAGATCCATTTACTGTGAATGAAGATGACACTTTAATATATGCATTAGAGATAATGCTTAAAAATAAAATTCAACGTTTACCAGTTGTAAATGAAATTAGTGAATTAAAAGGATTAGTAATACAAAATGTGATTTTAAAAATCCTTCTACAATTTTTTCAAAAATAATTAAAAGAAATCATATTTATTTAATTTATAAAAAAATTATAAAAACCAGTAATTTTAGATTATTAATAAGAAAACCAAAAAAAATAACTCAATTGAAAAAAAATGGCACTACCCTTACCCGGAACACCGATAATAATTGATATTGGATCAGCATATGTTAAGATTGGATTTTCGGGAGAACCTGGACCTAGGTTTGTGTTTCCCTGCATTACTGGTACTGAAAAGTATAAATCTGTTATGGTCGATGTAAGTGCCAGAAGTATTTATGTTGGTAACGATGTATCTCGTATGCGTGGCGTTTTAAAAATAAAACATCCTGTAAACCGTGGAGAAATTATGGATTGGGAAAGCTACTACGAGATCTTAAATTACATCTTTTATTCATTACTTAGAATAGATAATTTGTCAACCTATCCTGTATTCTATTGCGAAACTCCGTTTATGCATAGAGATACTAAAGAATACATAGCTAGACTTTTTTTTGAGACTCATCAAGTAAAAAGCTTAATAATGATGCCTACTCCTTTATTATCATTATTTAGCGTTGGATTGACAACAGGGTTAGTAATTGAAAGTGGAGATGGATTAACTTGGGTTGTTCCAATAGTCAATGGACAAATAATCCAACATGCAGTTCAAAAACTTCCTTTAGCCGGAGTAGATGTAAATCAAAACCTTAAGAGTCTCTTAATGAGAGAGGGTGTTAGCATTTCTTCTAGTGCTGCAGATGAGATAATTCAAGAAATAAAAGAGAAGAACTGTTATTTTGCTTTGGATCCTAATATCACTCCAAAAGTAGGGGAAATGTTTAAAGTACCAATGCCAGATGGTTCTACAATTAATGCTCCATCCTATATTCTTTATCAGGCTCCAGAAGTATTATTTAATCCTGCAATGTTAGGTTATGGGAATATTATGAATATACCTCAGGCAGTTATTGCAAGTATGAGAGCAATAGATAATAATTATTGGCACGATCTGTTATCTCATATCGTCTTTTCAGGAGGAAATCTTTCATATAATGGTTTCCAAGAACGATTTGAATCAGAGATAGAACCTCTCCTTCCCCAATTAGGTAAAATACCCAAACCAGTGGCACCTCTTACGGCAGTAAAAAGTGAATTAATTAAACTACAAGCTGTTGAGATTGTAAAGAAAAAAGAAGATAATTGCCCACATTGTGGTGCTTTAGTAAATTTAGCTGATGGAAATGAGATATGTCCATCCTGTGGTGGGACATTAGTCTTACCAAAAATTGAAATTGGAACTTTAGGACAAGTAAATAAAGATATAGGCAAATGTCCTCATTGTAATAAAGATATAGTTGATAAAACATCACTTTTCTGTCCATATTGTGGAAAAGCTATTGAAGCTTTAGGAAAAGTTGATATCCCCAAAGAGATTACACAAAAAACACCTGCACAAGAATTTTCTGAATTCATGGAAACTGCTAATAAAATCATCAAATTTTTTGTACCAGATAATTTGCAATATGCAATTTTTACTGGTGCAGCCATCTTAGGAAGTTTGCCTTCTTTCCAACAAATGTTTATTACTTATGATCAATTCCAAACAAATAGAGAATCGTTATATAGAGATATTAGTGAAATTCTGTAAATAAAAAAGAAGATATTTAATTTTTAAATCGTATTTCTTACATCATCACATAAAATTGAAATTTTACAATATGTTCTTATAATCTTAAAAGAATTTTTAAAAAAAGCTATATTTTTAAAATTAAATTTTAAGTTAACAGTTAGGTATTGTTCTTTGAAGTACAAGTCTCAAAAATTATTTATCAGCATTCTTATATTTATTATTGCATTAAACATAATTCCTAGTGTTTTAGGAAAAACACGAGGAAATTATCTTACTAGTTTCATATTAAATAATGAAATTGATGGAGAAGGATTTTCTAACGCTATTTTCCCAAGTGAACCCGCAATATCTTTTGAAGCGACATCTCATGCTATAGAGATTCTAGATAATTATGGAATAAATCCACATGATATTGAGACCCTAGAAGAGAACTTGGAAGATCAAATAAATGATATCTTGGATGATAATGATCCCAATTTATATGATTTATATTATTTATTGAATTCACTGAAAATGCTAGATCCTGTAATTGATTCAACCATATTGGGTGAAATTGAGACGCATCTAAATTTTACCAAACAAGCGACAGGTGGCTTTTCTTATTCAAATACTACTAAGGCAGTAAGTTTAGCTTCAACATACTTCTCTATTCGACTTCATGCATTAATAGATAAACCCATAGAAAATATTACAATTCATAGAGATTGGGTTCTTTCGTGTTATAATAATGATGGTGGATATGGAAGTAATCAAAGTTTAAGTTCAACCTTAGTAGATACTTGTTTTGCAGTTTTTATCTTGGAGGAATTGGAAGAAATAGAATCTTTGAACAGTCCTATTAACACTTTAGGTTATATTCAATCTTTTTTTATTATAGATTCTAAAGACCAAATTAATTATGGTGGGTATATCCCTGATGAATATTCTCAATATGCGTTATTAAGTAGCACGTATTATTCTACGAAAGCAGTTTCTTTAATTGATGATTCTAAATTATTTAAAGCAACTATAAGAAATTGGGTATTAGCACACCAAAATTTTAGAGATGGTGGATTTGTTGAAAATAATGAGATTGATCAAGAAAAATCATCCTCAATCATATTCAGCTATTATGCTTTCGAGACATTAAAGACATTAGATTCATTATCTAGTTTACTTAGTGAAATATGGGCAGTTGAATTTGATTATTGGATTTTAATAATAATCTTAAGTTCTATTGCCATAATTATTGTTGTAGCAATCATCCTCTATAAAAGAACAAGGTTATAAAGTTTCAGCAATCATTTCATATTTAGATATTAATAAATTTTCTTTTTTTAATTTCAAAGTATATTATACTCTAGATTAATTATGAACAACAAAATTTTAGATGGTAAAAAACTGGCAGAAAAATTAAATTCAGAATTAAAAACCCAGATTAAAAATGCTGTAAAAGAAACAGGAATTAGACCAAAACTAGCTACTATTCTTGTAGGAAACGATCCCGCTTCAAGACTCTATGTTAATATTAAAAATAGAACATGTCAACAGGTTGGTATTGATTCTATTATCGTAGAGTTAGATGAAAATATCTCAAAGGAAACACTTTTAAATGAAATTGATAAACTTAATAAAAACCCAACGGTTCATGGAATTTTACTTCAATTACCACTTCCTGATAATCTAAAAGAATTTACTTCTGAATTTTTAGTTAAAATTTTACCAGTAAAAGATTCAGATGGATTAAATCCCTTAAATAGAGGTAAGCTCTTCGATTATAATGAAGAATTAGCGGCGTGCACTCCTAAGGGGATAATTAAATTACTGGAACATAATAAAGTTGATCTTAGAGGAAAGGATGTGGTAATAATTAATCGTTCAAATTTAGTGGGTAAACCTTTGATCTTTATGTTACTGAAAAGAAATTCGACGGTTACGATATGTCATACTTCTACTAAAGATATCGACGAATATATCAGTAAAGCAGATATCATAATAGTAGCTGTTAAACGACCAAAATTTATTACAAAAGAAAAAATTAAGCAAGATGCAGTCATCATCGATGTTAGTACGAATCGAGTTGAAGGAAAATTATGTGGTGATGTAGATTTTGAAGATGTTTTAGAGAAATGTCAAAAAATAACCCCTGTTCCTGGTGGAGTTGGACCAATGACAGTAGCAATGCTTTGTGAGAATACATTTATAGCGTATAAGAAACAAGTTAATTTATCCTGAGTAATTAAGTAATTTAAATGTTTTACGGATTAATATATTGTAATCTAAAAAAAAAAGATAGTTACGATCCTCTTTTACATCAAAAAACAATTAAAAATATATTAAATAAAGGTTTTAAAAAGAATTAGAAATAAAAACTTTTGTTTTTAACATTTAATCAAATAATTGAATAATAATATTATTTCAGATAGACTATAAATTCCTTTTTGAAAATGGCTATACTAGAAGTTGGAATTAATCTTGGAATGAGAAACTTAGTTGAGATAAAATATTATACATCTTCGGATAATGTATTGGATCCAAACTTACGTGCTGGCTTTCTAACGGCCTTGGAATCTTTCACCACTGAGGTTTTCGGCGATGACATCTCAATCATTAGTTTAGCTTCTTTCAAATTAGTCTGTTATTGCGAGATGATTCAATTACCTGACGAAATTGCTGAAAATAAACAACCTTTATTGTCATATGCCATCATTGAGAAAGGAACAGATGCCTCAATAGTAAAGGAACAATTAAGTCAAATTTTGTCTTATTTTCTCAATCGTTACCCCCTAAATGATATATTTTCGAAAAAACCTAAATATTTTAAACAATTTGAAACTCGAATCAATGACACATTAGGCGATTTGAGACTAAAAACAGAAGATAGATTTCGATCTTTATTTTAAAAATAAATAGAGGTTTACTTTGAGTTCAAATTTACCTCCTCAAGCCAAAGCAAAATATCAAGAGTATTTAGATGCCGGTGCTTTAGAAGATAGAATCAAGAAATTAGAAGAGTTTTTATCCCTTGTTCCTAAGCATAAAGCAACTGAAAAAATTGTCGCACTTAATAAATCTCGTTTAGCAAAAATGAAACGAGAATTAGATGACCGGAGACAGAAACAAAAAAGCACACAAAAAATAGTTAGTCCTTTTTCGATAAAAAAAGAAGGAATTCAGGTAATTTTGGTTAGTCATTACCAAACTCCTGGAGTTGGCAAAACTTCACTTTTGAATTTACTGACTGGAGCTGCAAAGGAGAAAATTGGTAAATATACTGCTTTACCAGAAATTGGAATTTATCAATATGAAAAAATCAGGTTTCAAATAGTTGAAATGCCCTCGATTATGGAAGGTGCCTCCGAGGGGGTTGGAAATGGTAAAGAAATACTAGCTCAAATTAGAGCTGCTGATTTATTATGCTTTTGCATAGATTTATCAAGAGATATCGATGCGCAAATACAATTATTATCAAATGAACTTTCTAAAGCAGATATTAGAATTAATATCACACCTCCACCCATAACCATTGAAAAAACTGGAGCCAATAAGATTCAAGTCCTTTACTTAACCAAAGAGGCAAAAAAAATTAAAGAATTAGATGAATTTACAGAGGAAATAAAAGATATTATATACGAAAATGGGATTCGTAATGCTATTGTTAAAATTTATGGTGAAATAGCCCTTGATGAAGTTATTGATGCTTTAACTCCATCTATAGTATATAAAAAAGTAATATTATTAGGTACTAAGGGAGATCTATCTTATACTCAAGATATTTTTGAAAATATAAAAAGTAAGTATTCAGAAAAATTTCCTATAATTTTAGGTACAAGTTATCGAAAAGAGAGTATTCCTGAAGAATTTGGGGCAATTATCCTCAAATATTTAAAGAAAATTCGAATATATACTATGAGCGGTGGAATTGTTGCTGAACAACCACTAATAATGGATGTGCATCCTACAATTAAAGATGTTGCTTTAAAAGTACATCGGAGTTTTTTTGAATCTTTTGATTATGCTATTGTAATAAGAGAAGGAGAACGTCAAAAACGTAAAAAAGTCGGTTTAGATTATGAATTACAAGATAATGATATAGTAGAAATACATATATTCTAATATTTGATTTTTTCAATTATCTTTGGAATTTTATTAATCTCTTTTATATAATCATCATTTAAATTAGAGATACCTTCTGCGATATTTCTTATGCTTTCTAGACTATAGATTAAATTCTCTAAATAATCAATTATATCTCCTTTAAACACTAATATTTTATATTCTTCCTTTAAATAATCAGAAATTTCTTCAATTGTCATCATTTCTTTAATACGTAGATTTACAATTAATTTTTCAAAGTTTAATCGCCCACAATCACAATAAGGATTATCTTTACAATTGCAATTAAATATATCACTTGTTAATTTTGTTATGAAATCAATAAATTCTCGTGAAAATGTCTTTCTTTTTTTAACATAGTCAGCATTCATCAGAGATAAGACACTGGCACTAAATAAGTTATTTGAAAAATATTTCATATTAGCATTTCTTGACAAATCTGCGACAATATTTTTTGATAAGTATATATTTCTTAGGACTTCTAAGTCTAAAGCAATTTCTAGAGGTGTTGCTAAATTGTTTTGTAATTTTTTAATGATATCAAAACTATCATCGATACTCAAAAAAGAACTTGCAATTGCTCTTCCTAAACGAGTTGCTTTTACTGTCAAATCTTCCTTTATCCTTATTAATTTAAAAGCTATTAATTTTTTCAAAACTGCTTCTAAGTCAAAATGATCATTAATTAAATGGTTATAGTAATCATAGATCTTTTGTTTTGAAATCCATTGGTTAAACATTGAAAAAAAAGCATTAATCTCTGTTTGAGATTTGTCTTCATTAGGGATAAGCTCATAATCTTTAATTTTTCCATTTAATAGTTTAATTGCAATATTTTCTTCTGTATTTTTCATTTTAGGAGAATATACTTTTCCTGGTTCAACAAGAATATATGCTAGACCCTTCTCATGTTTTTTTAACCTTCCTGCTCTTCCTAACATCTGTTCAAATTCTGCAACTGTTAACCAGTTTATTCCCATCGCTAAGGATTCGAAAATTACTTGTCTTGCTGGAAGGTCTACTCCTGCAGCTAAAGCTGCAGTTGCAACCACTCCAGTAATTCTCTGAGTTTGAAAGTCTTCTTCAATAACTTTCCTCTCGTCATTAGTTAATCCAGAATGATATGCAGAAACATTAATTCCTTTATTTTGCAAATAAGATGTTAATGATTCACACTTTTTTCTTGTATTTGAAAAAATTATTGACTGACCCTTAAATCCAAATTTAGATTTTTCATAAAAAGAGTTTTTTACTAATTTTGAAATGAATTTCTGCTTCTGGGTTTCATTTATGCATATAATTAAGTGGCGTTCAACAGGAACTGGACGATTATTATATTTTATTAATTTACAGTTCAATTTTTTCGCTAATTGCTCTGGTTCTCCTAAAGTTGCACTCAAATATAAAAATTGGGCATTAAATTGTGTTTTAAGTCTTGCTATTAAACCATCTAAAATAAATCCACGATCAACATCTATTAAAGTTTGTATTTCATCAATAATGATTGTACCTATACTTCCTAAGAATTCTTTTTTTCCACTCCTTAAAATATAGTCAATTGCTTCATAAGTTGCTATAATAACATGAGAATTTGTCAACTCTTCGAGTTTTATCTCTTCTTTTTTACCAAACAGAGATTCTCCCACTTTTTTAATAATTTTTAAATTAGCAGATTTATATTTTTCTTTAAATTCTTCTGTTCTTATATTTGCTAATGCAACGATTGGTACTAAATATAAAAGTTTGGAATTTCTATCCATTAAAACTCTCGAAATACCAGCCAATTCTCCTACTAATGTTTTTCCTCCAGAAGTAGGAGCCATTATTAATTGATTACAACCTTCATCTAATAGACCTTTTTCAACTGATATTGCTTGAATTGGTAGTAAAGTAGAGAGAGATTTTTCTGTTAAGATATCTTTAAACTCAGGAGGAATTGCTAGATTTTCAATTTTTATATTAAGATATTTCTTACTTATTGTGGTTTCTTTTTCGATATCATAAAATGTAATTTCCTTGTTATTTACTGGATTGAAATCTGCACTAAAAGCACTGAGTACTTTTTTGACATCCTTAAATTTAAGTAACATATGCATTAGGAAATTTTTTAATTTTGGACTAATTTTTTCTTTAGAAATTATCCCTGTTAGCTTAAATCTATTCGCAATAATAGCATAGGCACACTCAGAACAAATTATTTGATTTTTTAAGGATTTAATTTGTAAATTTTCATTTAACAATGTGAATTTTTTTTTATCTAGACAAGAATCGCATATCGTTAAATTAATTATTTTGTTTGCATCATATTGAAATCTTTTTAACATCTCTTTAACTGGCAAAACATCTCGAGGATTAGTTTGGCTTGAGAACGCAATAAATTTGTTTTTTTCTGATTTTATAAATTTTCTGAATAAATGAGGATCAACTGGTTTTTTATTTCCATCAATTTCAATTTTATTGAAATTAAGAGGTCTCAATTTATTTTTAAAATCTAATCCAAATACAACAGTACCCTTGAAGAAAGGTTTATTTATATATGTAAATGCGAATTTTTTCTTCTTGAATGTTTTAAGATAAAAAAAATTAACATTGAACAGCAGTTCTTTTCGATGATCACGATTTCTATCTAGAACAATGAAATAAGATCTTGAAGGGATACTCAATTTGAAACCATTTATTAATAATAATTAATTGAAATGAAAACTAACAATTCAATTTTATTCTTTTTTCAAAAAACCTGAAATAATTTAATGAGAAAATGAATATTTTGACAATAAAAAAGAAATAAAAAATTAAAATCCAAATACACTTTTAATTTTATCGTAGATTTCTTTTATTTGTCTAAGTTTTGTATCATCTCCCTGATTTAGGAAATGCTCTACCCATTGCGAAAGACCCTGATTCTTAATCCACTCGAGAAAATATTCTACAGATTGACGTTCTTCAGCAGACATAAAAATTACTTTTTTGTAGTTTTTTTGTATTTTCTTTTATATAAAAATTATAAATTATTATATTTTATATTTTTATAATTCCAAATCAGTTAAATATTGTTAGAGTAATTTTTAAATAAATTTTAAATATGTGAAGAAAATGTCAGTTAGGATTAAAACGCCAAATTTGGATGACATCTTTGAAAAATGGAAACAAAAAGCTGCAAGGACTGACCGAAAAAAGATGGAAAAACAGTTCGGAACCAAAGGGGCTGTATTTTCCTTAGATGCGATAAGTGCAGCAGAATATGTTAAAGATACAATGAAAGAAGCAGCCATTTATTTTGCTGTTAAAAAATCTCTTGGACCAGCACCTAAAGGAAAAGAAGAAAATTTAGTAACAGCACCAAGAGTCGGTAGAGTACAATATTATTCCTTTAAAGGAGCAACTAAAATTGATAAAGAAAAATGGAAAGGTGACGAAAAAGTAGCCCAATTTGAGTCAATTCAAGCGGTTCCTTGCAAAACTTGTAGAGGAAGAGGATATCTTGAAGATAAATGCAAAACTTGTAAAGGGACAGGAAAGATTGAGGAAACATTTACGGTATTAGTTGGAGAAGAACAAAATAAGGAAAAGAAAGTCTTTTCATATCCCTGTGGTGCATGTTATGGAACAGGAAACCGATCCGAACCATGCAAAGAGTGTGGTGGTCATAAAAACATGTATAAATATGAAATTCTTCCAGTTCCTTTTAAAACTGTAGTCACAGGAGTTCCAATTTTACATAGTAGCGCTCAAACCAGATATGAAAAAGAGATCGGAGATGATCTTCATAAGATGATTGAAGATGTAGAAGGAATACGGTTTAGTGAATTTAAAGAATTAGAATCGAAAGCAGAAGCTTCATTAGGGTACATGAACAAAAATATTAGTAAAACTATAGGAGCTGCGAGGAATGATTATAAAAAACATGAGAAAGATAAAGATGCTCAAATCCAATCCCAAATTTACCTATTTCCCATGATTCAAATGTTCTGTGAAACGAAAAAGGGCTCTAAATTCGAAATCTACAGCTTAGGATCTGGAAATAAGTTTATGATCTATTCAAATTTTTAGTTTAATTTTTTTTTGATTAAAAAAATTTTTTTTTTCTATTTATTCTACAATCGTTTTTCTCCTAGTATAATTGCTGATCTAAACATTTAAAAATAATAAGATATAAACATAGGTTGAAACTTATATATAAGTTGAAACTTATATATACAAAGTGAGAAATTATGATTGAAGAAAGTAAAATGGTGAAAAAAAATAAGGTTTATGATAAGAAGGGTTTTATAGGTTATTATTTACCTAATAACGTATTATCCTTATCAATTATAAGCATATTTGCGGCTTTAATTTGTGTATTGACTATTATTATCAGAATACCAATTCCTATAACTACAGGATATATAAATATAGGTGATTTTGGTGTTATGTTATCTGGCTTATATTTTGGTCCAATTATAGGAGGTCTTGCTGGAGGTATTGGATCTGCTATTGCAGATATCATTGGGTTCCCACAATTTGCTATTCCAACCTTAATAATTAAAGGTTTGGAAGGATTCATTGTTGGGTTAATTAGCAATCCAAAGAAGAAAGTATTAAAAATTGATTATAGAGATATTATTGCGGTAATTATCGGCGGATTTATTATGATCACTGGTTACTTTCTTGTCGAACTTCCAATATACGGAGTAGGAGCAGCTTTGTTTGAATTACCTGGAAACTTATTTCAATTCGGATTTGGAGTTATTGGATCTTTAATATTAGTAGCAGCTACTCGTAAAATTCTAACAGTAAATTTACCATATGTTTATAATAAAATCTTTATTTCTATTGATACCGAAGAAATTGATTTCTAATCTGTTTAAAGTAATGTAATTAATACATCTAAAGCGTCTAAAACCTTCTTACCACTTTCAGTTATAAAATAAAACACATTTTTACCTTCTTTTTTTCGGGAAATTAAACCCTTAGATTCTAATTCTTTTAGATGTTGATAAATTGCTGCTAAACTTATAGTACCCATAATCTCTTGAATTTTAGTGCCACTTATTCCTTTGATACTCGATAATGAAACTTGAGATAATATTTTCAATTTTGTAATAATGATTGATCCCTTTCCAGTCGTTTTAGTTTGAGATGAAATTGCTTCTAAGACATATGGTGCTTTTAATCCACTTCCTGTAATTATACAAATAATCTTTTCATTAATTCCAAACATATCTTCTCGATTCAATGATTCTAATGCTGCTACTGTTAATGCAGAAGCGGGTTCAGCAAAGATTCCTTCATATCTAATTAGTTTATCTATTGAATTCAGAATATTATCCTCAGGAATTGTAATAACTGTACCTCCGCTTTCTCTTATGCACTTAATAGCAAAGTCACTGTATAATGGCTTTTTTACTAAGATTCCTAAAGCAAGTGATTTTTCGAGATTACGATTTGGGCTGTCAATAATATCTTTTTTGAAAAATGCATCTGCAATAGGAGATAAAACTTGAGATTGTATTCCTATTAATTTTGGGATTCTACTAATGACTTTAATATTTAATAACTCATGAAATCCTTTCCATAAACTTACCAATAATTCTCCACTCCCCATAGGGATTAAAATCCAATTTGGATCTTCCACTTGCTTAATTAATTCGTAAGCAATGGTTTTTTGGGCTTCAAGAGTAAGTGGATTCAATTCAGCAGTACCTTGATAGAAATCTTCAATATTTTCTCTTTTTAACATATTTACAATGGCATCATCAACAGTTTTTCCCCTTACTTCTAATTTAGAGTCATATGCTATCATTTGTGCTTTTTTACCTACATCGATTATTTCTGGAATGATATTCATACAAGTCATTCCTTCAATAGAAGTATATGCAGCCAATGAAGCACCTTGATTACCATTCGAAGCACAAATAATTTTATCATAATCCCAACTCCTCGCATGTGAAGTTAATAATGCTGCAACACGATCCTTAAATGAATTAGTAGGATTTTGAGTTTCATCTTTGAAGTACAAGGATTTTAATCCTAATTTTTCTCCAAATTTTTTTGATCTTCGACATGGAGTTCCCCCTTCCCCTAAAGATATAATAAAAGCATCCTTAATATAAGGAACCGTAAATCTACAATCCCAAAATTTACTTAAATTCTCAATTTTAGAGAAATCCTGTTTAAGCGTTTCTTTATTAACTTCATACCACAATATACCATTACATTCAGGGCATTTATGCTGAATAGAGAATAATTCAAACTTTTTTTTACACTCAATACAAGTTAAAATTAGTGGTTTTCTAATAATGAATTAACCTCTAAAATAGATATTATTTTTGATTTATTATTCATTTAGATTTTCTTATTATTAAGTACTTGTGAGATTATTAAGAATTTATGATTGATCTATCTAATTTTACGATCCATCGTAAATTTTATATTAATAAAATTACTAATTAATATAAATTCTTACGGATGTGAAAATAGATTCTTCTCTGGATTATAATATTTAGTATTTTAGGAAGTATTGGTGCTATATTTCTTGCTTATATTTTTCTAAGTTTAAGGAAAATCTTACAAAAATCTCTTGTAACATGCTTGGTAGCCTATGCAACTGGTACATTATTAGCAGCAGCATCATTGGGAATGATCCCTACAGCCATATCAAAAGCAGGGGATTCAATGCAAATTGTAATGATCTTCTTTTTAGGAGGGCTTATGTTTTTTTTTATTCTTGAAAAATTAGTGATTTGGCGTCATTGTCATGATGCTGAATGTGTGGTTACAGGTGAAGCTGCTGGACCTATTATTCTTATTGGAGATGCTTTCCATAATTTTGTAGATGGAATAGTTATTGCAGCATCTTTTTTGATAAATTTTACTTTTGGTATAGCGATTAGTCTTTCTGTTATTGCTCATGAACTTCCTCAAGAAGTAGGTGATTTAGCGATTTTAATTGATAAGAATTATTCAAAAAGAAAAGCATTTTTATATAATACTATTTCGGGGAGTACAACAATTCCTGCTGCTATAATTGGATATTTTGTCTTAGATTTGATCTCCATAGCAATTCCTTTCGTACTTGCGATTTCAGCAGCGAGTTTTCTTTATATTGCATTATCTGATTTAACACCGGAATTACATCAAAAATTAGGATTAAAACATAGTTTAAGGCAGCTGATTTTAATATTTGCAGGAATATTGACTATGATTTTAATCTTTATGTTAAAATCCATATTATAATGAAAATGAGTGATAGACAATGCTGATTTGGATTATTATATTTAGCATTCTTGGGAGTGTTGGAGCTATTATTATTGCTGCAATTTTTGTGTTCTTAGGTGATAAGATCCAAAAAGCGCTTATTCCTACCCTTATTGCTTTTGCTACGGGGGTTTTATTGGCTGTTGCGTTTTTAGGTTTAATTCCTGAATCAATTGAAAAAGTTGGAGAACCTCATTTAATTATGCCTTTCATTTTAGGAGGAATCCTCTTTTTCTTTATAATGGAAAAGATTGTGATTTGGAGGAATTGTCGTGATAATACCTGTGAGGTTCATTCACATGCTTCTGGTCCAATTATCCTTCTAGGGGATTCTTTACATAATCTTACAGACGGAATTGTAATAGCTGCGGCTTTTTTAGGTGGATTGAATCTTGGAATTGTTGCAGGATTGACGATTATAATTCATGAAATATCACATGAAACAGCAGATTTTGGTATTCTCCTGCATTCAGGGTATTCAAAGAAAAAAGCTTTTGTTTATAATATGATCTCAAGCTTTCCTACTATCCCTGCTTCGATTCTTTCATTTTTCATATTAGGTGTGCTAGAATCCATTGTCCCATTTTTTTTGGCGATATCAGCAGCAAGTTTCATATACATAGCCCTTTCTGATTTAACTCCAGATCTCCATAAACACTCAGATTTTAAATATATTATTCGTCAACTAGCAACAATTTTTATTGGAATATTATTAATGGCATTGATTTTATCAATAGGAGGACATAATCATTAGTTATTTATCTTAATTATTAAAAAATAATGTTATCAGATGTTAGATATTGATTTTCAGGTTTTGAAAGAGCTGTTTAAAAACAGTGCTTTGAAGGTAGGAGATCTGGCAAAAAAACTTAATCATCCTCATTCAACAGTAGGGAGTTGTGTTAAAAGATTGGAAAACAATGGATATGTAAATTATGAACGATATAAACCAGTTTCTCTGACAACAAAAGGAAGAGATCTCACAATTGAGTTAAAACGCCATGCACATCTTCTAGAAATGCTTTTAGTTAATGAACTCGAAATAGAAGCTGATAATGCTCATGCTGAATGCGAAAAAATCAATTTACTGTTTTCATGTAACATAATCAATAAAATTTGCGAGAGATATGACCATCCAAAAGAATGTTCTTGTGGCGAGGAGATTTTAAATTCTTCGGAGTGTTTCTGCAAAAAGAATATTTAATGTTTTATTTAATTATATCTTTAGAAGCATAAGCCATTAAAATTTTACCGTAAAAATAATGGTGGCTGCTAAGGTTTGATTTATTCGTATGAATAATTTGACACTCATAACTTAAAATACAATCTTTTATAGTAGGTACTTTTGTTTTTTTACCGGGAATTGTGTCCATTCCTAATTTTTTGAATTTATCGGTGTTTCTCCCCGAATATGAACCTGCTATATCGATTGCTTCATAATTATTCTCATGTGGTATATTAACAGTAAATTCATTTATTCCTTCAGTTAGTAATTGATAAGTATAACGACTATATGCTACTTGTGCTCTAATAACAGGTTGACCATCAAAATCTTCAATAGTCTTCCAATCTAATGCCATAACATTAAGTTTTCCATTTTTATCCATTGAAACCATTAAGGCTGTATTTCTCTTAAAATACTCAATATAATCATATGGCCCAATTTCTTGTCTATTACTATCCACTTTTATCAATCTAATATTTGTACTTTGGTAAGATAAAATCGCATAAATTAAGGTTTGATTTATTTTTATATATAACTTTATCATATACTATTATAAAAATTATTAATCGTCATCATCATAATCATCATCATCGTCATCATCATCATCGTCATCATCATCATCATCGTCATCATCATCTTCGTCATCATCATCTTCAGCATCTTCAATGATTTCATACTCTTCAGCATCTTTATAACAGTTTTTACAATAAGGTCTTCCACCTACGTAAATTGCTTTTTTTTTTCGCATTTCCTTTTCGCAATTTTCACAATAAACAATATCTTCATCCTCATCATATCTTCCTATAGCGAACACCTCCATATTTAATATAAGGAATCATACTTCGATAATTAAACTATTTTTTTTCTATAATTTAGATTACATTTTAAAATATTATTGAATAAGAAAAAAAAAAATTTAAGTATTTTTTGAATAATATTTAAAGAATATATGAATAAGCTTCTTTTAACCTTTTTTCAGCACCTTTAACAATATCATTAATAATATCTTCAACGTTTTCTATCGAATTAATCATGCCTATACTTTGACCTAAAAGAACTGCACCATCAATTATATTCCCATCATAAGTTATTTCATAAAATTTCTGATCTTCTAGTGCCATTGCTGGAGTTATTTTTGCTTCTAGAGCTAGTTTCTCATCTTTACTTGAAATAACTCCATGATGTAGAGAATAATTATTTTTCCAAAGTCGTATTGGACCAAGGACTCCTGTTACATATATTGTATCAGTGGATTTCGCAGAGGGTACAATGTTTTTGTAATTATCATGAAACTCACTTTCTTTTGAAGCAATAAACCTTGAACCCATAGCAATTGCTCCCGCACCCATTGCTAATGCTGAAGCTAAACCTTCTCCACTTGCAAAACCTCCACATGCAACAATTGGTAAGTCTGGATGCTCTCGTTTGACTTGTTGAATGAGGACTAACGTACTTATTTTTTCGTAAGATTGATGACCTCCACCTTCATATCCAGTTAATACAACGCCATCAACTCCGGCATCAATACACTTATCAGCAAGCCATAAAGCGGGAGCAACATGAAAATGTTTAATGTTAGATCCGCTTTCTTTTAATCTTATAAATGGTTTTGTTTTTGGTAATGTTTTTGGTGACCCTGCACTCGTCACAGCATAAACACATTGATCCTTTATTTTTGGATTTTCCATAATAAATCTTGATATTCCTCGACAAAGTCCGGGAGCATCTAATTGCAGTCTAGACGTCCTTATATTAAAACCAAAAGGCTTATCAGTATGTTCAACCACGAATTCCATATTATTTTTCATTTCCTCTAAACTACTCTTCCCGAAGAGATTGGTATGGCTTAATACTCCTAAACCTCCTGCTTCAGAAACTGCAACAGTTAACTCTTTTGTATAAAAAGGACCCATAGGAGCGGCGATTATCGGATGCTTAATTCCGAGCATCTCAGTTATAGTTGTTTTTAATCCCATTTGCTTATACCATTTTTAACTCGTTATAATATCTATAATAATATGATAATATTGATAGGGAGAAAAAAGAAAAGAATATAAATTTTTTATCGTTTTAAAAATGACTTTTAGATATATTTCTCTTTAAACTAAGATGTTTTAAAACAATTTTCCCAAAAAGACCTCCGTCTATAATGTGTTCGAGATTGTTTAACTAAATATATTTAAATATAAGTTCCATTTCTGTTTTAATAAATCAAAAAATACATAAGAGTTTTCATTACCCAGAAACCTATCATTAAAAATTCTTGATCTTTTTTTAGGCGATTATTAAGTTGGAAGGAACGATTAGTTTAAAATTGGTTTTATTAGGAGAAGCGAATGTAGGAAAAACTTCAATTATTAATTCATATTTAGGAAAAGAATTTCCTGATCAATATTTACCCACAATTGGGAATTATACAGCTAAAAAGGAATATAATATAAAAGAAAAAGATATTATTGTAAATGTTACAGTATGGGATGCCGGAGGTCAAAGATCATTTAATCCCTTTAGTCGTACTTTATATACCAATATTGATTGTGCTCTTTTAGTTTTTGATTTAACAAAGCCCAAAGAGACCTTCCTAAATCTAAAAAAGGAATTCTTAGAAAATATTAATCAGTATTCCGAAGATGTTGTATCAGTTCTAGTTGGAAATAAAATAGATTTATTAACTAGCAATGAAAAACTTATAATAACATTAAAAGAGCTGATGAGTAAAAGAGATCATATATATTTAACTTCAGCAAAAACTGGTATAGGTATTATTCAGTGTTTTGAATTATTGATCTATACTTTTTTAAGAAAATCGGAATTAATGGATCCAGATCTAGTTCCTAGCAATACATCAAAAGCCTTTTTAAAATTGATTGGGAAGAATGATGAAGAATTAAAGGAACAATTATGGAACTTATCTAATATTGATACAGTTTTAGAAAAAGTGAAAATAAAGCCAAAAGTTAAAAAAGAAACCGAAGATGAGAAAGAAATCAAAGAATTGAAATACTATGATTTCCTGATACAACAATTAGAAAAAAATGAATCTCAAAAAAATGAAGTTATGGATCAATTTTTAATTAATCTAACAGAGCTTGGAAAAACAATTAATCATATCCAAAAATCCCATTCTAAATCAGCAGAAAATTTAGTTGAAAGTTTAAAAGATCTCTTTATAACCACTAAGAAAGATTTTGAATCTAATATAGAATTAATATCAAAATTAAACATCGAGGAATTTGAATTAGTGAAAATAATATCAAAAGTAAAAGAAGAGCAATTAGCCCAACTTTAATAGAACTCTTACCTAAAAAAAAAAGAATATATAAGCGAAATGGATGAATAAAATGTCAGAAGAAATTAATTTAAAAGATTATCAAAAGCTAAAGGAACAATTAAACAAACTTGATCAAAAATCTACTGAACAATTTAAAAAGATTCCACAAAATGTAAATGAACAGGTCAATAAATTAGATAAAAAATTAACGGATCAATTAAATAATTTAAACAGGAATATAAGCGATAATATTAATTCAATCGAGAAGAAATTATCTGAACAATTCAATAAATTTGATCAAAAAATGAATGAACAGATAACACAATTAGATCAGAAAGTAGATACACAAGGAGATATAATTAATAGGAAAATTGAAGATTTAGTGAATACTTTTGAAGAGGAATTAAAAGAAAAATTCACTACCCTTGATAAGAAATTGGAAGATAATTTAAAAGATATTAGGTTTGAAATATCAGAAAAATTAGAAACTACTAATTTAAAATTAAATAATCATGTAGTTAATTTTGAAAATGAAATAAACACTTTTAATAAAAATATAAAAGATCTTAAGAAAGAATTTTTTGATAGACTAAACGCTTTTAGACAAGAATTTGATACTAAAGAGGATGTACTTAGAGACATGTTCAAAAAATTCAATGAAGAAACAATAGAATATCAAAATAATCTTAAACCAGTACTAGAGGATCTTAAAAGTGAGCAGGATTTAGTTAAGATAACTGTGGATGTACTTAAAAAGCAAATACACGAAAGTGCTAAAGAATGGATTGATGAAGAGATAAAACTGGCTTGTAAAAACAAAGAGAGAGAGATTCTAATGAATTTATGGATCGATGAAATGAAAAGTATAATTAATAACTTAGACAATTTGAAAAAGTTACATCCAAAAGAATTAAAACTTCATATTAATGAAATTTCAAGCACAATTGAATCCTTTAAACAAAAATTCATAAAATGAGGTTTTAAGATAATTTTTATTTGCCAATAAATCTTTTTTGAAAATAAATAATTTAGAAAAAGATTAAATGGTGAAAATGTGTCCTGATATTATTTCTCTTGGTGAATTACTCGTAGAAATCATTCGAGAAAAAAAAGATACTCCACATGGAATACTTGGAGCTGTTTATAAAGGACCATTCCCAAGCGGAGCACCAGCAATTTATATAGACACGGCGGCTCGTATGGGAAAGAATTTTAATTTTACAGCTGGATTTATTGGAGTAATTGGAAAGGATGAGTTTGGAGCTTGTATTGTTGAAAAACTAAAATTAGATGGAATTGATACGACCCATATTAGAATCATAGAAAAATTAACAACTGGAATTGCTTTCAATCAATATAATTCTGATGGATCTCGAAAGTTCATATTTGCTAAAGGTGCTGCGGGAGAAACATCTCCCGATGATGTGAAAGTAGAATTCTTCAAGGATGTAAAAAATCTCCATATTATAGGAAGTGCGCTTTCCATTAGTAAAAAGTCTCGAGAAGCATGCTATAAAGCAATCAAGATTGCTAAAAAATCTAATCCAAATGTAATAATCTCATTTGATCCAAATCTTAGACCTGAAATGTTAGATACTGCAAGTATTTTAGAAGTAAGCATGCCCGTGTTAAGTACCTCCCAAATTTTACTTCCAAGCGGGAAGGAAGCTGAAATGTTAGCTGGAGTAAAAGGTGCCAAAAATGCTTGCCAAAAATTATTAAAAATGGGCCCTAAGATAGTTGTATTAAAACAAGGAAAAGAGGGATGTATAATTTTTACTTCTGATGAACTTGACGGTCAAAAAGTAAAAGGATTTAAAGCAATCGAAAGAGATCCTACTGGAGCTGGAGATTCTTTTGGAGGAGCATTTATTATAGGATATTTAGCTGGTTGGGATTTAATAAAAACTGCAACCTTCGCTAATGCTGTGGGAGCACTCAAAGTCGAATTTTTTGGACCAATGACAAATACTACATATGAAAATGTAATAAAATTTATGGATGAACATGAAATATAAAATTATTTTTGTGGTATATTTAAATGAAAAAAGAATTAGAAAATATATAATATTTAAGAGGGGAGAGTGAGTCTGTTCAAAACGCGAATCATAGATAAAGTATTACCGATATCGTCCAATCCGGTCAAAAGCCTCACAATCCCCATGATATTTCATTTAGAGATTTAGGAAAATCCAATTATCCATTTAAAACATAATCATATATAAATTTATTCATTCATTTTATTCTACTGCCCTATTTTATGAAAGAAAAAATCAACAT
>JBHLPW010000009.1:0-89494 GCA_048939015.1 Promethearchaeota archaeon
TAGGTTGTGTTGCTAAGAGGAGTCTAACCTCCTTAATCTTTCCAGATTTCTCAGTTTCCTCAAATATTTTTTCCACATCTAAATTCATGTCAGAAGTGATTATTTTTTTAAAAAGATAATTTAGATAGAAAAAGTATTTTGTTTTAATTCCAAAAAATATTTTTTTTGTTCGTATTGTTCCATTGAAAAATCTTCTCTCAACCATTTCCCTAATGATAGGGAAGATTTCTTCCTTTAATTTTAGATGTTCATTACGCAGAGTTCGATATTGTTTAAAGAGATCAGTAAGAGAAACTATACTATTATTTAATAATTTATTATAAAAGTTTTGAAAGAAACTTTTTTTGCCCAAACTATAATCTTTTATAAAATTCTTGAATTCAATCTCATTGTTTACAATTTGCAAATTAAAATTATAGTTAAGATTAATATATGAAATAAGTTCATCAGAGTATTCTTCTAAACCAAAAGTGGTCTTTAAGTGATTTACATCAAAAAATTGGTCTTTTTCCAATTGTTTGAAAAGCAGCCTTTCTATTTCTTCAATAAACTTCTTCCAAATTATAGATAAAAGGATTATTAACCTCGCTGTATCCTTTAACTTGTCAGAAGTCCAATTTGTTTGCTCACTTAGAATTAATTTTAAATTTTTATTTATATAAGAAAAGATTCCCGCAGGATTATAGTCTAACATCCAAGAAAATAATTCAAGAACATAAACTATCCAAAAAGTAATTTCAATATCATCAAATTGATTAAAACTAAAACCACCATTCTCTTTCTGAAGTTGTTGAATGAATTGAATTTCTTTATCTTTTACTTCAGATTCAAGATCTAAATATTTCAAACATAGAAATCTAAAAATCAGTGAAGAACCTCTCTTTTTATCACCTAAATAATTACGAAATTGGTCTCTATTAATACGAACATCAATATTAAGAATTGAAAAAATTTCCAAGACAAAATATAAAGTTCGACTAGATGATATCTCTTTGTCTATATTACAATCCTTGTCCTGACAATGTAGAAAATGATTACCCTTCTTGTGAGTAAAGACAAAATTTTTAATTCCTCCTTTAATTTCATCCCGTCCTTCAGAAAGAAGGTATTGATTTAATAATCCTAGATTTATTAGACATGATAAGGCTAAATAAGTTGAATATACATCAGGAAGCTTTTCAGAATGGGGAGAAGGCTTAAATCCAATTTGATCGTATTGGCGGTATTCACATTTCTTTATGAACCGAAAAATCTCATCTTTATTAAGTGTTTTCTCTTCTTTAAGATATTTTGATAGTAAAAGATACCAAAAAATAGTCTCAATTTCTAAGTTAGGGTCATTTAATAAGTTTTGATTATAATATTGAAAGAATTTAGTCAGTTTTTCATATTCATTATAATAAAAATTTTTGATCTCTTTTCTATTAACTCTAATAAAGGATTTAAATGGTTCTTTTTTAAAAGTTGTTATGTATGGATAAGCAGATTTCTCTTCCACATTAAGCAAAGTTTAACAAATCCCGTGAGTGATTATTCTGTTTTTTGTTATTAATGAAAATATGCACATTTATTTTTTGTGGAAACAAAAATGTCAGAATAGAGAACTGAATTTGAAATCAATATTCATAAATCCCTTGAGATTTTTTCTTCTTTTTTCTCGGAGTTCTATACCTAGCTTTTTTGTTCATATATGCAACTATTAGAGCAAAAATGGTTGAAACTACCACAATATATAGTAAAAATTGTAAGTATGACGGCCCCGTTGATATACTTATAGTTATATAAAATTCCTCAGACCAATTATGGTTTTTGTTTGTTGAAGAATCTTTTGCCCATATTTTAACTTTATAAAGCTCATAATTTGGATATTGACTAATATTGTCCCAATTATAACTCCATTGTATCCCTCCATCGAAATTCATTGAACTATTATACAAGAAGTTACTTTGATTGGAAATTTGTATAGTAACGTTTCCAAATAAAGGAGGATTATCATCAGTGATATTAACAATAAACTTGTAAGAATATTGCCTAATTGTGGTAAGATTTTCAGCAGGTTGAATAAAAATAATAATAGGCACTATAGTATCGTTACTAGGGCCTTGAGAAAATGAAAATACACTGTTATTATTCAAATTTTTATTCACTTCTGTTAGATTAACTGAATTATAGTTAATAAGAGAAAATTGTATAGCTAAAAATAGTGTTAGAAGAATGACTTTTTTAGGAATATGATTTCTTATGGAAATCTTACACACTATTTTCATTATGATTTTTCATAGATTTTATTTTAAATTAGAATAAATTTTACATAATTTAAACTTAAGGGAATTATATATCATTTGTTTTAAAATATAGTTTCAATTTAATAATATATATCCAAATTAATTTCTTAGAAATTATAAAAAAAATGGGATTATAATTGAAGTGTACTATTAAAACTCCAAATATCGTTAATCCCTAAAGGATCATAGATTAGTGGTGTCTGGATTTCAAATATTGACCTCCCCTGACCTGAAGGTATGACATCTTTTGAAAAATTAAAAGCTTGTCCTATTGTCCGATTTTCATTTAATTGATTCCAAAATTGATGGAAAAACCATGATCCGGCAAACCCATCAGCGTTAGTATTGTCTCGCCAATACCATGAAAAAGTATCAGTAGTAGATGTGACTAAAATCGAATTAGGGAGATCATACCAACTCAATCCTATACTGGAATTATAGTTTAAAAAATTACCACTATAGCAAATGTCGATATTGATAAGTTTTCTTTTACAATTTATTCCACGAATAAGATCAACAAATTCAAATTCTGAAATATAACTATTGTCAGCTTCGAAATGAAATGTGGCGTTTCCATCGCCAAGAATCTTATTAGAACCATGGTCTACCATATAAATTATTAATTGATCTTTCGAACCTATACCAGAAGCAAACGAACCTGAAATGCTAGCATTTAATTCTTTCTTAAACCTGCTCGAATTTACATCATTATTCACTACATCAATGATGGCATTTGTCAAATCATTTGATATTCCATCGTTTGCATTTATATCTATTGTGTTATCATTTGTATGATATAGCATTAAAAAAATATTCTCATCTGTGTATCCATGATTCTTTAAAGTCCAATATACCTGGAGAGCTTGAGCCGGAAAACCGTCAGAATCTAAATTACTTGGAGGGGGCCTCGGGATAGGTGGAGGGAACCAATATTCTATTTTCACATCATCAAAAAGTACCATATCAGTACCAGTCATATTTCCTTCTACTGCTAATACTAAATGTAATTGGGTAATTTCATTTTGAATAGCATTATCAGCAATTCCAGTTGTGTTTAAAAAAGTCCATCCTGTGAAAGTATCGTATACACCTTTTGACCAATCGGTTCTTACCACATCATTGCTAGAATTTAGCCACCGTAATCCTATTCGTGCTCCTGCACCTGTAGGTATAATCACAGCAGGAGTCTGTAAATCATTTTTTGTGATATTTACCCAGGCAGAAAGATTATAGGCAGCATATTTCAATAATGGATAATATTTCGTCCAATTGAATATATACTCTAAGTTTACATACCCTCCCCAGGAAAAAGATATTAATTGCATAACTCCAGGAGTGCTATGACCTGGTATGGTATTATCAATTGCACCATACCCATTCGTGAAATTAGATATCCATCTACTTCCAGATTCATTATTAAATAAGGCATCCCTTCCATTATTAAAGTCAGGTTCACCTTCTTTTCTATAGAAGTCATTAGCACTACAAAGTATAATTGCTTTTCGCTCTCCCGGAATAGGTTTTCTTCTCATAATTGGAAGATATAATATCCATCCCGAAAGAACCAAACCGAGGGTAATTATCAATACAATTAAAGGCAGATATTTTTTAAGATTATCGATAAATTTCATATTATTTCAGTTTTTATAAGATTATAATTATAAAGTAGAATAACACATGTCTAAAATATAAATCTTACTTGTCTACTTCAATAAAACTATATTTTATTGAATAATAAAGTAAAAAAGTAAGATTAAAAAAAAATTATGGTTAAGCACTCATTTTTTGGGTTCTTCTTGCAGGCTCTCTCTAATAGAAGGAGTTGAAAAATCTTTTTCATTTGGTTTTTCCAAAATCTCTAAAATATTATATTCTGTAATCATTTGAAGAACTCCCATAACTTTCATGCCGTGATTATACTGTTCATTTGCATCGTAGAGATTTCTCCAACAGAAAGGACATTCAGTTGTTAATATATCCGCACCTACAGCATTTGCTTCGTCACATCGAAGACTTGCTGTTCTAATAGAGAATTCAGGATACCCTGCTCTCACGCCTCCACCGGCTCCACAGCACATACTATTAAGTTTTATACGATACATCTCTTTAAATTTAATACCTACATCTTCTTCAAGTTTTCTAAGAATAATGCGTGGAACTTCATACCAAGCTTCGATTGCTTGATCTATTTTTCTACTATCCATTAAAAGATTACTCGATTTTTCTATCATCTCTTGTTCTAAATCGACAGCGAAATGTCTACCTGTATGACAAGGATCATGATAGGTGACCACTTTCCCCTTTAATTCTTTATTTGGTTTGAATTTGATTTTGTTTTGCTCGATTAGTCTTGCAACTAATTCAAATGCATGTTGAGTTTTAAACGGTAGTTTTTCATCTTCAGCCATCCATTTTGGATAATCAATAGTAAAAGTTCTATAACATCCAGCACAACTGAAATAGACCATTTTCACATTCTTAAAAGCTTCAAGGTTTTTCTTCATTAATTCTTGAGCAGTATTAACAGCCCCTACTCTAAAAAATGGACTCCCACAACATACTTCATCTGCAACAAGGGTAAAATTCATTCCCAATTGTTCAAATAATTTAGCAGTTGCAATAGCGACTTCAACTTGCCGGTAACTAGCAGTGCATCCTACATAATAGGCAATTTTCGCATCCTTATTATCGATAAATTTACCCAAGCCAGCGTCTTTAGCCCATTTTAATCTTTCATTAGCTGCTCCACCATATGGATTATTTCGCTCTTTAACTAATTTATCTACTAACTCATGTTTATCGATCATTGGTACTCCAGATTCGATACAAGCTGCTCTTAAAGCTTCAATAATATCGACAGTACGAACCTTATTTTCACATTGAGCAGAACACTGACCACATGTAATACATGGTAATATCACATCTCGAACTTCTTCAGTAAATTCTAAGTCTCCACTTAAAATAGAACGTGCAATCCAAATTTTTCCTGCATTCCAAAAAGCTTCCCATCCATATTCAATACCTGCTGGACAAGCATCTACCATTCCTTCATAGAGAACAGTTCCCTGCTTTCCCGAATACTCTCCAATTCCTTCTTTATCAGGTTCACCTGAGTAGGCAAATCTACATGCTTTACAATGTATACATTTAAAGATATCTTTTCTTAATTCTTCCAATCTTTCCATTCCTGTTTTAGCCATTTTTATCAACCTCCAATATTTAAGGAAGAGCAAGTCTTCCTGGATGCATTATCATATTTGGATCAACGAGCTTTTTGAATGCTCTTAAATATTTCCAGTACATTCCTGCTTGATAATATGCTTGGACATGAATATAAGGATCTGGTCTATAATTCAACCAACCTCGTTTTAACGCATATTCTGTAGTATCTCTATTTAAATCCTGAACCTTCTCAAAGTCAGACTGTTTTGTGCTATCAAAGCATACAATTGGCATACAGATTGCTTGTCTGCAACGTTCAATACTTGCAATCCACATAACGGGTGGGAAACCATATTCCTCCATCTTCTTTGTGTACATGTCAGCAAAATGTGCACACTCTGGCCATGGGGTATACCAAGTAATAAATAAGAAGCCTGCTTCCCAGAAACTATAAGGAATTGCAATCTTATTTGGTTTTCTCATTCTACTTGCTATTTGTTTTGGATGAAGTTCCTGTTTTACAATTGCATCCGGGTTTTTTGCTCTTTTCTTAAAATCCTCTGCCATCTTATCAATTCTGTTAGTAGCATAGTCTAATTCCTCTTGTGTTTGCGCCCATGTCTCCCAATTCATCCACCATTGAGAGATTCCTATTTCTTTATAGAACTCATAATCATGTGGGACTTTATCCTTTGGCCATCGTGCCATTACTAGGGGATAATTGCCTCCCTGAACCATTACAGTGTTATGTGAAATACCAAATTCTTGCTTAGCAACTTCAAGAGTCAAATCTTGCATGTCGTAAGGGTTATCCATCCCCCAGACTACAACTGTTTTATATTTTGGATGTGGGTAAATTTTAACCGCAGCTTTAGTTACAACACCAAAAGCTCCTTGGCTCCCCATAAGAAAAGACCACATATCTGGGCCTATACCATACTTATAAAAAGGCTTAGCAAATGGTAGTGCCCAAGAACCAGTACGTACAACATCACCATTAGGAAATACTATTTCTCCACACATAAAATTATCTCCCTGCGGACCGACGCTAGAAGTATAAAGTGAGAAACCTCTATCTATAGCATCTCCCATAACTGTTGCTGCAGGAGGAGCTCCATCAGGAATTGGAGGAGCCCAATCTGGATGGTATTTGTGCATATAACTCCAAAGCTGTCCGTTTGTGACTCCAGGTTCTATGATGCAATAGCGATTCTCTTCATCAATCTCTATAATGCGATTCATTCTTCCCAAATCAAGAAGCACTCCACCAGGTTTGATTGTTGGACACGCAAAACCACCTGATAATCCAGCTGAAACAGGACTCACTGCAATTTTTTCCGCAGAACAGTATATTAAAATTTTCCTAATTTCTTCAACGTATCTCGGTCGGACTACAATATCTGGAATTTGTGATTCTAAACCCATTACAGATTTAGCCAAGTACGCTGCTGTGATCGCCTTATTGTTTGTAGCATATTCTTTGCCGACAATACCAATCATCGCTTCTAAATCTTTTTCATCTGGTAATTTATAGCTCATATTTTCCAACCTATTAAATACTCTTTAAATTTTTGATTTTCTATAATTAAAAATATTATTTTGGAAAATTAAGTACTGAATTTTAAATTTTCTTATATCTTTTTCATACTAAGTGTGATTTTTTCTTATAGAAATATTGTTTTGTTTAAAATAATACAATGTTTGCAAAAACTAACTCTAATGCACTATAGCTATTATAAGTTTTGTCGTTAGCGCTATGATCCCTTATATTTCTTATTCAATTATTGTCCTGATCATATCGAGAATTATTCTGCTTGTTTGTTCAATTATGTTTTATCTAGATTTTCTTTTACCAGAACGATTCAAACTAATGTTTTTCAGAGATATTTTATTTATTTGATAACCGATGTTATGTTATTTAATAGAGTTAAGAGAAAGTGATTCTGCTGTAAGAGATTTTTCTTTTATAAACTTAAAAAATATGCAATTTTAACCTTTTTTTCTATATTATTTTCTTAAAAACCTTTTTGAAGAATATCTGATACCCATAAAAAGAAAAAATAAAGAGAATATTATTGTTAAAGGTAAATTCCCTATAACAATATACGCAAAATTAGGTTCTGCTGAAAAAAAATAGATTATTATAGTTACAACGAAATATATAAATGAATTCATCAGTGCAATCTTCCAATTTGGAGCTAAAAATCCTAATATCAAATTGGGAAGTAAGAATAAAATTATGATATTAGAAGTAGATAACAAGATTAAAAAGGGCATAAATCTTGTGAATAATTGATCGGACGTATAAAATTGGTTTAGATTAAAGAAATTATATATGAATAGTGTAGTATTAATACTCAAAAAAATTAAAATCAATGATAATGGCCCTACAATCAACCATGATAACGAAATCCTTATCAATGGAGAGTGCATAATCTTTCCTCTCAAGTTCTGATCAATTATTTTTTCCATTTCATTGGAGTATATTTTTTCGGGGTTATCATATGGTGAAAATGTGTCAATAAAATCCTGTAAAATATTCCTAAGAATTAAGGCGACAAGATCATTGTTATCATTATCACTTACAATGGCAGCTCCGATTAATCTTTCTTCTGAATGAGTTACCAAAATTAATTTATTGTTATCCCCAAGATCAACATTTTTTACTACACTTCCTAATGCTTCCCTGCTAAAATTAGAAACTGAAGAAAAAAAGCCGATTAGAATATTCTCATCATATTTTTTTTTCATAAAATTTTTAGAATATAATAAAATTCCATTTTCGTCCAAGATATACATGCTTTTTATCATTATTATACACTTTTTGCATACTTTTTAAATAAAATTTTTAGATTTTTTCAAAGAATTCTACATAATCACCTAAATTAGCCTTAGATCTTTTAAAATTAAAAAGGCTAGAGCCAAATAGTTCTGTTAATTTAAGTATTATTTTTCTAGGGTCATCTTTTAAAAAGATTTTATATCTTTCATTTTTTCTTTCTTCCTGAATTTTCGCAATTTCATCTAAATCATATAATTTCTTAATCATAGCATTATCAGGATTGTTTAATTCAACTGTTATGATTTCACCAGATCGAGGTAATTCTTTAATTAGGTTTTCAAAACTCTCTATTTTAGATTCTTGCTTTTTAAAGGTTAAAATTTGATCACAACCAGAAATTACTCCTTCAGGACCACAAAAGATTAAAATAACATGAAATTCTTTTTTAATTTTTTCTATATAGCTATTAAACTTTTCATATTCCAATCTATTTAATATTTCATTAGGAATTAAAAACATTATTATCGTAGGGAATTGTATTAATGTTTTAGCAATCGAAAATAAAACGATTTCTAATTGTGTTAATTTAGAGTACACCTTATTTTTTTTATTTAATAAACCAGTTACTTCTAAAGCTTTTTTGATATATGACTTTGTACGACTAATTCTCATTGGGGCTGCTAGAAATAGATCCCCCATTATCTGATCAATTTTTTGAGTAAAACCAGCACTCTTTAACATTTTATCTAACTTAGTTTTCCTATCTTTAAGGATTTCTTTTAAATTAGTTTTATATTTTATAGCTTTCTTAATTTTCATATTATTTATTTTTGAATCATATGCTGCGGGTAAAATAAATATCTTATCCAACTCATCTTTACTTAATAATAGAATATTTCTCCCAAAAATCTCTATCTTCCCAGAATATTCGGGATAATTTCCAGAAATAGCCCATAATAAATAAAATAAATTAAATCTATGCTGCTCATCATATAATAAACTTTCGTCATATAATATTCCTATTGATTTTCCTCTGTGAATACTAAATGAGACATTTGATATATTATTCTCTATTGATACATTGCTAAGGATTAAATGTTGTGAATTTACTCCAATTTTATCAAACTTTAATTTATTTATAACTATTTCATGAATTGTCTCAATGAGTTGGTATAAATGAGGTGGATTTTGCTCGTTCCAATTTCTAATTATATCTTCTTCATTAAATTCTCTCTCACTTATAATCTTTAAAAGTGTTTTTGAAAAAGAATATGATGGTAAAAGAGGATATTTTTCAAAGTTAATTTCTAACTCAATTGTAAAAAAGTTGAAGGAAATTCGAACTTCCCTGTAGTAAGGATTATTATCAATTGGATAATTTTCATATTTTAAATCAACCAATTCAATTTCTTTATCTAGTCTTTTCAAATGTTTTTGAAATTCACTTCTTATGAGCTTCCTCATACGAGCAATTATTTTACGGGGACTCACAAGACCATCATCATCAAAATCTGGATCTACAATAATTTCACCAAAATCTATTTCATCTTCAGATGGAGTATATATTTTTAATAATGGAACACCTTTTTCTATAACATCCCTATTTGTGAAGAATAATACCTCAAAAAAGGATCTTTTATAGACTAAATTTAAGATTGATGCAATCCCAAAAGTTTTTTCTCTGTATGTCATCCAAAAACGTTTAGAATATCTAACAGCATCTAATATTTTTAATCTAAGGCGTTCTAATTCAACATCTCTAGAGTTCTTAAATTTATCTGTTTTCTTTACCTGGGAAATTTGAACTTCATTAGTACGCTTCATTTTAATATTCTTAAATTTATTAGAGATATGTACTTTCTTCAATACTCCTGATTTTCTTATTTTAAGACGTTTTAATGGAGGTTGCTTAAATTTTTTAGACTTCTTCAACTTTAGGTACCTCCATTGCTTTATACCGGAAATATTGCTCCATTTTTGAATCAATCTGTTTTATTTCTAGTATTGAATTCTCGCCTATTTCCCCTTCAATTTCCTTGATTAAATTATCTATATTTAAATCGGTGAAAACTGAATATTCGGTGCCAACTTTGTTTTCTAAAACTTTATCAATACCTTCAATCGATTCAAGTCGAGAAATCACATTCTTCCTTATTTTTTTAAATGTGATCTCAATAGATCTACCTTTACCTGGTAGAGTAGCTAAAAGCTCTATTGGTTCTCCAAAATCAATCATTCCTCGTTTTCTGCCAAAAATTGCTACTAAATGGCAAAATCGTGATTCTTCTGGATAATGAGTAATAACAATTAAAGTAGTTTTGAATTGTTCATTAATTTTAGTTAATACTAGCCAAAGGTTCTCTCTAACAACAGGGTCTAATCCACTAGTAGGTTCATCTAATATTAAAAACATTGGTGAGTGTATTAATCCTATTGCAATACTAACTCGCCTTTTTTGTCCTCCAGAAAGGTTTTTGACATACTCATTCTCCTTATCATCTATTTCTAAGCTCCGTAAAATTCTTCGAGTTCTACTTATGATTTCTTTTTCACTAAGCCCATATTGTGTTCCAAAATATATTATATTCTCCAAGGTAGTAAAATCATTGTAAATCTTCCCTAAATCTTGTGGAACATATCCATATATTGGTCGAATTCTTTTTGAAGTACGCTTATTTATATTCATTCCGTAAATTTGACAAAACCCTGTAGTTTTTCTCATTCCAAGTAAACCTTTAATAAAAGTCGATTTACCTGCACCACTCTCTCCTAAAATTCCTAGTATTTTACCGTGTTTTACATTCATCGAGACAGAATCAACAATTAATTTTCTTCCAGCATATACACTAAGATTTTCACAATTTATAGCAGAAAACTTTTCTAAATACTCTCGTTCAAGTTTTCCTCCAATTCCTAACCTTAACTTTATCTTCTTTGTGATTGAAAGTCTTTGATGCAACTTTATAACAATATATAAAATGAATCCTAGCGCCTCAATCAATAACACATATATTAATAAATCAGACCAAGGTTTTGGATCAAATCTCTGATCATATCTCAATTCATCTATAATAGACACACCGTAAGCTATATTTCTTAAATCACCTCCAAAATGGGGAATATCACCAATACCTCCAGTGTTATCACTAATGCATTGTGTAAACCATTCAAAAGTAAATCGAATATTTTCTGGTTGAAATCTATAATCATAAAGCCCTTTTGCACCAAAATAAGTTATAAAAAATGTTGAAGGTAGATCTAAATACGCTCCAAAAGCTGGCAACACTGAAAATGAGCCATCTGAAATTTGTGCATTTTTTAGAAAATCGATAGCTGCCATTTTAGAAAATGGTTCAGAATTTAGGAATTTAATGAATATTTCAAGCCCATAATATGTAGAAATCACATCACTATGAAATCCTATAAACATCGAAAATCCCCCATCTGGATTTTGGCAAGATCTCATCCAATGAGTTAGACTAATTTTATCAATAATATTAGATCCATTAACGATATCGAGTGAATTTAAAGCCCAATATGTACTCTCAATAGTTGAAATATTTGAATTAATAAAATACAAGAATACTTGATAAAATGGTCCAAATAATGATAAAATAGTTTCAACATCACTATATACACTGAAACCACCATCAGGATTTTGGAGTTCTCCTAAATAATATTGAATATTGTCAATATTGGATGTATTTAACCACGTGTTTGTGAAAGGATAAAGCATTTTATAAATGTTTAATCCGCAATATGTCGCATAAAGAGTTGCATTTTCACCAGGGGAAGATCCAAAACCTCCTTCATAAGAATTATAACATAGATCAACAAAATTGATAATATTTTCTAAGATCTGTTTAGATATTATTTCTTTATTTATAAAATCAGTGAAAATCTTAGGATTATAAGCATATAAAGCTGAAATTCCATAAAAGTTTGCCTCGATTGTAGTCTGACCGAATAAAGCATTTTTAGCTTGATAGAAATGAAGCCAATCATAATATTTTTCAGTAGCATTAATAAAATCTGATGTATGTATCAATTTTTCATCTTTAAGAATTTTAAGAGCATTCATAGTCGCCCATCCTGCTTTAAAATCTGAACTAGAATTTTGCCATGGACGTAAGCCAAAACCTCCATCTGGTTTTGCACAACTTAATATGTAAGATAGGGTCTTATTCGTATCAAATAATAAAGGTTTGTCTAGTCCTAAAATATGCAGTGTTGAAAGTGCATAATAAGTTGATTCAATATCAGAAAATCCCCCTGGGACACTTGCAAACCCATTATCAATGGTATTATAGAGAGAATTAAAATAAGTCCATATAGTAAGAAGATCTCCATAATTATATGTCAAATTCATTCCTAGATACGCTTTAATTCCAAAATTCGTTGTTTCTGCTGTTACTATGCTCAGATTACTATCTGTAAGTCTATAACTTCCTGTCAACCAGGTAGTATTAATATATTTTACAATATTATCATTTTTAAGGATATTACCCACGTTTAGAGTGTTTGCTAAATAGATAGCACAGGAGGTAGAAATTATATCAGTTTCATTTAAGAATGGTATTATTTTAAATCCTTTTCCATCATCTTTCAATGAATTGTTCAAATAATTAGTGATATTTTTTGTCTTATTTTGTTCGATTTTATTTGTCAAATATGATTTATTAATGATTTCTAATGTTTTTATAGCTTCATACGTAGAAATCATATTACCAAAACCACCTATATCTGAATATGAACCATCAGGGTTTTGCTTTTCAAAAATAAAATCTAAGAAAAAGTTAGGTTTAGAGCCTCTTATAAAAATATTTGAAATATTGTTTGGATTTACTAATTTAGAAGAAGTTTTACTAGCCAAAGAAAAATTTATTGAATCAATTGCTCTAAAATTAGTTTCAATTGAAGGTTCAATAAATAACCCCAACTCATTTTGATGACTCCATGTGAAAAGAGCAGATTCTTCTTTAATTTTTTTAATTTCATCTCCCTTGATATATTCAATATATCGGATATTCACTAGAACTAAAGCAATGCTAGGTAAGCTGAAAAGCATAATGATTAATATTATGAGCTTTAACCGTCGTTTACCTTGATGACTTAAATTTATCTTTAAACCTATTTTTTTATCACCTTAACTTATTTCAAATAAGTCTCTTTTTCTTCCTCCTTTTGAATTCTAATTTGAAAAAACCTACGAAAAGAAGCAAGATCCTTACTCATAGAATTGATTTTTATATTTTCATCAATCATATAATGAATCAAACTGGTGAGATTTTCGTCAAAACCGTCCATTAAAATTTCAATTATTTCATTTCCACTCCTTAAGATGTTTTGAACGGGTTTAAATCTTTTAATTACATCCATAATTTTTTCATTTAAATTTTCAATTGTAAATCTTGCTACTAAACCATAACTCGGTAATGATGATATTAAATTTTGGGGTGTATCGAACTCAAGTAACCTTCCGTTTCTCAAAATCGCGGCTTTATCACATATTAAAGCTGCTTCAAGATCATGAGTAATTATGAACATTGTAGTATTAAGACTTTGATTTAATTTCTTTAAGTAGCTTAAGATATCATATCGCTTACTTGCATCAACACCCGTGGTTGGCTCATCAAGGAATAATACACCGGGATTATGAATTAATCCGATAGCCATCGATAAGCGTTTTTTCTCACCTCCACTCATATGTTTTACTGGCTTATTCCATGTATCTTCAGGTATATCTAAAATTTTAAATAGCTTCTTTGCTACTTCTTTCGCTCGCTTTTTACTCATTCCATATGTTGAGGTAAAGATTTCAACATTAACCATTGGACTTAGATCAAAATATAAATTTAATAATTCTAACTGAGGTACATATCCAATTTTACTTAATATTCTTTGGTGATTAGATTTTTTTGCTGGAGATAAATTTGTGACCTTTACTTTTCCTGTCCAATTTTTCTTATCGATTTGACATGTTAATACTCTAACTATTGTCGTTTTTCCTGCGCCTGAAATTCCAAATAATCCAATAATTTCTCCTTGATTTACATTAAAATTGACATCAAATACAACTTGTTTCTCCCCGAATTTAACATTTAAATTATTGACTTCAACCATCATTTTCTTTGATTTTAATGAGCTAATTTTTCTTACACCTCATATTTTCTTCTTTTAAAGATGAGAAAGGAAAATACAACTAAAATCAAGCTAATTCCAAGCAACCAAAAAAAATGATATCCCCATATAGACTGACCTTTTGTAATAATACCACGTAATAAAGGATCTCCATGAGATAAAGGGAGTATATATGCAATAATTTGTAAATACGAAGGCATATTTTCAATAGGAATGAAAATACCACTTAATAGAATTATCACTAAGTAAAAAGCTATAAATAATTGATTAGCCTGGGTTTTCGTTTTGCTTAATGAACTTATAAAAACACCCATAGTTATACCAGAAAAACCTATAATAAACAGTGCTAAAAATAAATCTATTACAGAGCCTGCTAAAAACATACCCATAGCTAAAGCACTAATTAATAATAATGAACACTGAACTAGTAATACAATTGTATATGTTATATACTTAGAAAAAATAATTTCTGATCTTGTTATTGGAGTAAGTAGAAGCCGGGCTATTGGTTTTTCTTGAACTACAATTAATATGGATAAAACAAATGCTATGCCGAAAATCATAAATGAAAAAGTAAGAATTATATTAGAATTGAAACTAACGCTATAACCTTCTGGGATCGTAAACTCTTCAAACCCTTGTACTACAAATTGAGGTTTAAGGCTAGTGTCATTAATAAATATTTTAACTGAATCATAAACTGCATTTATATTTGTTTGAATATTTTGAATATTTGAGGCATCCGGAATACAATCTACTAATCCAGGTAAACCTAATTCTAATAATTCAGTAAAATCAACGGGTAATGATATAATGATGTTAATTGTTCCTTCTAATAAGGCAGTCCTCGCATATTCCATTGCATAAATTTCTTCTGTAGCATTATAGAATTTAACTAATTCTAATAAAACTGATTTATTGACAGCATTGACATACGGTATTGTATAATTGTCATGCCTTGATTCAAAAAAGTCGTTTGGATTTATAAATGTATTAGAATCATAAGATACTACAACACAAGGAATCGATTGAATCTCTTGGTTTGTATCGTTCATTGTTAAGCCTAAAAAAGCAATTATTAAAGGAGGCATTACAATAGCAAGTAATATATTGAATTTATCTGTCCATAGAAGTCGAAATTCTTTCTTAACTTGCATTATAATCCTAAAAATTTTATACTTTATACTTGAATTCTTCTTAATATCATTTTTAGATTCAACTTTTAAATTATGACTTTTGCTTTTGATTTTCTTTATTTTTAAGTTAAAAGATTTTTTCATGTCACACCTCTAATTTCTTAAACATATAGATGATATAAGCTAGTGAGACAAAAATCAAGGAACTTAAAATAATCCAAAATAACCTTGATAAATTTAGAGGTAAGCCTTTTAAAGTTATATCAGTTATTAGTGGGACAGCATTAGATAATGGAAGTAAATTCAGGAAAATTTGTACTCCCTGATTTGTAATATTTAAAGGAAGAATAGTTCCTGAAAAAAGAATTATAATTATAAACATAATTAGATACATTTGGTTTGCACTTTGCTCTGTTGGACTTAAAACAGATATAAAAAGTCCAATGCACACTCCACTAAATCCAATCATTATTAGAACTAGATAGAAGTAAAATAGTGAACCTAAACTATACAGTCCAAATAAAGCAATTGTGATTAATATTTCAGTCGATTGAAGCAACATAACTATAGAATTTGCTACTAATTTACTTAATATTATCTCTCTCTTTGCTGTAGGTGTTATAAGCATCCGAGGAAGTGGAGCCTCAGCAACAATTGAGAGAGTGGTTAGATTCATAGTAGTTCCAAGAATTATAATAGGTAAAATTAATGGGATTGCGTAATTCAGAATTGCAGACTCCCAAAAAGGGACATCAAATTCAAGATAAGGAACCATAATAGTAAAATTAGCAATCAACTCTGTTTGAGCTCTAAATAAAGCAATAGGTTCTTGAAGAGCAACCTCTATTGCAGTTATTGCGGTAGCATCAGATGCATCAATATGATAAATTAGAACAGGATTAGTTTTGTTTTCAACTGATTCCGAGAAGTTTTCGGGTAATTCAATAAATATATCAATATCGCCATTCTGAAGAAAATTGTAGCATTTTTGATAAGCTTTATTATATTCTTCCTGATTTGTTGCATTAAAATATCTATAAAGGCTCCAAGATGAAGTTCCCTGTTTCATGATTGATATAAAATTACTGTCATATTGAGAGGAATTAGTAGAGAAGTTATCATAAGTCGGCATATCATCACGAGTTATAATAGCAGACGTAAAAGATTTTGTAATTCCAACACCTGATGTAAGTCCGAAGATTAGAATGAGAATTATCGGAATTACAAACAATAAAACTAATGTTCGTTTATCAGATTTAATTCTACCAAATTCTTTTCTAATTAATCCACCTAGATCCATTTTATAAGTTGTATAGGGATTTACACATTTATTCAGAAAATTAATTACTCAAATTACATATTTAATAAATTTTAAAAGAACCTATTGTATATAGACTATGGGTTATTAAGAATTTTTTTGTCAATTATGTCATTAACGAAATTTATCTGAATTATTTGATTCTACCGATAAGTACTACAAATTAAAATATAATAAAAAAAAACTCGGTTTAATTATCGTCTTTATTCTAATCTAAAAATCGGATTTATTAATTTCTTACATCTATTGAGTATTTTAATGGTTCTTTAATTTCTTTTTTACTCATCAAAGATAAGGATTTAATAGATGTCTATTCTAAATATTAATATATTCCCTTATATGAGAATTTAATGAAGGTTTAGGACGTCTATTATCATTAATTATAAATTCATGAAAAATGAAATTATTATCATCAATAAATTCCCAAAATTCATCATATATTTCTTTTTGAGTCATACTACTTTTTTTTTTTGAAATAAGCTCTTGTTTTGGTCTATTTATCTTCTTAAAATCTTTTCGTTCAAAGGATTTGCATTTTACTTTCTCACCTTCAATAATAAGTTGTTCGAAAAGATCAGTATCTTTATTCTCATTTAGATTAAAAGCTTTTACACCATTTCTTAACTTAGTTGAATTTGCATTATTTAATTCTAAATCAACTTTTTGATAACCTCGAATTTGAAAATTATTATCCATGAAAAATTGAAAATGGTGAGGACATATTAATCCTTTATGGACAGAAATTGTGGTTAATTGAGATTTCTTATTTAATCTTGAAGTGGGTATACCAACAATATCTCTTTTTTTACAAATTGGACAAATTACTTCAATTTTATTTGTTCTACTAAGGATTTCCATTATAGTCTCACATAGAAAAATTGTTATTAAGTTCTAAAAACTTCTCCCAATAAAGATATTTAAACTTAGCATTTTTATTCTCTAACACCGAAGCTTTAATTTCAATAAATAATTCTACCAATTATTATACCTATTCTAACTCAAATATACAAGGAGTTATTATCATGTCAGAAATGGATGTTTTTTTTCACCCAAAATCGGTTGCCATAATTGGAGCATCCGATAGTTTCAAATTCGGCTATACGACAACAAAATACTTATTAGAATCCAGATTTAAAACGTTTCCTGTTAATATCAAGAAACAAGAAATTCATGGTCATAAAACGTATAAAAATATTATTGATATTCCTGAAGAAATAGATTTGGCGATAATTCTGATAGGAAATGAATTTGTCCTTCAAGCAGTAAAAGACTGTATAAAAAAAGGTGTAAAAGGGATAATAATTGAATCTGCTGGTTTTTCAGAGACAGGTGAAGAAAGATATATAGAACTTCAAAATGAAATTGAGAAAATAGCTAGTGCATCTGAAGTTCGAATTATAGGGCCAAATTGTATAGGGGTGACTGACTTTAACAATCAATTCACAACCGCTGATATGAGCTTTGATCAAGCAACTCGCGGTAAAGTAGCAGTTATAGCACAATCCGGGGTTCTGGGAAATATATTTATTGATTGGGCTACAGATAAGGGGATTGGATTTTCTAAGACTATAACCATTGGTAATAAAGTAGATGTTGATGAGGTTGATCTACTTGAATATTTAAATCAGGATCCTGAAACAGAAGTTATAACCCTTTATTTAGAAGGTACGAAAAGAGGAAAGAAACTAAAAAAAACTTTAGAATATATGAATAAACCTGTTTTAATTCTTAAAAATGGAAAAAGCGATTTAGGATCAAAAGCAGTTAATAGTCATACAGGATCTATTGCAGGAGATAACAAAATCTATAATGCGCTTATCATGCAGAATCATAGAATATTTAGAGTAAACAACTTTTATGAGATGTTTAATATAGCACATGTATTCGCTAATCAACCTATACCTAAAGGTAAAAATGTTGTTATAATCACCGGTTCTGGAAGTTTAGGTGCTCTGGCATGTGATGAGATCGAAAAACAAGGCTTAAACCTCGCACATTTGAGTGATAAAACCATTTCTCAAATAAAATCAGTAATTCCGAATTGGGTTTCTATTAGAGGTACGATAGATCTAGGTCCTTCTATCTTTCAAACATTTGAGCCGTCAGCAAAAGCAATTTTTGCTGATAATAATGTAGATTGTATCTTATACATTTTTTCAATTCCTCGATGGCCATTACAAATGATGGGCAAGATGGCTAAAAGTTGGGCAAAACAACATTTTGAACTTATTAAAAATTTGACCCAAAATTATGAAAAGCCATGTGTGTGTGTATGTTTTGGTTCTGGATGGACTTTTAATTTTCTTAGAAAAGCGGCATCTTCAACGAATTCAGAAATAATTATTCCAATAATGAGCAGAATTAAACATGGCATAAAAGCCTTTAATATGATGTATGAATTTGGTGAAACTATGAAGCTAGATTAACCTAGAAACATATTATTTGATAATATTTATTAAGATATCGAATAATTTAATAATTAAGCAAATTCAAATCTTATTTTGATTAACATGAATAGAAAATCAAAAATTATCTTTTTTACTGTAGCCTTACTAATTTTATTTCCAATAATTGCTTTATTTTTCTCTCTTGTCATAGCTGAGAATGCTCCTGATCTGACTAAATTAATACCTCTACCTAATTCGTTTTTTGATATTTTTTCTCTATTTATCCTATCACCATTGTTGATGATTATTTTTGTACAATTTCTTTCAGGAATATTAGCTTATATTCTCTTTAAGATGCATAATATTATCAAATTTAGGCGTTATGATTATGCAATTTTTAACAATGTTGAGAAAAATTTGAATAAAAGTGAATATTTAATTAGAGCTTTTTTACTTGGCTTTTTCGCATTTGCTGTAGGTGAAGTACTAGTTGAATCGATAAGTCGAGAGACAATAATTCCATATGGTGTTGAAGATACAAGTCAATTTTTGTATGTTATCATCTGCACTTTATTTGTTTTACCAATTTTAAGTTTAATAGCAATACCAGTTTGGATTTTACTAGATAGTGGAATACTTTGTTCACGAAAGAGAAATAAAATAGGTCGGCAAAAATTACCAGATATTGAAGGTGTTTATCGTACATTTCAGGGTTTTATTAATGGTTATGTTGGAATTGCCACTCTTTTAGCAATATTTTTACTTATTACAGCAGATATTAGTGAAATTGGAAGTGATATTGGATTTATTCCATTTATGTTTATTGCTCCTTTTGTATCTACAGCAATTTGTTTTTTACCTCTTCTATTTTACGACTGGCAATTAAAGAATTTACGTGAGAAATTTATTGCACATTTAAAAAAAATCGATATAAAAACTATTGACGATATAAGCAAAATATGATCAATTTTGGACCATGTTATTTTTATACTAAATTTCAACATCTTCTTGTTAAATTTCATTACTAGTCTATAAAAATTGGACTCCAAATTTTTTTAATTCAATTAAAATCTTCAATTAATTAAGTAAAAATATTATAATTTGGAGTGATAGAAAAATGAGTGAAGTATATATTTTTGATATTGCTTGGCACGAAATTGTTGATTGGTTTTTGGTACAGCCAATTTACGCTCAAGTTCTTGTATTAATTGGAGTTTTTGCGGTATTAACTCTTGCTGTAATTTTAGTATACTACGTTTTGAAAGGTGTTGGCTACTTAATTTACTATTTACTAAAAGGAATTTATTACCTTTTAAAAGGAATCGGCTTACTCTTCTATAAAATCTTTGAAGCTTTATATTATGCTATTTCAGGAAAGCCTAAACCTATTAAAGAGCCGATAATAGAACAACAAGCACCACTACAGCCACAGGTTGTACAGAAAGTTATGCAAGAACAAGAACCAATTGTTCCAATTCAACAGAGTGAGCAAGTTGTTCGACCTGAAGTTGGTTTTTGTAGCGAATGTGGTAATAAGTTTTCAGATACAATGCTTCATACTCTACAAGAACGAGGAATTGCTTACTGTATTCATTGTGGAAGTAAGAAAACTCAAGAATATCAAATGAGTATAGAAAGTCAATAATTTTATTTCTTTTTTCCTTTTATATTTCTTTTTTATATTAAAGATCTTTCAAATAATATTACACCAAAACGTTCATCCTCATCATATTTAAAACCAATTTCCATGAGGAGATTAGCTACTTCAACTTTACAGAAAACTTCAAAAGTTAAAGATTTGTTAGTTTCCAACTCTTTTTGAATTTGGTATTGAATTAACTCAAAAACTGCCTTGGGTTTTCCATAGGCTATCAACCAAATTTCATTTTTCAATGGAATTTCATGAGTGAAAAGACTTTGGTATTCCACTATTTGTAAAATCGCTTCTTTATTCCATATCCATGAGCCTTGTTCATCAGTTAAATATTTTAATGGGATATAAGACCAGCCAACACAAATTTCAGTTCCAGGACCAATATCAAATTTTATATAATATTCTTTTACTTCTTTAACTGTTAGGCTCTCAAATTTAAAGGTCATTTTTCTGGATAATTTAATATTATCAGCTTTGGCTTCTACAAGGTCCATGCATTTTTTCTGTTTAAAACCTAATTTTTTAGCCAATGAAATTGAAGCGAAATTTTTGGATCCTGTATCATATTGAGCTACCTTAGCTCCAATCTTTTTAGCGTACTCTATAGCATAATTTAGCTGTAATTTTCCAATACCTTGACCTTGATATGATACTTTTATTCTCCCACCTTCTAACCATGCTATTTCCTTATTATATAATTTTACCCTGCCAAATCCGATTAATTTTGTCTTTTTTTCATCTTTAAAAGTTCCATAGTTCATACAATCTTTCTCTTGGAGCCACTCTTCGATAACATATGGAATATAATCGTCCCCTTCCCAAATATCCTTACTTATATCTTTTATCGCTGGAATATCTTCATTTACTAACTCCCGAAAATATACTTTCATAGTAACCCTTTTAAAATCTCTAATCCATTAAACTTATTAATTTGGTACCCATAAAGAAATTTGTCTTTTTTTTAATCATTTCGAAGCTCACACAAATAATTTTATATATTGATCTGTCAATAAGAATACTAGTAAAAGTAGTTAAATTTACGTTAAAAATTATCAAAATTGATTAAAAATGACAGAAAAAATGATGGAAAGTAGTCCATATTTGGAAAAAAAATGGTTGAAATCATATGATAAACATGTAAAGCCACAGATTGATTTAGAAATTTATTCTATATCTGAAATGTGGAAAAGAACAGTAAAAAATTATCCAAACAGTCTATGTTATGACTTTCAAGGATCAAAGGCTACTTTTCAAGAAGCTGATAAGTATATTAACAGCTTTGCAAACTTTCTTGTTGAAAATGGTATAAAAAAAGGGGATCGAGTTGCTATCAATTTACCTAACCTTCCTCAGTTTATCGTATCATTATTTGGTAGTTTTAAAGCTGGATGTGCTGCTACAGGAATGAATTTTCTATTGCAATCAAATGAAATCGAATATCAATTAAAAGATTCAGGTGCAAAAGCTATCATTACAACTGATGCCTTTTTTGAAGAAAAAGTTAGAAAAGCTTTATTGACAGGACGAACAGATGTAAAAATAGTAATTACTACTAATGCGGCCGATATGCTTGATTTAGAACCTGCAATGAAAGAACAATTAATAAAAATTGGGAAAGTTCCTGTCGGAAAGGTTGAACCAATAGAGGGGATTTTATTTTCTAATTACAATAACATTTTGAACCAATTTAAAAGTGATACCGCTCCTGACATCAAAATAGATCCAGATGATGTGTTGTTGCTTCAATATACCGGTGGAACAACTGGACCTCCTAAAGGTGCGATCCTAACTCATAGGAACTTGATATCTCTTATGCAGATTATTAATCATTGGTTTGAGCCAGGTACTAACCCAGGAAATGATACATACATATCTGGTTTCCCGTTTTTTCATCTTGCAGGACTTCAATTCTGCCTTCAAACAACATTTATGGGAGCTACACAAATTTTAGTTCCCGATCCGAGAGACACTAATTATATGATAAGCAAAATAAAGGAATATGAAGATAGGATATCACTCTTTTATAACGTACCGACTCTCTATCTTCTCCTGTTAAAAAATCGAAGATTCAAAAAATTAGATTTGAGTAATGTAAAAGGATATATTTCTGGAGCTGCACCTTTTGCTACAAAAAATATCAAAGAATTTGAAGATGTTGTTGGAAAGGGAAAAGTCATTGAAGCTTATGGGATGACAGAGAATTCTCCAGGAGTAACTATGAATCCATATCTTGGACAAAAAAAAATTGGTACTGTAGGAGTTCCCATTCCTAATACGGAAGTAAAAATAGTAGACGTATCGGATAGAAATATTGAAGTACCAATAGGAGAACCTGGAGAGATCGTAATAAGAGGACCACAGACATTTCAAGGATATTGGAATAAACCTAAAGAGACTGAAAATGCACTTGTTGATGGGTGGTTTTATTCTGGAGATGTGGGAGTAATGGATGAAGACGGATATATAACCATAGTTGACCGCACAAAAGATATGATCATTGTTTCGGGATATAAAGTATTCAGCGTTGAAGTAGATGATAAAATGAATAAACATCCTGCGATTGAACTTTGTTCATCTGTAGGCGTCCCTGATCCAGATCGCCCTGGATCTGAAATGGTAAAACTTTATGTATTATTAAAAGAGGGATATAAACCATCAGAAGAGATTAAAACAGATATTCTGAAATTTGCTCAAGAAAACTTAGCTAAATATAAAGTTCCAAAATTCATCGAAATCCTCAAGGAAATGCCTCTAACCACAATTGGTAAGGTAGATAAAAAAATCTTAAGAAGTAGATAATTTTAATATTTATTTTTAGATTTTATTCTTTTTTTTATTATTGTTATATCTTCTATATAGGCTATAATGCATAAAAAATGCTATTATATAATGACCGATAAAACACGAACAATATCCATAAAATAAAAAAATATAACCTAAATATAATCCCATCAAGAATGGATAAATTAAATTTATCAAAAGCAATTTTAAGTTTTTAAAGGAAAACCATATATGAATGTGATAAAGGGAAAAAGCTAAACTTGAAATTAGGATGCTTATGTAATAATTCAAATTCAATAAAGAATTTAAAATGCCGATTGAATAATATCGAAAAATTAGCTCCTCCATTATCATCGTAATTGAAAAAAAAAACAATACAAATCCTCTCTTTTCTTTATTAATAAATGAATCTATCAAATCGTGATTTTTAATTAATTCAAAAAGACGGCTATCATAAGCAAAATTTTCTATTAAAATTCCAATGAGTAAAAGCAGTAATATACCTGAAATTAAGACTGTAATTGATGTTAAATTAGATTCTCTTATTGCGAAATATTCAATAAAAACCTGAAAAAATATGGGAATAATTAATATTATTGTTGTAAGGCAAATAATAACGTATTTCTTGAAATTTTTCACAATTAAATAAACCTAATTATTTACTATGTAATGATTAACCAGGGTAATCATTTTTTGAACCCATAAGTGTAGTAGTTTCTTCTACCCATTGAGATAAATCTTTATCTACTCTACAATAAGTAACAATTTTATCAATATCGCTCAACTTAGAAAATGAACATTCTACTATAACATCCCATCCACCATAAATTGGAGTGGCATAGGTAATTCTCCAATTTTCATCTGGTTCAGTAGATTTTAAATTGGTTAATTTTTCAACAACTTTCCATTCTGTTCCAATTGCTTTTAGACGAATAAGTATGTATCCTCGATAATAGATAACTTACACCTTTAATCTAATTTTAGAAAAAATTAATAATTCTCCTTCACAGAATTCCCTTTTTTTTGATTGGAATATATTTAAGTAATTTAACGTTTCTATTATAAATTATTCCTATAAAATGTAGATTAGGTAATACAATTATGTCAGACTTATTTGAAAAGTTGGAAAAGATTGTCTCTGAAAAGTATATTTCTAATGATATTTATGTGCGTCATGCTTATTCTCGTAATGTAGATATTGTTTTACAGGGAGTTCCTGATATTGTTATAAGACCTAAAGATGCACAAGAAATATCAGAAATTCTTAAAGTTGCAAATGAAGAAAATATTTCTGTAATCCCGCGTGGAGCTGGAATATGTGAGTTTGGAGGGAGTAAGCCTATAGGAGATAACGGAATTGTCTTAGATCTGAAAAGGATGGATAATATATTAAATTTAGATGAAGAAATTCAAGTAGTTACCGTTGAAGCAGGAATTTCTTGGGCCAAATTAAACGAATATTTATGTCATTTTGGTCTTTATACAGGATGTATGGGTCCTGGATCTGGAATGAGTGCTTCTATAGGAGGGGGCATCTCACATCATTCTGTGGGTGGTGGAGGTTGTGCAAAATATGGTGCCTGTACTAACCAATTAGTATCGCTTGAAGTTGTTTTACCCACAGGAGAAATTATTGAAACAGGATCTCAAGCAAATAAATTTTCAAAACTACCATTCAATAGATATGGTAATGGTCCAGATTTAGCAGGTTTGTTCTGTGGTGATAATGGAATTTATGGAGTAAAAACAAAAGCATCATTACAAGTATTTCCAAAACCCAATTTTGCTGAATATAAAACCTATCAATTACCCAGAAAAGAAAGAGAAGTTTCTGCTAAGATTCTATCTGAAATTCGACACAAAGGAATTGAAGTTTATGATGCTATGTATATTATGGACCTACTTGTAAGATTTACTACTCAAGAAGGATCTATGCCTATGTGGAATAAATTAAAAAAGAAAAGAGGACTCATCTTTTATACAATAGAAGCAAATACAGAGATAGAACTGGATGAAAAAGTTAAATTATTAGATAAGATCATGGAAGATAATAAAACAGAATTTCTAGGAACTGAAATATCTGATGGAAATATAGCTAAATGGCATTATGAGGAACAAGGACATTGGCAATTCTACCACAATTTATGGGGGATATTCCCTACAATGCAACCTTTGACAGCTGAATGTTTTTCACCTACCAATCAATATCCCAAAATTTTAGATGATATCGATCAATGGGATTTAGAACATGACGAAGATATGCGAAAAATATTAAGTGTTGCTGGTAATCGTCCTATTGCTGGAAGTGGACCAATTTTACTAATTGATGGTAATAATGTGGAGATAACTTGTGGATTTACCAGCTTTTGGAGTTATTTTAATGGAGAAATACATGATTTTATTGACGATTTAAATCTTTCACTCTGGAAATCATTATTAGAGAGAGTAACTAAACATGGGGTTCAATGGTATATGATGGGTGAATTTATGTCTCGTTTAATGGTGGAAATTGGAGCTTATTCAGAGGAATATTATGAATTAATGAAGGCAATTAAAAAGACTCTTGATCCAAATATGATTTTAAGTAGAGGTAAGTTTAATTTTTGGGGTGATAAGTAAATGAGTGAATTGAAACATTTAAAGGAAGAATGGAAAGCAGTATTTTCTTGCATGGGTTGTGGGGATTGTGGATATGCTATTAGACCTGCTGTTGGTAGATATTTAACATGTCCTGTTAAGGAAGCAAAAGGAGAAGAAGCATTTGAGATAAACTTCTCAAGAGGGAGAATGAATGTTCTTAAAAGTCTTTTAGAAGGTCAGATTCCTTTGAGTAAAAAACTTGCTGAATGGGTATACGAATGCTCAGAATGCGGGAGCTGTACTGAAGTTTGTCATATGACGCAAAATGAGAATATTATTCTTCCTACCTGTAATTGGATCGATCATATTAAAGTTTGGGAAGCCTTGAGAAAAGATTTAATTGAAGCTGGTTTTGCACCACTAGATCGTCATAAAACTATAACCGATTATATGAATGATGACTCTATGAAAAATCCTTACGGAGAGGAAAGAACTAAAAAATTCGAATGGATAAATGAGTTCCCTGAAATAAAAGACAAAGCGGAGATAATGTTTTTCGGAGGATGTACAATGCCGTTGAGACAAATTGATACATTAAAGAATATGATGAAAATTTTAAATGCTGCTGGTCTTGAAATTGCGATGTCCAAGGATGAATGGTGCTGTGGCTCTATTGGAATAAGAATCGGGGATGTTTCATCACTAACTGATATGATGAAACATAATATTGAGACTTTTAATAATTTAGGAGCAAAGACTATATTTACTGCTTGTGCGGGATGCTATAGAACATGGAAAAAAGATTATCCAGAATTAATCGGAGAACCTTTACCATTTGAAGTGAAACATGTAACCGAAGTTTTAATTGAGTTATTAAACAGTAATCGAATTCCGTTCAAATATGAAGAAGGCGAGAAAATCAAGGTTACTTATCATGATCCTTGCCATCTCGGGCGACATATGAATTTATACGAGATCCCTCGCGAAGTCATATCTAAAATCCCTGGTATTGAGCTTGTTGAAATGAAAAGGAACCGTAAAAATGCTTGGTGTTGCGGAGCAGGAGGGGGTTTGAAAAGCCAATTTTCAGATTTAGCAATTGACATCTCCAAAGAAAGAATTAGAGAAGCGATTGAATCTGAAGCTGATATATTAACAACAAGCTGCCCTTTCTGCATTGGGAATCTTCGCGATGCATATGATGAAATGGCTCCAGATATACAAAACAGGATAAAACTAATTGATATTATAGATTTGATTGCCTCTAAGATATAAGTGATAAAAACCATTAAGTATAAGGCTTTAACCTTTTCTTATACTCAAGTTTAAATATATTTTTTATTATCTTTTATAAAAAGAATTCTATTTTATTCAAAAAGAAAGAGAAATAACTATGGCTACCAAGATATCTATAGTTGGAAAACCCGAAGTTGGAAAAACAACGATTAAGAAGGTGATTCTCGAAGGAGAAGACCCTAGTGAGTTGGTAATGTTCCCTCTTGAGGCTACTATAGGAATTCAGTATTCTGTTCATGATTTTATGGATTTAAGAATCAGTTTATTAGACTCTCCTGGTCAATCATTGCCAATATTATTGGAGGATGAACAGAAACAATTAATGACGTTCGGAGACACAAGTGCCATAATTTATATTTTCGATTATCCTACATGGATAGAGAACTCTCAAGATATCATTGATGATATAAAAAAAATCTATGAGATTAGAAACAAATTAGAAGAAGATGCTAAAATTGTTTTGTTTCTTCATAAAATTGATCTCCTAATTAATAAGAAGATCGGTAGTATGTTAGCATTAATTAGACGGCAAGTTAAGAAACAATTAGATCTACCAGAGGATTTGCCTATTTATTTCACTAGTTTACATCCAAATTTGATTTATACTGTATATAACGCGATATCAGATATATTTAGCAATTTTTCAAAAGATTCTTCAAATCTAAAGGAAATCATAAAAGAATCAATGAGTAATTCATCTAAAACTATAAGCTTTGTTTCAAATCAAGATGATAATCTTATCATTCAAGTGTCTTCACCTGATTTTGACTCAAGTACACTCTATTATTTATATGAGAGAGTCTATCAATCTAGTAGATTAGAAGAAGAAGAAATTTCGAAATACAAGTTTATAAATGCAGGCTCTAAAATATTATATATGTTAGGAGAAGATATCAGTAAATATCACTCTAATTTTAAAAATTTAATTATATTCTCAGAAATCTTAGAAGAAAAAGATTTGCGGGAGCTTATTACCAACATTAGAGAAAAATTGAATCAATATTATAATTAATTGATAAATTATTGAGAAAGAAGATATGCTACGACAAGTCTATATAATTTTAAATAATGATATAATATATCAACGAAATTATGCTAAAGGTTTAGACGACGCTATCTTTGCAAATGTATACGGAAACTTAAAAAAATCAGCATTTGCAAAATTTGCTGAAGAAACAGCTTCATATGAATTTTTTAAGGTTAAACTTTCGTATATTGTGGAGAAAAATTTATCTTTGATAATATTATTCGTAACTGGATTAGGTGATGATTTTAAGAATATCAAACCACAACTAATTAATTTTCAAAAAGAGTTTTTAGATTTCTATGGTGATAATTTAAAAAATGGGAAAAGTTCAATAATCGCTGATGTATTAAATCCTATTGTTGATAATATCCATAGAAATTTAAAACCTAAAATTTCAATTGTAGGGTTTTCGGGAGTTGGAAAGACTACAACCACTAAATTAATAAAGTCAGAGGAAATTCCTATGCAACATATTCCTACGATTACTGGTGAAGTTGCAACTATTAAAATTGGTAAGTTGCACTTTTTTTTATGGGATTTTGCAGGACAAGATCAGTTTGACTTTCTTTGGGAGAAATTTATTTTAGGTAGCGATGCGGTACTCTTGATGACTGATTCGACTTTAGCAAATTTAGAAAAAAGTAAGTTTTTCTTTGAATTGATAAATAGGACAATCCCCTATGCTCGATTAGCAGTAATAGCCAATAAACAAGATCTCCCAGAAGCTATGAGTATCGAAGACATTGAAAGATTAATGGGACAAAAAACGTATTCTATGATAGCAATAGACCCAAATAATAGACCAAAAATGATACGTATAATCGCAGATCTTTTAGATATGGATGCAGAAGTATCACCATTGTTGAGACCTATTTTTGAAAGAGATATTTTAATGGATAAAGTACAAGAAGCCCTAGAACAAGGAGAATTTCATAAAGCTATAGAAATCTTTGAAGAAATTGCCACTATTTGCTTGGAACTTGGAGATGATTCGCTTTCTATTGAACTTCAAGAGAAAGCTCAAAAAATAAGAAGTGTTTTAGGATGATCACCACGTTCTAGTTAGATTTTGAAGGAAAGACAAAACTTCCTTTTTTCCTATTGGAACAAAATTAGTACGAAACATTATCTGATTACCTTTATTTGGCAAAATGAATTTCATTTCTAAGGTCTCTTGCGTTTCAATAGCTTTTTCTATCTTACTTAACGCCTCTTCGGCAATATATTTTGGCAAAAAATCGTAGATACTTTTTCCTATATAAGCTTGGGATGAATTTGGTAAATTAAAAATATGCTCAAGTTTTTTATCTAATTTTATGTCTTTGAAAATACCCTCAATTGATATTCTAAAAATTGAAAAAGGAATATGATTAAGAAGAATAGCATTTTGTGCCTCCGTGTGCTTTAAATCTTCTTGTTGTTGCATTTTTTCTAAAGCTGTACCAATTTCTAACCCGATTGTAATTATTAATTCCATATCTTCGACAGTTAGAGTATTATTCTCTTTTAATAGCATATTAATACTTCCAATTATCTTGAATTTGGAAAATAATGGAATTACTGCCCCAGAAACAAAACTAATTCCCTTAAAATAGTTTTTTAGAATATCCGGGAAGTTTTGGTTGAATAATGCTACTCCTTGTGTGAATACAATTTCATAAGGACTTTTATTTACTTCTAAATCATCATTTTGCTCAATAAACGATACGGGAAATCCTTTATGTGCCTTAATTTTCGCAATATTACTTGATTTTTCTAATAAATAAATACAGCAGCCTCTTAGATCTAAAAGATCAATGATGCTATCTATGGTTTTTTTCAATAAATCTTTTAAATCATCGGTTTGATTAGCAATACTTATGAAATTATTTAATGTATCAATTTTTCTAGCATGTTCTTTCAATTTTACTTCTGATATTTGAATATCAGTAAGATCATGAAACAAATATTGTATAAAAAACTCATCTCCTAGTTGAATTTCATTAATATTAACTTCTAGATATAATATTGTGCCAGAAGACTTCTTTACCCTGGAAATTATAGGTGGTGGTTGATCTATTAAATGTTTTACCATTTCAGGATCAATTAATCCCTCATCAAATAAATCAAGTTTTAATGCTTTAATCCCGATTATTTCATCCCTCGTCATTTCAACTAATTTTTCAGCTTCTAAATTCGCATCAACAATTGTACCCAGGTCCCGATTTATTATAAATATGGCGTCTCGGGCTGCTTGAAATAAGGCTTGATATCGATGCTCCGCCATTTCTAAAGTCTGAATCACAGGTTGAATAGAGTCAAAATAAGAAAAAAAGAAACCCTTTATATCTTTAAATTTGTTTTCATCTGCTTTATGATCCTTTGGTTCATAATCAAAAGCTAAGTAAGCATCTTCTAAATTTATAAGATAATTCGCAAAGCCTTCAAGAAGCTTCTTAGCAAGCATTAAACTTATTTCTGTCTTTATGTCAGTGATTATTGTTATTAAAAAGCTTTCATAACCTCCTCGAGCAAATTTATTTGGTTGTTTAAAGAATAAATTTGCTGTTTTAATTTCTTTAAAAATATGAATAAATACTCCTTTTGTAGGGAGTTCTATTAATGAGGGAATATCCTGGATTAAATCATCATCTAATGAATTGGGAGCTTTTAAGAATATACTAGGTCCAAAAAGAGGATCAAAACGTACAAGCAATAATCCAATCAATAAATCTCACAAATATATTCTGACAGTTAAGATGTATAATTTATAATAGAAATATAAAAATCAACTATTATATATTTTTTTTAAACACAGTCGTCAACTTACTTTTATTTTTTCGTAGAGAAATATTCTAATAGGATTGTTTTTTTTCATTATCATGGAGGATTTGAATATATATTTACAACCAACAGAATTTTTTGATTTTAATAAAAAATCAGTGAGTAAAAAAGCTTTTGAAATTACCAATAATCTGATATCAGATAAAGAAAAAGCTATCGCTTTATTTTACTGGGTACGAGATGAGATTAAGTATAATATGCTGACGTATGTACCAAATGTACCTGCTAACTTTAAAGCAAGTATCACTTTACGACGAAGAAATGGTTTTTGTGTTTCAAAATCAATTCTTTTATCATCTTTTGCTAGAGCAATTGGAATTCCAGCACGAATACATCTGGTAGATTTAATTAATCATTTAATTTCACAAAAAGTTATTGATTTTATGGGTACTAATGTAATGTACGTCCATGGTTACAGTGAATTTTATTTGAATGGGAAATGGACAAAGTTAACACCTTCTTTTGATCCTCAAACTGCATTAAAAGGTAAATTTCTCCCAATGGTTGAATTTGATGGAGAAAATGATGCAGTGTTCCCTAGATTCGATAACCAAGGTAATCTTTTTGGAGAATATCTTACTGATAGAGGAGTGCATGCAGATTTACCACTTGAAGATATTGATAAAATTTTCGAAGAAAATTATCCTTCATATGCTTTTCATAAAAAAGGACTAAATCCAAAACAAATAAAAGATGAAATTATGACTTATAAGAAATAAAAAATAAATTCTATAACCCTCTTTTATATATAATTGATTATCTTTACCTTCTAAGGTTTATCATTATGGAAGATTTTAATATATATCTACAAGCTACGCAATATTTTGATTTTAATAAAAAATTTGTGAGTAAAAAAGCTATTGAGATTACTAATGGTTTAAAAACTGATGAAGAAATGGCAATTGCATTGTTTTATTGGGTAAGAGACGAGGTTAAGTATAATGCTTTTTCATATTACCCAAGAATTAAAGCAAATCTCAAAGCTTCAGTTACATTAAGACGAAAAAATGGATTTTGTATGTCTAAATCCACATTATTATCAACTTTTGCAAGAGCTGTTGGAATACCTGCCCGTATTCATATGGTAGATATCATTAATCATAAAATATCCCAAAGACTTGTTAATTTAATGGGTACTAAGGCTTTTCATTGTCATGCTTATAGTGAGATTTATTTAAATAAGAAATGGGTAAAAGCAGCACCAATTTTTGATAGAAAAACTTGCATAAAAGGAAATTTTTTTCCTATGATTGAATTCAACGGAGTTAACGATGCTTTATTTGCCCCATTTGATGCAGAAGGGAATAAATTTGTAGAGTATATAGGAGATTGGGGTATTTACGCAGATGTACCACAAGAGAAAATCCATCAGATATTTTGTGAGAAATACCCTCACTGGTATCCTAATCCAGGTTCAGATTTAATGAGACCTATGAAAAGGGAACCATTATCTTTGAACAAATAAATAAATGCTTCTTCTATAACAAAAAGAAGATCTTCATACTCCTAGTTCTCTTAGAAAAATTTTGTATTTACCTAATTTTCCACCATAATTTCCCGCAGAAATTCTAATTAAACCATCCATATTTATAATTCCAGCAATTACTTTTTTCATCGTCAATTTAATAGTTTCCAGGTCCAAAGCATTGAACACTATCTCTGGTATTGAATGAACGCCTTCAGGGACCTTAGATTCATCTGTTGATATTTTGTTTTTTAATGTTGGGCAATATGGATGATTTGTTGAAGGCCCAATCTCAGGAAAATTTGTCTCTACTTTAGACCCAGCTGAACAAACATCAAAGGTTGTGCATACATTATCAATTTCAGCTATAATTTTAATAGCTTCACGTCCCACTTTTATTCCTGAGTTTACTGAATCACAAAATAAATAAAAATTTCCACCCATAATACCTTCTGCATAAGTTAGTTCTTCTTCAATTAAGAAATCATACCCAATCATAAGCGGAATAGAAATCATTTTCCTTCCAAACCTACTTATTACTTCCTCATAACCATCTCCACAATGACCCACATTATTCATTATATTAAATTTTGTTTCAGATTTATGTGGATAATGATCAAAAACAGCTGTTGAGGGGACTACTAATATACCTTGTCTCATTCGCTTTCCTAATTGCTCATAAAGTTTACTTTTAGCAGTTTTGCCTTTTCCAGTGACCCATAACTGTAGTATTGCTCCAAGTCTATGATCGATTGTCTCCTTTTCAGACAGCCACCTAACAATGCCTCCTTCCGCATCCCCAAAAACAGTTGAGGGTAAAGCAGTAAAACTGTTTGCCGCTCTATTTAAAAACTCAGCATCTTGAGCGGTTATCATAAGTTGACAACATAAACCCTCAAAAGCTTCACAGTAAGTATCATCTATAATAGCCATAATATTCTCAACTTATTACTTAAAATAATTAAAAGCATTTCAGTTTTAGAACAATTTTTTATTATATCTATAGAATACAAATACCTACAAAAAAAAATCTATCAAAGTTTTAATAAAGTGTTAGTTAAATAGGATTTTTATGAAACTTCAGAAAAATGGCTCTATTGGTTTTATCAAGATAAGATGAATATTATTTATAATCTGAAAGATTTTGATGGAAATTATTTAAAGAAATATGTCAAATTAAAATTATGTAAAATACAAAATAGGAATAAAACAATTAAACTCAAAACTATTTAACAAGTATTTTAAAATGACACCGGTAATGATTTGGGATCCATTTGAGCGATTTTTAAGAGCCATGGCAATAACTATCTTATTCATGATTGCTATCCAATATATTTTAAGAGGGAGGAAAAGAGGAAATATTAATGAAAAGATATTGATGATTGGATTTTCTTGTTTTTTCATAGGTTTTGCATGTAACAGTTTTTTCACTTACATAAGAGATTTTGTTATACCTGGAAATTATATAAATTACGTTTTCTATGGTGAATTTGATAATCTTAATTCATTGTATTATATACTTTCCAAGTTAACTTATAGTTCTGATTCATTATTTTTCGTATTTTTCATATTAGCTTTTGAAACGAGTATAAAACGCACAAATTATATTCTTACGATTATATTGGTCATAGTAACTATTTTAATGATGCTTCTTCCTTACGATTTATCAAGATTGATACATCATACAATTTATTATGGTTTGAAATTGAGTTTGACTATAATTATTTTATTCTTACTCACAAAATGGTCAAGATTAGAGTTTAAGGCTATAGCATCTTTTATTTTACTTGGATATTTTATAATGATGGTTGCCGAAACTATAACTAGTCAAGATGTTAAGGGTCTAAATGTTATACCTTTAATTCTTAGCCCAATTTTATTAATCTTGGGCAGTTTTATATCTATATTACCGTTATTTGTCGATCCTAAACATTTTACTAGTGCTACAATCATATGGAAAGTGAATGGAACCATTTCAATCATTATTTCATTTATATCTGGAGTTTTTTTTATGATTTATTTCGGTCCAACTCATTTGAATTCATTAGTTCTGATAATTATCTTTATAACTTTATTGTATATATTTAGCCTTACAATGAAGATAGTTAAAATTGAGTCAGAATCACATGACAAATCAACAGAACCAGATATCCTAGAAATTTTTACAAAGCCCCAGAAAGTTACAGAAGAAGAAGTGTCTATCTCTAAAGAAAAAAAAATTTGCTTAGTTTGTAAAAACAAAATCACACGCAGTAATTATATCTGTCCTGATTGCAATGCTTTTTATTGTTTTAACTGCAAAGTGGCATTATCAAATTTAGAAAACGCTTGCTGGGTCTGTAATACACCATTCGACGAGAGTAAGCCTTCTAAGCCTTACAAACTGGAAAAAGAGGAAGAACAAGTCGTTATAGAAGAAAAATCGCTAAAAAAGGGTGAAAACAACAAGGATAATTAGAATTTTAAATCTTATTTATGAAAAAAAAATAGGTTAGCTTAGTACTCAAAAATTAAATAATTAATATTCACCTATTTACTTATTAAGTCAAAAAAATTTAATTAATTACAAATCAAAACTATCTAAGATTTGATAAAATGCCAAGAGCAATAATATTATATGAAATTGATCCTTCATTTGGCCCCAATATAATCGCAGAATATTACTTGAAACAAGCTGAAAAAATTCCACAATCGGTATTAAAGGAATTTTCAGAAAAACATAGTAAAAAGGGATTAGTAGATGTAACTGTGCGATCGGAAAATGACCGATTTTATTCTAGTAAAATTAATGCTGAATCTATTGACAAAGACAATCTTTTCATTGGCTCAATTTTACAAGAAGGGGAAGACCTGATTTCTTTGAAAAGCTTCGTTGAAAATTTAAAGGATAAAATTCTACAAAATTTTTCTAGTGATAGAAAAATGATGAATGATTTTCTACAAAATGCCTTAAAATCCATTTTGGGGTTAATCCAAAAGTTACAAGAACCAAAAATTATCAAAGAGACTATTAATGATAGAACAAAAGCAATGCTTGATGAAGGTAAACTAACTGAAGCACGTGAATTGATAGATTTAGGTGAAGAAATACCTATAAAACTTGCTGAGGAAGTAAAAATTGCTGAGCAATTTGTAAAAGATGAATTTTATAAAAAAGCTAAAAAAAGTTTTTTAAAAGCTGCCGAATTAGCGACATCAATACAAGAAGACGAAATTGCTTCTTTCTTAGAAAACAAGGGAGAACAAGTTGGCTTGTTTCCTGATTTAATAAAAGAAAAAGAGAATCTAAATAAAGAAATATTGAAAATTTCTAATGATTTAGACAGTATTAAATTAAATAAATATGGCAGTTTTATTGAACCGGTTGAAAGGTTAATTGAGATTTCGCAAATCTTTGAAGAAAATGAACAAATTGAAATTCTGACAAAATTAAAAAGCGATGCTCAAAGGGCTTCTCGATTAGCAAAAGATTTAATAAATCTAGATGAAAAAATAAGAGAACATATAAAAAAAATTTAAATTTCTAAATTTAATCCGTTGTTTCTTCATTAGACGGAGATTCCTCTACAGGAGGTTGGTATTCTCCAATATCCTTGAAAATTAATTTACAAATCTCCCAACCTTTTTCTGTGGGATATTTCAGAGCATTTGCAATTAATTCTCCTCCAATTTCATTATCCAGTTCCACCTTATAAATTTCAGGTGTATTATTCAACATAGATTCGAATTTTGCCCCACTTGACCCCGTAGGTACAATTAAAATTCCAAAATCAATTGCTTTCTCGGTAATTGCATCCTTTAATCGTTTTGCAGCATAGTAACCCGCTACTCCCGCACTTCTATCGAAAGTTTTAATCGAAGGGATCTCTAAACCATACTTTTTACCATCAGCTTGAATTAAGGCTGCCAGAGTTTGTGCCCTTTTTCCAAGTTTAAATTTATATTCCATCTGAGTCTTGAACTTTTTGCCTTTTTCTTCTCCAACCATATTTATACACTTTAAAGTGGCCCCTGCGACAGATTGAGGATTTACATCGATAGAATATTCTTCCTCAGCTAGAATATCTTCAATTGTTTTCTTAATAACTTCACGTGGCTTAGAAAAATCAATTACTTCTTCCTCTTCAATTTCTGCTTTGGGTTTCGCTGTTGCAACAATATCTGCCCCAACTTCCAATAATTGATCAACGGTCATCTCTTCCATAACAACCTTATCTATAAATCTTCTGCAAAGTTTAATGGAATTCCTTGGATTACCTTGGGTTTTTTCATATATCATTTCAATTAATTTCTCATTTAATGGGAATAAGGGATACAATGGTGGATTTAAATTATTATCTTCCCAGAAAGCTTCCATAGATTTCGAGAAATATATTTTTAAATCATTTAGGCTAAATGGTTTCAATTCTTGTTCAGGTTCCATTCTTGATCTGAGTGGTGCGTCTGCAATTTCTATAATGCGGGGCCAAATTTCTTTTAAAACTGCAATTGTAATTACAAGTCCTTTAACTTCATTATATAATCTTTTTAGGATTTCTAAAAACTTTCTTTCAGCAGATTCTCCCAACATACGATAAGGTGACTCAAGTTCATCAAAATAAAGTATAAGAACACTATCTAAGTTCTCTGTTATGATTTTAATCATTGCGAGACACACATCATCTTCCTCTACAACCGAGTTTATTCCTAATTCATTAAGTTCTTCATCTTCTAGATCTTCACCAAGAAGCCATCTTTCTGCTAGCGCTTTTTTATTTTTATCTAATTGGTATGTTACTAATGCTTTAACACAATCAGCAAATACTCCTGGAAATTCTCTTATACCTTTTTGAATAACCTCATCGAGTTTAGGCTTTTGAAAAATACCTTTTTTCATACCACCCCATCGTCTAAGTAATTTCTCAGAAACAATATCTAACAATTCTGCTCCAAGCTCCTCGATTATACAGGTATAAACATGAAGTAAAACACGAATACTTGCTGGAGGACTTGGAACGTAAACAATAGTCCAATCTGCGGAAGTAGCAAATTTACTGGCATCGATTTCTTCGGATTCATCTGCGCTTTCCAATTTTTTCCTATTTTCTCGTTCCTTATCTTTGAAAGAATGATAAGCATGAGTTTTCCCAGTACCCGCTGATCCTAAGATCGGAATCAGACGAGAGGATCTATCTCTAAAAGTCTGTTGAACAAGTCTATATACCTCTCGATCTATATAACTTCGGGGTCTTGATATATCAACTTTATCGGGAATATCTCCTCGTGAAACAAAAGTAGAAAAGGGCATTATTGGAGCTTCCCGTAAGACATCTAAATACATTTCCTTGTCATCATCGCTCAATTCAGAATACATTTTAATCTCTTCTTGATTTTTTAATTTTTAATAACTTAGTTTTTATGCAGAATAAATTTATTAGTCCAAACAATTTTTTCTAGAATATAAGCTAATTAGTTTTTAGCGTTATAATATTTAATTAATAATTTTGCCTATTAAATTTAATTGATAATTAAAGATCCATAAATTTTACGAGGAAAATAAAGATGCCTAAAAAAAACAAAGATGAGGACGAGGATGATAATGAGGAAAAAAAAGAACCTTTTGACTTCTATAAATTTTTTCAGCATCCAAATGAGTTTTTTAATAATCCAGATAAATTTGTAATGGATCCAACGAAATTATTTAGATCTAAAGATTTCCAACGCCTTTTTAAAGATATATTTGAAAAAATTACAGAAAATCTACCCTCTGAATTTCAGAATCTTTCACCAGAAGACATTATGAAAGAATTTACTAAACATAAAGGTAAGTTTGGTTTTCCAATAATGTATGGATTCAATATCAATATTGGACCGGATGGCAAACCTACTATTGATTCATTCGGAAATCTTAAGGCAAAACCGTATTCTGGAGAACCAGAAGTTAAAAAAGTTAGAGAACCATTAACAGAAGTGAATGAAGGAATAGATCAGATTATCGTTATTTGTGAAATGCCAGGTGTAACTAAAGAAGAAATTGAATTAAAAGCCACTAGAGATTCCTTAACGATATCAACAAAATCTAGTGTTATTGGTAGGAACTATTATAAAGAGGTTAAGTTACCTTCAGCAATCAATTCAGATTATGCCCGAGCTAGATATACAAACGGTATTTTAGAAGTAAAATTGAAAAAGATTGATGAAAAACAAACAGATATTAAAATAGATTAGCTTTTACTCTTTTTTCAAATTTTTTATTAGTAATTTTTGGTTTTTATTGGTATTTTTTGTACAAAACTTTATTAATCTCTTTAGCACATAAAATTTTAATCAATTTTAAATTGGTTGAAAAAAAAATGTCTGAAAAAAATGAATATTTATCAAAGAAAGCTCTATTAATTATTGGAATAATAACCCTAGTAATAATAATAGTTGGTTTGATATCATTAATCCCTGAAGTGAATCTAGCATTTTATTCTGATAGTTCTACTGTACGAGCTATATTCAAAGCTATTACATATCTTGGTGAACCTATTATTTTTGTAGTTCTCCTAGCAATATTATACATAGTTTACGATAAGAAATATGCTAAAAATTTAGCTTTATGTCTATTATTTTCATATTATTTAAATGGATTAGTTAAACAAATGTTTCACGATACAAGACCGGCTCCTAATACAGATCTAACTGAGGAATTAGGTGTTATTGAATCATCTTATGGATTTCCATCTGGTCATACTCAAAACTCAGTTGCTTTTTGGGGATATATTTCTTATGAATTTAAAGATAGAAAAAAGTATAACGAAATTCCGATAATTCCAATTATCTTTTCTGTCATAATTTTTCTTATCACAATTTCTCGGGTAGTAATTGGCGTACATGATCTACAAGATGTGATTGGAGCATTATTGATAGGAATATGTTTTTTATTAGTATTCATATATTTAGAACCAATTTTAACACCGCAGTTTAACAAACTTGGCTTTATTGCAAAAATTCTGTTAACTGTAGTTGTTTCTATGGCATTATTCCTAATAGGAACATTTATGTTTCCAAGAGGATATGTAGAGTTAGCAACTCAAAATCTTCCCCCTGATTATCCAGATGCAGGAGCCTTTAGTTTAGTTGGAGGCGTATTATTAGGGTTCGGTGTTGGGTATCTAATTGAACAAGAGTATGTGAAATATGATCCTTCAGGACTTACAAATAAAAAGAAAATAATTAACTTAATAGTTGGTTTAGTTATTATTTTTATTGCATTTTTACCATTTGAATATCTAATAAAGATCGACAGTGCCTTTTATAGATTTTTCCGATATGCTCTTGTATCTTTTATATTAACCTATGTAGTTCCACTAATTTGCACAAAAATCAATAAATAATTTCAAATTTTTTTTCTTTTTTTTAAAAATTGAATATAAAAATCAAAATTTATACAGATATATTTACTTCATTTCTTGCGACTTCCTTTAAAAGAATGCGGTTTACTAATCGTTTGTCGCTTTGGGTAACCATATCATGTGGAGTTATTATCTCGTTAATATAAATATCATCCCTATCGGGATGAGGTAATACCTTGACAAGATGCATCTTAATTATGTGAAAAAAAAGTGATATATAAAATTTCCTATTTCTCATCTGAAAAAAAAGAAAATAAATATCTATTTTAATATTCAATCAAATTTAAATTTATGAAACGATAATCTTAGAATAATTTCAATAATGGTTTGACTTTCTCTCTTCCTTCAGGGTTATCAACACACTTTAAAATTCTTTTTGCTAATTCCTTTTTTTTTCTATAATAAGTCTTCATTATATCTTCTATTTTTTTATCTGGATATCTTTCAACTAACGCAAGATCTCTTCTTGAACATCCACCTTGCCGCATGCAACAGTAAGAAAGCGAGCCAAAACAAACTAAATCTGAATCCCAGTTGTTTTCTTTTGAAAACTCTTCTTTTATTCGGATAAATTCAACTTGTCCAAGACCAAGTTCATCCAATCTTTCATCTCTTCTGCATTTAAAACCAAAAGTAAGAGAATAACCTGGTTTACAACAGAAGGTTAAAGCTCGATAATCTCCTCCCATACATATTGGTACTGGAGCATTTTTTTCCCATCCGGGAAGATTCCTAATTTTATCTTCTTCTAATTTCAAAATGACCTTTTATAGCCATAGATTATACTTTATCAAAATAAAAAAATAAGAGGGCTCGGTACGGGAATTGTTCCGTAAAGAATAAATTTCTTTTTGTTTGAACCCGTCTCTAGGGATTCACAGTCCCCAATACTAACCACTATACGAACCGAGCCGTGGTTTATTTTTTTAATAATAAAATTTAGTATTTGTTTCTAAAAAAATTTAATTAATTGTTTCTTTTTCTTTCTCATTTATAACCTTTAACAGATAATTTAGACACACATCAATACTATTATTCAAATCTCCAGAATTATCTAAAACAAAATCTGCTTCTGGAAAATTTTGGTTCATTCTTGCCCGTTCGATTCTTTCCTTCATTAAATCTTCAGTTTCTCTTTTTCTATCCTTTATTCTTTGATAGCTGATTTCAAAAGGAACCTTAATAAAAATAACTTTAACATTTTTATATTTTCCTTTAGCCTCTGCTACAATTGTCCGGCTAACATTAATAATAACTAAATGGTCATTTGCTAGATATTTTTCAATTTCTATAGGAACTCCATAATCTAATCCATAAATATGCCAGGATAATGCAAAATTTCCTTCTTCTTCCAATATTCTGAATTCACGAGTAGATATCGATATATTCTGCTCAGTTTCAGAAGGTTTCCTGGTAATAAATCTTTTAGGAGCATAAATTTGTTTTAAATGAGATGGAAATTTCTGAACAACTCCATTGATTATTGAATCCTTACCAGAACCAGAGTTTCCTATTATTAAAAATAGTACACCTGGGTAATTTTTTACCATTTACTTAGTAAATTAATTAAAATAAATAATCATTTAGAAAACAATTAAAAAATGAAAAAGCATAAAGTCTTATAAGTATAATATATCTTAATAAACTTGAAAAAAATTAAAATTGTATAAGAACATCTAGCAATTTCAAACTTCAGCTATGGCAAAAAAGAATTCTAAGCAGAAATCAAAAATCTCTGATATTCCTGAAAGTTACCAAAGATATTTAGATGAAATTCATGATATTTCCAAGAATAAAAAAGGTGGATGGGTTACAAACAAAGAAATTGCAGAAAACCTACAAGTTGAGCCCGCTTCAGTATCAGGAATGTTAGAGAAATTAAAAAATCGCGGATTAATTAAATGGGAACCAAGAAAATCTATCAGATTAACTGAAGAAGGCAAAATAATAGCTAAACAATTAAGTGAAATCCATAACCTTCTTTTCCAATTTTTTTCAAAAGTCCTACAAATAGAAGATGAAAAAGTCATTGAAAATTTATCTTGTGAAATAGAACACCATATCACACGAGATGTAAAGAATTCATTAGAACAATTTCTATCACAATATCTGGATGGTTAGATTTAATTATCATCTATAATTCATTGATACAACTAAATTAAAACATTTTATTTCATGATTTTAAAATGTCCGAAGACTTAAATGAGAAAATAAAATACCTTCACAAAAAATTTGAAAATTTTTCTAATTTTATTGAATTGAGTGATTTTAGATCTTTATTACTATTTACTTTAACCAGCCAGGTTCCTACTAATATTATGGCTCAATTGGGACTTGGTTCTAGTAAAGAAACTATAAATCTCCCCTATAATCCCGTATTTAATATTTATTATCAGAAAATTAATTTAATTGCAGCAGGTTCATTGATAACATATGTGAGAAATGAACCTATAACTGATAAATTCACATTAGAAAAAGATGATCCTATTATAAAAAGCTTCCTAAATCCATATGAAATGGAATTAGCTTTTCGAGGTAAAGAAAAATTTATTTTTCCAATGATTAGTGATTGTAGTGCACTTGACACTAATGGGAATTCTAATTTAATTATAAAAATTGATGATATATTCCATTCACTTGAAAGTTTCCTAGCTGTTGCTGAACCGAATTTACTATTTGTTTTAAATGCATCGATTGAAAAAGAACCTGATATTTTATTTACCTTTAATATGATGCCAGAAATGCCAAGTCGTATGGATCAAAAAATCCTAAAAATTGATGTTTTTTTTGATACGGATCACAAAACAAGAGACATGACATATTTAAAACGAGAGCAGGATTTTTCTATAAAATATTTAGATTTTATTAGAGACGTAAGTCATGCGGATACATATAAATCGTCTTATTCTTTAATAATTCACATAAAATCATTTTCAAAACCATAACTAGACTCAAATATTTATATTTCATTTCTTAATTTTGTAGAAAATGCATATAATAAATGCATATTATCACATTAACACCTAATTACTTTTATTAGATAGTTGATAGAATTATATTCGTTAGCCATTAAGCGATTAATACAATTAAAGGATTAATATAATCAATTTATAAAACATCCGACAAAATATATAAAGTATCTGAAGACATATTCAGAAAATTTTCAAATATTATATTAAAAGGGTTGTAAAAAATGAAGATTATTACTATAAATTTACCAGAGAAATATTTGCAGGCAATTCAAATTTTAAATGATATGGGTGTGTATCCTTCCCGGAGCGAGGCGATAAGAATTGCTCTGGATGAATTCCTATCAAACGAGTTAAAAATGTACAGAGACCTCGATGATGATAGCTTTAAAATGCTTATAAGAAGTAAAACTAATAAAAAAAAATAAAACCTTTCTTTTTATTCTTTTTAATATCAACATTCTACATCGATATAGTTAAATTTCAAAATATTTTCTTGGGAATTTGGTGAAAACTTTAAATTAGAAAATACATATGCAGAATATTTAATACTTCTAAAACTGAGCATATTCTTAATAGAGTCCTCAAAGAGTATTCTTAAGTTTAAATATAACGAAAATTGTACTCAAGATATAAATACTCAACTGCTTTATTTTCAATTAGAAATAAAGGAGATCAATGGTAATGAAAATTGGTATAATTGGTACAGGTAGATTAGGAAGTTCTCTGGGTAAAATTTGGGCTGAGAAGGGTCATAAGATTATGTTTGGATCTCAAGATCCCGAGAAAGCAAAAAAATTAGCCAATTCAATTGGAAACAGTGCAAATGGTGGAACATACAGAGAAGCTGCAGATTTTAGTGATATTGTCGTATTAGCGGTCCCATGGTCTGGAGCAAAAGAATCAATTAAAGCAGCAGGAGAGTTAAAAGGGAAGATTATCATTGATTCTACAACTACTGCCGCACCCAGTTTAGGAGGATTATCAACAGAACCTACTCCATCTGCAGCAGAAAAAGTTGCAAAATGGGCAGCAGGAGCTAAAGTAATTAAAGCAGTTCACACTATTGGAGTGGAAAGTTTACATAAATTAACATTTGGTACCCAACAAGCCAGCTTATTTATTTGTGGAGATGATTTAGATGCAAAATCTAAAACTAAACAATTAGGTATAGATCTTGGTTTTGATGTGATCGATGTGGGACCAATTAAAAATGCCAGACTTATTGAACCTCTTGCAATGCTTTGGATTGAATTAGCGTATAATCAAGGCATGGGAACTGATATTGCATTTAAATTATTAACCCGGAGAAAAACGAAATAAATATTTCAATTTTTTATTTTTTATTTTTCTTCATCCTTATTTAAATTTTGAAATAAATTACTATCATTTTCTTCAAGAGATAATCATAGAAAAGATAATTAATTCAAAAATTATAAATAATCACACATAAATTATCTATCTATAATTGCTTTTTACTGATTAAATTATGAAAGTTGCTAGATATTTTAGTAATGATGACGTTAGAGAAGCGGAGATACCTAAACCAGAGATCGGTTCGGGAGAATTTTTAGTTAAGGTAAAAAAATCAGGAATCTGTGGATCTGATGTATTAGAATATTATCGAAAAGCAAAAATGAAGAAAATGGGTGTTGATTCTTTAATTTTGGGGCATGAAATTGCTGGGGAAATTATCGAGAAAAGTGAGACTATAAAACATCTTCGAATAGGCGATCGAGTATTTGTCTCACATCATGTTCCATGTTTTGAATGTCATTACTGTAAGCAAGGACATCACACCGCATGCGATCTCCTCCACAATACAAATTTTGATCCTGGAGGTTTTGCCGAATTCATTAGAATTCCTAAAATCAATATAGAAAAGAAAGGAGTCTATGTTCTAGATACGAATGTTTCTTATGAGGAAGCAGTATTCATCGAACCTTTAGGCTGTGTATGTCGAGCTCAACGTTTGGCAAATGTTAAGAAAGGATTTACTGTCTTAATTTTGGGATGTGGGGCATCTGGATTACTTCATATTCAATTAGCGAAGTTAAGAGGTGCTAAAAATGTCATCGCGACTGATATCAATGAATTTCGTTTGCAAAAAGCAAAGGATTTTGGAGCAGATGAAGTTTTTGATGCAAAATTAGATTTACCTGAAGAAATAAAGAAGATCAATAAGTATAGGTTAGCTGATATTATCATAGTATGTACGGGAGCCGTAACTGCAGCAAACCAAGCTTTAGAATGCGCTGCACCAGGAGGTAAAATTATTTTTTTTGCTGTTCCAGAGCCAGGGGTCTTCCTCAATGTACCTATAAATCAATATTGGAGAAATGAAATTACAATAATGACATCATATGGGGCAGCGCCTATGGACCTCGATGAAGCATATAATTGGATACTTTCAAAAAGAATTAATGTTTTAGATTTAATCACACATAGATTTCCCCTCAACAAAGTTGGAGAAGCATTTAAAGTTGTATGTGAAGCGGGGGATTCAATTAAAGTAATTATAGATATGGAGCTAGATTAATTTTAAAATTATTTATTTATGAAAGTATTTACTTCTTTGGATATGTTTCCTAATTATCCAGGATTCCCATAAAGAGTATATTTCCAATAGAAAATCTTTTAATTTTTTTTTAGGGAAAAAAATGTCCATTTTAAGTAAATGTTTAACAGCTTCTTCTTCAGTTATTTTTAAACTACCCAATTTCTTTAAAGCGAAGTCGACTTTTTTTTGATTAGAATTAATTTTATTTCTCATATACTCAAATGGATATGTATCAGGGTGCTTTATAATATAAGAATGACTAGAAGTCAAATATTCCGCACTATTTAAAAAAATAGATTCTGCACGATTAATATCATCAAGGTATTGAATAATAGAGGCATCTCGAAACCCATACCATGGTCCAAAGCCATCAATTTCAAGATTTGGTTTATCAAACCCTAAACAGCTTATATGAAGTATCTGTTCTTTGGGTAATAAAAATCCGACATGCGCTTTCGAGTGACCAGGAAATGGAATAGTTTTTACTATAAAATTTCCAAATTTCAGTATTTCACCGGGGTTGAAAGAATTTACTTGATTACAATTATGAAATCCATTTAATTCTCCAAACTTTTCAATAGAAGAGTACTTAACTGATTCATCGAATCCGAAACCTTCATAAAAATTATGTAAATCAATCAAAAATTTCGCTTCAGGTCTTGGAGCATGAATTTTTGCTCCTAGTTGTTCCCAAGCATAGACATGACTAGTATGGTCAACGTGGGCATGGGTACATATGTAATTTGAAACAGGGCCATATATCTCGTTAAGAGTATTGATATATCTTGGTTCAATATTCAAATCAAGACCTATCAATCTTTCATTTCTACCTTCTTTAGGCAAAATTAGAAGCCCATCACAACAAGAAAAGAAAAATGGGGTCTTTATCTGATGTACAAGTAATATATTTTCTGTAACTTCCCATATTTCAAGATTATCTATTTTTGGAAGAGACATCTATATAATTTTAAGATTCTTTACCAAACTGCAATAAAGAATAAATAAAGCTTTAATAAGTTGATTGTAAAAAAAGTAAATTAAATCCAATTAAATATATGAAGGGATAATAATATTATTTAAAAGCGTACAAAATATAATATGGTGCTAGATATATGCCCTTATTGGAAAATAAATTAATAATAAGATTAGCTAATTTTGATATTGGATTATATATTGGAGCAATGTTCAGATTTATCTTAGGAATATATTTCTTTGTAGTGAGATTTTTTCTGTTTTCATAAAATCCTGCTATTAGTTGACCATTATAACCATTTTGGGTAAAAAACTCTAATAAATCATTTGGAACCATTAATCTTTCAGCCCAATTTCCTGTAATGGGATCACATGTATTTGATGGAAACCTTTTCTCTTTTTCTGTAGGCAATATTTTTGAATCTAAATAATTTAAAACGCATTCTTTTATGTCATCTTCAATTAATCCTCTAGTTAGCCTTGTTAAGAGATTTAATTCTTTAGAATTTAATTTTCCACCTGAACTCTTAAAAATTATCTGCTTTCTTATTTTCGCATAAGCTTCTAATGTGTATCCCTCTTTATGTCCATATTCTTTTTGTTTATCAATAAATTCACTATTATGGTGGTGAATTTTTATCCTTCTTTTAATAATAGGGTTGTAAGGATTCGCTCCTGAAGCTAATACGAGACTTAGGCTTTTTTGAGGTAATTCCATTAATCCTTGAAAAAAAGCTTCAATATTATAAATGTGCTCGATTACATCATAAGTTCCTACAGCATTACAATAGATACCTCTATCATTGCAGTAATTTACAATTTCTTTTATTTCACCCAAAATGTACTCATCTGCAGGATTCCCTATTGATTCAGCAATCGCTTTAGCATCCCGACAAGAAGTACTGTAAATGTCATTATATATAACTTTACCAATTCCGATTTCTTTTGCTAATAGAGAGAAGATTCCAGAACCACCACCATACTCAATAAAGACGAAGTCTTCTAAGGAATTCCTATAATTTTTCAAACATAGAGCTAATAATAGAGAATACCTTTGCAATGTTCCTTTCAAATTTGAAATTGATTTTCCAAAATAATTTGCCATGTAATCTGAAATATTTAAAGAGTTTAAATCTAAACTATCTAATTTTTTAAATAAACTACTTGCTGCTCCTTTAATATCATCCAATAACTTTTGATTTCTTTGTAGATATTTAGATTTAAATATAAAATCCATGATAAATATAAAAAAAAAGAATTTAATTACTTAATGAATTTCATTTGATTTAGGTTAAAATAACGGTTTTAATTTATCCTCTTGTTGAAGGAAGGTAAGTAAAAAAAGAGCTAGCAAAATAATAGTGATTACAATTGTTAATGCTCCCATAGCAGGGTTAAAAGTAATGAAACTAATAATTGATGTAATTAAATTAGCCACTAGCCATACAACTTCAAGAATTACAACTATCTTAACCTCTTTCCATTCTTTTGCAAAGATTCCTAACAGAGAGCTTACTGTAAGTCCCGCAAAAGCAGATGCAACTGTCAATGTAATCGCATGAATATCATTGGTAACCGTCATTCCGTATATAGGAACAGAAACATCTGGCATAAAAAATAATATAGTAAAAATAAGAGCTATTACGAAATGGATTATGAAAGTTAATTTCGTGAATTTTTGAATTTCTTCCGCCATTTTTTAGATCACTTTTTTAAATTTTTTTTTATTAAATGGTTTAATATACTCATATTCTCTAATATATAAAGCTATAAAACCCAATAATATTAGGTTAAATATGAGAATTAATCAAAAACTTAAAAAAAAGAAATAAAAGAGTAATTATAGCCCTTTTGGACCTTGTTTATATATTTCAAATGCTTCCTCCACAGAAGCATTATTATGAACTATTTCACGTACAGCTTTGATCATTCCAATAGGAGAATCACTTTGGAATATATTTCTCCCCATATCAACTCCAACAGCTCCTTTTTCAATTGCATTCTTAGCCATTTCTAATGCATCTCTTTCCTCAACTTTTTTTCCGCCTGCTATAACAATTGGTACAGGACAAATGCTGGTAACATTTTCAAAATTAGGGCAATAATAAGTTTTTACAAATGTAGCACCCATTTCTGCTGCCATTCTACTAGCCATTCCAAGATATCTATCATCTCTAACCATTTCTCTCCCTACAGCTGTGACGGCTAAGGTTGGAATTCCATATTCCTGTCCCCAATTAACAAGTTTTGATAAATTCATTAAACTTTGCTTCTCAAACTCTCCTCCAACAAAGATTGAACAAGTTATTGCTGAAACATTTAATCTTATTGCATCTTCGATTGTAACATTTATTTCTTCATTTGAGAGTTCTTTTAACATACTGGCTCCGGCTGATACTCTTAATACAATAGGTATATCAATATTAGGATCAACACAGCTTCTCAACATCCCTCGAGTCAGCATTAATGCATCAGCATATTCAAATAATGGATTTAAATCTCCAAAACATTTTAATTGTCCTGGAACGTTTCCAAAATAACCATGATCTACAGCTAACATTACACAATGTCCGGATTTAGGTTTTATTATTCTTGATAACCTATTTCGCATCCCATAATCCATCTTAGTTCACTTTTTACTGATATTTTTATTTAAGATAACTTTATTAGATAATTTAGGATCTCTATTTTACTTTTTCTATAAAAAAAAAGAAATTGTGAGCATTTAAATAACGCTTAAGAATTCACCGACTCTATTTTTAATCTTTGAAACAATTTTCTTTGAAATATTTCGCCTAATAAACTCTTTAATCAAAATCAAACGGTAATTGCTAATTTTTTTGATGCTTAACGCTTTAGATACTTTTTCTATTAAATCGTCCTCATATATTTGATCAAAAGTTTCAAGGATTGATACTGTATAATGCACTTCATTAATTAATTGAGCGATATCTTGTTGCATGAGCTTTATTTGTTCATCTTCATCAATAATTTCCAAGGCTCTTTTAATGACCTGTTCTTCGAATTTTAATTTATATGTCCAAGGAGTTTGAAAAATATGTTGAGCTGTATCCAGTATTAAAGCATTTTTATCCTTAACTTTAATTTTATTAATATCTGGATCTTCAATTATATTAATTGTTTTACTTCCTCTGTATGTCTCTGGCAATATATTGTCTCCTATTGAATTCAATAAGGACTCACTATATTTGAAATCATTGTCTTTTATTATATATGAGGGATAATTAAATATTTTTGCATGAATAAGACTAAAAATTCCATAGATTCCAAAAATTTGAATTAAGTTTCTAAGATTTATCCTTCCTGCTGTCTCCCTTTCAATTTCAGGAGAAATACTGCTCATAAAGATGTCAATCTTTTCATAACCCCTTATATTTCCTTTGGTATCTACAAACATGATAAATTGGTGTTCTGGACAAACCGCATTGATAGGTATTTGAATTTTTATAGTACCAAATTTTTTTTGAGAGAAGACAGCTTCAGGTATATTAATGTTTTTGGCTTTTCCGCAGGTAGGACACACTACATTAAGAACTTTATACGATTCAGCCATACTTCAATTAATCAAATTAATATTTCAACTAGTTATAAATAGAGAAATTCTACATATAAAATTTAATGAAATAGCTTTAAAAAAATAAATTGCTATAAAAGGAGCTTATCTAATTGTTTTTTCCAGACATGATAATCTGAAACATAGTTAAAACCACAAACAAGAGTTATATCTCTCTTTTCCACGAAATTATTTATCTTTTTTGCTCCTTCTCTAGTATATTGGATTGATCCATAAGGATTTAGTATAAAACCTTGATCTAAGAGGATTAAATAATCACAAATAAAAAGTATTCCTTCAAAAGTATAAATGGTAAATCCTTGAGTGTGTCCACCAATATGAGTTGCTTCTATTCCAGATAAATTAAAATTTTGGGTAAACTTTTTATCAAAAGGATGCTTTGATGAAATTGGATGTTCCGCATCATTCTTATGAATCCAAATAAATGCAGTATAATATCCCCTATAAAGATTAGATGCCCCAAGAAAATGATGATGTGTAAATAAAATTTTATCCATGGGTTCTAAATCTTTAGAAAAGGTTGAAGGACAATCAATCCAAATTCTTTTATTATCTGTTTCAATACTATAAGCAGAATGTTCAAGTCCTAAAGGAGGATATGAATTTAATCGTAAAACTTTATCCGTTATCCTTGTACTTATAATAACATAATTATTTGAACACTCCTCAGCAGTTATAAAATTTTCATAAGAAGAACCACAAAAGGGGCAAAACTGAAGATACTGCCCTATCATATTATAACCACATTTTTTGCATACTAACTGTTTTTGTAGCTCTGTCATTTCACTTAATTTGTCTATAATTATCTAAATATTAATAAATCTTCTTTCGGATTATCTCTTATTGATTTTTAATAGATTTAATCTAAAAAATTATAACTGTTGGATTTATGAATACTAACATTTCAGAAGAAGATTCGAAGTATATGTATGATTTTATCAAAAGTATTATTGATCAAATTGGTCCAAGAATGTCATGCAGCAAGCAAGAAGCAGAAACCGCTGAAATAATTAAGGAAGAGTTTGAGAAATCCTGTGATGAGATCATAGTCGAGGAATTTAAATGTCATCCAAAAGCATTCTTAGGTTGGATCAAATTGGATATGATTATGATTGTAATTTCGATTCTACTTTATTTCATTAGTCAAATATTTACACAACAATTCTGGTTAGTATTTATGAGTATATTATCCTTTCTTCTAGTATTTTTACCTTTTCTAATTATGTGGGAAGAATTTTTTAATTACAGAGAGTTTATTGATCCAATATTTCGTAAAAAGGCTTCACAAAACATAATTGGTAAATTTAAATCTCAGGGTGAGCTTAATAAAATTATTATTTTTTCAAGTCATATGGATACCGCGATTGAATTTAAATTAATGAAACTTTTAGGATGGAAATTTATACCAATAGCATTCGGAATAATTTTTCTTATGCTTTTTTGGTTGATCCTTTCATTTCTAAATTTAACCTTTATTCTAATCGGATTTATGAATTTGAAAGCAATTTTTCTCAATATTATGATCTGGGCTCTTATCATTGAAAGCCCATTTATTATCCTTTTATATTTTTTTGTACCATTGGGAGAGAAGGGTAATGTAGTGCCAGGTGCTGCAGATAATCTAAGTAGTTGTTCGGTTATTCAAGGAATGGGAAGATTTTTAAAAAGAAATAGAGATGTGATCCCTCCTAATACTGAGATTAGATTGATTAGTTTTGGATGTGAAGAAGTTGGGTTGAGGGGAGCGTATCGCTATGTAGAAGCACATCATAAAGAACTAAAAAAATATGAAACCTCGGTTATTAATATGGATGGACTAGAGAAACCTGATCACGTATATATAATAGAATTTGAACCGACAACTAGAACTTGGCACTCTGAGGAAATAATTCAAAAATTATTACAAGCAGCAAAAATGGCTAATGTTGAAGCGAAGATTATGGGCTCAGGAAGATTAGAAAAAACATTAGGTCGCCTTACAGGTGGTTCAGATGCTGCTGCGTTTTCAAAAGCTGGGATTAAAGCTGGTTTTCTAAATGCTGCTGATTGGAAAAATCGCTCTAACTATTATCATCAATCTGGAGATACTTTTGATAAAGTAAAAAAAGGTACATTAGAAAGTATCCTAAAAATTTGTATTACATTCTTAATGAATGAATCAAAATCATAAGAATAAGTTTTTATAAATTTAATTTTTTTACTTTTCAATCCTTGAAAAAAAAGCTTTCATATAACATTGGGGGAATATTTTGAAGATTGAAATTTCAAAAGAAGATTCAGAATACATGTATGATATCATACAACAGATAATTGATGAATGTGGACCTCGAATGCCTTGTAGTCCGCAAGAAGCGAAAGGGGCAGAAATGATAAAAAATCAGCTTGAAAAGACTTGCGATGAGGTGATTAGTGAGCCTTTTTTTTGTCATCCAAGAGCAGCATTAGGATGGATAAAAATTGACATTTTTCTAGTTTTATTATCATTTAGCTTATTTCTTTTAATTCGATTATTCATAGATTCATATTGGGTATATTTTTTATCCCCATTAGCAGCCCTCCTAGCATTCTTAGCAATTTTAATTGCGTGGGAGGAATTTTTTAGTTATAAGGAGTTTATTGATCCAATTTTTAAACAGAAGGAATCTCAAAATGTTATAGGTAAAATTAAACCTGAAGAAGAAGTAAAAAAAATTTTAATTTTCTCTGGTCATCATGATAGTGCTTTACAATTTAATCTTTTAAGATATCTAAAATATGGATATGAAATAATAATTTTCTTAGGATTGGGGATTTTATTTCTTTGGTTAGTCACATCTGTAATATTTGTAATCCTTTCCATATTTTCATATTTACTAGATATAATTGTGATTTACCAATCGTTTTTCTATTTTACCATTTGGTTACTGATTATTGGGAGTATACCTTTGATATCATTGTTTTTTTTTGTAAGTCCTGGAGAAAAAGCTAATAAAGTTCCAGGAGCAGTAGATAATTTAAGTGCAATTGCAGTTATTTTAGCTCTGGCAAGATATTTGAAGAAACATAAAGAAATTATACCAAAGAATACAGAAATAAGAATAATATCATTTGGATGTGAAGAAGCCTTTTTAAGAGGGGCTTTTCGCTATGTAGAATCTCATTTAGAAGAATTGCAAAAATATGATGCTGAATGCATTAATTTAGATGCAATTGAAAGTAAAGATCATCTAGCATTTTCAGAAAAAGAACCAACGACAAGAACAAATCATAATAAAGAAGTTGTTCAAAAACTTATTAAAGCGGCTGAATTAGTCGATATAAAAGTAAATGTAGCGGGTTTGGGAGGAGGAACTTTTCTTGAGAAGTTAGCAGGGTTAATGGGGGGAGGTACTGATGCCGCTGCCTTCTCAAAATCAAAAATAAAAGCTAGTTCTATTACTGCTATGAATTTACTTAAAATGGTGCATTTTTACCATCAAGAATCAGATACTCTAGATAAAATTGAAAAGGGTGTACTAGAAAATACTTTAAAGATATGTATTGGGTATATAATGAATGAATTTAGAAATGAAAAAGATTCATAGTATTTCTTTTTATGTTTATTATTTAAAAAAAAAAAAATTATAATCCAGAGATAAAATTTTCTTCCCTACTTTCAGGTTTTACTACTAATTTAACCAATAGTGTTATAAATATTGTAGGGATTAATCCTACGAAGCAAATTGCAAATACTCCTGCCAGAAAAACATTAGAAATAGAAGTAGTGAGAAAGATTTGACCTGCAGAGTCTATCAGATAATGCAAAGTTATGCTAGGAAGAAGACTTTTCGTTTTGATGTACATATATCCAAAAGACAAACCCAATAATGAGGCATATGTTACTTGAAATGAAACGGATAACAAAGCACTAACAGGATCGACTCCTAAAATAAAATAAGTAATGAGATTAAAACTATGGGCAAATCCAAACATTACACTACTGAGTATAAGAGTTATTCCCATATGATATTTTTTAGATAACATAGGAATTGCTACTCCACGGAAAGCAGTTTCTTCCCAGATCCCAGGAATGAGCATGTATATAAATAAAAACCAACCTAATCCTGCTAGTCCAAATCCGCTAGGGTTAGGATTGCCAAATAATACTGAAGGATCAAAAACATAATTCCCAAGACTAATGGCGCCAATTAATACTACTATTCCAAATATTACAAATGAGCCAAATCCAAGAAGTAAATTTCTTAATATAGGTTGTTTTGTGCTTAAGTGAATTTTTCTTGTATAATCTTTAAAAGAATCACTTATTTCAGGAAGCTTCATACCTTTAGGGATTACAAAAAACAATAGAAGAGTTAAAAAACCGAATACTAAGAAGAATTCAATAAATAAAAATATGGGATAATTATTAATTGTTAGATTACTTAGGAGTGGAAGCAAGGTTAAAGACTCAGCAAACCCGGCTAACTGCAGAAAAGCAAAATATAAAATTGTTAAAACTACAACTCCTATAATTGGGTTATTTCTTAAAAAACCCATAGTTTCGTAGGTAGACAGTTTTTCTTCTTTTGGAAACATTCTGGTAAAAATAAATAACATTAATGCTAATCCAAGAAGGCCGATTGCACCCAAAAATATAAGCGCAATAGTAATACCAAAAATAGATATTAAAACAGTGCCTATTATCAAAATTATCATGTAGAGTCCAAATTCAGATAAGAGCATTATGATCCACTTTATTATTTTATGTTCCTTATGCAATTCTTCAAGAATATATTTGTATTTCATCTTTCCGAAGAATTTAATTTTCAATATAAACATAAACAAAAGTAATGTCCACGCTATAGGTAAGGTAATCAAAAGTAATAGAACAACGAAAAAGGTTTCTAATATTATAGTAAGGACTATTGAAGTTAGAATAAGTGATACTCCTTGAATAGAAAACATTAAAAGAACTTTTGCTTTTGCTTGATCTCGAGGAACAAGGGGTAATGATGCTAATGTTGAGCTGCCTGATTCTTCTAAGTTCAAGAATCCAACTATCAGCATTATTGGTATAAACATATAAATCATGAGAATGATGGACCACATTATTAAAATTGCTTCTGTTGTCATAGAAAATTCATTAAATATTCCCATCATAGATAAAATCATTATCAATGGATAAAAAATTGGGAAGAATATAAACATAAATGATTGAATATCTCTCGTAGAAGAAACTAAATCTTTCCGTATATATGCCTTAATTGGTGAATTAGCAATAATTTCAAAATGAATCTCTTTTTTCTCTTTCTTTTCTGCTTTTATTGGAATTTCTGTCGAAATAGCACTTTGTAAAGCTCGTTGTGCAACCTTAAAAATTACCCATGTCAAAATTACACTCAGTACTAAACCAGTAATTGTAGTCAGTATCAAAATTGGATCTGCTTGAAATTGAATTGAACCTAATGATACAAAAAATGAAGGAGCCACAATAAAAGGAATTAAGCTCAAAATTATTAATAGACCAAATGAGGGTTCAGTAGATACAAAAGAATCGAAAAGGGTCTCAACAGCTTGCATCCCCCAACTAAATATAAAACTCGTACCAAACATAATGATAAAATACCCTAACATCGTGATAGTTCTAACTAAACCTGCCCTTTTTGATCCGACTTTTGTTTCTGAAAAAAGAAAACTCATCTTCTCTCCAATTAATATTAGAATGCTAAAACTGAAAATAGCATTAATAATATTTGCAACAAACGATATCAAAAATATAAGAATATTTTGTGTTATAATGAGCATAATTACTGGAAAACCAGCAACTAATAATATAACGGGAATATCTAAATTACGAAACAATGTCATAAAGCCAATTTTCTTTAGGTTCTTTTTTGAAAAGGGTAAAGTTTGTAACCACTTGAATGCATTCCCTGACATGAAAGAGCCTGTTGTTATCATCCCAAACATTAACATGTACATAAAGTTCATACCAAAATATATAATAAAGATAATAGAAGAGACAAGAACAATTGAATTTATAGAGTATATTCCTGAACGAATAAATCCTTGCATTTGATTATAAGTGATTAAAGGAAGTATAGGTAAAAATAAAAAAAGAAAACTAAAGACAATTTTTAGACCTAAAGCTTGATATATAATATACTTATTATTTTTTTTCAATTTTTCAATAAATTTTGCTTGATGAGCTCCTGCACTTGCTAATTGACCCTCCATTATTATCTCATGTGTAGGGTACTTTGCTAAAGAATAAAAAGATCTGCTTTTTTGTTCTCCCATATTTGTTAGCTCCCTTATCTCTTCATTTTGTAAGATGCTCGTAACTTGCTAACTATCTCATTAACTGAAGTATCTTGTTCAGTTAATCGTAGAAAGACATCCTCTAAACTTGCCCCAAATCTATCTGCTTGCTGACGTAATTCCTCTAAAGTTCCAATCCCGACCATTTTTCCTTTATGAATGATACCTATACGATCACATAATTCTTGAGCTATTTCCATAATATGAGTTGAAAATAGAACGGAACCCCCACTCTCTGTATGGAGATCCAATATAGATTTAAAGACTCTTACAGATTTAGCATCAAGACCTGCGATAGGCTCGTCTAAAATAAGTAAATCTGGTTCATGGAGTATTGCGGCAATAATTTGCAATTTTTGTTTATTACCATGGGATAAAGTAGCGATTAGCTGATCGTAATATTCTATAGCTTCTAAACTTTCCATATACTCTTTTGCAAGCTCTGTAGTCTTCATTTCATCTAATTGACGTACAGACGCTATAAAATTAAATAAATCTTTTGGCGTTAAAGACTTGAATATTAAAGGTTCTTCACTTACGTAGCCAATTCGACGTTTAATTTCAACTTCATCATGTTCAGGATTCAAGCCAAAAACACTCATTTCTCCTTCATTTGGTTCAAGAAGTCCTAATAGAAGCTTTATAGTAGTAGTTTTTCCCGCACCATTAGGACCTAAAAGACCAAATACTTCACCTTGTCGAACATTAAAAGAAATACCATTAACAGCTTTGACTTCACCAAAAAACTTCTTTAAGCCATTTACAACAATAATTTCATGATTTGACATTTTCATTCATTAAAATTGATATTTCAACATAAGTTTTTTCAAAAGAGTTATTATATATCTCTTTATATACTTCCATATAATATTATATTTAAATGTTATGGATAAAATGAAAACCAGTAAAAATAACTTGATTAAATGAAATAATAACAAAAGAAAAATATATATAGATATATTTTTTTCTTTTACTTTCTAAATATCAATAATTTTATCATTATCTTTTTGGTTAACAATTATTATAATTGAAACGATTATTAGTAATGTACCTATTAAATGAGCAATAGTGAAATTTTCTCCAAGAATAAGAGTGGCAAAAATTGCAGATGTTATTGGAGTTGGAGAAAAGATGGTAGTAGCTTTTGAGACGCTTAAATAAGATAATGTCAAATACCAACATACTAATCCTGCGCCATACACCGATCCCATCATAAAGAAAAATAACAAATTAGATGGTTCAGAGAAAATTCTTAAATCTGGAGTAAAGAAAAGGAAATAAGTGGAGATTAAGATTACACATGACAGAATATTTCTAATAAAAACCATTTGAATAGGAGTAGCTTCATTTCTACTAAAAATTGGCTTAGTTAGAGTATGTCCAACCATCCACAAGAATGTTATCAGCAGTAAGATTCCTATGCCACTCAAAATAGTATTATTAAAATTGACAAGAGTAAAAAATTGAGTAATACTTATTGCTAATCCAAAAAAAAGTACAAATGAAAAAACAATTTGTAGTTTAGTAACTCTTTCTTTTAGAATAAGAAACCCTAAAATTATTCCAAAAAATACCGTTGTTTTTTGAGTTAAAGATCCATTTATAGCTCCTGAAAGAGAATATCCTACAAAAAATAAAACTTGATTAAGCGCAAATAGTAATCCAATAAACAATAATAACCAAATATTTTTCTTCCAACTACTTAGAAAATTAGATTGACTATTTTGATTTTCTTTATTAATTAATATCCTTTTATTTGAGCTTTTGAATTTTAATTCAAATAACATTATTGGAAAAAAAACCATAGTTTCAACCAAACATGTCATCGCTCCTGAGAGATATGCATCAACAGCAGTAGGTCTTAAAAGAGCAACTATTGGTTGTAGTCCTACAAAAACTATTCCTATAAAACCAGTTATTAGACCTTTCTTAATGTTATTATCCAAACTAAATAGGAATAAGTTTTAGCAATTTTAAAGGTTTATTTTCATAGACATTAGAGATTTATTCTGATTCTTATCTAATTATTACGAATGTTGACAAAACAATAACAATCGCTTTTTAATTAAGTAAAATTTAATTGATTAGAAAAATTTTGAAAATAACTTATCAAGAGAAATGGAAGTGAACAATAATTTCTAACAACAATGCCATTATATCTCATAATCTCACTAAGAAATTTGGAAAAATTGTAGCTGTAAATAATCTAAATTTGAAAATTTCATATGGTAAAACTTATGGACTCTTAGGTCCTAACGGTGCTGGCAAAACTACCACTGTTCGAATGTTAAATGCTATAATTTCTCCCACAAGTGGTACTGCAGAAGTTGTAGGGTATGATATTATAACTCAGAGTAAAGATGTCAAATTAAATTGTGGTTTTTTGCCTGAATCCCCTGGACTCTATCAAAAGTTGACAGCTAAAGAATTCTTGGAATTTGTTGGTGAGTTATATTATCTCCCAAAAAATATTATTTCTACACGTATTGAAGAATTATTAGATATTTTTGACTTGGAAGGGCGTGAGAATGATCTTTTAGAAGGATATTCGAGAGGTATGAAGCAAAAAGTTTGTTTATGCGCCGCCTTAATACAAGATCCTAAGATTATTTTCTTGGATGAACCAACATCTAATCTAGATCCTGCAGCTGCAAGAATGGTAAAAGATTTAATCTCTGATCTTGCTAGGAAAGCGGATAAAACTATCTTTATTTGTACTCATCTCCTTGATGCTGCTGAAGAATTATGTGATTTAATTGGGATCATCGATAAAGGGGAATTAAAAGTTGAGGGAAGCCCAAAAGAAATTATTGAATCCGTTGGTGCAAAAGATTTAGAAGAAGCATATCTAAAAATTATGGGCGTTTCTAAAATTGAAGATCTACTAGCCTGGAGAGAAGAGACTCCTACTAGCTCTGTAAAAGACAAAAAAAGGAAAAAGAAATAATAAAGACTGGACAAAAATGGCGCTTTGGAAAATAATTGCAAAGAATGAAATAAAACTTAGAACTAATAAATTCCGAAACCACCGGTTTTTATTTTTTGTTCTTTTGTATTTATTTTTTATTATTTGGGCGTTTATTTTAGCTCCGATGCTTTTTAACTTTTTTATGCCAACATTAGCAGAAGCGATTCCAGAAATAAATTTAGCAGTCGCCTTAGTAATTGAATATGTGTTAATGGCTTTCTTTTTATCTATTTTTATTTATCCCTTAAACAGTATATATAGGAAAATTGAAATTGGTTTTAAAGAAATAATATTGGCATCACCAGCTACTCCAGGTGATATTTTCTTAGGAGAACTCGTTGGAAAATTGCCAATTTTTTTAGGCGGAGTTTTACTTTTCGCTCCAATAATAACCGGAATGCTCAATCCTATTATTAATTTAAATCTAATTCAATATATTATTATTTATACTTGTATTTTTGGATTAGTATTATTTGCAACTTTACTTGGTTCCATAATTGCGGCATGGTTAGAGCACAAAATAGCTAAAAGTGATCGAGCAAAGGATTTAGGAAAAATTCTATTATTTTTCTTATCTATTGCGATGGTAGCAATAATATATACTTTGCAATTCCTATTTGAATTTCTTATATCAAATCCACAATTAAGGAATTGGGTATTGTTTTATCCTTCTTTATGGTTTTCTAATATTATTTTGTTTTCTATTGAACCAAGTTTGATAAGTAGCTATATATTAAACATATGGGCAAATATAGCATTAGTAATAATAATACCTCTGATTATATTTATAATTGCTTATAAAAAAGCTAATAAATTCTTTACTGTCGAAGGTGGCATAGAGAAAATATCTTCAACAATAGAAAGAGAAAATAAATTTTATATTTTGACAAGGAAATTAACAGGTCATAAATGGGAAGGGTTAATAATAACTCAATTAAAAGAATTTTTGAGAAGAAGGGAAAGTATAATGAAGTTTGCCTATTTATTAGGACTAGTGGGTGTATTAGGTGTTCTTTTCTCATCATTTGGTTTGGACTATTTGATTGGTCAATCAATAGTAATCACAATGATAATAATTATTGGAGGAATAATGTATAGTCTTCTATTTGGAAGCTATATTTTTGTTGGTAGCAAAGATTTAATTTGGGTATATAAAAGAAGCCCTCGATCTATTCGAGGTTTAGTTTTTTCATATCTTCTCGCCATGTTAATTTTTAACATACTTATGGCATTAGGACTTACAATTTTCTTTTCATTCATACTTAAATTCGATTTTTTCAATATCATATTTTTCTTTAGTTTTTATTTAATAAATAGTGAAGTGGCAATTTCTCAAGCTGTTGGAATCCAATGTTTAAGCCCCGCTTTTGAAGAAAAAGGTAGTGAAATGACATCAAATAACCTTTTTTTAATGATTCTTCAACTAATACCTTTTCAGTTTATTTTGTTATTCATTATAGTAGCATTTCCAGCACCAACTTCTCCTATTTTAGCAAGATTCCATTATCTTATGCCATTGTTATTGATTTCTATATTAAGTGCAATTCCATTATTATTTCTAGGATTAAGAAAATTAAATAGAATTGAATAAGATATTTGAAAAATATGTAAACGAAGTGACACAAAATCTTGTCTCTTTTTAAAAATTTATACTTTAGGGATAAAAATAATAAACTTACTCCCCTCTTCATAATTCCCTTCTACCTTATCTTCAACCCAAATTCTTCCATTATAGGCTTCTATTATTTTCTTTGATAAAGATAATCCCAAACCGAGACCTGTAATTTGTTTATCCATATTTTCAGTTCTTTGGAATACTATTTCTTTTCGATCATCCTCAATACCAATCCCATTATCTATAAATTGAATTTTAATATAGGATTTATTATCTTCCGTTTCAATTGTAATTATAACGTTGATTACTACTTCAGGATTGTCATTAAATACGATAGCATTGATAAATATGTTTTGAAATACTTCAATAAGAAAATCATTTGCATTGACATAAACACTGCTTTCCTGAGAATCAATTTTAATATTAATTTTTTTGTGCTGAAAAAAATCTAATAAATTTGTTATTGAAATTTTTAAAAGCTTAATAACCTCAATGGGTGTGAAATTTTCACTTTCTATTTCTATTTGGGAAAAGGTACTAATATTTTTAATTAATCTTACTCCTCTTCTAATCTCATTTAAAATAATCTTTAAAATTCTATATATCCCCATTTCATCTTTAGATTTAAGATAGATTTCAATTAATTCTGTACCTGATTGAATTCCTTGAAGTATATTATTCATATCATGTGAGAATAAATCTCTTAAAAAATTTGCCTGATTATATGCATTCTTATAACTTTGTTCCGATTTCTTTAATGTAACTTCAGCATTAATCCGTTCTGTAATATCCTCATAAGTTCCGAGAACACCTATAACATTTCCATTTGAATCATGTAAAGGAATTTTATTTGAGTCTAACCAAGCTTCTTTTCCATCAGCTTGTAATTGAGATTCAATTATATGATATTCAGGTTTGTCTGATTCCATGACAAACCGATCAATTTCAAAAAAAGATTCTGCTTCTTCCTTTTTCCAAACTAGATCTTGGTCATATTTACCGACAATTTTCTCCGCTGTACCTACCCCTGCTACTCTAGCGAAATTCTCGTTACAACCTAAAAACTTAGAATCTTTATCCTTCCAAAAAATGAATTGAGGGATATTATCTAATACCAATTGGAACATTTGTTTAGATCTGTTTAAATCTTCTAATATATTTTTAGTTTCTGTAATGTTTTTTATAATAGTTAAATAATATTGAGGTTTTCTGTCATTATCCTTAATTAAAATAGAAGTTATTTCTCCAAAGTAATAGGAATTCTTATTTAATATGAGTTTTAATTCGAAACCCTTTACTTTCTCATTTTTCATCAATTCTCGCGATTTTTCTATAGCAATTTCTATGCTATCAGGATGAATAAAGTCTAATATATTTTTTCCAATGAATTTGCCTTTATCCTTTGAACCATAAAATTCTAAAGCACTCTGGGAAAGATCAGTGACATTGCCATTCAAGTCTGTTAAAATAACTATATCTGGAAAGTCTTTCAATAAATAGTTTATAATATTACTCATAAAAATAACCTCATTTGTTAGAATAAAAAAGACTATTTTATTAATAGATTCTGAACTTTTAAATCATTAATGTTCGTCTAAATCTTTCCTTAACAAAGTTTTCAATTCTTCTTCTGAAAGATGTACATCCTTTATAGGAGTATAATTTCTATTAAAGTATTTTTTTAGGGCATTAGGCATTAACCAAGCTAAAGAAAATCCTATTGAAAAACAAACTACTATAATTGCTGTTAATCCGAAAACAATTAGACTTATAGGATGATTTGGATCACCCCAAAATACACCTCTTGGCTGAAAGAACTCTAGGATGTTATTTAGACTCAAAATAAATGAAAAAATAAAAATCATTTTGTATCGTAATTTTATCCAAGGTTGGATATTCTCAATTTTAATTCTTAAATATACCCGATATGATGAAAAGGCTAGCCAATTAAAAACAAGTAAAGTATATGGAACATCTAAACTGACACGAATATAATATAGGGATCTTTCATTAATTATAAAAAAAATAATTTGAATCATTCCTAAAATGATAACAATTATTAATACCAATTTGGCTTTTGATTCTGTATCCTTATAGAAAGTCCTATTCGTAAATATAACCGTTAATACATAACCAGTAAAAATGCAAACTTCAAGAAATAAGGAACCCAGACTAAATATAAAATTTCCAATAAATCCTAATGAAATAGAAAGAAAACCAAAACCCACAATTAGAAAATTGTTATTTTTACTCTTAATACTTCGAATCAAAAAATGGATCGAAATTAACAAGGTTGTACCTATAAAAGCAAGAAAAAAGGAAATGAAAGTTAAATACAGAATATTTATTGAAATATTTATACTCCTCCAATAGTAATTAATGATTGTATACTTCTTAACTCTGTTATTAAGTATTCTATTATCTCGTATGACGTATTAATGCTTAACTTATCCAATCTCAGTCTTAATGCCTTTTCAATCGCATTTTTAAAATCATCATAATCTAACTGATTAAGTGGTTTAAACGGACCCACTTCATCCTTTATAGATAATTTTAATAAACCTCTTGCAGCAGGCGGGGAAATATGTATTTTTTGAGATAGTTTTTCAGCTAAAAGATAGACAATTTCCATTAATAACGTTAAGAAACTAAATTAAGAATTTTTTTCTTTAAAATATTCAATCTATTTTAGGTTTATAAACTTATTTTTTACAAAAAATGATTAGATCTAATTATTTTGGAGAAAATAACTTAAAAAATTTACTTTAATTCAAGTTCAGCGATTTTATTTAATTCTTCTTTTAATACATCATCTATAGGTCTTAAAGATGATTTTTCTGCTAATTGTTTTGATAATTCTCTCGCTCTTTGTCTAGTCGATTTTGAACCACTATCTTTCCATGCATCCCGAGTCATTCGATCAATAATCGAACTTGGGAGGAATAATTCTTTTCTAAACAATTTCAAGGTTGATGGATGAGATAAGAGTTCTTCTTTCTCTTCATAATCTTTTAGGATATCTGAAGCAAATGGACGATTATGTACTTCAATACCTTGAATGAATCTTTTTATCATTCCTATTATTTCATTGTCAATAATTAATTTCTCAACACTTTGAGTGGATTCGAAATCTAGCATTCCAGGACCAGAAATCATATTAATTCCTGCTAATGCAGCTAAAAGAGCTCCCATACCAGCTTCAAAACCAGCTTGACTATCTGGAATTTTAGAATCACTAAGGGACATATAAGCATGTGTTGGTAAATTCAAGAATTTACCCATCTCAATATCCCCTAAGTTAATCATCATTGTTTCAATCGCACCCATTGGTGTTGTACCATGGCGCATATCAAATATTGCTGGAGAACCTCCCCAAATTAAAGGAGCTCCTTTTTTAGTTAATTGTATAATAACAATTCCTGCAAGACATTCAGCACAATGCTGAGTTATTGATCCTATCAAGGTGATTGGAGCATTGGCTCCCGCTAATGGCATTGAAACAAACTCCGAAGGAATCATGCTTCTAGCGGCATCAATTATTGATTGAGTCGTAAGATCTGACCATTTGAGAGGAGGGCTAGGACATGCATCGAATATGGCTAGAGGTTTCCTTGCTAAGTCTTCTTCTGAAAGTCTACATGTTAAAAGAATTTCTCTCATAATTGAGAAGCTTTCTTTTCGGAAGGTTCCTGTCACAACTGGTTTATAGCAATGAGACAATGCAAGATACAACCTATGCCAATCTTGAGCTTCTTTGGGGATATCTTGATAAATTAATGCAGTACTTTGGGCATCAACATATTTTAATTGTTCAACAATTCTAGAAAATCTAATAAAATCATTAGAAAATGCTTCTCTGATATCTCCTGTTTCTTCATCAAGCAAAAATATTGCTGCTGATCCAGGATCAAAGTTAACGTTATTTCCACTTAGAGTAGTATGTTTATTACCCTCTCGGTCATAAAGATTTATTTCATTTGGCACAGATTTTAGACTTTTATCAATCAAATCTGGTGGAATCAAAAAACGTGAACCTTCATGAATTATCCCATGTTTATTAAATAATTCTATGGCTTCATTGTTTTCTATAAAAACACCTTGCGTTTCAAGGATGACTTTTGCCTCCTCTAAAATCAATTTTTTATGCTTATCATCTAGTATTTTAATCTCTGGTCGAATTATAGGCATTTTTTTATTCTCCTATGATAAGTAATTATTAACGAGAATCAATGATTTTACGGATTTCTTTTATCGTTGTTGGAGATGTTCCGCAACATCCACCTACAATCTTTGCACCTATATCTATCATTTTGCCAACATCTTCAGCAAAATCTTCAGCAGATTGTTCATAAAATGTTTTAGTACCCTTAACTACAGGCTGTCCCGCGTTAGGTTTTATAGAAAGGGGTCTGTCTGTAATTTTTTTTGCAATTTTTAATAGTTCAAGCATATCACTAGATCCCAGTGTACAATTCGCTCCTATCACATCTACATTTTCATTATCTAGCATTTCTATACATTTTTCTAAAGAATCCCCCATTATGGTAAAAAAACCTCTTTTGGTTTTCTTATAAGTCATTGAGGAAATGATTGGCTTCTTAGAAATATCACGAATAGCCTTAATTGCTGCTAACATTTCTTCGATATCCGAAATTGTTTCAATGTGCCAGAGATCTACACTTTTATCTAATAGTTCTGCTTGAGTTGAAAAACTGGAATACCATTCTTCACTTGAAGCATTTCCTACAGGAGGTCTAAATTCACCTGTTGGACCAATATCACCAACAATTAAACTTCCTGAGGGACATGCTTTTTTGATATTCTCTAAAGCTTTCTCTATAATTTCTATAATCCTATCTTCGAGATTATGGCGACGTAAATTTAATGGAGTTGAACCAAAAGTATTCGATTGGCACATATCTGAGCCTGCATCATAATAAGATTTGTGAATTTCCACAATCGTATCTGACTTTTCAATATTTAATATATCTGGAACTTTTCCTGGTTCTAAACCTCTCTTAATAAGTTCTGTTCCCATACCTCCATCGAATAGAATAACTTTAGAGTCATCCTTCAACCAATCTTGAAATAGCATATCTTCTTACCTCTCTATATTCATTTTTTATTTCCTTTGAAAAGAATTAACTAATTTTACAGCATCAATAGCATTTTCAGCAAAACCATCAGCATTACACTCTTTCACCCAAGTAGTTGTCACAGGAGCACCGCCAAGAATAACCTTAAATTTATCTTTTAAACCATTTTCTTTTAAAATATCTATAATCTTCTTTTGACCAATCATAGTAGTTGTTAAAAGAGCAGAAACACCAATAATATCTGCATTATTCTCTATTGCCTTATCGATGATTTTTTTAGCAGGAACATCAGCGCCTAAATCAAAAACTTCATAGCCATATGCTCTTAGCATTGTAGCTACAATCGTTTTTCCAATTGAATGAATATCTCCTTCTATTGTGGCTATAACAACTTTACCTTGAGTAATGCTTTCTGATCCTTCTTTAAGGTGCGGTACTAGTAAATCTAAACATTTTTGCATTATATCTGCTCCTCTCATCAATTCAGGTAAGAAAAATTCACCTTCTTCCCATAATTCACCCACTTTTCGAATTCCTGCAGCAAATCCATTCTCTATAACATCAAGTAGATTAATCTTATTTTTTATTGCCTTGTTGGCTAACCCAATTGCTTCTTCCTCTTCTAAATTAACAATGGAATCTATGATCTTTTTATATAACTCCTCTTTAGTCAAATCAACCATTACTCGAGTTTAGTAAAATAAATTATAATTCTTTTGTATTACAATTAAAGAAAATATTGGTTTAAATAAATTAAATATTATTTATTTAAGGATTGCAATAGCATCTATTTCGATTAACATTCCAGGTACTGGAAAATTTGAGACTTCTACTGTCGATCTTGTCGGAAAGATTTCAGTTACACCATTCTTCTCGAAAAAGTCTTTATAAGTTTTATTCATTTTAGTAAAATCGTTTATGTTTTTCATAAAAACAGTTATTTTAACAATATTTAAAATACTACTTCCTGCGGCTTCAATAATCTCTTTTATTTTTTCAAGAGCTGTTTCTGTTTGATCTTCTATATCCATCGCACCTCCAGCTGGTCCTTGACCTGACACGAAAATAAAATTTCCAACTTTCACTCCAGGGCTATATGGACCTGCAACAGTCGCACCCTCGGGAAAAACTTTCTCAATATCAACCATAAAAAATCATATTTTCTCTTTCTTAATAATTTTTTCCTCTACCAAGAATCTCCCACCTCTCTTTAAAATGTCCCTCTTCTACTACAGTAAAGAAATCATATAAATTAACAGTTGTACAAATATGACTCGGATAAATCTCTATTTTTTGACCAATTTCGAAACGATCTTTTGGGGCAGTTCTAACGATAGAGTGCTCTTCTGTCATAACTTTTATTTTACTCTTTGGATAATATTTAAAGATTGGATTTCCATTATCATTTGTCGCTGCTTTTAATCCTGCATCGATACTATAAATTCTTTTCCCTGGATTATTAGAAACCGTGCTTAGAACCGTAACAGCTATGTCAAATTCGGGTGATAGTTCAAGATAATGTTCATCATTGAAGACATATGTCCCTGGTTGTAGCTCAGTAATACCGTCATAATCTGCTGAGAATTTATAGGTAACCGTATTACTAGCAGTTAAGTATGATATATCAAATCCATTATTATTCAGGAGATTTCTAGTCTTTACTAATAAATTCATAGAATCTTCTGTTTTTTCCCTCCTTAATTCGGGATCAATAATAGAAATTAAATGACCTTCATAACCTTGAAGCCCTACTAACTTTAGATGTGATTTCTTTTTAATTGAATTTGCTAAATTTAAAGCAGGATCTCCCGCTTGTACACCATTTCTTCCTAAACCCACGTCTACTTCAAGTAAAACTTCTAATTTTTGACCTTCTTTATATGCAATCCTATTTAGATCTGCTATATTCTTTTCAGAATCAACGCATACCCTCACAAGGGATTTTTTATTTAATTTAACCAATCTTTCAATTTGATGGAGATCAACAACTTCATTTGCAATTAAAATATCATCAAATCCATTTTTAGCGAAGACTTCTGCTTCTCCCACTCTAGCTACACAAATCCCATTAGCTCCAGCTTCTAGTTGCATTTTCCCAATTATAGGACATTTATGTGTTTTAACATGAGGTCGTAAACCCACATGGTGTTCTTTTGCAAATTTTGCCATTGTTTCAATATTTTTTTTCATAAGATTATAATCAACAACAAGAGCAGGGGTAGAAATTTCATCTTTCCAATTTTCTTCCAAGCTTTACATCTCCGTAGTAGGATATTGAAGAACATAAAGTAAAATGGTAATTAAATTTAATGTAGAATCGGCATGAATCATTTAACGGACTGATTAAGATCGAAAAAATTATTTGTTAACTATCTTTTTAATTTTTAATTATTATTGTAAAGGAATTGTGTAGACTAATGACTAAGAAATTTTCTAAGGAACCAATAAGGGGAATGGATGATTATTACCCTTCAGATTTACGTGAAATTAATTGGATAATTGAAACTATAAGAGATATTACAGAAAGATACGGTTATGAAGAGTATGCTACTCCACAAATAGAACTCGTTGAAATTTTTGCTGCGAAATCATCCGATGAATTAGTCAATGAACAATCATTCATCATTGAAAAAAAAGCAGGAGAAAGATTGATTCTAATCCCAGAGCTTACACCTTCATTAGCTCGAATGGTTGCAAAAAAAAGTCAAGAATTAAAAAAACCAATTAGGTGGTTTTCTGTTCCAACTTGCTTTAGGTATGAAAGACCTCAACGAGGTCGCCGACGGGCATTTATTCAACCTAATGTAGATATTTTAGGCGAAGAGAGTCTATATGGAGACCTTGAAATATTTAACATAATTGTGGATATTTTCACTGAATTTGGAGCTACAGCAGAACAGTTTCAAATTTATTTCAATAGTAGGCGATTTATGGATTCTGTAAGTAAATTTATACTCCAAATTGAAAAAGAAAAACTCCCTTTAGTCTACAAGGTATTAGATAAATCTGACAAAATGGAAGAGGACGAATTTGAAAAATTTTTGATTGACACATTTCAAGATGAATTCATCATTCAAGGTGTTTTAAAGCTAAAAGAAGCGACTGATATTGATGAATTGTTGGGGAAATTTGATAATATACCAAAAGTATTTTATCAATCTGATGGATATCTCGAGATAACTAATTTTATTAGGCTATTAAAAGAAATAAATCTTTCTAATTATTGTACTTTTTCATCTGGGACGGTTAGAGGACTTGATTATTATACTGGAATTATTTATGAGGTATTTGACACTGGAAAAGAAAATAAAAGAAGTATTTTTGGAGGGGGAAGATATGATGACTTATTATCGATATTCTCTGACGAAAAAATTACTGGTACTGGTTTTGGTATGGGAGTATACACACTTTCTTTGTTTTTGAAAACCTATAACTTGATTCCAGAAGACATTAGGTTAAGGGATTATAGTGATACAATCTATATAGCATCTATAAGCGAAGAAACGTCAACTTATGCCTTTGAACTTGCAAGAATAATTAGAGATGAAGATTTTCCATGTCTAATTGACTATAGATTTAAGAATTTAAAGAATCAACTCGCAAAAGCTAATGAATTGGGAGTTTTAATTGTATTAATTATTGGTCCTGAAGAATTAACGGAAAGAACTGTTACTATTAGAAACATGGTTTCTGAAGAACAAAAAACCATTGAGTTAGATGAATTAATGAATGAAATATATGATATTATCGATCAATTTGGCGATAATTAGATGATTAATAAATATTTTATTTTATAAAATTAGAGTTTATATTCGAAAATTAATAATTTTATAAACTCAGGATGAATACAGTGATTATGCCTAAGTCATCAATTACTACCTTCAAAAAAGAGTTGTCACCAGAACAACATGAAGAACTACTCAGAGTATTGAAAGCCCGTTTTGAGAAAAACATGAACCGTCATAAAAGTCTTGAATGGGCTAAAGTACAAGCAAAACTGGAAGTTAATACTGAAAAACTATGGTCACTCAATGAAATGGAAAGAACTGGTGGTGAACCGGATGTTGTTGGTCATGATAAAAAGACAGGTGAATACATTTTTTATGATTGTTCAGCAGAAAGTCCTAAAGGTCGTAGAAATATTTGTTACGATCGTGAAGGGCAGGAGGCGAGGGAAAAGAAAGGGGTGCATCCAGAAGGTAACGCTATTGATATGGCAGCGACCATGGGCATTGACCTTTTAACGGAAGAACAATATCGAGAATTACAGAAGCTGGGAAATTTCGATATGAAAACGTCGAGCTGGGTGAAAACTCCTTCTGATATTAGGAAACTTGGAGGCGCTATCTTTGCTGATCGCCGCTACGGACATGTCTTCGTGTATCATAATAGCGCACCCTCTTTCTATGGCGTTAGGGCATTCCGTGGCTCGCTAAGGGTCTAAATTTGGACTTTGAAATTTAGTATTTCTTTAATTTTTGCGTTTTTCTTAACTCCTTTAGGAGCTAAAATAGAATAGAGAGTTAAGAAGTTAGAGAAAAGAAAACATCAAATTCAAATTCTTAAAAAATTATTCATATAACAAACAGATTAAAAGTAAAATTGGAAATGAGTCTATTGTTAAAAAATTCTAAAATTTGGATCACTCATTGCCAACAATTTCTTGATTGTATAACAAATGTTAATTAAAAAACACAAATCTAACAAATCATGAATTTTATCGAAGATTTAATTCAACTAATTACAGAAAAAAGAAGTGTTGTTTGTATGGGACTTGATCCCAGAATGGATAATGAGGGTGAGATCCCCAAATATTTAATTGAAGAACTAAAAGAACCAAATAAAATCATTCTAGAATTTAATAAAATATTAATTGAAAATACTTATGATTTAATTCCAGTTGTTAAACCTCAAATAGCTTTCTATGAAAAATATGAAGCTTTAGAGGCATTAAAAGAAACTATAAAATTCGCCCATAAGAATGATCTATTAGTAATTCTAGATGCTAAGCGAAATGATATAGGAAGTACTTCTGAAGCTTATGCTTATTCTGTATTTGAGAATTTTAAGGTAGATGCCTGTACTATAAACGCATATCTAGGTTATGATGGTGTTAAACCTTTTTTAAGTTATAAAGAAAAAGGCTTATTTATTCTTGTAAAAACATCAAATCCAAGTAGCTCTGAATTTCAAGATTTATTTAGTATAAAATTAGATAATGTTCCTAGCGATTTTATTGAATTTAGAGTAGAAAATAAGCTTTTAAAGAGAAATTATATCCTACTTGCTGAGTTAATAAACTCCTGGAGTAATGATTTAGAAAAATTTTCAAATTTCACTAATTTAGGAGTTGTTATTGGGGCAACTTATCCTAAAGAATTAAAAAAAATTCGAGAAATTGTAGAATATTCTTTTATATTAATTCCCGGCTACGGAGCTCAAGGAGCACAGGCGAAAGACATTAAAAATGGCTTTTACAGTAATGGTTTAGGTGGCGTTGTAAACTCATCCAGAAATATCATTTATGCATATAATAAAAATAAACAGTATTCTCAAGAAAATTTTGGAAGAGCTGCTAGAGATGAAATTGTTAAAATGAGCGCCAAAATCAACAAAGAAATAAATATTTAACTTTTTAAAAAGTCCCTCCTAGACTTTGACCAAGATTGATCATCGCTGTTATAATTGGACCTACAACAAAAATCATAACGACAACAGATCTTTTTAATCCAACTCTATGAAGTAGATTTATAATATTTACATCTATAAAAACAGCAAAGAAAATTACTAACATTATAATTCCTGGATCTCCCTGAAATCTCCCAATCATCCCATATAAAATTAAAGGGGAACCAATGAAAAAGATGACTCCAAATTGAATAACCCAGCTAAATGCCACCCATTTTAAATTCTTTTTTACTTGAGCTTTAGTAATAGCTAAACCAATTTTTAAAAATAACATATCAAAAAGTATTAATAGTACAGCGCTAATAATTAAGCCCATTTGTGCTCCAACAGGAATTCCAATTTGAAATAACACAAATCTCACCAAATAGACAATATTATTTAGATTTTAAAATTTCAATTTATATTTATAATAATTTTTAACTATAAGAAACATTTTATTAAAACAATTTAAACTTAATTAATTAGTACAGATTTACATCAATATCTGAATAACGGAATTGGAGGAAAAATAAGAAGAAAGGAATAAAGGTAATATGCAATGGTAGAAACTAAAGACGAAACAGTTCAATATGATGAAGAAACACCTAGGATTGCTGTATTTATATGCCAATGAGGAATAAATATTGCTGAAATAATAGATACTAAAGCATTAACAGAATTCTCAAAGACTCTTCCAAATGTTGTAGAAGTATTTGATTATATCAGTCTTTGAACCGAACCCGGTGCTGAATTTATTAAAGAAAAGATGATTGAAAGCAAAGCAAATAGATTAGTTGTTGCATCTTGTACTCCTAAGACTCATGAACCTGTATTTAAAAGTGTTTTAGAATCAATGGGTATTGATTCTTCCTATTTAGAATTTGCTAATATACGTGAACATGCTAGCTTTGTACATAAAAAGGATAAAGCAGGAGCTCAAAGAGTAGCAGAAGATATAATGCGATCCGCAGTAGCAAGAGCTTCAGTTTTAGAAAAAATCTTAATTAAAGAAGTCGATATAACAAAAAAAGCTTTGATAATCGGTGGAGGTGTAGCAGGTTTATCTGCAGGAATTGATCTAGCTGAAGAAGGATTTGAAGTTCACTTGGTTGAAAAAAGTCCTACTATAGGTGGAAAGATGGCTAAATTAGATCGTACATTTCCTACAGATGATTGTAGTATATGAATACTGGGACCAGTTATGCTTCAAGCGGCAAGAACTCCAAATTTAAATTTATATACATATAGCGAAATTGAAGAAGTTTCTGGATTTGTTGGAAATTTTAAAGTAAAAATAAGAAAAAACGCACGATATGTGAATAATGATTGTAATGGATGCGGTGCCTGTTTTGAAGTCTGTCCTGCTTATGGTTATAATGAATTCAATGAAGGAATGGATTCAAGGAGAGCTATATATGTATCTTTTGCTCAAGCTGTGCCTTCATTAGCTCAAATTGATATGACTCGTTGTATAAAATGTGAATTATGTAAAGGAGTATGTGAAGTGGATGCAATAGATTTTGATCAACAAGATGAAATAGTAGAACTAAATGTAGGGGCAATTATTGTTGCAACTGGCTGGGATGAGTTTGAACCACCGACGGGATATTTAGGATATAATAAATATCAAAATGTGATAACTCAACTAAAACTTGAAAGAATGTTGGCTCCAAATGGACCTACTATAGGGCATTTAGTAAGACCTTCAGATGGAAAAGAACCAAAGAAAATCCTGTTTATTCAATGTGTCGGTTCAAGAGATTTGAATATGAATACATATTGTAGCTCGGGAGTTTGTTGTATGATTTCAATAAAAAATAGTAAATTAATTAAACAACATTACCCAGAGGCAGATATCACAGTTGCCTATATGGATATGCGAGCTGCCGGGAAAGATTACGAAGAATATTTTACACTCTCAAGGAAGGAGGGAATTAAGTATATAAGAACAAATGTGAGTAGAATTAAAGAAGATCCTAAAACGAATAATCTAAAAATCGTAATACAAAATACCTTAGGTTCTGAAGGATTAAAGGAATTAGAATATGACCTTGTAATACTTTCGGCATCGATGGTTCCAGCTAAAAATGTGGATATAGTCCAAAAAATGCTTAAACTAGAAACTAGTCAAGACGGATTTTTTAAGGAATTTCACGCTAGATTAAATCCTATTGACACTAAAATTCCTGGAATTGTTCTAGCAGGAGTAAGTCAAGGTCCAAAATCAATCGTAGAATCTATAGCTCAAGGGCGTGCAGCAGCATCTTCTCTTGCGCGATTAATGGGTAAAGATAAGTATCGTATTTTACTAATTCGGGCAACAGTTAATAAAGAAAGATGTGCTAAATGTGGGTTATGTGAGTTTAATTGTCCCTATAACGCGATAACTCTTATGAGTGATGGAGCTGAAGTAAATGAAATATTGTGTAGGGGTTGTGGATCCTGCCTGGCTAATTGTCCTTCTGAAGCGATTACTCTTAGATACTATAGAGAACCTCAATATGAGAAACAAATAGATGCTATATTAGAAGAGATTTAGAGAGGTGAAAAAAAATTGTCAGATACTTCAAATGGAGATATTAAGATATTAGCCTTCCTCTGTTGGAAATGAGGTTATGGAGCGGGAGACATGGCTGGAACCATTAGAGCTCAATATCCTGCTACTCTTAGACCGATAAGGATTAATTGCTCTGGTAGAGTTACCCCCTCTTTGATGATGAGAGCAATAGGGAAGGGTGCTGATGGAGTTGCTATTGGAGCTTGATATCAAGGCGAATGTGATTACGAAACTGGTAATTTAGTTGCTGAAAGGAATGTAGCATATACTAAGGAAATATTAAAAACAGTTGGAATCTCACCAGAAAGGATTCAAATGTTTCATTGTAGTGCTGCTGAAGGTCAAAAGTTTCAAGATGAAGCAACACGAATTTCAGAAAAGATCAAAGAATTGGGTAGCAATCCATTAAAAGATTCAAATTCCTCTAAAAATGAGAAAAAAGAATCAAAAAACATTAAAAAGAAAAAAACCGAATAGTATGACCTTTTCAATAAAATTTTAGTTGAATTGGGACTGACCTTGCGAAGGTTTCGGATTTGATTTTATATTTTTAAAATTTTATATCTTTCTTTTAACTTTTTTTATTTTAAAATTAAATTTTTAACATAGTATTAATTTTAATTGATGTGAGTTTAAGATGGGGAAAGATATTAAAAAACAGTTAATGAAAGCAGAACAGCTTGATAAAGCAATGCAATATAAACGAGCTGCAAAACTATTTAATACAGTTGGAAATGAATTTCTGAAATTAGGTGATATTGAACGTGCAAAAGATTGTTTTTTTAATGCAGCTAAATGTGCCATAAATGAGGATAAATACGTAAGTGGCTTAGAATTTTTAAGATCTGCAGGGAATGCCTCCCTAATTACAAATGACTTCTCAGAAGCTTTTCAATTTTACACAAAAGCACTAAGTTATGTTCCTAGTTTACATAGTTCTTCAGATCGTGATTATCAATTTATTTTGTTTTCATGTTTATCTTACCTATGTTTATTTATAGAGGGAAAACAAGAGGAAGGTCTTAATTTAGTGAAAAAAATTAAATCTTTTGTAGATGATACCTATTTTAAAGAGAATTCCCTAATTAAACTGATTAAGGATTTAACAGTTGCGACAAAAGATAAAAAAGAAAATTATCTGAAAAAAATTGAAAATGATTTTGAAAATTTTAAATTTCAAGAAGGCGAAAGTTATCTGACTAAACTCGCATTAGTATTGGCAAAATCTATTTTGAATTTAAAAACCGAATCGATGTTTGATAAGAATGTATACACAACTAATGATATTATAAATTTTAATATCAATATTGATACAAAACCTCTATTAGATATTTCAAAAAATTCTTTTTATAACTATCAGATAAAGGAATTGCAAATATCTAAAATAACAATAACGTTGTCTGACAATTTTACAACCCATAAAAAACCAGAATTCCCAATTACAATTAAAGCAGGTCAGAATTATCAATTGAATCTTCTTTTTAAGCCTCATTTTCAAATGGAAAAACCCTTTATTGGACCTATTATCTTAACTTCTGAATTAAATGGGAATTTAAAGTTTTATTATGAAATTCCTGAAACTTTTTATCCAAATTTAATATCTCCTCCACCTACATTAGATATTTCAATAAAAAATTTGAGACCTCCTCTCATCGGTCAATCATTTCCTTTAGAAATTTTAATAGAAAATAAAAGTGAAGGAGATGCCTTAGATCTTAATATAGAGGTGGAATTTCCTGAAAAACTTAAAGTAATGAGAGGTACATTGAAAAAACAAATATATTCATTAAGATCAAATGAAAATATGAAATGGGAAATTAATATCAAACCACTTGAAGCTGGAGATTACTCTTTTAAAGTAAAAACGATGTTTAAAGATCCAGATCAAAATCAAATTGGTGAAATTAAAGATTTCCCCCTTTCAATAAAATTATAAATCCTTTTGATTTTATTTATTTCAATCTTGAGATAAAAAGTGAGATTATTATATGAAATTAAAAGTTAAAGAAATAAATTTTGAAACTGGAAATGCTAAGGATATTGTGTTAAATGATAAGGATGCCCAAGAATTAGGACAAAAAGCAGGAGAACGTGTCATCATAAAAAACATTGAGTCAAAATCTATAATGGAAAAATACTGGGTTGCAATAATTCAAATTGATTACTTAGGTACTATCGTAAAATCAGGAGAAATAGGAGTATTTCGTAATCTCCTAAGAGAAAGGAAAGAATTAAAAAATCAAGCATTAGTTTCAGTAAAACCAGCAGATCCACCAAATTCATTTAGATTCATACAAAAAAAGATAAAAGGACAAAAACTAACTAGTGAAGAAATTAATAATATTATCACAGATGCAGTTTCTGGTTCATTATCAAGAATTGACTTGGCAGCATTCATCACTGGAGTTTCAATTAATGGTATGGATAATGAAGAGATGACGGCATTAACATTATCAGAAACTCGTAGTGGAGAGATTTTTTATTTCGGAATGGACGTCTATGATAAGCACTCTACAGGTGGAGTACCAGGGAATAAGGTGTCTCTAATTATTGTTCCAATTGTAGCTGCTGCTGGTTTAACTATTCCAAAATCATCAACAAGAGCCATAACCTCACCTTCAGGTACAGCAGACTCAATGGAAGTATTAGCTCCTGTTGCTTTTACTCCCGAAGAATTAAATAAAATTGTCTCTGAAGAAAAAGCTTGTATAATATGGGGAGGTGCTCTTGAAACCGCTCCAGCAGATAACATTTTGATTGAGATTGAACGTCCTTTACATATGGATCCAATTGGTCTTATGATACCATCTATACTTACCAAAAAACTTTCATTAGGAGTTAAAAAACTCGTTCTAGATATTCCTGTAGGTGAAGGCACAAAATTCCCTACAACAGACAAAGGGAAACAATTTGCTTATTTATTTAAAGAAATTGCTGCGAATGTGGGGATTGAAGCGGAATGTGCCCTCACATTAGCTCATCAACCCATAGGACATGCTGTTGGTCCTGCTTTAGAGGCTAGAGAGGCTCTTACTTTACTAGGTGATTACTCTGCCGGACCAAACTCTTTAATAGAGAAATCTACGGATTTAGCTGGTATTCTTCTCGAAATGAGTGGAAAAGCCCAAAAAGGAATGGGTCAAACTCTAGCAAAAGATATTTTACGAACTGGTAAGGCATATGAAAAAATGAGAAATATTATTGAAGCTCAAGGTGGTAATCCAAATTTGAAACCTGAAGATATTGAAGTAGGACCACATATTCAAGAATTTTTTGCTACTAAAGATGGATATATAGTAGAAGTAAATAACTCAATCATAAATCGAATTGCTAAAACAGCTGGATGCCCTAGTTCAAAAACTTCAGGTGTTGAAATAATAAAAAAGCAAGGGGCTAAAATAGCTGAAGGAGAATTAGTATTCAGGGTGTATTCTCATAGCGATTCGAAATTAAGAAAAGCAGAAAAGATCTATAATCTTAATAGCCCAATTAGATTAGGTGGGATGATGATTACAAGGATTTAATCATTATAATATATTTTAAGAATAATTTATGCCTCTTATACCAAAAGCAATTTATGAAGATTTTAAGAATAATGAATTAGACAAGAATCTTGCAATAGAATTATTAATAACTTTAATCGATAATTCAGAAAGTACTAATACACGAATAGAAAGCATTAGAATATTAAATAAAATACCACTAAATGATCATCAAACTTTCAAATTTCTAGAACATTTAATGATTTCTGATTTAGATGAAAATGTTAGAAATTTAACATGTAAAGTCCTAGCAAATCATTATTTGGATAAAGTAATAGTTCCAATATCATGGATGCTTGAGCATGAAAGATCAATAAAATGTTTGGTAACTGGAATATCTACTCTATCAGAAATTAATACAGATGATTCAAAGTCAATTCTTATTAATAAATTGAGCAAGTTATACACCAGAGAAAATAAATTCAATTTAAAAAATGTATTTAAAAGAAGAAAAATTGAGGATCTCTCTAATCAAGATCTTGCCGAGATCTTATTGAATTATTATGTCATCTCATTTTTGAAGAGGAAATATGGTTTTATTACCTATGATCTTAATGAAATGGGGTTGATTTCAAAATTAGATTTATCTAATGTAGACCCTCAAGGTATATCCTTACCAAATTTTCTTGATTCTATTTTTTCACTAAAATCATTAAAATCTTTTGACTTGCGGTTTAACCATTTAGTTGAATTACCAGAAATATCAAACGAATCTACTTCATTAATATCTGTAGATTTAAGTTATAATAATTTAATTAGCCTTTCCCCTTCTATTGAAAAATTAAAATCATTAAAAGCCTTAAATCTAAAATCTAATAGGTTAAGATCTCTTCCTGACAGCCTGAGTAATTTAACTTTACTTCAAAAGCTGAATTTAAGAAATAATATGCTGAAAAAGATCCCTTCTTCAATAACATGTCTTAAATCACTAAAATATTTAGATTTGCATGGAAATAAATTAACTTCCATTGATGTAAAATTAAACAATTCTATTCAAGAAATTGAATTAGGATGGAATAACTTCATTAAATTTCCATCTTATATTAAGTATTTTACTCGTTTAGAAAGACTAGGTATGAGTGGAAATAAAATAAAGAAACTACCGAAATGGATTTCTTCATTACAATCATTAAAAATATTGGATTTATACGATAACAGTATTTTTAGTTTACCAGATTCGATTGGGAATTTAAGAAAATTGCAAATATTATCCTTACGAAATAACCACCTATCTATTTTACCAGAATCAATTATTTATTTAAAAAATCTGAAGAAACTTGATTTAAGCTGGAATAATTTGGAATTCTTACCCGATTGGATTGAAAAACTTACCTCATTGGAAGAATTAAATTTATGGGGAAATAAACTTGAATCTATTCCAAAATCAATCGTTTCATTAAAAAATTTAAAAATGCTAGATTTAAATTTCAACAAATTTGAACAAATTCCACCCTTTTTGAAAGATTTAGAACGAAGAACTAGACTAGTTATAAAATTTTAATAAATATTGTATAATTTTTAAAGAAGTAGGTCATTCTATCGAAGAGATTATACTAAAAGAAGCCATAAATGAAATTATTAAGGTTGCTGGATTAATTTAAATTTTTAAATTAATTTTCACATTTATATTAAGAATATTATTCTAGTATTTTCTATTTTCATGAAACTATATCCTAATCTAATTTATAAAGAATTTAAAGATGGTATTCTAGAAAAAAATTCTGCTATAAATCAATTAATGACTTTAATTATCAATTCAGACGATCCTGAATTAAGAGCAGAAAGTATCGAATTTTTAGTAAAAATTGGTTCAAAAGATGAACAAATTTTTCAATTATTTGAAAATCTTTTAATTTCTGATTCAGATGAAAAAGTTAGAAATACTGCAATAAATGCAATTAAAAATAGTTTTATTGAAAAAGCACTAAATCCAATGAAATGGTCTCTTCAACATGAAACGTCAATAACATGTCTAATTTCAATTATCTCTACTTTAGGTATGATAAATAACGAAAAAACTAAAAAATTCTTACTGGATAAGATTAAAAATATTGATAATTATGAATTTAATGAAAGTCTGCAATTGATGTTTAAATCTAATGAAATAAAAAATCTCAGTAATGAAAGTCTTTCAGATATATTAAATAATTATAAGATCATTAAATATTTAAAAAATGAATTTAAAGACATCAATTACAAAGTAAAAGATGGTATAGTAAGCTTCTTAGATTTGTCAGGAGTTAGTACTCATGTATTTGGTTGGAAGATTTTAAGAAATTTACCTGAATTTATATATGTCTTAAAATATCTCAACTATTTAAACCTAAAAATTAATAAAATATCAAAATTACCAAAATCTATTGGAAATCTCGAATGTCTTATATATTTAGATCTAAGTAATAATAATCTAAAAAAATTACCAGAATCAATTTGCTTCTTAAGTTCACTAGAATTCTTAAATCTAAAATATAATAAAATTAAGGAATTACCTCAAGCTTTTGGCAATTTAAATAGCTTAAAAACTTTAGATTTAAGGCATAACAACATAAAAACTTTACCGATTAGTTTTTATGAACTAAAATCTTTAGAAATTCTAGATCTGCACGGAAATCAGTTAAAATCTATTCCAATATCAATAGGGGGACTAAAATCTTTAAAGGTTTTAGAGTTGGGATTAAATGATATTAAGGAACTTCCAGAAGGAATAATAAATCTTCACTCTTTAGAGAAATTAGGCTTAGGAGCTAATAAATTATCAATGAATTTTTCTCTTTTAGGCAATTTGACTTCTCTTTCAGAACTAGACATATATGATAATAATATTAGATTACTTTCCAATGAAATTGGCTTACTAAAATCACTAGATACTTTAATATTAAGAAATAATAAACTGACAAACCTACCTGAATCACTTAAAAATTTAAAAAATCTTCAGAAATTAGATTTAAGTTGGAATAATCTCACAACACTTCCTGATTGGATTGGGGCTTTAACATCATTAAAAGAGTTAAATTTATGGGGAAATAATTTAAAATATCTCCCTCCTTCATTAGGTGATCTTGAATCATTGAAAATTCTTAATTTGAATTTTAACCAATATATTAGAAAAATTCCAGAACCTTTAGAAGGACTACAAGATAAAGGATTAAAAATTTTTAAATAAGCTAACTCTTATTGAGTTTCATATAATTCTGAAATCTCTTTCACAGTTGTTATATCTTTTGGACTTTTTTCAGGACGTAATCTTAAAAAAACAGGAAACCTCATTGAATAACCTAAAGTCGCAAATTTATCACTAATAGTAATCTCATCTCCAGTTATTTCCATTACTACCTCAGGTTTTAACCAAATATCTGGTTTATCTTCACATATGACGTTTTTGGGTGGTTTTACAACAATGTATTTTTCCATATCTCTTGTTAAGGATTCAGATAACTCATCAGTCAATCCTGAAAAGAAACGAGTAAAGGCAATATAATTATCATTTTCAGGGTCATATACAGCACCTATATACGTCCCATACACACCAGTTCTTCGCCCTTTTCCAAAAAAAGCACCGATAAGAACAACATCAATTGTGTCTTTTAGTTTTCCTCCTTCTAAGCTTTTTAACTTGAGCCATTTATAACCACGATTTCCAGCTTGATAAATTGAATCATCTGAAATGGATTTTGCCATTATCCCTTCTGTTCCTTTTTCTCTAGCCTTTTTAAAGAATTCTAATAATTCTTCAGTGGAAGTTATTATTATCGATTTAACTAATTTTAACTCATCACGTTCTACTATGATTTCCTCAAGCTTTCTCCTCCTTTCTGGAAGAGTTTTATCAATATATGATAAATTTCCAAACTTTAAGAGATCAAAAGCAAATAAGCATACAGGAATTTCTTTTGCAATATTTTCAACATCATATTTTCTTCTTCTTTGGCTTAAAACTTGAAAAGGAAGCATTTTTTCATAAACTGGATCCATTGCAACAACCTCTCCTTCGAAAATTACATTATCTGTATTTACGCTCTCTCGAATAACTTGACAAACGTCAGGATACTGATCCGATATATCTAGAAGACGGCGTGAAAAAAGTATTACATTATCACCATCCTTATGAATTTGTAGTCTTTCTCCATCTAATTTGTATTCCGCTATGAAGGGCGAACCTAATCTATTAATAAATTCAGTATAAACTTCTCTTGAAGCTAGCATACTAAGAATAGGTGTTCCATATGTTATATCAATTTTTTTAACTTCTTCTAAACCTTTTTCTGCTAAAGACTGAGCTATTTCTCCTAGATCAGGATATAGAGTGTAAGCTCTTTCAATAATTTCTTTATTCTCCTTATTATTTGTAAAACCAAGAGCTAAACCTTCTATTATGGTTGGTGATTGAATCCCAACTCTCAACGTTGATGTTATAATTCGTAACAAATATTTTGTTTCTAATGGTGAGCATTTTCGGATTAATCCTCTTAAAATCCCAAGTTTGGTATCATGTGAACCAGCTCCTTCCGATAGTGCTATCTTTTTTAATTCAGAGTATAATTCAGAGATTTCTAAAGAAAAACCTGTTCCTTCTTTTTCATGATTATAATCAAATAATGATTTTTGTTTCTTTTTTTTTGATAATATTAATTCTGCGGCGGCTCCAATGTCTCCTTTTTTTACTAAAACTTCTTTAATTTTTTTGACATCAACTCCAGAGTGTACAGATAATGCTTCAATAATCATCTTTTCAGCCAGTCCCATTTTCGGGAATTGTTTAATGTTTGGAGTTAATTGTCCTTGCAATAGATAAATAATTTTGTCTAAGTCTTCAAAATCCTTACTTTCATAAATGCTTTTAAAAAAATCTGATAATAAATCAATCATTTCTAGTCTTTTGGTAGTACTTTCAAGTTCAGAAAATAATTGTGATACTCTATTGAATCTCATGATTTGCCATTAGATTTATTTTGAAATTAAGTTAAATGACTCTATAAAATCTTAATAATAATAAAAAAGAATATAATAAAAATTAATTTCTATTGTAAAACTTTACTTAACTCAATAAACTTCTTTTGGATTGCCGTTTTTATTTTAGGATCAACTCCAGAAAAGCTATTAGCGGTAAAATTCAATTTTGAGCCTTCCTTAATTGAAAATTGACATATAGGGCCGTCCATTTCCTCAACAGCAAAACTTCCATCCGGTTTTTTAGAAATCCAAATATCATCATAGTGTTCTAAAATTGCGGAAAACACAAATGATACTTTCGCGTCAGTAAAAAGACTTGATGCCGATACTTTTATTGCTGGTGCTGGTTTTGATTCTGGTTTAATTGAAGGCAATGATTCAGTTATTTCATATTCAGAAGCTACTTCTGGAGTTTTTTTAGGCGAAACGGGTTGTATGGGCTTAGATGCCTGTACAGGTGTAACTGGCTTTGAAACTGCAGGTTCAGGAGTTGGTTTCGTTTCTACTTTAGGTTCGGGTTTTTCAGCAATAGGTGGTTGTACTGCACCTGCTTGGAAAGTAACGATATAATTATCTAACTCTGTAAATTTCTTTTCTAATGTATCTTGAAGTTCTTCATTGAGCTTTGTATCTTCTGGAACTTTCCCAATTTTTCGTGCATCTATTTCTTTTATACTTTTAATATCCCTTCCTATTATACTTTTACCTACAGTATATCCATGTCCTTTTAGAGACTCAGCTTGTCTTAGAGCTGTTCTTCGAGCAACTAATCCCTGCTTTACTCCATGCCATAAAAATACTGATTCGCTACTTTCATCTAAAACTATAATGGAGGTTTCTGGTAGAAAATTGCTTTTATCCCACTTAACAGGCACTATTTCACCTCCGGGGCGCGCATCAAACATAAGTCCAAAGCTATGACTACTCATTGTTAAACATCTCTAGTTAGTTTTTCTAATAATCATGTTTTATTTGCTATAAATTAAATAGTTTGCATAAATATAAAAATTGAGTTTTCAAAATTAGAATTTAATCAAGTATGGTGAAAGAAATTATTTATTTTCTACCGAGTAGATAAAAAAGATTAAATTTTATTGATAAAATATGCAAATTATTAATTTCATAAGAAATTCATTAAAGTAATCATAACGTTAAAATTTACAAAAGGATACAGAAATGGAATTAAACAAATTAATTAGAGAAAATTTAAGAAAATATTCCGCTTATGAGCCTGTTGAAAACCCGGAAGAAGGTGGTTGGGTTAGATTAAATACCAATGAAAATCCTTTTCCCCCTTTACAAGAAATATTAATTGATATTAAAAAAGCTGTGGATGAAAAAATTAGACACTATCCAGATCCTACATCTTTTGAACTTAGAAAGGAGGTCTTAAATGTTCTATTACGAGATAAAGATACACTAACCAATCGAAACTCGGTTTTTATTGGAAATGGCTCAGATGAGATATTAGATGTTATTTTTAAAGTTTTTATTGACCCTGGTGATGAAGTAATTATATTTTATCCCTCATATGGATTATATAAAGTATTAGCAACATTATATAATGCTAAAATTAATGAACTTCAACTAAATGATGATTTTTCTATACCTGAATCAGCCTATTCAACAAAAGGAAAATTAATGATTATAAACTCTCCAAACGATCCAAATGGTAAATCTTTTGGTAATGCCACAATTTTGAAGTTATGTGGAAGTTTTCCTGGAATTGTTGTTGTCGATGAAGCTTATGCAGATTTCTCTAGTCAAACCTGTCTTCCATTATTAAAGAAGGTAAAAAATTTAATAGTATATCGATCATTTTCCAAGAGTTTTTCTCTTGCATCTCTAAGAATGGGTTTCGCTTTAGCTGATTCTGAAATAATTAAAGAAATGAATAGGGTAAAATTGCCATATAATACAAACTATTTAGGACAAGTTGCGGCTTTATCATGTATTAAACATAGTAAAAAAATTATTGAACAAAACAAAAAAATTTTAGAAGAACGAAAAAGACTGACAGAGGAATTAAACAGATATAGTGGGGTTAGCGTATTACCTTCCGATGCGAATTTTATTTTCATAAAATTTGACGATAAGTCAAAAACCTTAAAATTTGTATGGGATTTAAAGGAAATGAAAATTTTAACTCGTCACTTTAGTAAGCCTAGGCTTTATAATTACATAAGACTTACAATTGGAACTGAGGAAGATAATAATAAATTCTTACAGACATTTAAGACAATAGCAAATAAATATTAATAATTTCATTAAATTAATATCAATACAATTTTTAGAGGGCTGATAAAAATTTCAAATTTCTTTTTCCCTCAAAAGAAAAAGAGTGGTGATATTGATTGTCCATTCTGCAAATATAAAATTGTAAAACCTTACCCCAAGGACCATCTTTGTCCTAAATGCAATAAATTTTTACCTATATTACTTGAATCTGCTATAGATGTTGAAGATAAGCCACTTCCAAAAGAATTTGAAAGAACAAAAACAACAGTATCTTCAAAATTAGGTTCCAAAGTAAAAGTCAAGGAAAAGAAACAAGTACAAATTTCTTTAGATACTGATAAAATAAAATTGAAGAAGGGAGAATATATTAAATTAATAGGAATTACCTCAACTGAAAGAACTCAGCTATATTGTAGTAATGATAATTATGCTTATTTATTAGAATTAACAAACAATCTTGATTTCATTGCAACAGGCTTTTTAGGAGGAGAACTTGATAAAATGCTTTTAATATCCCAAAAAAAAGATACGGAAGAAAAATGTCAATTCTACGTTAAGAACAATATTATTTATATTGTCTATGGAAGATTTCCTGATAAAAAAGGAAAATGGATCCTTGAACAGATGTCAATTAACTTCACAGAATTAGTTGGTGGCAAAGATGTAGAAAAATTAGATAAGTTTGAAAAATATAAAATTGAGACTGATTTCAAAAAAAGGACGCGTTTTATTTTAAATGAATATGCAAATAAATTACAAGACGTATTTACAGATCAAGAGATTCCATACGTAGAAGATTCAATTAGAATTGATTATGTAGGTCTATCATCAATGTCAATAGGTGTAATATCAATTCTATTGGGAGAAGAAAACTTAAAGATTGAAAATATTGGTGATTTTGACGACCCAGATGAACAAAAAGAAATGAAGGAGTCGATGCTTACAGCAAGAATTGAAGCAATTGCTGCTAATACACAAGGAAATACTGGTGCCACACCGCGATGGATTGCTGTAAAATTAGGTTTTCAAAAATATCGATTTTTGACATTTAAAAAATATCAAAATGATTACTTTCTCTCAATGTTATCAGAAGGAAATTTAAGCAGGATTGAACAGGTAGAAGAATTATTAGATCCTGATATTAATGAATTAACAATTAATGAATTTTCTGGAAATCTAAAACCTTTTAATGTATTAAAAATCGATTTAGAGCAAAATTTTAAAGTAAGAAGAAAGTTTCCTCCATTTAACTTCAATTAAACTCTTTATTTTATAATTTTTAAAAGAATTTACAGCTTTTTAATTATAAAAATTCTAAAATCAAAGACAATTTTTTTTAGAATAAATTTTTAGCTAATATAATCGAAATAATTTTAGAAAATAAAGGAATCGTCATGATTGAAATTATTAAAAACAATCCTGAAATATTTGAGGTATGTAATGATCTTATTGGTTTTAAATTTAATAAAAATGACGAAAATCATGGCACTTATGAGATTTTTTCAATAAAAGAAGGATTAAAACATAATAAAATCAAAGAGTGTTATTCTACAATTAATTTTCATTCCCTAGATAAAGACAATCTAATTGAATATACATCTAAAAATTTCTTTTTTGAATCTAAAACAGAGACATTTGTAAATTCATTCGGAACGGGATTGAAGATTATTTTTAAACCAATACCAGAAAATAATCATGAAACAATGTTTAATATTCAATTTTTATTATATGACGATAAGGATTTTCTATTGGTTAAATTAATTAATATAAAAAATGATAACATCAATCAATTACCCGTCCATAGTATTTCACCATTAACAATTAAAAATAGTTCATTGTGGTTAACTGGATTAGAGAATCCTACAGATCTTTACAATATTTCTTGGTTTAAAAACGGTTGGCAAAGTTGGAGTAATTGTGAATTATTTTTTGGGAATCAAAGAGATTCTGAAGGAGCGACTACAGAAGTTCTAAACCAGATATATGACAACCAAGATTACATGATAAAAGGGAGATTTTACAGTGAATATTGTACTGCAATCACTGACTTAAATTCAGAACATTCACTAATTATAGGTTTTGTTTCTCTAAATGATCAATTCTCGAGGATAGTCATTGATTTTAATGATAGTAAAACATTAAAATTATTATCTGCATTTGGCTGTATGGATAAAGTTAAGTTTAGTAAGAGTTCTATTAAATCTTCAGAGGAACTATTGATTAGTTTTAAGTGTCAGAAGAATGGCTATATAGGATTAATAGATTATGCTAAAATTGTTAATTTAAATATAAAAGAACCTCGTATCACACAAATTCCTATTGGTTGGTGCAGTTGGTATTATTATTTCACAAACGTAACTCAAGAAGACATAATCAAGAATTTAACTTTTTTCGACAAGCGTAGGGATATTCCAATTGATTTTTTTCAATTAGATGATGGATATTTTACCAAAATTGGTGATTTTTCAGAAATAAATGAAAAATTTCCTGATGGATTACCTTGGTTATTTAAGAAAATAAAGAAGTTAGGTTTTAAAGGTGGAATCTGGACAGCACCATTTATAGCAATTAAAAGATCTAACTTTTTTAAAAATCACAGAAAATGGTTTTTAACAAAAACAAATAAATTATTACCAGTATTATTCAATTGGAGATCATTTGAATATAGTTTAGATTTATCAAATAGCGAAGTATTAAATCATCTTTTCCTATATTTTACCAATCTTATCCAAGCACTTAGACAAGAAACTAATCACAGAAAAGACAAACTTATAACCTTTTTGAAGATTGATTTTCTTCATGCTGGAACGCCATATGGTGCAGATTATAGTAATCCAGACTATACGAGAGCCCAAATACTATATAATGCTATAAAAACAATTAGAGAAGCTATAATGAATGACACTTTCTTATTAGGGTGTGGTGCTCCTTTAGGACCGTGTGTAGGGTTAGTGGATGCTATGCGAATAAGTTGTGATACAGACCCTATTTGGGATGCAGGGTATATTGAGAAATTTGGAAATGGAAGAGGTTTATCTGAGATTTCACTAAAAGCGGCTTTACTAAATACACTATATAGATCTTTTATGCATAATTATTTTTGGATAAATGACCCCGATTGTTTAATGATTAGAAGAACTGATACTGAATTAAATACTGATGAAATAAGATTGCAAATGACTATTTTTGGGTTATCTGGTGGGCAACTATTAATATCAGATGATATGACTAAACTAACTGAGGAAGAGATTAAAGATGCCAAACTCCTTTTACCTCCATATAATCCAAAAGCCTTTGACCCTATATTGGTTGATGCCTTTACGTCAAGATTGCCATCAATATATATGCTTGAAACCGATGAACTTATTGGAAAAAGATTTTTATTAGCATTAATAAATTGGAATAATAATCCCATTTCTAAAAAATTAAAAATTTTCGATTTAATTCCTAATTTATCTAAAAATGATGAAAAGTTCTACGTATTTGATTTTTGGGAAGAAAAATTCTTGGGTGAATTTAGGATCAATGATTATATTGAACTTAGGGAAATAAAACCACATTCTAGTAGATATCTAACCCTAATTCCTTTGACTAAAAAATTAGAACATTTACCCATTTTAATCACCTCAAATTTACATATATCTCAAGGATGCTGTGAAATAAAAAAATTTGATTATATACCTAAAATAAATCAATTAAAAATTAAACTTGAATTAACCGGGACAAGAGAGGGTTTTCTCTTATTAAAACTCCCACGAGACAGAAATATTATTAAATCAAATTCTAAATATTCTAAGGTTGATTCCAAAAATAATTTATGGAAAGTATTTGTGCAATTTAAAAATAAATTTTTATTAAATATTGATTTAGAATAGATTTAAAGGTGCTAAATGGTACTAACTCCCGAAAAAGTATATGAGGAATTAAGTAATAACAAATTAAATAAATCTAGAGCCTATGATCTCTTAATATCATTGGTTGAAAATAGTGAAAACGAAGAAATTCGAGAAGATTCTATTAAATATTTAGAAAAAGTTGGAGTATTTAATGATAAATTATATGATTTTTTAGAAAATATTCTCATTTCAGATTCAAATACAGCAGTTAGAATTAAAGCAGCGAAATTTCTTAGAAAAAAATTTCTTGAAAAATCATTCAAGCCATTCAAGTGGGTGATTGATCATGAAAAAGATTGCGAATGTACAATTATCGCAATCAAATCATTAAAAAAAATACATTCTAGCGAAACTAAACTCCTTCTATTTAATCAAAT
>JBHLPW010000010.1:0-89085 GCA_048939015.1 Promethearchaeota archaeon
ATATTGAATAAAGATTAGTTGATTAAAAAATCTTGGTTATTAGAGGATTTTACATTCAGTTTCATTCATTTTGAGAACTAGGAATATCTACATTGGATTTTTTTGTGATAATCGTGACGTTCTTTTTTTTTTTTCTTTTCTTAGGCATAAAATCCTCATTAGTATAGATTCTTGAGGGTTTTAATTCATCAAATGGAGCACCACATACCCAACATGCATTTTCTAAATCACTCAACGCACGTGCACAATTTTCACAATAAACCGTTTCACATCCAGAGCAAATAAAAATATTAAATCTTATCGCTTTTCCTTTGCAAACTATACAAATTTTCCTTTCTTTTGAAATTGATACATCCTCTTCTGTGATTTCTTCTTGTCTGTATTTTGAAATTCTAAAAATTTCATCCTTAATCTTGACTTCTTTACGAGGTTTAGGTTTTTTGACGCTTTCTTCTTTTAACGCTAAATATAAGAAGCCAAAACTTACGAAAACTAGAACATTTAAAATTGTGAAAAATATTGCTCTAGGGTAATAAGTAAAAAGCGTAATTGATATTAAGTACAATGATAAAGCTATAAGTAGAAATAAATATTTCTTTTTTATAATCCCTGTTGATTTAATAGTCTTATATATAAATCCAATGAGAACAAATAATATACTAACTGAATAAGCGATAGTTGTTATAATGTAAAAAGGTGATGCATAAAGCATAGGAAAGAATTGAGCCATCTCGCCTAATTCTTGAGGAAGAATTATTCTGATGGAACCAAGTGGGTCTAAAAAGAGGAAAAGTTCACATAAGGAACAAACTATCACACTAAGAGCAACAATATATTTTTTATATTTTGGAGTTACAAGTTCAGCAAGTACATACCACTGTGTTATAATCAGAGAACCTGTTGTTATATTGCTTGAAATTGCAAGAAATTCTTTATTGGCAAAATTAGAATCCGTCAAGAAGATTGTCACAAAATCAATTAAAGGTCCTAGGTAATATAGAGACATTGAAATAATCATTAATCCCGCGAAAAATAGAAGTTTCCCATGTCTTCTTATCGATTCAAAAATTAATCGTATACTAAAAATAAATCCAATGAGCATAACAAGAAGTATAGATATGAAACTAATCCATCCTTCAGGTGACAACATGGTTTTCTTTAAAGTAAAAAATTTTATGCTTTTGATTATTTGTAATAAGGAGATATTTAAAATTTACTCTAGTAAAGGATTCTTATTATTCAATTATTATTAAATCTCTATTATCTTCTTAAAATTATTATTTTATTCATAATTCTACTTATGAAGGACATTTTAACTTTATCAAAATTATTATTGGTGTATCTTTATAGTATTATCAAAAAGGGAACGTGTATTCAAAGTCCTTGAACTTGATGGTGAACCAGATATGGTTCCAATCCATTATTTTGGTTTTGAACAAACTGGAAAATCATTCCAGTCCTTTAAAAACTCAGAAGAAAAGAGAAAATACGATGGTTGGGTAAAGGGAAAAAACTCAAATATAAAATATTACCTTACAGAGCCAAGATTTTGGAATGTTGATCTATGGGGTATGGATCCATTTGGCGAGCATAAAATAAAGATAAGGTATAGACCCGCTCCACCAGAATATCCCGACTGTCGAATAAATCTTATGGATGGGAGGATATATAAAATCGTTAAACAACCTAATACAGGACTAGAATATTCTTGGTACGTAGATGGTCATTTTAAAACTCCAGAAATTTTAAATTCTTATTGGGAAAGATATGGAAGGCCAACAGAAAAGATTAATGACAGAATTAATTATTCCCAGCAAATTTGGGAAGATTATATAGAAGTAACTGCCCCTTACTTTTATTCAATGGTAAATTTACCAATAAATCCTTCTGAAACTTTAATAGGTGGTATTACATTCCTTCGTTTTTCATATTATATACGAAAAAACCCAAAATTCATTCATGAAGTAATGGACGAATATACTAAGGTAAATATCGAGATTATTAAGCGCGTAAGTGAAGCTGGTGTCGATATTGTTACTTTCGGTGATGATTTAGGCTATAAAGAAAATCAATTTTTTTCCCTTAAGACATTTCGGGAATTTATCCTCCCTTATCATAAAAGAATTTATCAAACCTGTAAAAAAAGAGGAATATTAGTTGTATTACATTCGTGTGGAAACGTAGATCCATTTCTACCAGATTTAGTTGATGCAGGACTTAATTGTATTCAATCTTTAGAAGCTACAGCAGGAGTTGATTTAGAAGGCTTAAAAAGTTCATTAGGAGATCGCTTATGTTTTATGGGTGGTTTAGATTCATCTGGTATCCTAACTTATGGGACACCTAGAGACGTAGAGGAAAATGTTAAAAATACGATAAAGATTGCTGGAAAAGGCGGTGGTTATTTTGTTGGACCTAGTCATGATATATTAAATATACCCTGGCAAAATATATTAGCACTAAGAGCTGCTATAGAAAAGTATCGCAAATATCCATTAAATTTTTGAAGAAACTGAAATCTTTATTAGTATCAAGGTTGTTTTTATATACACTATAAAAAGTTCTATTGTTATACTTTACAAAAAAGTTAAAAAAGATTAAAGAGTTAATTCAAATGAGTCAAATTAGTGAATTAGATGACGAAGTCAAATATTCTAATCTGAATATTTTATCTTTTAGTATGTATCAAGTCACTTGGACTGTGATCATTGCTGCCCTAAATTTAACTTATTTCATATTTTATCATACGGTTGTAGGTTTACATCCATTTTTAATTTTCTTAGCAATAGGAATTTATACTGTCTGGGATTCAATTAATGAACCACTTATTGGATATTTAGTAGATCGCAATTTCAAATGGACCAGAAAATGGGGTAGACGTTTTCCATGGATCGTTATAGGAATTATACCATTCGGTCTTTCGTTCTATCTTATTTATACACCTCCTAATATTGATGGTGCAACTAATCCTTGGCCAATTTTTGGATGGCTGGTGATGTCTTATTTCATATTTGATATTTTTCTTACATTATTAGATATTAATGTTGGTACTCTTCGCGCAGATAAATTTCGTACTGATCTTCAACGTAGAAGATATTCTAAATATTTTGGTCCCATTGATATGATATCTCAAGCTTTGGGCATGATGTTACCTACAATTTTTCTAGCTCTTGGTACTGGTCGTCAATCATTTAGTACAATGGCCATTGCTATATCCTTAATAGGAATTATTAGTGGGATATCATTTTTACCTGGAGCAAGAGAGGATAAAACTATTATTGATCGCTATTTCTCAAGAGGTTATGAGAAAATGAGTTTTTTCAAAGGAATAAAAGAAGTTCTCAAACAAAAAAGCTTCTTAGCATTTTTTGCATCATATACTTCATTTACTGTCGCTACAACCTTAATGACTGCGATGGGATTATATGTGACGACATTCATTTTTGATGTTTCAGAAGATATTTTTACAGTACTTATGGCTATATTCCTTATTGGCGCTATGATTTCTGTATTTTTATGGCATAAGTATCTTAATAAAATTAATAATACTAAAAGAGTATATACTATTGGTGGTATGGCTTTATGTGCAACCATGATATTTGCATCTTTTTTTATAACACTTTATGATTTCTTTGTAATCTTTTTCATCATTGGTTTAGCTATGGGTTGTATTTGGACACTAGGAGTACCTGTTGTTTTATCTGATGTGCAAGATGATTATGTTATTCGAACGGAAAAAAATCAAAAGGGTATGTTATTAGGAACTTGGGCGTTAGTTAGTAAATTTACTACCTTTATTGATGAATTATTAATCGCTATTGTATTCACTCTTGTTGCATTTCCTTCAGGTTTAGAAACATATCAAGAACTAGTCGCAAGCGGAGCGAACGTTCCATTAATCCAGTGGGGTATTCGTTTTCTATTGGGAATTATTCCTATGCTAATTTTATTAATAGGAGTTATTACTTTTTGGAAAAAATATCCTCTCACACCTGAAAAAATTTTAGAAAACAAAAGTAAGCTCAAGGAACTTGGATTTTAAACAATATTTTAATTCTTTTTTTTAAATTTTTTTTATTATGCATTGCTATTATTCATAATTATTGGAGGGATTTTATGAGTATTTATAAAGAAGATATAGTAGAGGCTAAAGAACGCTTAAAGGCATGGTGGGATCATGAAATAATCGATCGTCCTTGTATTGCATATCATTATCCCCTAAAGAATAATCGGAGCCCAAGTTTTAAAGCTTTTGTTGATTATATCGATCCTTGGTATCTTGCTCAACATTGGGATGACTTTGAAAATTGTTTAGACGATTTTGAGGATGATTTAAAATGTTTAGAATTGGGGGGCGAAACAATTCCACGATTTTTTCCTAATTATGGTTCCGGAATTATGGCTTCTGTCTTTGGAATTACTCCTAAATTTCAATCAAATACAGTATGGTTTCGTAAAGATACATCTGTGAATGAAATTGTATCTATTCTTGAAGAAGCGAAGTTAAATCAAAACAATCCGTGGTATGATAGGTTACTAAGAATTACAGAATATTCTGTAAAACGATCAAATTATCAATATTCAATAGCCTTGACAGATCTTGGAGGCGTATTAGACATTCTATCTTCATTTCTTGGTCCAACTAACATAATTTTAACTATGAAACGAAGACCAGATATTATTGATGCTTGTCGTTCTATTATACTTGAGAAATTACTTAAAGCCTATGATGACCTTCAAACTATAATCGAGAGAAATGGTGGTGGGTGTAATACATGGTTACCAGTGTGGTGTCCTAAGAGATGGTATCCGGTCCAATGTGATTTTGCTAGCATGCTTTCACCTAAATATTTTAAAAGATTTGTATTACCAGATCTAATAACTCAAATTGAACATTTAGATTATTCAATTTTTCATTTGGATGGACCCCTCCTTTTAAATCATTTAGATGATATACTACAAATACCTTCAATTACAGGAATACAATGGGCGCCTGGCGCTGGAGAGGAAAAGTCTGACTCAGACAAATGGTTACCATTATATAAAAAAATTCAATCAGCGGGAAAAAATTTAATTGTTGATAATCCCGGTGAGACTACTAATTTTGCATCTCAACTCTATAAAAAGTTGGATCCCAAAGGCTTATTTATGCATCTAATGTTCTCTAAAAAATTAGATGCATATTATTATTTACCAGAATTTATGGGAGGTAACGGAGCAGAGGGTGACTATAAAACCTTCAAAAAGAAATATCAAAAAGAACTGAAAAATAAAAACCAATAAATAAATGAAGCTTAATATCTTCACAACGTTATTTGTTTTATTTATATGTTTAGAACTTCTATTTGAGGGGCATGATGTTTTATGTATTTAATCGAATCAATAATTTCTTTTTTAGGTAATTCAAATACAATAGGTCCTTTAAAATCCATTTGGTGTATAAGATTTAAGAAATCAGGTGGAAATTTCTTGCCTTTACCTAAAGCTGCGTGATCGGCATATAAATTGTCAGCAACATAATCTTGAAGATGAATTTCCCCCGTTATATTCAAGTATTTTTCCGTAATTTCCAATAGATCATAATTTCCTGAGAATCCCCCTAAAAGATGCGCTGTATCAATACATAGTTTTGTTTTTAATTTTTTTACAATCTTGATGGTTTCTTGAAGTGGATATTCGATGTTTTCGATAGCAATTTTATTTCGGTTGATATCTGTTTTCTTAATTATTTCTTCTATACTTTGAATTGCAGTTTCAGTAAAAATATTTGTAATAATTGGAGTAATTTTTGGATCTCTTATGAAACTCATCGCATCTTTGATAAACTTACCTGTTGGATGCAGAACATACATTTCGATATCATTTTCTAATTTAATAAAGGATTTATAGGCATTTACAGTAGATCTAATACTTGCATCTCGTATGAATTTATTTGGAGATGCAAGTTCTATACTCAAAATAGGAAAATGTGCGGAATAGGAAATGTTATATTTTTGCTTAATTTTTATGAGTTCCTCAAAATCTTCATCAGTTATCTGAATTGGCAAAAGCTGAAAAACGTCAGTAGTAATTTCACAATGCTTAAACCCTTCTTTAGCAAATTCTTCAATAACTTCTGAAAGATGGAAGTTTGATAATCCTTTTATTCCTTTTTCTTTTATAACTCTATTAATCATGAATTCTAATGATAAAGGAGAAGCACCAAATTTCATGGAGATACACTTGTTATTCTAATTACGCTGTATAAATTATTAAAACGATTTTTCGTAATAAAAGTTGATTTATATCTTTCCCAAATTTTAAAGTAAAAATAATTAAAAGAAATAAAAAAATGTTTTTAAGGTAAAAGTTGAGAGAGTATAATAATTGCTGGAATTAAAATCTGGCTTTGATCGCCCTCCCACATTCTAGCTCTAGATGCTTCGATTCTAAAACTGTTTAGATTGTCAATGGGAAATTCTATTCGTCCTTTTTTTCTGCTCCCAATAAAAAATGTTTTCTTATATATTCCGCACTCTGTTAGTTCCATTATTTGCAGAGAATGTTCAGATCCATCCTTCAAGGTAATAAATATATGCATATAATTCGACCTTCCTTATTTTAAACTCTATTTTATTTTTATATATTGTGTTATTATTATTTGTATTAAAAAATGTTATAGCAAGTGTTTAGAAAGAATCGCAATAGCTGTAGTTAAATGTGATTGTTCGGTCTCATAAAGAATATAAGTACGTTTGGCTTCAAGCTTAAAACCATCAATAGAATCAAGCGGAATGTCAAGACGACCATTTTTACGGCTTTCAATAAAAAAATTATTCCCGCTAATACCAGATGCTAGTAATCTATCAATTGGCGTTTTACGTTCACTACCATCTTTTAAGAAAATAATCAAATCCAATGTATTAACTCTTTTTAGATTTCAATTATGAGTATTATTATCTTTCTTCTTATACTATAAAAAACTTAATTTTTTTATTTCTTTTTGTGAGTACTCCTTGGGAAAATCTCAAAGTGTTAAGAGACACGATTGAAAAATATCGAACTTATCCAATCAATCTGAATTAAAACTTATTGAAGAAAAGAAAATAAAAAAAAAATTATTTAGGTAAGATATGAGAGAGTATTATAATAGCTGGGTTTAAAATCGCATTATCACCCTCCCAGAGTCTCCCTGCAGATCGTTCGATTCTATAAGTACTTAGAGAATCAATAGGAAATTCTATTCGTCCTTTTTTTGGACTCTCTATAAAAAATAATTTCTTATTTACTCCAACCTGTGTTAGTTTAAATATTTTCAGAGAATGTTCAGATCCATCCTTCAAGGTAATAATTATATCCATTTATTCCCACCTTCTTGATTAAAACTATTTTTTAAGTATTGTTTAAAGATTAAATGTATAGGAATCGTCATACCATGTGTTTAGAAAGGAGTCCAACTGCTGTAAGTAAAATCGTCATATTTAACTCATGAATAAGAACAATTTCTTTTTCGATCTTAAATCCATCAATAGAATCAAGAGGAATTTCAAGGCGACCTTCTTTTTTGTTTTCAATAAAAAAATTGTTCTCTTTAATACCGGATGCTTGTAACCCCATAAGTGATATCTTCCGTTGGCTCCCATCTTTTAAGAAAATTATTAATTCCAATAGATTCACCCTTGTTTGATTTTGATTATGAAAATTAATATAATAATTAACTGATTATCCTATTTAAATCATGAACATTCATGCAAAAACAAAACAAAGATCTTATTAGAACATTAAGTATAGGATATGTAACTGATATTATTTTTTAAGAATTGCGATTATTGGCGATAGTGGAGGAATTTCTATCTCAATATTAACTTCATTAATTATATATTCATCTATTCGTTCATATTTTCCATTATATACTTCTATTTCCTTGACATTAAGTCCATATTTCGAGGGATCTAATTGTATAACCACCTTTTTTCTGCGACTTGTCAAATTATAAGCAGTTATCACCCCCGATTTCTTATCCTCAGCTATATGAAGATGTATATCATATTCTATCCCATAAAATGTACCTCGCGTCATTGTTGGTTTAATCTTTTTATAAAGAAGCATAGCTTGTTTTAGAGCTATTTATTTTGGATCACTTTTGTCTTTCAGACCTCCGATGCCCAAATGTCTCGCAAGAGAAGCGTACCACCAGAATTGTAGCATCTTATCGTTATCGCTATTTTCATTAATGTGTAAATACAAAGGAATGGAGTAAGCTAAATTGTATTCGAAAAGTTGCGTTGATCTACCAGAGAGTAAATCCTGCATAGGGTTCCACATGCATTCAAATCCCCAATTCTCGTCGAAACTGTGCGGTAAATTATGTTGGGGTTTTTTTTATTACTCTTAGTGAGTTTATAAAATAAGATTAATAATAACTCAAAAAGGAATTATTAAAATATTTTAATGTAAATAGGTAAAAGAATTATTTTTTCAACCACACTAGCATTTTATCTGCTCCACGGTTATTCCAAGAATAATAAGGGATTGCTTTGAAATCTAAACCATTTAATGTCTTTCCATGAATAACATTAATTCCACCTAAAATTGATGAGTCGAAAATTACCTTTAATTCTTGGTCTTTCGGAAATTTCACTCCGAATATATCAAAAGAATCATTATCTTTTTGTTCAAGGCAATAAATTAAAGGTCCATTCTGTATTGAAATAAAACCTCTTGTATCTTTTCTTTTTGGATCATTTTCAACAAATGTTGGGATCATATCAAATTCTAATTCAATTATATCATTATTATCCCAATTTCGGATTACTTCCACGTATGTACCAGGTGTTAATTTGTTTTCAGATACCAAACCATTAATAGATAATTTTGAATTAACACTCCAATTTGGTATTCGTAAAAAGAAAGAAAATTTTTGGGTTTTCTCTAATTGAATTTCAATCTTCACTTTTCCATTCCAAGGAAAGCTATTTTCTTGCTTTATCTTGATAGGATTATTATTTAAATTTACGTCTGTTGTACATCCAATATACTGATGAAGCCAAATACTATTATCTCCCAAACTAAAAATAATTTTACCAATAGAGGCAATGGTTCTTGCAAAATTTGGAGGACAGCATGGGCATAGAAACCATTCTTTTCTTTCCTCATTACCACTGGAAATTAAAGGATTTGAATATGTAAATGATTTGCCATCAATTGATTGCCCAACTAGCGTTGCGTTGTAAAGTAACTTTTCAATTAGGTCAGCAAATTTACAATCAGCGGTTATTTGGAGCATTCTCCAATTCCACATCAGGCTCCCGATTGCAGCACATGTTTCAGAATAAGATTTTTCTTTCTTTAATTTAAAATCTTTTTCAAAACCTTCAATTCCTTTTACGGAACCAATCCCACCAGTAATATACATCTTTGCTCTTACTATTCTCTGCCAAATTATATCTAACACTTCTAAGAGTTTTGTTTCACCCTGTTCAGAATATAAATCTGCGATGGCAGAATACATATAAGTTGCTCTAACAGCATGCCCTAATGGGTCTACTATTTCTCGAATGGGAACATTAACTTGATAAGTAGTTCCATTAAGTATTCCAATGAGAAATTTAATATTTTCTACAAAAGTCAAATCTGAATAGAAGCTTTTTACCTCATTCTCTACGTCTCTCGGGTGTTTAGCCTCCTCTTCTTGATTAATTTTCTTAGCCTCTTTCATTGTTGTATTCAAATTTGAGTTTTTATTAAGTATGTATCGTTTGGAATTAGCAGATTTACCTCTCCTATCTAAAAAATCCTTAGCAAGATTAAGATAATTTTGATTATTAGTCACTCTATATAATTCAATCAAAGCAAGCTCTATTTCTTGATGCCCTGGTGGTTCTTCTGTGTTTACATTCAAGAAAATATCTACAATCAGATTTGCAAATTTTTCTGCAACGCCTAAAAGCCTCCTAGATATTGTTGCTTGATAATGTGCAATTGCTGCTTGGATCAGATGACCTGCACAGTATAATTCGTGCATAAAATAAATATTTGTAAATTTTTTATCAATAAACTTAGTAGAATAGAAAGTATTTATATAACCGTCTTCTTTTTGAGATTTAACAATTAAATCTATAATCTCATTAACTTTCTTCTCTAAATCTTCGTCATCATAAATATGAAGTATGTAAGACGCTGCTTCGAGCCACTTATATAAATCAGAATCGAAGTAAAACTCTCCTAATTGAGTTCCTTCTTTTAATCCCGTAACAACTCGAAAATTATCAATATGATGATCTTTTTCAAGTTGCTCATATTGATGATAAATAGCTACTTTTCTGTTGATTTCCTGCTTTTTTGACCAAAAATCATCAGAAATATTAACCTGATAAAATGGAACAGGTGTTAATTTATTATATAGACGTCTCTCAGATTTCATAAAAATGCATTTTTATTTGATTTTCTATATATTTAATGGATATTTTCCATATTTCTTTGCAGCTGAGATCATTGTAAGAATGTTTTCAACTTTGCAGGAATTAGTTATATCAGTACATGGACTAAGAATATATCCACTACCTTCTCCAGCATCTTTTATACATTTCTTTACAGCACTTACGACTTCCTCCTCTGATCCATATGGAAGTAGTTGAGATACATCAATATTACCAATTAAACATAAATTATCTCCATATGTTTCCTTAAGATATTTCAGATCCATCCCTGCCATCGGCTCTAAAGACTCCACACCATCGAATCCAGCTTCAATTAATCCATCAAAGTAAGGTTCAGTGTACCCATCTGAATGAAATATTACATACTTTCCCGCTTTTTTAAGTATTTCAACAGCTTTTTTATAAGAAGGTATTATAAATTCACGATGATATTTCGGATTTATCATAGTAGTACCTTTTAGTGCGGAATCGTCGCATAGAAAGAAGATATCTAAATCAGTTTCAGCATTTATCTTAGCTGCTTGAATTAGTTTTTTTTCTCTTAGATTGATATAATGTTTAATTTTACTTGGTTTTTTTCTTATTAACTTAATCAAAAGTCCTAAACCAAGACCTTCCCAAAGAGGTTCTAGTATTGGATCTAAATGTGAACAAGGTACAAACTCATCACCAGCAAACTTTTTTAGCCTTTTATTAACTTTTGTGGCATAATCCGGTGCCTCTTCCCACTCAATTGAATAATAAGTATTATGAAAATAGTCAGCCATTTCTTCATCAGATATATAATTTTTAATGTAGTAATGGCTATTTAAATCGACTGGTGACTGCCTCAACAAGATCCGACCATCATAGTCAATAAATTGATTTTCATCATTTAATTGAGGGACTGGGTTGTCTTGCATATGTTTTTGAGGGATAAATACAGGGAACATATTAAAATCCCATGCTGCATCAAATCCTAATTTATGTTCTAAATTATAATCTCGATATGATAATATAAATCTTCTTTCTTTCCTATATGATGGTCCCCAATAATTCAGTAACTTCTTTTTAAATTCTGACATTAGTACTTGGCAAAAAAGAGGAATTCTGTCAGATTCTTCATGATTCAATGCTTTAATAATTCTTTCATGTGCATTCATAGTAATGAAGATTTAGAAATAAATTTGGGACAACTCAAATTAATCAGATTATTCTTTCTTTTTAATTTCAAAGTTTAGATCTTCAAATTTGTTATGAATAGTACGGTAAATTTTGAATTTTCCATCATCTACAGCATGATTCACAATTTCGTTTATTTCGTTTTCGTCAATGAAACTCTCTGAAATTAGTTTTTCAATTTTCGAGTAAATCAATTCTTTAATCTTGTAAGTAAATCTATTTTTTTTCTTTATGTTTATCGCTTCTGACAATTCAAGATGTTCTTTATGGTCCCATATATTTTGGATAAGTTCTTCAACACCTTCCCCTGCAATTGCGTCAGTCATAGAAACTGGTGGTCTCCATCCACTCTGCAAAATAGTATCATCAAGCATCATTTCAATTTGAACTGCAATATCTTCTCCACCTAAATCTTTTTTATTAATATTGTACATATCACCAATCTCAATAATACCTGCTTTTTGCATCTGAATTGCATCACCATATCCGGGAACTAAAACTACTACAACAGTATAAGCAAGATTATAAATATCAAATTCAGCTTGTCCAACACCAACGGTTTCAATTATGATTACATCCATTCCATAGGCTTCATATAACAAACTAATATCAAAAACTGCTCTCGAAATACCTCCTTTATAACCTCTCGATGCAAGACTTCGCAGAAATATATTAGGATGTAATGATATATCTGTCATACGGACTCTATCTCCTAAAAAAGCACCACCAGTAAAAGGAGATGTTGGATCAATACAAATAATTCCAACTGATTTTCCTTCATCCAATAATTTTTTAGATATTTGCCCTGTTAATGTACTTTTTCCCACACCGGGAGAACCAGTAATTCCTATAATATATGAATCATGAGTTATATTTTCAAAGTGTTTAAATACCTCATGTGCTCTTTCTGGCTCATTTTCTATGATAGTAATTAATCTTGCTAAAGCAACTTTATCTTTATTTTTAAACTTATCAATTAAAGTATCAAGATCATAAGTAGCTTTCAATGAAATACATTCCTCAATGAGAAATAGTTGTAAAATTAAAATTTGATAAAAAAAATATTACATGTCTTTTTTATTTTTTGACATGCGTTTTAATAAATTCGACAATATCCGAAGTCATTGAGCCTGGACCATATATATTCGCCACACCCATTTCTTTTAATTTTGGAAAGTCTTTTGCAGGAACTACTCCTCCAACTAAAATCATAACGTTATCAAGAACTCCACGTTCTTTTAATAAATCAATAACTTGCTTTGTATAAGCAAAATGAGCTCCAGAATGAATACTTAGTCCTATTACGTCGACATCCTCTTGGATTGCAGATTCAACAATTTGTTCGACATTTTGAAACCCTCCAAAAATGAGTTCCATACCAGCATCGCGGATGGCACGACTGACGACTATACCTCCACGCCAATGACCGTCAATACCAGGTTTACTCATAAGTACCCTTATCTTCTTTTCTGACATATTTTACACCTCTAAGGTTAAATTGCTAATGGAGGATCCCACGTACCCCATATTTCTCTATATATATTACACACTTCTCCGACAGTTGCTCCTTCTCTTGTTGCTTCCATAACTACAGGCATCACATTCTCTTCTTTTTCACAGACATTTCGCAGCTTGTCTAAAATTTTCTCTAATTTTGCATTATCTCGTTTAGCCTTCAATTTCTCAATTCGCTGGACTTCAATATTTATCGCTTCTTCATTAGTTCTAAATACATCGGTTACTGTATCATAAGGTACAGGATATTTATTTACACCAAGCATAATTTCATCTCCAGACTCAAGACGCATTCTTCTCTTATGAAATGCATCTCTCATTTCTTTGTACAGGAATCCTGTAGAGAGTGCTTTATCGATAGTACCGACTTTTTGTATTTTATCAATGTATTTCCATACTCTATCCTCAACTTCATCTGTTAACCATTCAATAAAATATGACCCTGCAAAAGGATCAATGGTATTATGGATTTTAGTTTCATCTGATATAACTTGTTGGGTTCTTAGAGCGACCAATACTGCTTCTTCTGAAGGTAAACAAATAGCTTCATCGTAAGAATTTGTGTGTAGAGATTGACAGCCTCCTAAGTTCGCTTCTAATGCTTGAATTGCGGTTCTTACAATATTAATTTTAGGGGATTGTGCAGTTAAAGAAGAACCTGCAGTTTGAACATGAAAGCGGAAACCTAAATTTCTAGGATCTTGGACTTCATATTTATCCTTCATAAGTTTATACCATATTCTTCTGGCTGCTCTAAATTTAGCTATTTCTTCAAAGAAATCTTTGTGTGCTGATAAATGAAATGCTAGACGTCCAACAAAATCATCAGCTTTCCATCCTCTTTCTATTAAGTTGTCAATATGAGAACATGCGCTTGCAAAAACAAAGCTTAATTCTTGTACAGCATCAATGCCTCCTTCCCTATAATTGTAGCCTGTGAAGTTTATTGGATGCCATTTGGGAACATTTTTTTGAGCGACCGTCCATTCGATAAAATCACATGCTAAGCGAAGGATATGATTTGGTGGACTATTCTTATATGGGATATATCCTACAGTCATAGTTAAAATATCATTTTGAGTTGTTCCCATCAATTGTTTTATGTCATATCCCCTCATTTCTGCCATATTAAAATACATAGAACATACTGGAGCAGTTGTGAAAGGTTCTACAACCAATGCTACACTAATTTTATCGATTGGAATATCTTCTGTAAGGGCGAAAAGACTATCAATACAATAGAGAGGAACACCAGATGTTCCCACTTCTGCTGCACCATCTTTATTAGTTGGATCAATTCCATTAAATGTTAAGGCATCAACTGCAGCACTGAACCCTGTCTCACCATTCTCATAGAGAAATTTCCATCTTTTATTTGTTTCTTCAGGAGTTCCATGACCCGAGAATAATCGCATAGTCCATAAATGTCCTCTATACATAGAAGGGTAAACACCCCGTGTATATGGTGGTACTCCAGGAAAACTGATATCATTCACATAATCTTTATCTTTTATATCTAAAGGTGTATAAAGGTTTTTAATAGGAATTTCTGAATCAGTGACAAATTTTACCTCTCGTTCTTTCTGACTTTGATAAAGCTTGTTCCACTTTTCTTTTTCTTCTTTAATTTTTTCTATATAATTTTTATCAAACAATCTTATATCACGTTAATTAGCTAATTATACTTATGTAATTTAATAAAATATAGTTATAATAATTAACTAATCTTTTAAAATAAGGATAAAAGTATTACTTTAGATCTTAGTGAATTTTAAAAAATTAAAGAAGATCTTAATCTCAAAAGGATTTGGTAAAATTTAAAAAAAAATTGATAATTAAGAATATTTATTTAATTTCAATTTTCTTCTTTTCGGGCTCTACAGGTTCCACCTTAGGGATCTTCACTGTTAAGATTCCCTTATCGAGAGATGCGTCAATCTTGTTCTCATCAATATTATCAGGTAAGTTAAAGCATCTATAATAACTTGATGACCTGTATTCTCTTCTAACTAAATTGCCATCTTTCTCTTCTTTCTTTTCTTCTTTTACTTCCCCTTTTATTTCTAAATTTCCATCTTGAATCGTTATTTCGATATCTCCTTTGTCCAATCCAGGCAATTCTGCACTAATATCAAAATGATCTTCACTTTCTTTTATGTTTGCTAATGGAGTTCTAAAAATAGGCTCATCCTCTCTTACTATCAATGAAAATGGTCGTTGACGTTTCCATCCAAATGGCCAATCTTCAAAAAAATTTCGTTGCATATCATTGAATAATCGATCCATTTCTTGAAACAGAGAAAATGGACTTTCTCTTCTTACGGTAATTTCTCTCGATTTTTGATCTTCTTTTTTCTCTTCATTACTTTTTTCTTTTTTCTTAATATCTATTTTTTCTTTTACAGACATAAAATCCACCTCTTATTTCAATTTTTAATTTTTTTTTTAATCATGTCAACCTATTCTTGACAATGCTTGATTATTATAAACTCATTGACATATATAAATCTTTTGGTTTTTTTCTATCTAAATGGGGTTTTCCCTCTAATAAGGCTTCGAATTTAAAGAGTAAATATAAAGAATCCTATATCATGAAATAATCTTATTGATAAAATTTAATTATAGTAGATTAAAATCTTGATTATGGATAAAAAAGTTACAGAATATATACAAAAACAGATATCTCCATATAAAGAAATCTGTCAAAAATTAAGAGAAATTATTTTAAAAACATTTCCAAATATTCTCGAGGAAATGAAATATGGTGTTCCTTATTATGGAGATAGATATTATATCGTAACATTAAAAACTCATGTCAATCTTGGCTTCTCAATTAAGAATTTAACAAAAGAAGAAATAGGATTATTGGAAGGAAACGGTAAAACAACAAGACATATCAAAATTAATACTCTTGAAGATATTAATGACAAAAAAATCATAAAGCTGTTAAACATGGTGAAATAATCTAATATTTTTAATTGTACACACCATTATAATGGTTAATCATTTGAAATAATGCAAATGATTCCATTTTAATTAGAGAATAAAATTCATATATTGAACAACTATGTCTGATAAATTATGGTATAAAGTGGCAAGGAAGTTTATAAAAGCAGGAAGATTGCCAATCCGAGTTAGTGATATTATCATAGAAATAATGCAAACTTTACTTACAGAAGAACAAGCAAAATTTATCACCTTACTTAAAAAACGTTCATATAATATTGATGAGCTTAGACCATTAACTGGTATGGATGATGAAGCGCTTAATAAAATGCTTAATGATCTTATGCATATTGGTGTAATTTCGGGTATACGTAGCAGAAGCACAGGTGTTATGGTTTATAGAAAAACACCATTACTTCCAGGACTTATCGAATTTACTCTAATGCGCGGTGAAACTGATGAGAAAGCAAAAAATCTAGCAAGACTATATTCGAAATTATATAAACAATTAGTTCAAGACACTCAAAATAATTATGAGCAAATGGTTAAAGAATTTAGGAATGGTCCTTCACTTGATAGAGTTATTCCTGTCGAAGAAGAAATTTCGGTTATGGAAGAGATAGTTTTACCTCTTGAAGAAGCTTCAAAACTTATAGAAAAAAGTGACCCCATTGGAGTTACTGTTTGTTATTGTAGACATAAAAAGGATCTTCTTGATGAACCTTGTGAAACTACAATGGAAAGAAGGAATTGTTTCGCTTTCGGTAGGAATGCCGAATTTCTTATCTCCCAGGGTTTTGTTGAAGAAATTTCAAAAGAAGAAGCAATAGAAATAATGAGAAAAGCTGAAGATGAGGGGTTAGTTCATAAGGTTTTCCACACAAATTTAAATATTGAGAAAGATATTGACGGTTTGTGCAATTGCTGTAAATGTTGTTGCGGTACATTTTTACTTCATTATACAGGTGCGGTCCCTCTAATGGATTCATCTACTCATTTAGCGCAAGTCGAGAAAGATCTATGCGTTGGATGTGGAACTTGTATAGAAAGTTGCCCAGCTGAAGCTATTGAACTCATTGACATTGTTGCAGTCGTAAATGATGATAGATGTTTAGGCTGTGGGGTTTGCGCCCATTTATGTCCCGAAAAAGCTATTAATTTGGAACGAACAGAAATGAGAAGAGTTTTTATACCGCCCCCGAAAATTAGCTAACTCAAAATATAATTTTTAATTTTAATTTTTAAGATTTAGTAATGATTATTTGTAAAATTAATTTATTTTCTCTGATAGATTTCTTTCTTTTTTTATAGAAGGCCATTTTAAAAGTTTATCTGCGTCTTTTTGTATAAAGTATGAAAATAGAAAAATAATGCAACAAATAATACAAATAAATAGAGGTTTTCAAAAGCGTATACATCAATGTTTAATCCTTCAGATAAAATGTAACTATAAATAATTAAAAAAATTCTATGAAAGAGATATACACAATATGTTGAGTAGGCTACAATTGAGAAAATTGAACTTATATTCCTTTTAGGGAGAAATAATTTAAAGGTGCTTAAAATAGAATAAAATAGAGATACTATAAAGATAATGTATATAAATATTAATAAGTCCACTAAAAGGAGAGCAGCTGCAGGTAATTCTATTTTAAATTGATATTTAGCAAAATTAAACTTTGGAACTTCTATATTAAAACAAATGTGCTATTATACTTATCCCGACGACGTTTGAAATTACTGCTGAGAAAAATAATTGGACTATATCAAAAGAACTTATCAAAACTGCGCTAAATCGTCTAGTATGTTCAAAGATAATGGTATTATACACAGTAATTATCAGTAAAATTAAAAATGTGAACAGCACTGAAGGCAAATGTGCGAAATTTTGCGCAAAAAACATTAGAATTCCATAAGTCATGAAAGCATAGATAATTATTAGCTTTACTTTACTCTTTTCAGATTTAACAAAATCGAGTAGAGGATATATGATTTTTCTAAATAAAATCTCTATTGAATAGTAAATTGGGAAAAATAGAATTGATATAAATAGACTGTCAATGTTTGAAGGCCATACAAATGCAAAAGGATAAAAGAATGAAAAAGCTAGATAAATTAATATAAAATACCACGCACATATCGATGCATAGATAAGAACTCTTAATTCTAATTGCTTTCTTATATGCTTTTTTATTTCTTTAAACCTAAATTTAAGTTGTTCTTTTTTCAAACCTATAATGAAGTTTAGGAACTTTATTATTAAATAAAAAAGACTAAAAATAAGAGAAGCATAAAATATGCCAATTAATCCAAAAATAGCGGCAAAAAACTGCCAATTTAATATAAAAAGGAATGAAAAGAAGAATATTAGTATTATTTGAGCATATTTTCTCGTTTTAGGAAAACGTTTATCTTCACCTTTTCCCCTTAAATTGAGTGAGTCTGAGTCTAATCTAAAGTATCTTGCACTGTATGAAATCATGAGAAATATTATTGAAATAAGGAGACCTAAATTTAAAAAAATTAACACATAATTCCAATAATAAGTTATTGTAATTGGCCCATTTATAGTAACTGAATTAAAAAATTGTTGCTCAAAGTATTGAATCGAATCAATAATAACTTGGTCTGAAAAAAGTTGATGACCGCCTCCCAATAAGGATTGTGTAACATTAATTACAGAACAATTTGTTAAAGTTTTAGCTAATAAGGCCTGTTTTGAAAATTCTAAAGCCTCATCGTTTACATGCATAATAATAAGTAAATTTTCAGAATTTGTTGTATTAATTAAATTACCAGGTATATATTGCTCATAACCTTGCCAATAAAGTCCATACTTAGGAGGAGTAAAGTTCACTAATGGTGCCCAAGCAACTGTAGCCTTAAATTCGGGATTTAAAGCTTGATTCATGAGAACAACCATACCTCCCAGTGAATGGCCAATTAGTCCAATTTGAGAAATATTAACATTTGAGAAAAATGGCAAAGTCTTAAGTTTTTCTAACAATTTAGTACAATCTTGGGATAGTGCAGGAATACCCGTAGTTCCGTCTATATCATTAATGGTGCCTCCACTCTCACCATGACCATGATAATCCAGAGCGGCAACGTAAAAGCCTCGTTTAGCAAATTCTATAGGTATTCTAAGATCAAAATCACGTTTACTTCCAATTCCATGACAATAGATAATTAATGGTATCTCTTCTTGAAAAGACAAAGATTTAGAGGGATAATATAAATTTGCATATAATGTTGATCCTACTGAAGAAAACTGCACCCTCTCATATCTACTATATGCCTGGGCTCTATTAATGCTCAGAGCTATCAAACTAAAAACTAAGAATATGATTAAAATTAAAATTTTCTCAAGGCTCTTAAGATCTTTAGTTTCTGCTTCTTCTTTAAAGAAAGCATCAAGTTTTTGGAATAACTTATTCTTAATTGAAATTAAATGCTTCTTTAGGTCTATGATTCTTTCACTTAGTTATTAAAATTTTGATAAATTAACATTATAATTGTTTAATAATAAAGTAATATTTCTGGTTTAAATTAAAATTTCGACTTTAGAAGCTAAATCAATTATTTTAATAATTTTAAGAAACATAAGTATTTATTATGAGAATTGTTTTTTTCGATATTGATACTCTTAGACCAGATCACTTAGGATGCTATGGGTATCACCGAAATACTTCACCAAATATTGATAGAATCGCAAATGAAGGTTCTCTTTTTTCTGAATGTTATACCTCTGACGCTCCTTGCTTACCTTCAAGATCTTCCCTTTTTAACGGTCGTTTTGGAATTCATTCAGGAATAGTAGGACATGGTGGTACAGCTGCAGACTTGAAGTTAACTGGAAAAGAAAGAGGATTCATGGATTATTATTTAAATCATAATTGGATTAATCAAATGAGAAGAGCAAAGTATTACCCGGTTTCAATTTCACCATTTGCAGAAAGACACTCAGCATATTGGTTTTATGCTGGATGGAATGAAATGTACAATACAGGTAAGTATGGAATGGAAACCGCAGAGGATGTTTATCCACATGCAGAAAAATGGTTAAAAGAAAATGGTTCAAAAGACAATTGGTTTCTACATTTGAATACGTGGGATCCTCATGCTCCTTATCGTACACCCTTATCCTTTGAGTATTCATTCGAATCTGAACCGATACCCTCATGGATTACACAAGAAATAATAGATAAACATAGAACGAGTTATGGACCACATTCTGCGCGCGAACCAAATGGGTTTAAAAACACAGCTGTGTCTAAAATTTTTGAAAGAATGGCAGGATTTAAAGAAATTAAGAATCTAAATGATTATAGAAAATGGATTGATGAATATGACGTGGGGATTAGATTTGCTGATGAATTTGTTGGGAAAATAGTCATGATTTTAAAAGAACTTGGAATCTATGATGATACTATGATAATTTTAACTTCAGATCACGGGGAAAGTCAAGGAGAATTAAATGTATATGGAGATCACGCTACAGCTTGTCATATTATAAATAGAATACCTATGATTATTAAATGGCCAGGTAAAGATTGGGATAGAAAATATGATTACTTCATTTACTCCACAGATGTTGCAGCAACAATTCTTGAAGGTGTAGGGGGGTGTGTTCCCAAATTTTGGGATGGTAAAAGCTTTTTCAAAGAAATTGAAAATAAAGAGGTATTTGGAAGAGATTTCCTTATAATTAGTCAAAATGCTTGGAGTTGTCAGCGCACCGTTAGGTTTGATAACTGGACGCTCATAAAAACATATCATACTGGTCTTAAAAATTTTCCAGAGTTAATGTTGTTTGATTACAAGAATGATTTTCATATGACAAAGAATCTTGTAGATGAAAAACCCGATATAGTAGCTAAAGGGTTAGAGTATTTAAATAAGTGGCATATTGAAATGATGAAAAATGTTCCTAATGGAGAAGATCCAATGAAAACTGTGATAGAAGAAGGTGGACCATATCATTCTAGAAATGGATTGAAAGCATATCTTAGGTGGCTGAAAAAATCAGATAGAGAGGATATGGTTAAGGTGATCCTAGATAGAAATGAAAATTATTTATTTTGATATTATTAGATTGCAAATTACACTTAGAAATTTCATAATTATCTTGATATAAAATACCGGAATTTTCCACTGGGATCTTCTATCTCCCATGCATCAAAAAATTCAAAAACCTTTTTAGTATCCCATAAATCCTCAATATTTTTAATCCCCTTGTATAAGTCAGTTAAAAGCGAAATATCACAAGGATATCTTCTATGTGAGGGGTATAACTCTACAATCTTTTGCTTTTCACATATATCTATTAATTTAGACAGAGTTTTGAGAACTTCAGAAAAATTTTCTTTTACTGGCAGGAATTGATCTCCATAATACGCTACATCACTTGTAAAGAGCTCTCCTTTTGAGGTTAATAAACATATAGAACCAGGGGAATGTCCTGGACAGTAGATTATTTCTACTTGTATTTCTCCTAAATCAAATGTATCTCCATCCTTTAATGGTTTAATTGTTTTTGCGGGAGGAATTAAGAAGTTTTGTTCTGCATATATTTTAACTATTTCATTAGGAGAATCTTTAAAGAATGAGACGTCATATGGTTTTGAAACTTTATCAACTTCATTTTCGTGTATGTAAACCTTCCCAAATTCTACATTACCTAGAGGATGATCCCAATGATAATGAGTATTGAAAACTAAGAGTTCTCTTTCTCCTATTAGCTCAACTACTATTGGCTTTATAGGAAAAAGTCCGCATCCTGTATCGAGTAGAAGAGCGGTATGAGATCCTAAAAGTAAATACATATTAAGGGGATCATTTGTATAAGCAGGATGGACTAGAGATATGTTTTCTTTAATTACATATAGATAATCCTTCTGCTTTGAAATTTCAAAATGCTGGGAATCATCTTTCATATAGAATGTTAAGAGTCTAAGAGATTTAAATATCTTCAATTATTCTGATTTTCAATCCTTAATTTCAATAGCCTAATAGGGAAATTTTCAATGTCGACAGGAACAAACATCAATTTTTTTTTTACTAATTACTATTATAAAGAATAAAACATATGTACTTTAAAAAACTATTAAGAAGTAACCAACTATGATTTCTAAGGCTAAGAAATATTTTGAATTAAATAATATAGATAATGGCATAGCGCCATTTATCCAAGAAATCAATAGTTTAGGATATAAAACAATCATGTCTTGTTCTGGTATGAAAAAGGACCATAAAGAAACTGAAAAATGCCCATTTATCTGTTTTGAGAGACCTAGATTATCAGGAGAAGAAATGATCTTATTTCTTAGATTCCTAGGAGATTGTCTTTATAATTCAAACTGGGATGTAGAATATTTTTCTTGTTATGTTATTGGGTATTTACCTAGGGGTTTAGATGATCCAGATATCAAGAAACGATTTAAGAAATTCCTTGCAAATCTAAAGAATAGAGATATTTTTACACATTCATATTAAGATTGTACAAGTTAAAACTATTACTAGAAATTTCAATCTCAATTTTACTTATTGTTCATCATTAATTAGCATTTAATTATGAAATTTATTGAATCTTTTTCAATTATTCTGAATTTTATTTCTTAGTCTTACTAGTCGATCAGGGAAATTTGACATCATCGCATCAATGTACCTCCCTTGATAATTCATCTTCAAAAACTTTTCCATACTCCTGTTAAATAATAAGCCCCATACACAAAATGTATATCCTTTACTGACGACAAGTTTGAATAGTTCGAAATTAGCTATATTATAATTGACATTGATACAGCCTACATTTAAATCGGTCATACTCTCTAGTTCAAGGTGTTTTTCTTTTATATTAGAGTATTTTAAAAAGACAGAATTATTTAACTTGACGTTTTTATCAAATTCTCTAATTTTTGAAAAGATCTTAAGAAGTGGGCTTGAATCAATTGAAGTTTTAGCAATTTCTATCTTATCAAGCATATTGAATTCTCTCGCAATTTCAATAATTCGAATTCCTATTTCGGGTGCGCTTATATCAAAGTTATATCTAATTTCATGATTCCGAAAGGTCTTAAACAATTCAGGAAGAGTAGGAATTGATTCTCCATTTTTTAACTTAAATTTTTTGATTTTATCTTTGTTTAATTTATTTATTGGGATACTAGTGTCATTCAGATTAAGATTTTGTTGAAAAGTAAGAAAAATTTCATTATCTTTTGATAATTGTGCTTCAGTTTTAATACCATCAACTCCCATTTCAATTGCTTTCTGGAACGAGGTGATTGAATTCTGTATACCACTGAATCCAGCACCTCTATGACCCCATACAAAAGTTCTATTCATTATACAAGCTCCCTTTTTCATTAATAATTTCTAATGCTAAATTAAGTAAATCAAAATACACTACAGCATATTGCAGATTCCCATCTATACTTACATCATCCCTTAGTATTTCACTTAAACTGGGGGAGTTACCCATAAGAATTTTAGTCATTATTTTTTGAGGACAAGATATATGGATATTTGCTTTATTATTTTCACCTTTCCCGTATTTAAAAACACCATTCCCAAATTCAACCCAATATTTAAGATCTGGTTTAATTAACTTTGTTTGTACAATATTCTGCTCTAATTCATTAAGTTCTTCATGAAATTCTTGATTTTCCAATGATAGATTCTCATAGTTATGAAGAATCTTCATAATACTGTTATTGATACAACAATTTTCACAGAGAAATTGATCGAATGTTATAACTCCACACAAACCCATATTACATTCCATTTGATTAGTTTCAGTATTCATTGTAATACTATACCCACATTGTAATGGTAGAGTTTCAACTTTTCTTCCACAACTGCTACATATTAGACTCATCTTTAAATCACCTCCAACTAACTTTGAGATTAAATAGAGATAATAAAGCTTCATATGAAGAAATATAATATTTCATAAAGCTTCCTTTATACTTATAATGTGAAGATCTAATTTTCATTTTTAAGAATTAATTATTACCCAAAACTCATTGACAATATTGAATAGAGTTAAAATAAGAAAGCTATTTTAAGCATTTTATCGAATATTGTATATATAACCTAAAATAAAAAATAAAAAAAGTTGATTGCATGGTCTTAGATTTATTGGAGATATTACATGGAACTCTCACCATTATATTTGTTGTTATTTCAATTATTCTTGGAATAAGAATAGCTTCAAGATATCGAGTGCTGAAAAAAAAACAATTTCTTCTTTTTGGAATTTTCTGGATTGGGATGACAACCCCATGGTGGCCAAATATCATTACTTTCATAATGGTATTGGTAACGGGGGGTACAATTGATATTGCAATTTACGTAGTAATAGGAATAGCTTTTCTTCCTATAACAATAACAATTGGTTTAATAGCGTTCCTAGAAGTATTAGCATTGAGTAAAAGAAATAAAAAAATCTTTTTTGGGATAGACGTTGCAGTAAATATTGCCTATGAAATCTACTTTTTCATCTTTCTCTTTGTAGATTTATCCTTTATCGCATCATACGAAGAAATTTTTATTCTTGAATGGTCAATTCCTAGTCAAATTTATTTCATATTTAGCTTGGTAGTGTTTTTATTGGTAGGGATACCTTTTTCACGAGTATCAATACGTTCAGAAGATCCGGAGATACGTATGAAAGGCAAGTTTCTATTGATTGCCTTCATCTCCTTTGCTACTGGTACTGTATTAGATTTCGCTATACCTTCACCGATTACTTATCTTATCGCTAGGTTAATTTTACTGTCAAGTACCCTTGAATTCTATATTGGATTAATTCTACCGAAATGGATTAGAAGGATCTTAAAAATGGAATAAATTAATATTCAATCATATCCAATTTTCTTTTTTTTTCTTTTGAACTCCAAGAGAATCATAGAATTCTTTATCGAATTAGAATATATGACAAGACTATAATTAATTAGATTTATTATTGGATTTAACTTAATACTTTAAATAGAGATAATATTCAATTTTTTTGGTCAAATTTATTTAATTTTAACTATATGGATTTTATAGCATATTAACCTTACAATTTTAAAGTTTAATCAAATGGATAGTGTAAAGCATAGCGATTTAAGACTAGCAGAAAAATTGGCTGATGAAGGGGATTTTGAAGAAGCACTTAAACTTTTGAATTCTTTTGAAGCAGAAGATGACCTAAACGACAGTGATCAACTTTCCTACTTCCTTCTAAAAAGTTTACTCTTATTTAATTTAACAGATATTGATGAATGCTTCAAATTCGCAGAAATGGCTTATCAAAAAAGTAAAGAATTAGGATTGGCTATTTATTCAGTTGATGCATCTATTCTTAAGGGAAAAGCATTAACAAGACTTCAAAAGTTAGATGAAGCTCTTGAAGAATTTTTACATAGTGAGAACATATTAACGAACATTCCCCATATTTCAAGGAATGAGTTTATAAAAAGAGAAGCGTCAATAGAAGTGGGTAAATCTTTTATTTTTTTTTATAGGGGAGATTCAGATTCAGCAAAAACGCAAATAGAAAAGAGTTTAATATTACGTGAAGAATTGGGAGATAATAAGGGAATCATCGAATGTTTGAGTTATTTAGGAAATGTACTTACTTTTTATAAAGGTAAGCTGGATGAAAGTCTAAAATATGCGGAGAGATGTCAAGCACTAATAGAAGAAGTTAATGTGAAAAGTGTTCGATTTCCCTTAGCACTAAATCTTATTAATTTAGGAAACATCTCCAATTTTAAAGCAATTTATGATCAAGCTCTTAAATATTATGAAGATGCCGCATTAATCTTAGAGGAATTGAACGATAATGAATTCATGGCAGCAGCTCTAGCTAATATGTCTGGGATTTATTTCGAACAAGGAAAATTTGAACAAGCAATAGACATCTTTAAAAAGACCCATAAAATTCAAGAAAAAATCGGTAATCCGTGGTATATAGGATTAAGCTTTTTAAATTTAGTTAATACATTTATTTTAATTGAGGATATTGCACAAGCAAAGAATTATTTGGAACAGTTCCAAAAATTCAATGAACAAATAAATAATAATTTTACTGATAGTTGTTATCAGTTAAGTCTAGCAGTAGTACTGAAAACCAGCACTCGAACTCGCAATAAAGCTCAAGCGGAGGAAATATTAAAAAAACTTTTTGAAGAGGAAGAAGCTCTTAAAACTGATGCTTTAATACAACTCTGTGATCTATATTTAATAGAGCTCCGTGAAACTAATGATCTTGAAGTTTTGGATGATATTCAACCATATATTGATCAACTATTAGATATTGCAGAAAAAAACCAATTATATCCTATACTTTGCGAGACATATCTTCTACAAGCTAGAATAGCATTACTGGTTTTTGATATAAAAAAAACTCGTCGATTTTTAATTCAGGCTCATCAAATTGCAAGAAGACATGATCTTAGAAGATTAGCTGAAACAATTTTAACCGAACATGAAGAATTGATAAAACAATTAGACACTTGGAAAAGATTAAAAAAAATGAACGCGCCAATTAGCAAACGTATAGAATTGAGTCAATTAAACAATCAAATAAAACGTATTGTCAGTAAAGGATTAAATATATCCACTCGAATAAGTGAAGAAACTGTAACTGTTCATAAAGATAAAAAAATTTGCCTTATCTGTAAAGGAGAAGTGTTAGGTTTTTCTTATATTTGTCAATGCAATTCAGTATATTGTGAAAATTGTGCACGGGCGTTAAGTGATATGGAAAATGTATGTTGGGTGTGTAATACTCCCATAGATATCTCAAAACCTGTCAAATCATTTTTTCTGGATGACAAAAAAGAAAAACCTAAAATCAAAGGTAAAAAATTAAAGAATTCGAAAGAATAATAATTAGAATTTTATATAATATGGACAGAATTTAAGTAGCTTATAATCATGAATTAGAAATAACTTCATATCGGTAGTCTACACGAGGTAACTTACTGATTGGGTAAGGTAGATAAGCGTCATCAGGAATGGGATCGATATAGAAGTGCCGGAAGTTTTTATCCTGCATTCGACAGAATGGACTTCGGTGATTATAAGCGGGATGTTTAACCATTCGCATCCATATCTTTTTTAAAGATTCATTTCGTATATTTCCAAAAGAAAGCGGTGAAAAATCGCAGGGAGATATCTCTCCATAAGCAGAAGCATAAAATTGAATATTTGCGGCAAGACATCCTATTCCAGACAAATATGCTTCTACAGAATTTTGCCAACTTTGTGATGAAAGTGGTGGAAGCTCACTCTTTTTAAATTTTTCAGCAGAAAATTTATGTAGATCTTCCCTCAGTTTAAATGTTAACATTTCACTTGTATCATGTAGCATTTTTCCAGTAGGTACACAATCAAAAAGCATTAAATTATGAAGACCTAATTCTTTAGCATAATTATATAACTCTCTATATATACCTTTCTCAGCACCAGAACGAGTTGCATATGAAGAAAATCCTGAAAAAATTCCTTTTGATTTTGCTCTTAAAAGACCTTCGATTGCAACTTCGAAGAGCCCAGCTTTTCCTCGTAAACTATCATGTTCTTCTGGATTAGGTGAGTCTATACTCAAAAAAACTGAATAGAGCCCCGCATCAGCTAATTTCTCTACATTTTCTTCTGTGAGAAATTCTCCGTTTGTAAACATTACAGGCATTGCTTTTTTATCATCTACATAAGAAATAAGCTCAAAAAGGTCTTCACGTAATAAAGGTTCTCCTCCTGTGAAAGCAATGATAGTTACTCCTAATTTCTGAGCGTCATCAATTAACTTTTTTGCCTCCTCTGTGGAAAGTTCTTTCTGATTTTTCCTAAGATGTTTTCCAGCACTACAATGAACACATTTACATTGACAATTATAAGTTATTGCAAAAGTCATTGCTAATGGAGATGGAAATGGCATTAGTTGAGATTTTATTAATCCTTTTAATGCACGAAACATCGGTTTACTCCCAACTGGTGGGGCAAACGTGTTAGCTACCTGATACTTTCCTTTCCATTTCCCAATATTATTATATTGTTTATAGAAGTTTGCTTGTAAGAGAAGCATGAAGATTAGACGATAAACTTTTAATTTATCTAGGATCGGATTGAGAATTCCTGAGCCTACAACCTGACCATTTTCAAGCTTTTTATAACTTATGAGATTTCTCCCAAATAGTTTTAAAAAAACTTGTTCAATTTCCATTGTTTTTTTCCTTAAATTTATATAAATTAAAAATTAAAACGGGCAATTTTTGGTTTTAAACTAAAATTAAATTGATTTTGTTTTGTTTAAAAACCTATTTAATTAATTAGCTAATTAATAGATTAAGCTCAAAACTATTTAAAAATTGTGTAAAAAAAATTGCTTAGATTATTAAGGTGATTGAATATAGCTAATTTCGATATATTTCTTAAAACTAATTTTAATAAAATATAATTAGGATTGTTAACTACTCTTTTAAAACAGTTTACTAAAATAACAGAAAACTAAATGTTGATTTTATTATGGATTTTTCCTTAACTGAAAAGCAAAAAATGTTAAAAAAAATCACGAGAGAGTTTGCTGAAGAGCATATAATTCCTATAGCAAAGGAAAGCGATGAAAAGCAGGAATTAGATGAAACTGCTTTCAAAAAGATGAGAGAAATGAATTATTTTGGCCTTTGTCTTCCAGAAGAATTTGGAGGTGCTGGACTTCATAATGATTCAGTAGGATTTAGCATTGTTATAGAAGAAATTGGCCGAGCAGATGCTGCTTGTGGAATTATTATTGCTGTGCATAATGGTGTTGCGGCTTATCCTATTTATAAATATGGAACTGAAGACCAAAAACAACAGTTTTTAGAAGATCTTGCAAAAGGTAACAAAGTGGGTGCTTTTTGTTTAACTGAAGCAAATGCTGGTTCTGATGCTGGTGGAGTTCAATTAACTGCAGTGAAAGATGGTGATGAATATATCTTAAATGGAACAAAAATATTTGCGACATCAGGTGGTATTGCAAAAACATTGTTAATTGTAGCAAAAACAGGTGAAAAAGATAGCAGAAGACAAATGACAGTTTTCATAGTAGATGGAGATACACCTGGCTATTCTGTCGGCGTAAAAGAAGATAAATTAGGTGTTAGAGCATCAAATACTTCAGAACTTGTATTTGAAGATGTTCGAGTGCCCCAGGAAAATATTCTGGGAAATTATGGAGAAGGATTTAAAATGGCAATGAAAATATTAGATTTCGGAAGAATAGGGATAGCAGCTCAATGTGTTGGTTTAGGACAAGCAGCATTAGAAGCATCAATCAAGTATGCAAATGAAAGAGCCCAGTTTGGAAAACCTATAGGCAGATTCCAAGGTGTACAATGGAAAATCGCAGATATGGCATGTGCAGTAGAATCAGGTCGATTATTCACTTATAAAGCAGCATACTTACATGATATTGGAGAAGATTTTGGAACTGCTAGCTCAATGGCAAAATTAATAGCATCTGAAGCAGCAATGCAAGCTGCTCATGGTGCTGTTCAGATCCATGGAGGATATGGTCTAATGAAAGCATATCCAGTAGAAAGATATTTCCGGGACGCAAAGATGGGCGAGATTTATGAAGGAACTAGTGAAATTCAAAGACTAGTAATTGCAGGCAACTTACTAAGAAAAGGAGTATAAAAAAAACTACTAAATATAATGAAATAATAAAATTCTTTTCTAATTTTTTATTTCGTTATCGGAAACTTTATTTTTCTAGAATTTTTTATTTGTTTCAAAAGAATTTATTTGATTTTAGAGTTAAAATATGAGGTAATGGTTTCAGATTGAAAATCTTCGTTTGTATTAAACAAGTACCGGGCGTTTCAGAGGTAAAAATCGATCCAAAAACAAATACACTAGTAAGAGAAGGTGTATTATCTATTATTAATCCCAATGATAGAAACGCTCTTGAATTAGCTTTATCTCTCAAGGAGGAATATAAATTAGAAGTTATAGCTTTGAGTATGGGGCCTCCTCAGGCAGAAGAAGCATTACGTGAGGCTTTAGCGATGGGAGTAGATAAATGTTTTTTGTTAAGTGATAGAGCATTTGCTGGAGCTGATACGTTAGCTACCTCCCACACTCTTGCAATAGCAATTAATAAAGTTATAAATGAGGCTGATCCTGGCGAAAAATACCTCATTATCTGTGGAGCTCAAGCAGTAGATGGAGATACTGGTCAAGTACCTCCAGAATTAGCAGAAGAATTGGGAATTCCGCAAATCACTTATGTTCAGAGCATTGAATTAAGTGAAGAGAAAATTGTTGTTGAGAGAAAATTTCGAGCGACTGAGATCGTTGTAATAGAATCAAAATTACCTGCTTTAATTTCAGTTTTAATTGATATTAATAAGCCTAGATATCCTAGTATGGCAGGGATTATGAAAGCCTATGATAAATCGAATGTAGTATATCTCGACTCCAAAGCTTTAAATGCAGATAATTCTAAACTTGGTTTAAATGGCTCCATGACAGAGGTCAAGAAAATCTTTTTTCCTGAGAGGAAAGTCAACCCTGTTATGATAGAGGGTTCACCTGAAGAGATAGCTAAAAAACTATGTCACCATTTAAAGGAAGATAAAATATTCTAAGAGGATCATTTAATTGAGTATAATAATTGATGAAGAATTATGTACTGGTTGTGCCAGCTGTGTGGAAAGCTGCATGTATGATGCTATTGAGCTAGATAACAATATAGCAAAAGTTCTGGAAGATAATTGTACTTTATGTAAAGCTTGTATAGAAACTTGTCCTGTAGAAGCAATTTCTCTAATACGTGAGGATGTTAATTTTCAAAAACCCGATATCTCTCAATTCAAAGGAGTATGGGTTATTGCTGAACATTATAAAAAGAAAATTCAGAATGTATCATTTCAATTACTAAGTAAAGGACGTGAATTGGCAGATTTATTACAGGTAAATTTGACATTTATTATTTTAGGAGCAGACTTCGATGATAAAATAGAAGAAATAAGCCAATTTGGGATGGATGAGATCATCTATGTCAAATCACCCATATTGAAGGATTATTATTCAGACTTATATACAAAAGTAATTACAGAATTAGTGCAAGAACATAAACCTGAGATTATTTTAATTGGAGCAAGCCCTACGGGGAGAGATTTTGCTCCAAGAGTGGCAAAAAGGTTGAATGCAGGTTTAACAGCAGATTGTACAGGACTAGAAATAGAGCTTGAAACTAGAAATCTACTTCAAACTCGTCCAACTTATGGTGGTTCTATCATGGCCACTATTAGAACACCTTCAAGCAGGCCACAAATGGCAACAGTGAGAGCCGGCATTTTTAATATGCCTGAAAAGGTAGAAAAAAATGTGAATATTAGGAAACTCGACTATAAATTTAAAGAAAAAGATTCAGTTTCAAAAATAGTAAAAGTAATAAGCAAAACTAAAAATACCGTAAATCTTGAGGATGCCAAATTTATTGTCGCTGGAGGGCGTGGTGTTGGCTCAAGAGAAAAATTTCGTATTATTGAAGAATTAGCAGAAGTATTAGATGCAGAACTTGGAGGATCCCGAATAACCGTTGAATTGAATTGGTTAGAGCCCGATAGACAAATAGGTCAGACAGGTAAAACTGTAACTCCAAAATTATATATAGCATGTGGAATTTCGGGAGCAATTCAGCACATAGTCGGAATGCAAAATTCAGAAATTGTTGTTGCTATTAATAAAGACCCAAATGCACCAATATTTAACTGGGCTCATTATGGCATTGTTGGGGATCTACATGAAATTATTCCCGTTCTAATTGAGGAGATCAAAAAGATTAAAGTGGATGAATAGTTTCAATATTACCTTATTTTTTGATATTGATTATTGTATCGTTTTCATTCGCATAATTTAATAATATAATTTTATATCTATATTCATTTAAAATTGAAAATTCAAATTGAATAGAGATGAAGGAATTAATTTATGTGTATATATCTGATGGCTCAAACCCAAAAGATTTAATGCTTGCAGCAAGTATTCGTAAATTTGGCAGCTCTTTATCGAATAATCCAATTTGGGTGTTAATTCCAAAATCAGTAGAAACTATTCCTAAAAAAATAAGAGATCTTTTTATTTCGATGGATGTTGAACTAATTCCTTTTTCAATAGATAATGAGCCTAATTTTCCATTTATTAAATTTGTTCTTGCTGCTGCAACTGCTGAATTGTTAGCGAAAGGAAAGACAAAATTACTTGCTTGGCTTGGGTCAAATACAATACTCTTTAATGAGCCAAAACATTTTCTTTTAGATAATGACAAGACTTTAGGATATCGACCAGTTCATCACACCAATATTGGTTCATTCATTGATGAACCCATCGATCGATTTTGGGAAGAAGTATACCAACATTGCAATGTATCTGACGAACAAATTTTTCCAATGAAGACACATGTAGATCATAACAAACTTCGACCTTACTTTAATGCAGGATGCTTGATTACTAAACCAGAGAAAGGTCTTTTTCAATCATGGTGGAAATCTTATAAATATTTATATAATGAACAGTGCTTTCAAGAATTTTACAATAAGAATTATCTTTATGCTATTTTTATCCATCAAGCAATTTTATCGGGCGTGATACTCTCGACTATTGATCGAACTGAACTTTGTGAACTTCCTTTTGAGTATAATTATCCGTTAAATCTATTCTACAATTGTCCATTTGTTTACCAAGTTAAAAACCTTAATAAATTAATTACTGTTCGTTATGAGGATCCAAGTGATCTTAAAAAAGTTCCATTGCAGGATCCTTTGAAAACTTGGCTAACAACTCAGATGGATGATTTCTTTATAAAAATGTTATCTTCCTTTGAGAAAGTTAAATTTGGAAAAGTTCCTTTGGTTTATCCTGTCCCGATTACTCTTGCTGGAGCATTAGTCAACAATCAACCTAATTTTGAGACCTTAGGAGACGTTGGAATAATGGGTATTAAACCTCCGCTTGTTTATATTTCTTCAGGTCAAAATCATTATACAAACCAAGGAATTCTAGAATATAAAACCTTTAGTATTAATTTTCCTACCACACAACTTCTTGTTAAAACTGATTATTGTGGAGTCGTATCTGGAAATGAAGTAGATAAATCTACATTATTTAATGTGTTTTATGGTGAATTAGAAACAGCACCCATGATTCGAGAATGCCCTGTGAATTTAGAATGCAAAGTTATTAAGGAATTCTCTATACAACATAGACAGATTTTCATTGGAGATATTGTACAATCTTATGCTAGTGAGGAATTTATTGTTAAAAACGGAGAAGACCAGAAAATTGCAGATATGAAAAAACTTGATCCAATTATCTACGCATTGGATAATCGTTATTATAAAATTGGCGAAATAATCGGAACTGGTTATCAAGAAAGCAAAAAATTTAAACAGAATTAATTGAAATTTAAAGAAATAAAATCAATCTCAACAATAGGAAACATAAACAAACAAGATTATTGAAGGCTTTATTGAACAACATAAAAAGTTGAAATTTAAGGATTAAAATAACACTTTACATGAAAAAAAGTGTGTAATGGAATGTTATTTTAGTTTTATTCGTGGAGGAATAAATTATGGGCTAAAAATGAAACATTCCACTACCAGAAAAAAAATAAATTTTTTTCTAATATGCATTTAGTTTCCCATCTTAATAAATGTTTCGTGAATTTTATGAACGTTCTATTCGATTATTGCGTGAATTGTATTGCTATGATATTATTATTAGATTAGGTTGTTGATTTTTATATAATACATCCTTATTTTAAAAATAAAAGCTAAATCAATTCATAATTTTAATGGAAAAAAAAATTTTTTCGTTAAAAATATGGAAAATAAATAGGTTTTTATGAAAAAGATCGTCCGATTTTTTGCACAAATTGTTATTTTACGTCTTTCTAATAAAAATAATTTTGCAATTTATTAAGATCTTAATAAGAATAAAATCTAATTTTATCAATCATGGACTTTAATATTCTTAATTTTACGAATACTCTTTTGAAATAATTATTCCCATATTTCCAATTTAATTTTTAGATGAAGGTTTTAATCTTTTTTGCACGGATTATAAAAATGATAACTTAATATCAATATAAATCTAATAAGATAACTCCAAATATATAAATAAAAAAAAAGTTGGAATTAATTATTTAAAATTACGAAGGACGTTTTGTTAAGATTTTTCCTTTCTTCTTCAAAACATATATAACCACGACAGCTCCGACAGCTGCTGGGATACCTATTGCTAAAGCTAGTATTGCAGCATCACTGAGAGGTGGTGTATATGAAGCTTTCACATCACTAGTCGTAAGTTGTATGGTATCATATTGGCTAAGTGAAAGATAAAAAGTGACGTTGTCAAGTGATGATGAGACTTCAAATAGGAGTGTAAAATGACTAGAGAATACACCAAATTCATATGTATAATTATAGTCAACATTCGTAGGATATATCATTCTAAATTCAGAATTAGGTCCAGTGTTGTCAATCCAAGGAAGATCTTGGAGAATATAAAGATCATAATCACCTGTACCTAATCCTTGTACTGTAGCAACCAATTGTGTCCATTGATAAGGTTCTCCAATACATTCGAGAGCAAAGTAACTTTCACCACCATATGGAAGAAGGCTTTCTGTATGGTTATATTCCGTGACTAGTCCATAAGGATAGACTGTTCCAGTTATATTTGAATATCCAGATAAAGTAAAGTTTGTTATATCTCTGGCATGAAGATTTACATCAGGAGTTAAAGTTTCAATGTCGTAGGTTGCATGATGCCCATAACTCCAGTAATTTTCAACAGCAAACTGAACTGATACTGACCCTGGAGTTGTCCATAGTTCTGGAATTATTATTAATTTATAGGTTCCCCCTTCAAAACCAACAGTCATTGGATCACCTCCCCTAATCATCGTGGAATCCCAATCATCAAAATCACTTATATCAGCATCCATACCAACGATAAGATTTGCAGGATCAGTTGGTTGAGTTATACCCGATGGGCCCCAATAATCAGCGTATTCAAATCCGGATTCTCCTATTAACCAATATTGTAGGTCCCCTACCAGAGTTGCATTTAATAATGTTAATTCTTGTATTACAGGTACAGTAGTGTAACTAGTAGTAATACAATCTATTCTCATCCAGAAATAGTCGTTTTCATCTATATTCGGATCTATATCAATACCACCAGTTCCCCTTATCCAGTCATCAAAATCAGTGCCAGAATCACCCAACACATCAAATTCCACTGTACCATCTGTAGTAAGGAAACTAGTACCGTCACTTTCCCAATCAAGAGAAGGCCATCCACCATCATAGATATCAAACTCCATATTTCCACCAACTCCAGGAACTGAAAAATCAAATGTCATACCTGTCCATACATTTGGGGCACCAATATATAAATAATCATTTAATGTGGAAGATCCATCAAGTGAAAAAACAGGTTGAGGATAACCATAGCTATAGAATTCTGAGTCTGTACTATTATACAAATAGAGATACATAGGCGAAAATGATGTATTTAATCCAGGATTATCAGAAAGCCAGATACTCGTATTCAATCTGAATTGTCCAATATCTGGAATCTCAATATCAAGTCCTACAGGATCCTTAAGACCTCCGAAGACTGAATCTGGTTCAAAATCAACAGTTACAAAATCTGTAGGTGATGTTTGAGGATATATTAAATCGTTTACTGGGACAGATTCATCAGAACATTCATATACTTGCGAACTAACCTTAAAGAGACCATTTGCAAAAGGATTGGTATTTTTAATGACCCCTATATAAGTTCCAGCTGGCATGTAATGCCAACGCAAATCAGTTGAATCCACTGTTCTTGTCATTATAGCAGTATTTATGTCATAACACACAAAATTCTTTGAGTCTCTATAAATATAGGCGTTTGCGGATCCTAAAGAATTCAATGCTGGTGCTCCAGTAGGATTGGGTAAACTAGTATAATTAAATCGTACGATTGAATCCTTTCGAACTGTAAATTGTATTGTTTTAGCCTCATCCATAGAGATGCTAAATAGGGTTGTATCACCGAGTGTATACTTTTCATTACTCGCTTTAGTTAAGAATAATGTATATCTATACCAGTCACCAAAGTCTATATCTGTTAAAGATACATATGCATAATCTGTTTTAGCAAAATATATCTCATGAGCACCAGTACCAACATTATTGGCTAAAATATAGCCATTTGCGCATGGAGACCAAATGTCTATTGTAGGAGTAAATCCAGTTGAAAATTCTTCATAAATCTCTAAATTAAACACTTCTCCCTTTTTTCCGTAAATTTTAAACCATTGTGATTGCCAATTAGCGATCTTAGTTACATCAAGAGTTCCATAATCATCAAAATTCCCTCCATATCTTACAGAACCTGAAGGTAAAGAAGAAATATCAAGACTTAAAAACTCCATGTTTAAAGTCGCAGGATCAGCATAACCAACTACAACAACTATTAAGCGATAAGCACCTATTTCATTTGCAGAAAATAAGATATAATCATAAAGAGGATTAACTCCCATGAAATCTGCTTCTGCATCATAGCAATTGACAATCTTCCCTGAAGGTGAACTTAAGAAGTACATATATGAGATAGATCCCGGTGTAGGTGTTATCCAATCTACTTTTAAAGCTTTTGGACCTCTACTCTTAACTATTAAATCCACTTGCATTGGATGATCATAATTGAAGGGTTGAGAAAAGCTTCCTCCTTCTTCCATTGCAAAATAATCAAAGACCGTACTTACAGTAAAAGGTGATAATGTTTCAGCTTCAGCATTATACGCAGAAATGTTTAACCAACTAACATCATTCCATGGATCGATCTCATCATTCGAAGACATACTGCCTATACCATAGTGAGCTAAATCTGTAGGATAATATAATGAAATGTCTTCACCAGGATAGTTGATAATTTCTTCTGCAAGAGGAGGTAAATTTCCTAGCCAATCGGTCACTGTAAACTTACCTTGATTTTTTCCATCAAGATATAAAGCCCCTATTGTATTAGGAGATGGAATTAATGCACCATAGGCTTCGGGACCCAATGGATCTTCTTTATCAAGATCAAAAACAGCATTCTCTTGCATGGTTGCTGCTAATACATTAGAGATCGCAAATATGTTAAATAGAAGAAAAACCACTAATATACATCCTATCGCTATTTTTTTATTTTTTAGCGTAGATTTCATTTTGTTTCATTTTTTTTTTAAATTGAGGATCAATAAAATGATCTGTAAGCCAACACATGATTATACGATTATATAAATTTGATTTCTTTTTTCTTTAATAAAATGTCAAAACGTAATACAACTTTTATTATCACCTAAATTTATTTATTCGAACTGTTCTTATAGCATCAAATTTATTTAATAAGAAGTAATAAAATTACATAGGATAATCTTATGTCAAGCGAAGATTCTGATAAACACTATATTCCTTTTGTGGGACTTCTTGAAGATTATGTAGGACGTTCTCCTTGGGATTATTATAGTTGGGGACATCTTGCTTTTGGGATCGCTTCTTTTTCTCTATTTTCATTAATCATTACCTTATGGGAACTTATTACTGGCCCGGCTCCAGTTCCATGGTACTCTATCCTCATATTTGTTCTTGTTGTTGGTATAATTTGGGAAATATTTGAAAATACTATTCTATGGAGATTAGGATTAAAATATGAAAATAGGAAGGATTCTCTAATTAATGCTTTATTTGATATATTCTTTGTATTTGTTGGTGGAATCGCAGCTTGGTTAATGAAATGGATAATTATGGATGTTATGGGTAAACTAGGACGATGGTTTTATATATCAGCATTAATAATGTTTATGATTGTTTTAATTGCTTATTTTATTGGCTTTTATATTACAAATGAAACAACTAAAAAAGCAAGAAAGGAACTAGGGAAAGTGATAAGCTAATAATCTTTTATAAAAATTCAAAAACCTTTTTTTTTTCAAAATTCTGGATTTCTTATTATTTAGTATTTTCTAGTGCAAATAAAGCAGCTCCTATCGCTCCTATCAATTGTGGATAGGGAGGTATTAAAATTTCAGCATTTACTTCATTCTTTAAAATTTCTGCAATTATTGGATTATAGGCTATTAATCCTCCTGTAAGGACTAAAGTACCTTCTAATTCTGTCATTTCTATTATTCTTCTTATTACGGAACCAAAAGCGCTTTTGATCAAATCTTCAACTTTTTCTCCATTTTTTATACGTGTAAGAATTTCTGTTTTAGCAAAAACAGTACAAAAACTTGCTAAAGGAACATTGGACGTAGATTTGGTTGCTAATGAGTTTAGATCATTCAAAGAAAGATCGAGGCGATATGCAATTTCCTCAATGAATGCTCCTGTTCCAGCAGCACACTTTCTATTCATCTTGAACCTTACTATTTTACCGCTTTCATTAAGTTTTATAACTTTTGTATCCTGTCCTCCAATATCAATAATAGTAATTATTTTAGGAAAATAGTGGTAAGCTCCTCTAGCATGGCAACTGATTTCAGTTTTATTGGTTTCAGCGAAATAAACTTTATTTTTTCCATAACCCGTAGCAGTTATCTGCTTTATAGAAGATTTAGATAATGAAATATTAGAAAGGGCATTTTCAAAAACGAATTTACTTGAATCTTCTATTGATGTACCAGTGCGTTTAACAAATGAGCTTATAACCTCTTTGTTAGAATTTAGTATGGCGCACTTTACATATGAAGTGCCTACATCAATACCTACAAAGTATTTTCCATCAGACATAATTTTGAAGCAATCGAATTAAAAATTAATCTCGATTTATTGGAGGTAGTTCACATCCTCTAATTAGAGATACAAATATTTTATTATATGGAGTCGGGATTCCTTCAAGTTCTCCATATTCTACTATTTTTCCGTTAAGAAATCCTATTTCTGATGGATTACCTGCATCTATGTCTGCTTCCATAGATACTCTATGATGTCCTGCTTTATCTAAATAACTCATACCTTTATTTAAGAAATCTGGTTCTAAGTTAATACCGCGTGCGTGAGCCACTTCAACTCCCTCGCGTAAAATCTCTCTACAGATTTCTCGTGTTTCTGTAAATTCCATTGTTTGTTTCATCGTAGTTCTAGTAGTTACACAGACAGGGCTTATAGCGTTGAGAATACACTTTGTCCACTCGTACTTTTTTATATCAGGAGTAAAGATAGTATCTAATCCAGAAGAATTAATGATTTCTGCTATTTCTCTAGCTTTTTCTTCTGCATCTGAGGATATGACACCTAAATAATTTGGTGGATTAAAAAATGACATTCTAATAATACCATCCTCGATAATGTTACCAGCATAATTAACAACAATACGAATTGTATTTTCAATACCTGCATATTCTGCAATAAGTTCTTCAGTATCGAATCCATTTTGTAAACTAATCAAAGTGGTGTTTGCTTTTACAGTATTCTTAATTTGGGGTAAAATTTTATTTAGATGAGACGCCTTCACAGCAATAAATATTGTATCTAATTCCTTATTTTTCAATTCTTCTATTGAGTAGCAGATACTTTCCTTTGGAAACTTTACATTGAAATCTTTTAAGTTGGTTAAGGTTAATCCTTCTTTTTTTATCTTGTCCATATGACTTTTATTAATATCAACAAGAACTAATTTATATCCTGCTTTTGCTAGATGAGCTGCTAAAATGCCCCCTGTTGGGCCAACACCAATTATTCCAAATTTAAAATTTTCACTCATTCTTAATCTCGTTTATATTCAATTTTTAAATCGAAACTTCTAACAATTTTTTCATTAATTCGGATAACTTTTCCGCTGCTATCCTTTTCTTTTTCAAATTGATCGTATTTGCATCTATAAACTTAAGTGCCTCTGGAATACAGAATTTTACACATATTGGATCACCGTCACAGAGATCACATTTCAAAATTTTTCTGTTCTTATCAATTCCTACTCCACCAAGCGGACAAAACATTACACACAATTTACATCCTACACAAAGATCTTTATCAATAACGACTGCTCCTGTTTTTTCATTTCTGGTTACTGCACCCATAGGACACACTGTTTCACAGATCGGAGTTTCGCAATGTTGACATACCATTGGTACAAATAATCCAACATCTTCCCATTTTACAATATGAATTCTAGCACGTGAAGGATTACTGACTTTTTCATGATAAAGGGAACACGCATTTTCACATAATCGACATCCAGTACATTTTTCAGGATCGACAAATAATATTTTTTGCATCAATTATCCCCCAATTTTATATAATTTGAGTTGGTTCATTTTCTAATTCAAGTTTTTGAAGAGTTTCTTTAGTAGGATTACCATTGCTGTCCCAACCGTGTAGATCATAATGTTCATCGAGCATCTTCTCAAATTTAGCTCTGTCTATTTTTAATCCTTTAACTCGTGGAAGACCTATAGGAGTTGGCTCTTCAAAATAGCGTTCAGGTAAGCTATCATCTTTTCTTGAAAAACCCTCTCTAATGTTAAACAAACGTTCTAGAGTGTAAATTCTCTCTCCAACTTCCATAAGGTGAGCCTCTGTAAACTGCATTCCAGATACTAAATAGATTAGTTTTGAAAATTCCTCCCACTTTGGAGCATGAACGGCTAAAAATACTGTTTGAAATTTACATGTACCAAGAGCATCTGTAACTGCATATAAAACCTCTTGCCACCAAACCATACGACTCTTTCCTTCATAAGATCTATAATCAGAAGACATTTTACCTCCATAAATTTCTTCTAAGAAATCTTCTGGTAATCCATAAAGGTCTATAGCTGGTCTTCCTCTCAAATGATCAGCTCCTCGAGTTGATGTGGCAATCCCCAATGCTAAACTTGGAGTAGGACGTTCATCTGAATGTAAATTACTCATACCTTTTACTTCAATAGCATAATATCTAGACTCTTCTCCTATCTTAGGAATTGCTATTTTAAATCCATCGGCAAGTATATTACCAAAACCTTCTCGATAAGTTATTTTTCTAATCAGTTCATAAAGAACTTCTTCATTACCCCACTCAAGTTTTAGTCCATCGGTCATTTTCTCATTGATGATACCTTTTTCATAGAGTTCCATTGCCCAGGCGATAAGTCCTCCAGTTTCTAATGTATCTAGCCCATACTTATTTACAAGATGGTTTGCTGTAAGAACTGTTTCCATTTTTTTACAATCAACCATCGTTCCAAATGCTCCTAAAGAAGTGTACTCTGGACCTTCAGCAAAAATGGGAGCAAAAGAACCTTCTTTTAAAGTATATCGATGTCGACAACTTACAGGACATCCATAGCAACCAGACATTCCAATAGTATATTTGTCCATTTCTTCTGGTTCAATATCCCAACCCTGTTCTAACTGATTTAATTGAAAGTTCCTTGTCCGAATTAATCCAGTAGTATTTGTTGTACTATAAATAATAAGAGTACCCCATTTTGACGCCGCCCTTGAATAGCGATTTTTCATAACCTTATCAATCATTTCTTTACAGTAATCTAATAGTTCTACAGGATAGGCAAATTCAATATCCATGGTACCACGAGCGGCTATAGCTTTTAAATTTTTAGAACCCATAACACATCCCATACCAGTACGTCCCGCAGAATTTTTCATTCCAGTTCTTATATTAGCAAAACGCACAAGATTTTCGCCGGCTTCACCTATAACTAATGATTTGATTTCTTCATCCCCATGATCTGAACGAATTATGTTTTGTGTTTTGAATGTATCTTTTCCCCACAGATGACTTGCGTCTAATATTTCAATTTCTCCATCATGAATCCAAATATAACAAGGTTTCTCAGATTTTCCTTTTATCACCAAATGATCAAATCCTGCCATTCTCATTTCGGGGGCAAAGAATCCTCCAACATTTGAATCTCCAATACCACCAGTTATTGGAGATTTTGCTGCGATGTCACATCTTCCACTTCCCATTGCCGGGATTCCTGTGAGTAGACCTGCACCTACGAGTAAAACGTTTTCAGGACTTAAGGGATCGACTCCTGGTGAGAGGTGATTGTATAGGAGATACATATTTATACCTCTACCACCTAAGAATTGCTTTCTTATTGATTTTGGGATCTCTGTTTTTGTCACTTTTCCAGTAGATAAATCAATATACGCAATCTGTTTATTCCAAATTATATTTTTTCACCCCTACCTCTTTTTAGTGTTATACTGTAAATCGCTATGCTTTTAAGAGTAATGGGAATGTGTGCCCACTTATGCTACAGAATTGAACTCAGAAGTAATCTTAATACTAGTATTCACAAGCAAAATTAATAATTTTTACTTTTTATTTAAGTTATCCATTAGATTTAAATATTTCAACGAAAAGTAATAAGTAGTAAATTTCATAAAATTAATTGAATAGAATACGATAAAAATTATCATACCTAATTTAAAAGAAAAAATGAGTTAATATGAGTGATGAGACTAAATGTAGGTGTATGAATTGTCTTAAACGATTTCCAGTTCAACCAAATGCAAAAGAAGCTATTTGTCCTCATTGTAATATTAAATATAGAATATCTTGGCCATGGCCAGGGCAACCCAAAGTTCGAGGGTTAGCAAAATAAGGTTATATTATTAGAATTACGTAATTTTTTTAAAATAATCTGATTTATCATAGATTTTTAGAAATTTGCAATTTCCAAGCTCCATACGCTTGAATGAAGAAACTTACAGTCATAGCTATAACAAGAATACTTTGTCCTGCCGCAAAAATTGTTAATATTCCCTGTTCACTAGCACTAAAAGACATGATAAATAAGAAAATAACCTGTATTATTCCAAAAACAAAATATACATAGGCATATTGGTTATGATAAGTTTTATTTTGGAGTATTGCCAAAAAATATAGAATTGTTAAGGGGAGTAAAGTAATAAAGCTTAAATATCCAAAACTGACATGAATTTGATAAAAAAGATCTGCTGGTGTAAGACTAGCACCTATCATCCCAGCTCCTACTATAATTCCTAACGCGGAACTGGCTTTTGCTAGCCCCTTTCCTTCTCCTGTTTCTCCAAAAAGGTATGGTATTGCGATAAAAAAGGGGATTAATAGCACACCCATTAGGAATAGTGAAACGTTATATACAATACTGGAAATGAGATTTGATGCCCCCGAATGAGCAATAGTTCTACCTAAATCGCTAAATAAATTACTAAAAAACAAAAATCCGACACTATTTGTATCTGAAAAAGTCCCTCCAGGGTAAAAAAACATCGCTATACTTGTAAAGATGAGGGACTGTATGCAATTAACCATAGCTATTATAAAGGCTATTTGCCTCCAATTTTTATTGTTCATTAAGTTCACCTCGTTTTTCTTCTTTAAATATATCAATAAATTTAGGTCCAATATTTTTAATAGCAGTTTTTATGAATGTATTTTTATCTAATTCCCCTGCTTGAAAAGCCGCAAGGCTAATCTTTATTTTCTCCCAATCTGGACCTAATTTTTCTTGTAAGAATAATTTTAAATCCGTTTTTCTTTCAATTTCTTCTTCAATACTAATGAATTTTTCAGTAGCTTCACGTCCTTTTAAATAATACATTAAAAAATCATTATGAGAAATAATACTTAATAAACCCCCAATACCAGCAATAAATGGATCGAAAAAAAATATGGAAAAAGTAAGACCCATCCACCATGTACCAACACGAATGAAAAGCCCTGCTATAGCTAACACTCCTGCAATAAAACACAAGAATCTTCCATAAGTTCTTCCTTTTAATCCTAGTATTACTCCAACAATGCCAAGAAGGCCACATAACCACGTATAGAAATACGATAAATAATATGCAGAAGACCAACCCATTAAGAGAAAGTAAATTGACGTAACGAATAAGATTCCACATCCTATTAATATTAAAACTGGTCCAAGCATTCCCACAGCCTCACTCCAACTTATTTGCTTACGGATTAGATCATATGCAGTCCTATCTTTTCTTTTTATTTTGGAATATGCTTTGTAAGCAACTATAACTGGCACTGCAATAAGGAAAGGTATTATGAAAAAACCCAGATAAAAAAAATAAAATAAATATATTCCAAAATAGAACATACCAATAATTACAAAGAATGCTACTCCTCCGAGTATAGCAGGAATTCCACGCCAGTTTCTTCCTTCTTCCAAAATTTTTTTTTGAGTATATAGTGCTGCATATACGATACTAATATAGAATGCATATAAAAGCGCAAATGGAGCAATAAAATAGGTAGGATCTATCATTATAATTCACCTTAGTTATTTAAGGGGTTAAATCTTAAAAAGTAGGAAACCACAAAACTGTCTATAATTAACATTAATAGTTTTGTTCCATAATAAAAATGTTTCTCTTCAAAAGTATGGTAAATTTATCAGAAACGGTGGTAAATTTTTTTTAAATACTGGTAAATTGATATCAAAATATTAAATATTATCTTATGATCTCTTTATTCATTAATTATAAGACATTTTTGGCAATAACGTGACGAATAAATTTCGAGAGATAAATGTAAAAAATTTAGCAATTATAACCCTAGTAATCCTTATCGCGTATTCAATCCTTTTTATCAACAATTCAAGCTATTTTAATAATTTCGATAAGGATTGTTTTAAAAATGCAAAAATATCAGGAAAAATCCTTATAAATGGTAATACAGGGTGGACTACTGCTAAAAATGCAGGAACCTGTTCAGGTTCAGGTACCTATTCCGATCCCTATATCATTGAAGATTTGGAAATAGATGGTGGTGGGTCAGGAAATTGTATCTGGATTCAAAATTCTCAATTATACTTTAAAATTATCAATTGTACTATCTCCAATGCAGGAGAAAATTGGGGTGATGGGGGAATCAAATTAACTTCGATTGCAAATGGACATCTAATTAATAATACTATAATTTCTTGTTATGAGGGGATAATTTTAGATTCTAGTCATCATATCGTTATTTCGGGAAACACCGTGTATAGCAATGATTATGTAGGAATTGGTTTATGGTATAGTCAGAATAATATAATCCAAGAAAATACATTTAGATTAAATGGATGGGGAATATCATTAGAGTCAAGTGATTATAACAATATAACAGAGAATATATCACAAAATAATAAAGATGATGGAATCGGTATATGGAACAGTGCTAGTAATTTTATTATGCGAAATGATGTAAAGGATAACAATCATCATGGATTGTATTTATATAATAGTGAAAGGAATGATATCTTAGGGAATATTATAAAGAGGAGTTATTGGGGATTATATTTAGAGACAGGTAATGATAATTTCATTTCAGATAATGATGTCAGTGATAATTATCAACGTGGTTTAGTTCTATATTATAGCGATGGTAACGAGGTTTCGAGGAATACAATAAATAATAATCATTTGGGGATCGTTTTGGATGAGAGTGATAGTAATTCTATTGATGAAAATACCATAAGTAATAATTATGTGGGTATTGATATTTATCAATCGAAATGTAATATCATTTTAAATAACACCTTTAGTAGCAATTCGCATGATACCAATGGTGCTCAAAATGCTTGTATCCCAGTTATAGATCCAATAGATCCAATTCTAATTAGAAATGTCCTATTATTGATAATGATTATTATACCTATAATCTTATTTGGGGCAATGTCAAGGATTAAGAAGATTCCTCCTCCTCCTAAAGATATACTTGTAGAAAATTTAAGAGAAAAATTTCAACGGCCAGAGACGCCGTCCAAAGGTCCAAAACCTGAAACCAAATCAGAATTATTAATCAAACCAAAAATAGAAAAATTAAAAGATGCTAAATTGAGTACCCCAGACGAAGTCTCATTAGAGGAGGAAATCCTACTTGAGAAGCAAGTTGTAAAAAAAATTCCAGAAGAAAAACCAGAAGAAATATTATCACCCGAACCTCAAATTAGTCATTGCCCTTTCTGTGGCTTAGAAATAATTGAAGATGCATCCTATTGTCCACAATGTGGTAGAGCTTTTAAAAAGAGATAAATCTCTTCATAATCTTACGGTCAATTAAAAGTGGTAAATTTAATTTAAATAGTAGTAAATAATCAAGATGCATTAGCTAAAATATTAAATAGCAAATTATAATCTTATAATTTACAGAATATTACAATTTTGGCGAGAGTGTAATGAATAAATTTAAAATAATAATTATTGCTTTTTCATTAGGAATCATTTTAACAATATCATCTCACTTCACTAACATTCCCGAAAAATCAAGCGTGAATTATCAAACTATGAGTGTAGAAGATAATAAAAAGAATAATTTATATAATAAAATTTTAGAAACCTCAAATTTCTGGGAATTAACTTCTCCTATTGAAATTAATGATCTTGGAGTAAATAATTGGACGTGGGCGGAGGGACAAGTATGGTTAGGCGGAGGGAATGGAACGATCACTAATCCATATATTATCGAAAATGTATCTATTGATGTCGAAGGAAATTTTGACTATTGTATTCGAATACGGAATTCCAGCAAGTATTATATAATCCAAAATTGTACATTTAGAGGAGCATATCTTGCAGGTATTTCTTTAATGAATGTAAATAATTCAAAATTGATTTTTAACATTGCACATAACAATTATAAGCATGGGATAGATTTACAAAATAGTAATAATAATATAATTTCGCAGAACACAGCATACAGTAATACATTGGGAGGTATTTATTTAGGAAATAGTACATTTAATACAATAATTAATAATACTGCTTATTCTAGCATTGAGTATGGAATAAGATTAGGTAATAGCGACGATAATACTATTAGTTTAAATACAGCTACGCAAAATAAGTATGGTATAAGTCTTTTAGAAAGTAGTGATAACAACATTTCGGGAAATACCGTATATAACAATATTAAGACCGGTGTTAACTTAGATAGTAGTAATAATAACTTAATTATAGGGAATATAGTTAATACTAATGAAATGGGAGGTATAAAGTTATTTAAGAGTAGATATAACTTACTTATAGGAAATAATTTAGTCTCTAATAGAAATAATGGAATAGAGTTAGATAATAGTAAATATAATTTAATTTTAGATAATACCGCTAGTCAAAATAGTTATTATGGGATAAATTTAGAAACTAATAGTAATAATAACAATATCACAGGAAATACTGTAAATAGCAACATTGAAAATGGGATTAATATATTATATAGTGATGATAATATTATTTCAGGAAATATTGTAAGATTTAATAGTTGGTTTGGGATTTATATTCAAAGTGAGGGAAATATTGTAATAAGTAACTCTGTAAATAATAATAACTGGGATGGTATACGCCAATATGATTGTAATGGAAATAACGTTTCAAGAAATACAATACACCATAATGGTTGGAGAGGTATATATTTGGAGGGTAGTGATAAGAGTATTATTTCAGAAAATAATGTATATGATAATGAGTGGGAGGGAATACGTATATATGACAGTAATACAAACATGATTTTGGGAAACACGATAAATACTAACTACCCTTCAGGGATATATTGTGAAAATAGTGTTAAAAATAGTATTTCAGGAAACACTATAAATGGTAACTCATATTCAGAAGGAATAAGTTGCATTAATAGTGGTAATAATATCTTTACTGATAATATTTTAAACGATCATTATTGTGGATTTAGTTTTTACGATAGTAATGAAAATAATATTACGGGAAATACAATCAATAACAATGAGTATTGTGGAATATACCTTTCCAACAGCAATTATAATTTAATTACTTATAACCTAATTACAAATAACCAAATAGGTATTTATTCAATCTTCAGCTCTAATACTATTTCAGATAACACATTTAATAATAATGGCGTAGATGTTCAAAAACACTCGATACCACAATTTCCATATTTACTGGTGTTGATGTTAGTTATTATCTCTATAATCTTATTTGTGGGTACATTTATGGTGATAACAAGGTATTCTGCTAAAAGTGCTAGATCTTCTGAAAAGAATATCAAAACAGTTAAGCAACAAGAGATATTAGGAAAAAGATTTGAAGAAGAAATAAAAATACCCCCAGAAAGAATAAAAATTACAAAAGAACAACCAAAGGATAATATTTCACCTGAAATCAACTATTGTCTTTTTTGTGGTTTTAAAATAAGTGATGACGCAGTTTTTTGTCCACAATGTGGGAATAAAATAAGGAAATAATTCAAGTCAACAAAGAATCGATTAGAATAGGTCAGAACATATTATTCAAATAGTATTGCAGAATTAAAAAGTTCTGTAATATCATAGATTTTTAATGGTCTATCACCGAAATTTATCATTCGAGATGCAAATCGAAAGTTTAATTCGCATTGTGGGCATGCAGTTGCTAAAATATTAATATTGGTAGGAATCAGATCTTCTTTTAATCTTGTTTGAGTTGATTTTAAGCTAACTTCATTATTAAATGTCCAAAGCCCACCTCCACCTCCACAACATCGTGCACAATCTCTATTAAATGGCATCTCAACAAGATTAAGATTTGGTATTGCTTTTAAGACATTACGAGGTGGATCGTAGACATTACTGTGCCGTCCAAGTGAACAAGGGTCATGATAAGTCAAGTTTAATTTTAAAGGTTTAAGTTGAATTTCTTTAGTTTTTATCATTTTTTCAAAAAATTGAGATGTATGAAGAATTTCAAATGGGATTGAGATGTCAAGAACTTCAGGATATAGTCTCTTAAACGTATAATAACATCCAGAGCAAGGAGTGATTAATGTTTGAGCCTTAGTTTTTTCAATCCTTTTAATTGTAGATTTAGCTACTTTTTTAGCTTCTTCCCATAGTCCAGAGGATATCAGAACATAACCACAACATCCTTCTTGACTTCCTAACATTGTAAATTCAGTATTACTATGGTTTAGAATATTAAGAAATGCTTCAGCTGTTTTTGGAGTGCGTGTTGCAACAGTACATCCTAACCAACAAAGGATATTTGCTTCTTTTGGTAATTTCAAACTGGAAAAATTTTTAACTCGTGAAAGACGACGATTAGTGGGAATTCCAGCAGGATCACCATGTTCATATATATTTTTAGCGGTTGTTTGAAAAACTTGCGGTGCTAATTTTTTTTCAACTATGAGATGTCTTATATAAAGGATTGCTTCATGAAATTCTAAATCTTTAAAGCATTGAGCAAAACAAAGTCCACATTTTGTGCAACTGTATAGTATATCTATTATCTTGTCTGAAATTGATAAATCTCCATTCATAATTCCTCGGGTAATAAGCATTCTTCCTTTCGAAGACCATGATTCAATTCCATTGAATGATGGACTAACGGTACAATACCCACTGCAAGTTGTACATTGTTGGCACTTAGAAAGAGTTTTTCCAAATAAAATATTTTGCACAGCAGAAGTCAGATTTCTATAAGTTCCAATCCTTTTTATATCCATTTTAACAAATTTTGAAGGATTATCTTCATTATCTATGTTATCTATACAACTTGCTAGGGTAGGACTCTCTACATTGTCTAATAAAACTAAAGTTTTTGAACCGTTATTCTTAAAATTTGATATATTCTCCCCCCTTTCAATTAAAATAGTGTCTTCTCTTTCTAAAAAACTTTTTATTTCATTTTTTTCGTTTATTGATGTGACTCTAACAATTATATCTGGTTGAGTATCAAACCTGTTAAGAAAGATTTTTTCAAAAGAATAAACATAGCAGTCTTCTAAATCTGTTAGAATTTGGTCTTTTTTTACAAACTGTTTCAGTTCTTCCGCAATTATATCTTTAGGTTTCATTCAATAATGAGTATTTAAAATGTGATTTAAATTTAACAAAATTATTTATTGTCTTTAGAATAGATTAAAATATTTTTAACATTCCTATTAACCTTTATAATTCTATTGGATAAAATTTTTAATAAAATTATAATATTTGAGATTTAATGGCAATTGTCACACTCAAATTAATGACTATTTTCTCAACTGATGTTGGATTAACTGAGATCAAATATTCGAACGTTGAAATATTAGGGGATGTAATAAAGCGATTTATGAGTGAGTATGGGAGCAGGATTAGAAAGAGTTTTATAGATTCACGAGGAAATTTAGAAACTCATGTAGTTATTTTAGTGAATGGTAGAAATTACATGTTCTTGGAAGAATTAAACACAAAACTAAAAAATGGAGATCAAATTGTTATTTCTCCTCCTCTGGTTGGAGGGTAAATTAAATTCTATAAAATAAGTAAATTGATCCAATCGCAGATAAGTGCCGGTTTTTCTTGACCTTTAATTTCAATTGTATGGTGTGATGTAAACTTCATACCTCTTTTTACCAATTCCACTTTCGAAATGTAAGTTACATCACGTATATAGGAACCAACTGGTACGGCTGATATGAATCGTATTTTATCAAAACCATAATTAACTATTGATTTAGCATCAGTTACGAAAAATTGCATGGAATCCTTTACTCCATCTTGTAATGTAAAGAAACCAAGCATAGATAAAACAAAAAAACCATGTGCTACTGTCTCGCCATAAAGTGATTTTTTTGCTAGTTCAGGATTGATATGGATATACTGGTGATCCCGTGTAAGATCTGCAAATCTATCTATTGCTTCTTGAGTCACATGAAACCAATTTGTAGTAAATTCTTTCCCAATATAATTCTTTATTTCAATAGCTTTTATCTTGTTTACCATTTTTTGATACGCTCTTTTTTCAAATTTTTTTATTTATAATTACTTAAAAATGTTATAATTTTTTTTCAGAATGAATTTATATTAGCTTTCTTCCAGTTGCTCTATAAAGGCTTCTATACTTGTTCTTGATTGCTCATCGGAAAGACATCTCAAATCATTTAGGTCTCCATTTATAATCAAATTCGGGATACTAATATCTTTTTCGAGTCTTTGAGGCATTCTATAACGAGTATTTGTATTATGTGGGCAAGTTTTTGCATCATGAAAGATAATACCATCAATTTTGAAGTATTCTGCCATTTCTTTTAAATAATGTTCCTTGAATTCATCCGAACGGACAATAAAAAGTTCTGTATATGCTTTTGCCATGCTTCTAAATGGATCATTCTCATCAAATGCAGAAAAAATCCAACTATTACAGTAAGTTGAAGCAACTACGCACACTTTAATGGAGGCAAACAACTCTGAATAATGTCTTAATCGCCCCCATATCGGCATCCCCTCCCAATAAAGTCTAAAACGCTCATCTTCTACAGCTCCGAAATTATTTTCAACTCTTTCTTCTAATTCTGCTAATAAGGTCTTATAATAATCTACAGCTTGATTAGTACCCCTCAAAACTACAGCTGGTCCCATATGGATAGTTCCATCAAAAAATGTAAAGGGGGAAGGTATGTTTGCTGCTGTATTCAACACTCTTTTCCAAAGTTCAGAACACTCACGTGAAAGTGATAATACTCCTTTTAGTTTTTTTAAATCAAATGTAATGGTAGAGATCTTTTCCAATGACTTGACTAAACCTTCCATTTGTTTTGTGATGAATGCTATATGTTCATTTGTAACTTCACCTACAGTCCTCGGAGTAGAGATACCTACAACCGGAACATTAAATTCATTACTATACCAATCAAACCAATCTTGAACTTCTCTACATTGATTAGTATTAAAAACTAGAACATCAGGTTTTGGAACACTTTTAATATCTGGGTAAGCTTTTGTGAGAGGAGTTACTTTTTTTAAATATGCTCCAATATCAGCAGTAAGGTAAGAACAGATTTCTGGGGAATATCCTATTGCATTAGCATAAGGAATTAAATCTGTTGCCATTCTAGATGATCCTAGCATTGCACTATGGTTTTCTGGGAAATAAACTTTAAAATCTAGACTTCTTAATATTTCTGCTGGACCAACACTAGAGCACCAAGCGACTTTCTTATTATCACTTTTAGAAGCTTCATCTAACTCATGATAATAATCAGACATTATCTGCCCTAATTGTTTTGCAGCTTTTATCTTCTTTCTAAACATTCAAGAAACCTATTATTTAATTTAAATTAATGTCAAAAAAATAAATATAATATACTAACTTAATCCACTTTAACTTCTAAAATCAGAGCTGCACCAGTATCCCCAGCAGCACAACCATCTGCGAGACCGTATCCTCCACCTTTCTCTACAAGTTCTTCGATTAATTCAATAATAATTCTCATCATTGTAGGTGCTTGAGGATGGCCATATATAAGTGAACTTCCGTAATTATTCATATCCTTCCAATCAAGATCCATCTCTTTACAGAAATATATATCATTAACCGCAAATGGATTATGTGTTTTAATTACTGATATATCTTTCATAGAAATCTCTGCATTATCTAGAGCTTTCTTTGCTGCTGGAACTATGGCCATTGCCATATATCCTGTTTTTGTTTTATGCTCTCCATAAGATACAATTCTTATCTCAACATCCTCTCTCTTTCTTAATTGATCGGCTTTCTCTTTAGTGGTAACAATAACCCCGCAATTAGCATCTCCAGGATGTGTTTGAGTTCCATAAGTAACAGTACCTTCTGGTAGGACAGGCCTAAGCTTCGATAAACCCTCAAGTGTTGTTGGGTAAATACCTTCATCTCCTTCTACTGTTGCGAGGATTTTTCGACCAGAACGATCCTTTACCTCGATGGGTCCAATCATATATTTCTTTTGGAATGCTCTATCATTCTTTAAAGAATCTTGATATTGATTATAACGCATCATGGTGACTTCATCTTGTTCCTTTTTAGTAATGCCCACTTCTTTTGCTACATTTTCAGCAGTCTGTATCATTGGATTCTTTGCAAATGGATCTCTCCCAAAATTGTCCCATACCCAGCTTTCTGCGTCCACAGTACTACCTGGGGCTTGAGGGTTCGGATATACCAGATGAGGTCCATTTGAACATCGATCTGCGGTTACTACAAGCACATTTTTATTTATTCCTGTTTCAATACTCTGAGCAGCAATAGAAAGTGTATTAGTCCCTGTAGCGCATGCTTGACTAATCATAGGTCCCGTAACATGTTCAGCTCCGATCATACTTGCTAACCAAGGTCCTCCATAGAAACAATAAAGCTGAGGAATAGTAATACCAAATATGAGCTCATCAAAATCATTCGGAGAGATTTCCCTTTCATTTAAAAAACGTTTAGTTATATCTGCTGCAAACTTTATTGCGTGTAGATTTTGAAAGCTCATTTGCCACCTTGAAAAAGGAGTACTCCAATACTGCCCATAAGGGATGTAAGCTTTTTTAAATGTCATTTTTCTAATAACCTAATTTTTTGATTAATTTTTATTTTTATAATTCCTACTTATCAATATTTTTTGTTGAAAATCGTTCTCTCAATTTTCGATGAATAACTTTTCCAGAACCAGTTCTAGGCATCTCTTCGGAATTAATACATAAGAAAAGTTTTGGAATCTTAAACCGAGCCAATTTATCTTCACAATATTTACGCATTTCTTTATTAAAAGCGTCTGGAGATGCGACTTCTTTATTTAATATACATACTGCAGTTACACTTTCACCCCATTTATAATCTTCTAACCCTACTACAGCACATTCCACAATTGAAGGATGAGAGATAATGACTTTTTCCACTTCTGAAGGATAAACATGTTCTCCGCCAGTTATAATCATGTTTTGCTTTCGATCTACTAAGTAATAAAATCCTTTTTCGTCTTTTTTTCCCATATCACCTGCGCTGAAGTATTCACCTTTAAATGATTCTTTAGTTTTTTCGGGTAATTTGTAATATTCATCAAACATTTGAGGCCCTCGAGAATATAATTCTCCTATTTCTCCTATAGGTACTTCATTTCCTTCCTCGTCCAATATTTTGATAATGTCTGTTCCAATACATTCTTTGCCGATAGAACCTAATTTATGCATCTGATCCTCAGGTCTAAGAAGCGTTACAAGCCCAGCTTCTGTAGAACCATAAGCTTCAAAAAGTTTAGTTTTAGTGAAAAGTTCCATTACATCTAATTTCATTTGTTTCGTTGCTGGAGCTGAGGATGTTAGTAAAGCGGTTACGCAACTAAGATCGTACTTTTGTTTTACTTCCTCTGGAAGACTTAATATTAGATTATAATGAGTAGGGATCATTGAAGTAAACGTTATTTTCTCTTGAGAAATAATCTTTAAAACCTCCTCTGGATCAAAGTTATATTCGATATGAATATAGACAGGAGCTCCTAAGTAAGTAAAAACAAATGAGTAAAATGTGGAATTTACATGAGATAATGGCATCAGAATCATCCCATAATCTTGTGGTGTGAATGAAAATTCTGCCTCGTTAATCAAGAAAAAGGCAATATATGAACGATGAGAACGAATAACCCCCTTTGGCTTACCTGTAGTTCCTGATGTATAAAGAATAACCCAAGTATCTTCAGGATTCACTTTTATTGAAGGATATGAATTATCACCCATTTTTACAATGTCTTCAAAAAACTTCCAACCTTCTGCCGGTTTATCGCCAATCAAAACTCGTTGAACATTCTCAAAACCCAATTCTCTAGCTCGTTCCCAAATTTTTTCGGTTGCTTCTTGGAATCTGGATTCCACAAATAACCATTTTGCATCTGAATTATTGATTATAAAGGAAATATCATCTGGGTGTAACCTAAAATTTAAGGGGACAATTATAAATCCTCCTTTGGCAGCTGCCGCGTAAATCTCCATAAATTCAATACAATTATTTGATAAAATTGCTAATTTATCTCCTTTTTTTATACCGGATTTAAGAATTCCATCAGCAAGCTTATTCGTTCTTTTATTTAATTCTTTAAATGTTAGTTCCCGTCTCTTATCCTTCAATGCAAGTTTATCTGGATATTTTTTTGCATTAACATTAATTATTTCTCCAATATTAAGCCATGTCATACAATTATCTTCCCTTCTTTTATATATTCATTTAAATTGATAATTTCTATGTTATAATTAATCAGAACGATTTCAAAAATATTTTAATTTTATTTTAAACATCTAAGTTATATAAAAAATTTTACCTTTTCCCATAATTATGGGAAAATTCTCTAAAAATTACTTATCGTAAATTTTATTTGAAATAAATGGATAATTTCATTAAAAGTAAAAGGAATGGTTTAGAGATGAGTTTACAAGAATGTTTGGCAAGTCGGAAAGATTGTTCAGGCAAAGGTATAATATTAAAACTTAAAGAAATCTTAGATATTTGCAAATCAACCAACCAAGCCGTACCTTCAAAATCTTTGTTTATTATTTTACCCGATGGAGAAGATTATACGGGAGGAATATATTTGTATAAAGATAAAGAGTTAACACTAATTTCAGATAAAGAAAAAACCCCATATTCTATGGAACTCTATCCAGAATTGGTATGGAATGAATCTATTAAATTAGAAGAATTAATTGAAGTGGGGCTTATTTGGCAATATCTTTCATTGAAGGTGGGAAGTATGGGACTTGGAGTCTCTCAACGGGCTAGACCTCCAAAAAAACATAATAAACTCATTAATAATACACTTAAACAAAACTACACTCTTTTATATTCAGTTGCAGTTCGTGAGAGGGATAGAGGTGATTTATTGGAAGACACTTTAAAACCTCTTCAAAAAGAAAAAGTGGAAGATATTATATTACTAGATACTCCAGCATGCTATAAAGACCGCTCAGTTTATAAAAATCAATATAAAGGAATTCCATTAGACACTGTTATCTTTAATCAAATTGAAAAAAAGACTTCAAATTTTACAAATTTATATGAAATATCTCAATTATTATGGGCATGTCAAGGAGAAAATGATCATGCAACTCATGGAAACAGAGACACCTTAGAAAAAAATGGTTATGGTAGAGTTCACGCTTCAGGATGTGCCGGATATTCTGTTTATCCTATAGTTATTGTAGAGGATCTTGCTAATTTACCAAAAGGTTCATATATATATAATCCTGTGGGATACTCGGTGTTAAATAGATGGATAAAGGTGAATGATAAGATAATTTATGATCATTTTCTTCAGCACATTTCTTCAGATAATTCTAAAGAAAAGGTCAAAAAGGAATTTGGTATTGATTTGACAAATTATGCTATTTTATTATGTATTGATAGAAATAAGCCATGCTCAGGATTTATGCATAGTAAAATTTTAAAAACAGTCATGAACACTAAATATTGGGCTGAAATTGAAGCTGGCATGGCACTTGCAGGATTGCAACTTCAAGCTAATGCTTTAGGACTTCAATGGCAAAAAATAACTATTTCAAATCCAGATGATCCGAAATATAGAAAGTTCTTCAATCTTAATCTTGCCAAACAAACAATAAATAAAATGGGACTCAATCTAGTCAATCAAGCAAAAAATGAGAGATTGTCCCTTAAAGGAAACTTAGTACCCACAGTTTTGTTTTTTCCCCAAAAATAACAAAATCAAAAATAATTTTGTAATGAGGGGATGAATAATCTTGAATTTAGTATTGATAAGTGCACTAATATACTTAGCTAATATCAGTTTATCTTTTATCTTAGCAGTTATTATAATAGACAAACTATATATTTCCAAGAAATTTTCAAAAGAAAATGATTTTCATTTCTATAACGATTTGTTTTCTTGGGAGATGTTCTACATTTTTATTGGGATTGAAAATATTATAGAGATAATTTCACTTTTTATTTCTTCTAATACTGGAATATCTTATATATTTTTGAGAATGAGAATTTTAATCTTTTTCTTTCCATTTTGGACAAAAATATTTCACTTGGAAAAGGTTATGAATAAAATTACATATGAAAGACATTATTTTGCTGGTATTATCCCTCTTATTTTGATATTAGTGTTGGGTTTTACAGATTTGCCTAATATAATAATAATTGTAATTTTTTTTGGTACAACATTCATTCCTTTTCTAATTTTGCTTTTATTTTTTAAAAATACAGGAACTAAGAGTGTGAAAACATTGAAGATTATCTTTGGATTAATACTTATAGGGTTAGGTTATATATTTAAACCTGAAATCATGGCAGGATATCTTGGTATCACTGAAAGTTTAGATGTATTGATAATGCTAACCACACCAATTTTATATATATTAGGGCAGTTATTAATATTTGAAAGTTATAGAAAAGAATTGTAATAGAAATTTAACAAAAATAGTAAGAATTCATAATTCTACTCTTAACCCATCATACGCAAAGATTAATCCTGGATTTTTTTTTTCAAAAACTTTTCGTTCTTTAGGTGTAAATCCTGCTTCAAGTTTGTCAATATTCCACCTATGAAAAGAAGTATGAGTTAGGATACACTCGGGAATGTTTAATGTTTTCCAAAAAGCCACTGCTTCAGTAATAGAAAAGTTTTTCCAATCTTCAATTGTTTCTCCTTCTGGTAAGTTTAATTCATCTACAGTACCCTCCAAAATGATAAAATCTAAATTATTCTCTTTTAATCGATCAATTGTGTTTTTAGGAGGGATAATTCCATCAACTAAATACGCAAATGTTTTCTGAGGTGTTTTAATAATGTAACCAACACTATCTGCTGTGTGGTTAGTTTTAACAACTTCTAATACAAAATCAGGAAGTTTGATAACATCTCTAGGTATTATTGGATGGATATTATATCGTTCTTTTGCCCAACTAAAACCTATATTTTCAAAATATTTAATATCTTGTTTTGGTAAATATAGATCAATTATCTCTTTTTTCCAAGTACCATGAGACCCTAATTCGTGAAAAGCACCTAGACCGAAACAATGGTCATAATGCCAATGTGTAAGAAAAATCCTATCAATAAACCGGATTTTTTCCCGCTCTAATTGAAATTCTACGTCCGGGGTTGCATCAATTAATATATTTTCGTTTCCTATTAATACTACTGATGCTCTAGTCCTACTTATTCTTGAGTGGACTCTTGCTTCTTCACAGGTTTGGCACATACAATGAAATGAAGGAACTTGAATAGCTCCACTTGTACCTATAAATATTAATTCAGTAGGCTTAGACATTTTAAGGAAAAAAAAGAAAAAAAAGTTTACATAATTAATACTTGGGCTTCCCCATCAGTAACAACTTCATTTTTCTGGTTCATAACTTTAGTTTCTACATCTAGGAATTGTAAGGTTCCACTTTTCCCTTCCTTTGTATATTTTTTTGATACAGTTGCTACTGCAGTTAATGTATCTCCAATATACACAGGTTTTTTGAAAACAACCTTTTGAGATGCATAAAGAGCTCCAGGTCCAAATAAATGAACACCGAGTACTGCTGAAATCAATGCTGAACTATAAGCTCCATGAACAACCCGCTTTCCAAACATTTGTGTTTTTGCAAACTCCTCATTCACGTGAAGTGGATTAAAATCCCCACTAATCCCTGCAAATAAGATAACATCTGCTTCAGTGACCGTTTTACTACATGAGGCAGAAGTACCTACTTCATAATCGTCAAATTTAACGATATCTGTTTTCGACATAAACTAGTTTAATGAAAAAATAGATAAAAATATTGACTAAAATATTTAAAAGTAGATTTTAATAATAAATATTTTTCTTAATAATCATTTTTCCCTTTTTTATGAGCTTCTTCTTCAATTTCTAACTCTTTCTCAATTTCAGATTCCTTATTCTTGTCTTTAGGCAATTTAGTTGGCTTGGACTCATCAAATGTAGCATCACAGACCCAGCATGCATTTTCTAAGGTTGCTATCGCGTCAGAACATTTTTTACAATAAAAAGAATTACAATCGGGACACATATATATTAATCCTCCTAATTTTCCCTTACAAACCAAACAAATCATTTTTTCCTTAGAAATTGAGACTTCTTCCTCAGTAAGGCTATCAGGTTTTCTAAATACTTTCAATATATCACGAGCTAAATTATTTTTCTCTTTTGTGTATATTTTCTTCATCAATGTGTAATTATCTTTTGCTGGTTGAGAGCCTATTTTCCTTATCGAGTAATAAACCATGAACATTGCTCCTAAAATAATAATAACAAATTCAATGATTGTATTAATCTCTGATAAACCCGCATTGATCATAACAAACAACAGGATCCAACTAATTATAACGATTATACTTCCGGAACTAAACCAATAGATTTTAGCTAGATGAAAATGTCTAGGTTGAATAAATATGGGAGATATAGCAATTAAATAACCCACTAAGATAAAAAGAGGCGCGATAATTAATGGGATTGTATCAATTAATTTTACGGATGAAGAGGATAAGTCTAATCCAATCCAGATGATAATATATCCTAGTAATAAAATTGAAGAAAAAGCTTTTAGTTCATACTGAGACCATTTTGCATATAACAAAAATATGATAACTGTTAAAATCAACGTTATTGGTGAGACAATATAAGACAGCATAAATGAATATAGTTCCCCAGAAGTGATTATCAGTATTACTCCAAATATAGAATTTAACATTGTTAGTATATATTTCGTACGTTTTATGATTATTTCAAAAGCTAACATAAACAGAAATGGTCCAAATACAAGTAGTACACTCCCAATTTTGTGAATTAAAAAGTAAGTGATATTAGTCGATTTGACATCACCGCGAAAGGTACCGTTTATATAAGAGCCCTCAAAATAAAAGTCCGATAAAACCCAAAAGCACAATCCTAACGCAGAGAGTAAAAACAATACGGCGATTCCATATATCATCACCCTTTCTTTAATTATTTCTCTTCGTCTTGCTTTTATTAAATATTGTAACCCACACATGAATGCAACTGCTATAGTAATTCCAAATAGTATTCTTTCCCCGGAATCCCAAATCATTACATCTACTATGTCAAATCACCTTTTATATTTAATAGATTAAAATTAGATTAATGAAAAAAAAGATATAATATTGACTAAAAATATCAGAATTAAATTTGAATAAAGGATAAGTCCATATATAATGATATTCCTTAAAAAATTACAAAAATGTAAAACTTAAATATTTGAAAGATAGTCCTATAATATTAATTAATTTTTAAAATTCATAGGAAAATCCAATGTCAACAGAATTTCACCAGAATTTAGAAAAGTATGCTGAAGTAATACTAAATGTAGGAGTAAATCTGCAAAAAGGACAATGGCTATTAATAAGTGCAGCCGATTTAGGTACATCTCTTCTTGAAATTGCACCTTTTATTGAAATACTTGTGAAGAAGGCGTATCAAATGGGGGCTAGGTTTGTTGATGTACTATGGAATAATCCTCAACTACATTTAAATAGACTCAAGTATGCTCCCCAAGATTCATTGAAAGAATTCTCCAGTTGGCGACGAGATGCTGTCTTAGAGAACATTGAAAAAGGTGGAGCTGGACTATCTATATTGGCTTCTGACCCTCTTTTTTTCAATAATCAAGATCCTCAGCTTATGACAACTATGATTCAGACAATAATAAAGAAACATAAACCTTTTATTGATCTCTTAAATCAACAAAATGTTAGGAATGGATGTTTAATTTCGGCATCTTGTGATTCTTGGGCTAAGAGAGTCTTCCCTAATCTTCCCCCTGATAAACGAACAGCTAAATTATGGGATAAAATTTTTGAAATTTGTCGTATAAAGCAAAAAGATCCTGTTTTAGCTTGGAAAGATCATTTTAAACAGCTTATTGATAGATCCAATTATTTAAATCAGAAACAATACACAAATTTGAAATTAAAAACTCCTGGAACAAATTTAATAATTGGTTTACCTGAGGGACACATTTGGAAAACTGCTAGAACTTCAAGTCAAAGAAATATAGATTATGTAGGTAATTTCCCTTCAGAAGAGATTTATACTATTCCACATAAAGATAAAACAGAAGGAACTGTAACAATCACGAAAGTCCTTAATTATCAAGGTAATTTAATTGAAGATATCAAAATGATATTCTCTAAAGGAAAAATTAAAGAATTTAAAGCAACTAAAGGTAAGGATCTTTTAGATAAAATTATTAAAACTGATGAGGGAGCAAGTCAATTAGGTGAAATAGCTCTGGTTCCCCATAGTTCACCTATCTCACAATCTGGTTTACTATTTTATAATGGACTAATAGATGAGAATGCTTCTTGCCATATTGCTTTAGGTCTTGCTCTTAAACCTAATTTAAAAAATGGTAAAGAAATGTCTGATGAAGAATTTAAAATAGCTGGGGGAAACATTAGCTTAATTCATGTCGATTGTATGATTGGATCAGGAGAAATAGATGTTGATGGAATTACTAAAGAAGGTGGAGAGGAACCAATTATGAGAAAGGGAGAATGGGCTTTTGAGGTGTAATCAATGCACTCAGAATTTGAGCAGAATTTAGAAAAATATGTGGATGTAATATTAAATGTTGGTCTTAATCTACAAAAAAAGCAAAGATTGTTGATTATACCATCTAGAATTGGTACAGATCTTATTGAATTGGTTCCATTTATTGAATTAATTACTAAGAAAGCGTATCAAATGGGGGTGAGATTTGTTGATGTAATATGGGATGATCCCCAATTACATTTGATCAGATTCCAGAATGCTCCCCGTGATTCTTTTGAAGAATTCCCAAGCTGGAAAAGTAATGTAGCACTCGAATTCGCGAAAAAAGGTGATGCTGTACTAGGAATTTATACTCCAAATCCCGATTTATTTGTTGATCAAGATCCTGAGATTTTGAAAATTGTAAGACAAACCCAATTAAAGCACTATAAGAAGTACAGTGAGTTATTGCTTAAAAATGCGTTTAATTGGACGATTGTTTCCGCTCCAATTAAAGGTTGGACAAATAAAATTTTCCCTATTCTCCCTCCCGATAACCAAAAAGCCAAAATGTGGGATATAATCTTTGATATCTGTCGAGTCAAGCAAAAAGATCCTGTTTCAGCTTGGAATGATCACGTTAAACAGCTCCATGCAAGGATTAAATATTTAAATGATAAGCAATATAAAACACTGAGATTAGAAGCTCCCGGAACAAATTTAACAATTGGTTTACCTAACGGGCACATATGGAAAGGAGGACGTGTGGAAAGTTTAAATGGGATTTCTTTTATTCCAAATCTACCTACAGAAGAGATTTATACTGTACCTCATAAAGATAAAACTAAAGGAATAGTAACCGCAACAAAACCTCTACTTTATCAAGTTTTAATTAAAGATTTTTGTTTCACTTTCTCTGAAGGAAAAGTAGTAAAGGCTAATGCTAAAGAAAATGAGGAAATGTTGCTTAAGGCTCTTGAGATGGATGAAGGTTCAAGGAGGTTAGGTGAAATTGCGTTGGTCCCTCACAGTTCGCCGATTTCCCAAACCGGACTAATTTTTTATAATATGTTAATTGATGAAAATGCTTCTTGTCATATTGCTCTTGGTAAGGGTATTCGATTCTGCTTAAAACATGGTGAAGAAATGTCTGATGAGGAATTTATGACGGCTGGAGGAAACGTTAGTCTGAATCATATTGATTTTATGATTGGTTCGGAAGAATTGGATGTTGACGGAATTACCGAAGATGGAATGGCTGAACCAATTATGCGAAAGGGAGAATGGGCTTTTGAGGTATAAATTGATTTAAATTACAGTAATTCTTCTAAATCCATTTCATTTTCTTTATTTTTTGTTTGTTTGATGAAAATAATTCTCAGATTATCAAAATTAGCTTTAAATTTATTGACTAAAAATAATGTTCATTTAGACCTTAGATACATCATCAATTTTAGAGTATTTTTTTCTGAGTGTTATTTCTTTTTCCTTTTAATATTGCCATCCCCATTTCTAACACTCTGTTATAGGGTTCAACCTTATCTTTTCTCAATTCCAAACTTATCGCTTCTTCTGGGCATACACCAGCGCATAATCCACATCCAAGGCATAAATCTCTGTTAACTACTGCATAATCATCTAATGTAATTGCTTTAACAGGACATCGGTCAACACATGAACCACATCCAATACAACTTTCTTGATCAATAATAGATTCAAAAATTGCATTCATATACTTTTGTTTATCATGACCAAATTTAGTCATACCTTTCATAGAGGCACAACAACACGGACAACAGTTGCAAATGTTAGATAAATGCTTTGAGTTAGCACTGGCATGAACTAAACCAGACTTATCAGCTTCTTCTATGATCTTAATAGCTTCTTCTGCGGTAATTTCTCTTCCTATTCCATTTTCAATGTAATAATCTGCGGCAACACCAAAACTGAGACATGTTTCAATAGGGTGATTGCATCCCTCTCCAGTTAATCTCGCTTCTTTCCTGCATATGCATTCTGTAACAGAAATCTTTCTCGAATTCCTAATGCTTTCTTTAAGCATTTGATAAGGTAATAGTGTCGTGTTAGTTTCTATTGTTTCTTCTATTGGAATAACCTTAAATCCAGGCACATTACTTGAACCCATTTCATCAAGATATGTAATGTCGTAATATTCTTTAAAGAGCTTTGCGAGATCCTTGTCAATTTTTTTTACAGAGTATTCATATAACCCAATCATAAAAGGTGCTGAATTGTAAAGGGTTTTACCTTCTCTTCGAATTCTAAAAACCAGTCCCTTTTTTGACATTGATTCCAACTCCACTTCTAATTCTTTTTCATTGATGTTGTTTCTTCTGGCAATTCGCTTAGCTGATTCAGGGGTAGGTGTCAAAAATGTCGCAATTCTCGCTTCATGCTCAGTAAAAAGTCTTTTTAAAATCTTAATTTCAACACCAGTAGGTGTTTCTGGAAAACCTAGTGGAAATTGATTCAGAAATTCCCTTAATTTTAAGTATACTTCATCAGACATTAATTTTTACTCCGTTGATAAAATCTGAAAATGTTATATTTTAATATATCACTTATACCCTATCAATATTATTAGATTTAATAATTTAAAGGTAAATCCAATGGTGTCAGAATTTGACCAAAATCTAGAAAAGTATGTAGATGTAATATTAAAAGTGGGTATTAATCTCCAAAAGGGGCAACGACTGTTGATTACACCACATGGTGGTTTTAATGCATCCCTTATTGATATAGCCCCATTTATCAAATTAATTGCGAAGAAAGCATATCAATTGGGTGCTAGATTTGTCGAAGTATTATGGAATGATCTTCAATTACATTTAATTAGACTCCAGCATGCCCCACATGATTCTTTTGAAGAATTTCCCATATGGCGACGAGATGCCTACCTTGAGTTTATTCAAAATGCTGACGCAGGACTTAGTATAATGGCCTCAGATCCTAACATTTTCAGCGATCAAGATCCCGAGCTAATGACAACCATAATAAATACAAGGTCAAAACACTTGAAACCTGTTTCTGTTCTTTTAAACCAAAAAAAAGCAACAAATTGGTCAGTTTTTACAGTTCCTATAGATGGTTGGGCTAAAAAAATTTTCCCTGATCTTCCTTCTGATAAAGGACTAGCAAAATTATGGGATGAAATTTTTAATATTTGTCGTATAAAGCAAAAAGACCCCATTTCAGCTTGGAATAAACATATTAATCATCTTATTGCTAGAAGCAATTATTTAAATAAGAAACAATACACAAGTTTGGAATTAAGAGCTCCAGGTACAGATCTAAAAATTGGTTTACCTGAGGGGCATATTTGGAAGGGTGGAAAGTCTACAAGTCAAAAGGAGATAGATATAGTAGGCAATATCCCAACAGAGGAGGTTTATACTCTTCCGCATAAGGATATGACAGAAGGTACAGTAAAAATGACAAAACCTCTTAATTACAGAGGTTTTTTAATTGAAGATATTAAAATATCATTTTCAAAAGGAAAAATTGTAGATATAACAGCAAGTAAAGGGAAGAAATTTTTAGATAAAACAGTAAAAACTGATGGAGGCGCCAGTCAATTAGGAGAAATTGCATTAGTTCCACATAGTTCACCAATATCACAATCTAATATACTCTTTTACAATGGATTAATCGATGAAAATGCTTCTTGTCATATTGCTTTAGGTTTTGCTTATAGATCTAGTTTGAAAAAGGGGAAAGACATGTCTGATGAGGAATTTATGGCCGCTGGGGGAAATGTGAGTCTTATTCATATCGATTTCATGATTGGTTCGGGGAAAATGGATGTTGATGGAATCAATAAAGATGGTGAAGTTGAACCAATTATGCGAAAAGGAGAATGGGCTTTTGAGGTATAAATTGTATTGATTTAAATTAATTCTTCTGGATCAATTTCATTATTTTTTCGCCTAATAAAAATAGTTCGTAAACTATCAAAATCAGCTTTAAAACATGTTTGACACACCTCATGTTCATCAGGAGTGGCAGGTTCAACACGAACTTCATATCCAATTGATTCATATAGTTCTACATACTCAACAACTCTACTTTCTTCGACTGTGAATCCCCTCTCCCAATCTTTTCCTCTAAAGGGTATCTCCTTATCTTTTTCTTCTTTAGGTTTTTTTTTTTTAGATACCATAGTTATTCCTTTCCTAATCTACATTAGATATTATAATAATGTCTAGTTTAAATCTTACTCTTTTTTAAAATGCGTCTGAATTATGCTTTTAGTGGTATTTTATTCCCACTAATCGATTTCTATTAACAAATTTTATATTATTTTGGAAAATTATCTTAGAATAATAATAAAAATAAAAGAAATCAAAAAAAGTAAGTTTTGAAGTGATTTTAATGACTTATACAAAAGAACCAAATTTTAAGCCTAAAGATCCAAAGGAATTTGATTTTAAAGAAATTATATATGAAAAGAAAGACTGGAAAGCAACTGTGACAATTAATCGTCCGGAAGTTTATAATGCTTATTCAACTCTTACGTTAATGGAAATGATTGAAGCTTTTCATGATGCTGCCTGGGATAATAAAGTTGCTGTTATTATCTTAACAGGAGCCGGTGATAAAGCTTTTTGTACAGGTGGAGATGTAAAGGAATACCAAGAAAGGTTTACTGTGCAACCTGCTGAATATTGGAAATGGATGTGCATTTTTCAAGAAGCACACGACGTTTTTCGCAATATTGGAAAACCTACTATCGCAAGAATTAATGGAATTGTAGCAGGGGGAGGTAATGAATGGCAAATGGCTTGTGATTTAGCAGTTTGTGCAGATCATGCAACTATCCGACAAGTAGGAACGCGAGTAGGTTCAGTAGCTTGTGGAGGCGCTACTCAATGGCTTCCAATAATGGTTGGTGATCGTAGAGCAAGAGAAATTTTATATCTTTGCGAACCTATCTCTGCTCAGAAGGCGTTGGAGTGGGGATTAGTAAATTCTGTTGTCCCTTATACTGAAATTGATGAAGAAGTTGATAAATATTGTCAAAAACTTATTGATAAATTTCCAGAATGTATGAGATATACAAAACAACAAGTAAATTTCTGGAAGGATCTAGTATGGCATCAGACAATTGGACATGCTAAAGATTGGTTATCAATTCATTATGCTTCTTGGGAGCCTCTTGAGGGGATGTCTGCATTTGTAGAAAAAAGACCTCCAAACTACAGAGGTGTAAGAGAAAGTTCTCATCCTGAGTTTTTATGGGGCCCTCCTTCAGTTACATGTCCTTCCTGCCAAGCAAAGAATATACCTTCAGATTTTGAGTTTTGCGGTAAATGTGGAGCAAAATTAAAATAAATAAAGTCAAATTTTTTTATTAAAAAATGAATTAAAATAAAGTAAAAAGAAAATTAACTAAGTTGAGTGAAAGCTATTTGACAAATGATTTAATTATTGTTGAAAAAATCAAAAATATTGGGAAAATAATATTCAACAATGGTTCATTAAACATTTTAACAATAGAAATGATGGAGAAAATAAATAGAGCTCTAGACGATTTTCTCGAGGATGAATCATTAAAAGCGGTTATTTTTGAACATTATGGGAAAGCTTTTTCTGCTGGCGTTGATATCGGTGATCATATGGGTGATAAAGCTTCCAAAATGATCAAAGAATTCCATGGAATTTTTAGAAGGCTTATTAAGTTAAAATGTCCAACAATAGCGAGTGTTAAAGGTGCTGCACTTGGTGGTGGATGTGAAATCGCTATTTTTTGTGATATGGTTCTTTCTTCAGATAAAGCAAAATTTGGACAACCAGAAATAAAAGTTGGAGTGTTTCCACCTATAGCAATATTAACATTTCCTGAAATCATTGGAAATAAAAAAGCTTTTGAACTTATCATGTTAGGAGAAACCATTGATGCTAAAGAGGCATATAGACTGGGAATTTCTAATCAAATCTTTCCGATAGAAACATATGATCAAGAGTTTACTAAATTTATTGAATCTTTTGATGGTTTAAGTTCTATTGTATTACAATACACGAATAAAGCATTCAAAAAAGCTTTAGGAATCGATTTTGAGACTAAAATAGATGATATTGAAGACTTTTATCTTAAGGAATTAATGTCAACGCATGATGCGAACGAAGGCTTACAAGCCTTCTTAGAGAAAAGATCACCTAATTGGCAAAATCGTTAATTTTCTTAAATTTAATAAGGATTATGTTTAAATTTTAATAGTAATAAAACAAAATGTAGGAAATTGAGATGAAAGCAGCCATTTTTGAAAAGGTTAAGGAACCTTTAAGAGTGGATAATAATTATCCTGACTCTAATATTTCAGGTGAGTTAGGACAAGCTATAGTAGAAATTGAAGCATGTGGAGTATGTCATACTGATTTTGGTTATTTAGAACATGGTGTACCCACAGTTAAACAGCCTCCTCTTATTTTAGGTCACGAAATATCAGGACGTATTAAAGAGATTAGTGAAGATGTTAAAAATTTCAAAATTGGAGACCACGTAATTATTCCCGCAGTGCTTTCTTGTGGTTATTGTGTTAATTGTAGAACAGGTAGAGAGAATATTTGTCTTAATCAGATAATGTTAGGAAATCATATTGATGGAGGATTTGCTGAGCAAATTAAGGTTCCTATAAAAGATGTAGTGCATCTACCGACTGAAATGTCCTTAGAAGAAAGTTGCATAATTTCAGATGCTATTTCAACACCATACCATGCAGTAAAAAATCGAGGTCAAGTAAGACCTGGCGATTGGGTGGTAGTGATTGGTTGTGGAGGAATTGGGTTAAATGTCGTCCAAAATGTAAAAGCCGCTGGTGGTTTACCCATAGCTGTTGATATTCTTCCAAAAAAATTAGAAGTTGCTAAGCAAATTGGTGCTGTAGAAACTGTTTTAGCAAAAGATAAGGATGAGCGGGAAATAGTTGGTGAAATTAGAAAGATAACAGGAGGAGGAGCAGACATAGCATTTGAGGCTATAGGACATCCCGCAACTATGAAACAAGCATTTAATAGTTTACGAACTGGAGGTCGTTTAGTTGCAGTAGGGTATTCGCCAAAGCGTTGGGATGGATTTGATATTGGTCGGGTCATGTTTCGAGAAATGGAAATAATGGGAAGTCTTGGTTGTCGTCCTGTCGATTACCCACATATTATTGATTTAGTTAAGAATGGATCACTTCAAGTTAAACCATTAATTACCCACAAATTTCCACTATCAGAAATTAATGAAGCATTCGATGTAATGCGTCGAGGAGAAGGAATTAGAATTATTATTCAATGTCAAAAATAGAGGTTTAATAAAATTTTTAATTTATTTTTAACTTTCCAAAATAGAATGAAACAAGGGGATATAAAGATTGTTTGAACAGTTTAAAGATTGGTACGAAAATCGTCATGATTATGCAAAGAAATGGAAAGAACGTACTGGTGGAAAAGTAATAGGAACTTTCTGTACTTACGTTCCAGAAGAGATTCTTTATGCTGCCGATATTCTACCAGTAAGAATATTAGGAAGTCATGAGCCACAAGATGTCTCTGAACCACATATTTTTGCTATGTTTTGCCCTTTCTGTCGTGATTGTTTAGCACAAGGCTTGAAGGGTAGATTTGACTATCTTGATGGGATTACTATTGCTCAAAGTTGTCTCCATATCAGGCAAGCGTTTACAAGTTGGGATCTTCACATTCCTGTGGATTTTAGTTATTATTTACCACATCCAATGAATGTTCAGAGTCCTCATGCTGTTCCTTATTTAACAGAAGAATTAAAAGCTTTCAAGAAAGCAATTGAAGAATGGACAGGGAAGGAAATAACTGATGAAGATCTCAAACGAGGAATAGATATAATGAATAAAAATAGAGAATTGCTGCAAAAAGTATATAAATTGAGAAAAAATCCAAATCCACCCTTAACTGGTCTTGAAGCGATGTATATGGTAGTTTCTTCACAAATGGTAGATAAGCGAGAACATAACAAAGCTTTAGAGGAACTTCTTCAAAAACTTCCTTCAAGAACTTTAGATGAGCCTGGGGAACGATTAATGATATTAGGATCTGAAGATGATGATACTGAATTTGTAGCAATGGTTGAAGATTTAGGAGCAAGATTCGTTATTGACGATCATTGCACAGGCACTCGATATTTTAACACATTGGTTAATACAAATGGAGACATTCTGAAATCAATAGCAGAGAGGTACGTGAAACGTATACCTTGTCCAAGTAAAGATTGGCCTGAACGTACAAGACTTGATCATATTATTCAATTAGCTAAAGAATATGACGTGCAAGGAGTTATTATAATGCAAATGAAATTCTGTGACCCACATGAGCTAGATACTGTTGTAATAAAAGAAACATTTGAGAAAGATCTTGGTATACAAACATTATTTCTCGAATTTGATGTTACTGTGCCAATTGGTCAATTTAAAACACGAGTTGAGGCATTTCTCGAAATTATAAGAGAGGAGGATCTTTTTTAAAAATAGGAGTGATTAATATGATGAAAACTAAATATCCAACCGAACCATTAAAATGTTGGAATAAGGCTAAAACTTTAAGAGAGAATTATTATAAAGATTTTGCTGAAGCGCATGATAAAGGGGGACTCCGTTGGGTAGGAGGAGCATGGTCTTTTGATGCTATACCCGCGGGATTAGGAGATGATGTATATTCATTAACTGGAGAACCTTATGGTGCTACAGTAGCATTCAACGATAAATTTGCTCTGGAGTGCCATGAGGCTACTGAAGCAAGAGGTTTTGCCCGAGATTTATGCTCTTATATGCGTAATTATTGGGGATCTATACTGATAAATAAATATGCATGGCCACAATTTTCAGAAGAATTCCCTAAACCTGATTTCATTTGGCAAGATCACATTTGTTGTTCACATGCTAAATGGTACCAAGTAGCAAGTGACTTGGAAGGTGGAGTTCCTATGTTTGATATTGATGTATCTGTGGGACCTTATGAAGAGTTAACAGATCATAAAATCAATTATATCGTAGGACAGATGCATGATGGCATAAAGTGGTTAGAAAAAACTACTGGAAGAGATTATGATGATGAATTATTAATAAAAGCCGTTAAAAATGAATTTCGCTCATGTCATTATTGGGCAGCAATATGTGAGCTTAATAAGGCAATCCCTGCCCCGTTGGACGAAAAATCTATGTATTCTTTATATGTTCTTGGAACTTTAAGAAAATCAGCTCAATGGACAGCAGACTTTTATGAAAAAGAATTATATCCAGAGGTAAAAGATCGTGTAGCACGAGGGATAGCTGCTGTTGGAAATGAAAAATGCCGAATTATGACAGACACTCAACCTCCTTGGGCTTTTTTGAGAATTTTTCGCTATTTAGAACATTATGGATGCGTTTCTATAGGGAGCCTTTACACTTTTGGTCTTATTGGGTTATGGGAAGAAAAAGATGATGGAACATGGGGTCCAAGATCTATTCCAGATATTGAAATAACTAATAGAGATGAAGCTTTACGAGCTCTTGCTGAATGGAATTTAAGTAAACCTGAATGGCAACATTTTTATCATCCAAAACTCAAATCTGATATGATGATTAGAATCGCCAAAGAATGGAAATTGGATGGGGTTTTTCTGCACTTTAATAGAGGATGTGAAGGTTTAAGTCTCGGAATTGCAGAAAATCGTCTCGCGATACAAAAAGCAGGGATTCCAACTATGCCATTTGAAGGAAACATGGGAGATGAGAGAGAATTTGATCTTGAGCGAACTATGAAGCGTGTTGATGCTTTTATGGAATCCCTTGGGATAGAAAAAATAAATTAATAATTAATTTTAGAAATTTTTTATAAAATAGAAAATATCAAGATAAAATATATTAAAATTAAGAATTACAGAAAAGAAGAAGAAATGGTTTAATATGATAACTGTTGGCATAGATTGTGGTAGTAAAAATACTAAAGTTGTTCTTTTAAACGAAAATAAAGTTTTATCAACCGCTTCGGTATTAAGTGGTTTCGATCAAGAAGAATCAGCAGAAAAAGCGTTGAATAAGGCTCTTGAGATTGCGGGAATAAATCGTGAAGAAGTAAAACATATTACCGTAACTGGGGCAGGAATGGAGGCAATTTCCTTTGCAGATGATAATGTTACAACAATAACTTGCGATGGGCGGGGTACCTTTTTTCTATTCCCATCAGCTCGTACTATAATTGATATAGGTGCAGAAGAAGGGTTAGTTGTAAAGCTTGGTGAAGATGGAAAAGTTAAGGATTTTGGAATAAATGAGAAATGTGCTGCTGGAGCAGGTGCATTTATAGAAGCAATGTCAAGAGCATTAGAAGTAGACATTGAAACTATGGGAGAACTCTCCTTAAAATCAACAAAACAAATTCCTATGAATGCTCAATGTACAATCTTTGCAGAATCCGAAGTTGTTTCATTAATTCACCAAAAAACTGCTAAAGAAGATATTATCAAAGCTGTACATGATGCAATTGCAGATAGAAATACAAGTATGGTACGTCAAATTGGTATAGAAAAAGATGTGGCGTTAATAGGTGGTGTTGCTAACAATATTGGTTTTGTTGATGCTATGAACAAGAATTTAGGATTTGAAATCTTAGTACCAAAAGATGGTGTAGCGCCAGAATATGTTAGCGCATTAGGAGCAGCACTTGTTGCTCAAGATAAAATTGGAGGTTAATATTATGTCAAAAACAGAATCAGAAGAAGAATATTGGAGATGGACCGAATCTCGTTATACTAATCCTGATATAAAATGGGAAGATGGAGATATCATCTCAGCAGGAGTTGATGTTGGATCGGTCAGTACTCAAGCAGTAATTATGGTTGATGGTGAAATATATTGTTATTCTAGTATGCGAACAGGAAGTAATAGTCCTGATAGTGCTAATAATGCAATGGATTGGGCTCTTGAAGGGACTGGATTGAATCTCGATAAGATTCAGTATGTTGTTGGAACAGGATATGGTCGAGTTAATGTTCCTTTCGCAAAACGAGCAATTACAGAAATTGCATGTCATGCCAGAGGTGCTAACTTTATTTACGGCCCTGAAATTAGAACCGTTTTAGATATGGGTGGCCAAGATTGTAAGGCAATACGATGTGATCAACGTGGTAAGGTCACCGCATTTCTTATGAATGACAAATGTGCGGCAGGAACAGGTAGAGGGATGGAAGTATTTGCAGATTTACTTCAAGTCCATATAAATGATGTAGGAAAGATGTCTTTACAAGTTGATAAAGAACCAGAACCTGTTAGCAGCACATGTGTAGTATTTGCTAAATCAGAAGCTGTTGGATTACTTAGAAAAGGGTGGCCAAAAGAGAAAGTATTGGCTGCTTACTGTTCAGCTATGGCACATCGCGTAGTAACTCTTTTATTACGACTTGGAATAGAAGAAAAATTTGCAATTACTGGTGGAATTGCTAAAAACATTGGTGTTGTCAAGAGAATCGAAGATGAACTGAAACTCAAAGCCCCTGAACCTAGTATTGATCCTCAACTTGCAGGAGCCATTGGTGCTGCTTTGTTTGCTAAAGCTCTCGTTGAAAAAGAACGAAAAAAAGCTTAAATTTATTTTAAATTAAATAAAAAAAAGAAGGGAAGTTAATGACAAAAGCTAATTATGGCTACAAGGACGGTTCTGGAGAATTTTTTATCACTATCGATACAGAATTGTGTAACTCATGCGGAAAATGTGTAGAAGTTTGCCCTGCAGGAGTTCTCGAAATGGCCGAAGATGAATTAGATCCTTTAGGAGATGAAATAATAGCAACTGTATCTGAAGAACACCGCAAGAAAATAAAATACTCATGTGCTCCATGCAAAGGTGGTGAAACAAATGATTTACCTTGTGTGAAAGCATGTGAATCTGAAGCAATAGAACACTCTTGGTAACCTATTTATATTACAATCATCTCATTTTGATATAAGAAAAAAAGGACATTGATTAATGCTTATTTTAGTTTTAATCAGATCTAACTTCACGTAAAGCCCAATAAGTCTGAAGAGCTGCACCTATGTCAATCGCTGCAAAAATCCCAACAAAACCACTTACAAATTGCAATATGAAAAAAATTGTTATGAAGATTGCAGCTATCGCTCGTGTGTGAACTGTCCACATAAAAAATTTTTCCAATCCCTCTTCATCAAAAGCAGCGCGAATATAATAGTAAGCCAAGAATATTACAAGTATTCCTAAAAAACGCGACATTATATCTGGCTCTGATATAACTATAATAATAGTAAAAATTACTTCTGGAGCGATTAACAGGATAAATCCAATAATAACCAAGTATATACCATATATAAAGAGAGTCAATGCGGCTTTACTCATATCTTTAAACATTTTATTATCTCCTCATTAATTTTATTCTCAATATTTTATTATAGGATTGCTACAAAAATGTAAGAAAACATTATAATGAATTTTTATTTCATATATATATTTTAAGAGTTAAATTGAAGCTTAGATAAATGAAAAATAAGAAAAAGAAGCTCAAATTACATGTAAAGTTAGATCATGTATTAGACGCCTTTCTAAATGGTAAACTATGGAGAAAATGGTGGAATTATTGCCAGAATAGAACTAATATCAATTATTTTTTCATTTCAGCATTAGGAAGACTATTTGAAAGAATTGATAAATATAGTTTCGAAGAATTTGATCTTTATTGTATAGGACATAGTCATTTGGATGCTTGTTGGTTATGGACTAAATTATCAACAATTAGAAGAGCAATAATAACATTTCAGCAAAATATTGAATATTTCGAAAAATATCCTTTTTATACTTTTTCTCAAACTACACCTCAATATTATGATTGGGTCAGACGCTTAAGACCAAAGATTTTTCAAAAAATACAAGAATATGAAAAATTAGGACGTCTAGAAATAATTGGAGGAATGTGGGTCGAACCTGACCTTAACCTACCAAATGGAGAATCTCTGGTCCGACAACGGTTATATGGACAACTCTTTTATCTTGAACACTTTGGAAAAATATCTAGAATTGAATGTCTAGAAGATTCATTTGGATTTAATGCCCAACTCCCCCAGATTCTTGTGAAATCAGGGGCGGAAATATTTTGGACAGGAAAAATTACGTGGAATGACCTAACAGAATTTCCCTTCGCAAATTTTTTATGGAGAGGTATTGATGGATCTGAAATCTTTACCCATATTTATCAATGTAATTGGGCTGCTTTTATCTCTTTATCTCTATATAAAAGAAGTGGAAGAAGAATAACAAAACCTAATCTAATTTTTGATTCATCATCCGAGAAAGAATTCATTGAATCTTGTTTATCAGATGAATGGATAAAGACATGCGGGATATTTTTTGGTTTTGGAGATGGGGGAATGGGACCAATCAGAGAAGAAATCGAGATACTTAGGAAGTTAACAAAAGGAAAACCATTATCATTTTGTAATTTTGATCAGTATTTTAAGAAGTTAAGAAGAGATTGTGGTGAAATTTTGCCAATATGGAATGATGAACTTTATTTAGAAGTCCATAGAGGTGTATATACAACACAAGCAAATACCAAAAAGCTAAATCGTTTCTGCGAAATTAGCCTTAGGAATTGGGAAATTTTATTATCATTGGCATTATTAATGTTCAAGAATTTTAGTTATCCTTCAAAAGCTCTTGAAAAGGTGTGGAAAATATTGTTATTCAATCAATTTCATGATATTCTTCCTGGGTCAAGCATACAAGATGTATATTATGAACAAGAAAAAGAAATGGAAACCATTCTTCAAAAAATGAATAATTCAATATCAATGATATTACAGTCTTTGTTGAGAACGTTGCTTAAAATTAATAATATAACTGACAAGAATCAAATGAAAAACTATGCGATTATTTTTAATTCATTAGCTTGGGAACGAGATGGCATTCTAAAAATAAGTAATGAAAGTGAAGATGCAAGTGAAGAGATTTTATATCTTAAAAACATAAAGCCATTGTCTTTTCGATTTATAGATTTTCAAAAATTAAAACAAGAAAACTCTATTGAAAAGAAGAAATTAAAAATAGATTATCAAAAAAAGAATCTCTTTATTGAAAATTCAATATTTCAAATTAGGATTAATCAAACAACAGGCAATCTCACTTCAATTGTATATAAAAAAACAAATAGAGAGATTATCAGAAGTCCTGATGGGATAGGTATACACATTTATAAAGAAAAAAGACGTAAGAATCCTGCGTGGAATATTTACCGAGGATATACTTCTAATAAGTTAGATCAGTTATTTGTAAAGGAATTTAAAATAATTGTTGATACTCCGAAGATTATAACTCTAAAATTTATTTACATATTCAAGAAGACAAAAATTCACCATTATATTTCATTAAGATCAGATTCAGATCTAATAGAATTTAGGACTGATATAAATACTCATGATAAATCTCTGTTCTTTAAAGTGAGATTTCCATTCAATTTAGAAACTGATTTTCTAACAGCTGAAATTCCTTATGGAAATATAAGAAGAAAGATTATAGCCGAAAAATATTATGAAAAAGGAAAATGGGAATTCCCTGCTCAAAAATATGTAGATATTTCAGAATCAAATATGGGACTTACTATTTTAAATAACTCGAAATATGGGTTTAGTTCTAACAAAAATGGCATTTTTCTCTCATTATTGCGAACACCTCCAAGAGCTAGTTCAATTTTCTATTCTTACATAGATTTAGTTCCGAAAAAAGAAAGGACAAAATGTGCGGATATTGGAAAACATTCAATTGATTATGCGTTATGGATTCACGAAGGAGATTTCATCGAGTCATGTGCATGGAAGAAAGGTTATGAATATAATTATCCTCTACTTTTTGAAAGATTCAATAAGTCAACTAGTTTCAATTTAGATAACCTTGACATCAGAAAAGATTTTAAAGATAGCTTGAAAGAACAATTATCATTAATTTCGATATCAAATCCAAACATTATACTTCAAGTTATTAAAAGCCCTGAAAAGAAGATATTAGAACTTGAAAAATCAAGCATTCATCAAGTTAAGGAAAATCTAATGTTTATAATAAGATTTTTTGAGAGTTCAGGAAATTCTCAACAAGATGTTGAGATTATATTTAATGACTTTTTTGAAATTTTAAATGTCGCAGAAACAGACCTTTTAGAAAGAGAGTTAAATAGTAGTGAACTTAACTTAAAATCCAATAAAATTAAGTTGAACTTTAAGAAGTTTGAAATAAAAACTATAAAATTAAAAGTTTCAATTAAAAAGTAATTAATTTTATGTTTAATTATCTTTAGAGTGTGTTTAACATGGAAACAATATCAATTACAATAAATGGTACTAAACTTGAGGTTAAAAAAGGGATTAGTGTTATAGAAGCTTCACTTAATGCAGAAATTTATATTCCTAGTCTCTGTGCTCACCCTGATTTACCCTCTTTAGTTGGATTAAAGCCATATAAAGAAGTTTTCCAAGGAAAAAATAAATTCAATAATTCTGATTCCCATGAACACCAAGGATGTCAACTTTGTGTAGTAAAAATAGAGGGAATAGATGGACTGACGACATCCTGCAGTACTATTGTAGAAGAAGGAATGATAATAACAACAGATTCACCAGAGATTCAAAGTTTACGTCGTGAAAAATTGATGACTATTCTTTCAAAGCATCCTCATGCATGTTTGATGTGTGCTCAACGTGAAGGCTGTCCTCGGGAACCATGCTCACCTAATGTTCCAGTTGAAGAGCGTTGTTGCCCAATCCTGGGAAGATGTGAGCTTCAAAAAGTTGCAGAATATATTGGAATCCCTGAAGATACTCAACGTTATAAACCTCAAGGACGTGCAATAATTGAGGATGAACCACTTTTCATTCGAAATTATGAATTGTGTATTGGTTGTACTAGGTGTGTTAGGGTATGTCGAGATGTACGTGGAATTGAGGCATTGGGATTCGTATATTCTAACGGAGAAACGGTGGTTGGAAGTATTGCACCTACTTTAAAGGAATCTGGTTGTAAGTTCTGCGGTGCGTGTATTGAGGTGTGTCCAACAGGAGCGCTTACAGATAAAGATATTCTATGGGCTGAACGAGAAAAATTACTTGTTCCTTGTAGGGAAACTTGTCCATTAAAGATCGATGTACCGCGATATATTCGATTAATTTCAGAACAAAAATATGCAGAAGCCTCGGCAGTTATTCGAGAAAAAACGCCATTTCCGTCAGTATTAGGAAGAGTTTGTTTTCATGATTGTGAAATTGAATGTCGCCGTATCCAAATTAATGAACCTATTGCTATATGTGCTTTAAAGCGTTTTGCAATGGAACATGATAGTGATATATGGAAATCTAAAATAAATATCAAACCTTCGACTGGCAAGAAAGTTGCTGTTGTAGGCTCAGGTCCATCTGGATTAACAACAGCGTATTATTTAAGACGATTGGGTCATTCTGTTAGTGTATTTGAAGCTAATTCTTATTTAGGAGGTATGTTAAGAGTAGGAATACCAGAATACCGATTACCACGAATAGTCCTTCAGAAAGATCTTGATCATATATTAAGTATAGGAATTGATCTTCAAACTAATAAAGTTGTAGGAGAACATTTATCACTTAAAGATTTACAGAATCAGGGTTTTAATGCAATATTTCTAGCTATAGGTGCTCAAAATACCAAAAAGCTTAATATTGAAGGTTTAAATTTACCAAATATACTATGGGGCCTCGATTTCCTTAAAAAAGTTAATCTAGGTGAAGAGGTAAAAGTTCCAGATAGTGTTATTGTTATTGGTGGGGGAAATGTAGCTATAGATGTAGCCTTAACAGCCAAACGGTTAGGTGCTAAAGATGTACAATTAACTTGTTTGGAATGTAGAGAAGAAATGCCTGCACACGAGTGGGAAATTCAGAAAGCAATAGATGAAGGGATAACACTTGAGTGTTCTTGGGGTCCAAAACAAGTGATTGATAAGGATGGTGAGATATCTGAAGTTGAGTTAATACATTGTGATTCTGTATTTGATGAGGAAAATTTATTTAATCCTGTATTTAACAATGCTAAAACAAAATCTATTAAAACTGAAATGGTAATATTAGCAATTGGACAAATTCCGGATTTATCTCTTTTAGGAAGTGAAAGTAAAATTAACATCTCAGCTTCAGGCTTAATACAGGCAAAAGATGGAACATTAGAAACAAACATCGCAGGAATTTTTGCAGGTGGTGAAGTTATAAATAGTCCTAGCTCTGTAGTTGATGCTATTGAAATGGGTCGAAAGGCAGCTTCTTCAATTGATAAATATTTGGGAGGAGATGGTGAAATTGAAGAAGTTCTTGTTGAAATAGATACCACAGATGCTAATTTAGGACGTGATGAAAACTTTTATGATAAAAAACGAGTACAAATGCCATTATTATCATTAGATCAACGTAAAAAAAACTTTAATGAAATTGAAATGGGGTTTGATGAGAAATTAGCTTTAGAGGAAGCAAATCGATGTCTTAAATGCGATTTACGTTTTGATATCTCACCAGTCGTATTACCACCTCAAAAATGGTTAGATTTAACTAGCGAGAATATTCAAAATGTACCAGATATTGAAGGTGTGATTCAGATCTTAAATGAGAATCAAGAGATTATCTTGATTCAAGGAACTTCTAATTTACGTTTAGCATTAGAAGAACAAAGATCAACCAATTTAAAAGCTTTTTATTTCAACTTTGATGAAGATCCGATGTACACCAAAAGAGAGAGTGAATTACTTCAGCAATATATGCAGGAATTCGGAAGATTTCCTGAAAGTAATGAAGATCTTGATGATGACCTTTTCTAAAAACAATATTTTTTAATTATTGACTTTTGGAAGCGAAAAATAAAAGGTTGAACCTTTATTAATTCCCTCTGATTCAACCCAAATTTTTCCTCTGTGTAAATCAATAATCTTTTTAGCAATGTATAATCCTAAACCAGAACCTTCGGTAATTATGTCAAATCCTTGACCATACCGCTCAATTTTCCCAAATTGAGTAAATAATTGATTTATTTGCCTTTCTGTAAGCCCAATACCATTATCTTGTATTGCGATAGTTATGAAATCATCAGTAATTGTAGAATTGATTCCTATTATGCCATTCAAGGGTGTATATTTAATTGCGTTTGTTATGAGATTATTCAATACATGGTGTATTTGCTCTTCATCAAAATTAATTATCATATTATCATCTATGTTTAATTTAATTGAATGTCCTCTCAACGCAGCAAAACTCCTTAATTCCTTTACACTTAACTCAATAATAGAAGACAAATCACTTCTGATCTTATTTAATTCACCTTCACATGTGTCTAATTCAGCTTTGTGCATGATATCATATATAAGAGTTTCTAGACGGAGAACCCCTTTTTTTATATGACTAATTATTTGGAGTTCATCAATACCGAGATTATCTTTATATTTATGTAATAATAAGTCAGCATATCCTTTAATATGCATGGCTGGTGTTTTTAATTCATGAGATGTTCTTGTAAGCAACTCAGATTTTAATTTACTTAATTCTTTTAACTTTTTCTCTGCTTCTAATTTTTCACTAATATCTATAACCACTTCTGCTACTCTATCTATTGTTCCACTTGGATCAGGTAAGGGTGCAGATAATATTTCATAAGTATGATTATTAGAAGCAATTATAATTTCCTTTTCAACTCTTTTATTTTTAATGGCTCTTATCATTGGACAATTTTCACATTTATCATCTCGTCTCAAATATAGATTAAAACATTTTCTGTTTTTGGGCTCACCAAATTGTTCTCTTAATAATTGATTTTGATAAATAATATTATAATTTGAATCTATAATGTCAATCCCAATACCTGTTTGAGATAATCCTCCGATTAATGAACGATATTTTTCTTCAGATTCTATCAATTTTTGTTGTGCTTTTTTGCGATCTGTTATATCCTCTCCTGAACTTAAAAGACCAGCTATATATCCATTAGAATCCTTTAATATTATTGTTGACCACGCAATTAACCTTTCCTTGCCATCTTTAGTTAATACAGGATTCTCATAAAACGGAACCACATCTATTTCTCCATTCATCAGTTTCTTGAAATAATCAAATACTCTCTCTCTTTCATGAGGCGGGAGACCGTTTTCAAACCAATTTTTATTAATTAATTCTCCTTCATTCCATCCCAGAATATTATTTCCTTTCTTATTAATGAGTGAAATATTTCCATCTTTATCTAAAGCAACAATGATTACATTCACTAGATTTAAATACATATCTGCTTTTTCACGTGCTCTTTTAATTTTGTTCACCGCTTTCTTTCTTTCAGTAATATCAACATTCATGGTCATTATTGCTCGTTTTCCATTGAAAATTATTGAGCGAAGGTAAATCTCAGTCCATTGTATTTCACCACTTTTTCTTATTGTTTTAATTTCTACATGTGATGGCTCTTCTGCATCATCTGATTGATTTTTTCTGGTAATTTCTAAAATCATTTCTCTAAAATCTGGGTGAATTACATTAATTAAATATCCTGGGGGCCATTTTTCAACCTCTTCTTTAGTATATCCGAAGTAGTCCAGTGATCGTTGATTTGCATATTTAATTTCGTTGTCTTGAATTATAGATATTCCTACTACGGCTTGTTCAGCTATTATTCTAAATTTATCTTCAGATTCTATTAATTTTTGTTCTGCTTTTTTGCGATCTGTTATGTCATGAAATATAACTAATTTCGAGACGCTATTATCTGATCTTTTTATAGGTGTTGCTATGACTTCATAAAATTTCTTAGTTATTGGACTTTCCAATTCCCATCTTATAGAACCTTGCTCAATTTTTTCTTGATTTTTACACCATTGACATGGTTCAGGTAAATCCTGGAAATATTCATAACATTTTTTATTTCCAATAGGCCCAAATTCATTTCTAAGAGAAGAGTTCACAAATTCAATTTCATATTGCTCATTTACAATATAGACGCCGTCTTCCATTGAATTTAATATATTAATGAGATTGTCTCTTTCATTCTTTACTTTTCTTTCAGAATCTTTTAATCTTCGTTCTGCATTTATAATCTCAGTAATATCTATTTGAGTTACTAAATCTGCTGGTCTCCCCTCATATAATATAGTTTTTGAAATATTATCAACCCAGATTAAATCACCATTTTTTTTTATTATCTGAATTGGATAATGAACAATAACATCAGGATCACCAATTTGCTTTTTTCTTAGTTGTTCTTTAACAGTTTCCAATGATTCAGGTGCCACAGTTTTTAATAATTCACCCGGTTTCCAATTATACATTTCTTCTAAAGTATAACCGTACAAAGTTGCTATTTCTTGATTGACATACTTTATAATATTATCCTGAATAATGCTAATTGCAAGTAGTGATTCCTCTGTAATTTTCCGAAATTTTTCTTCAGATTCTTTTAAATTTTGTTCTGTCTTTCTCTGCTTAGTAGTATCTCTAACATAAATAGCAACACGATTTTCTGAAATGTAAAAAATTATAGCCTCATAATAATGCAAACCATCATCTAAAGGTAATGAATAATCAAATATAGTTGGTTCTTTTGTTTCATATGTCTCTTTAATTGCGATTTCATATAATTGAGCTATTTTTTCGGGTAAAACTTCATTAATTGTCTTCCCTAAGAACTCCTTTGGAGGTAAATAGAGAAGATCTTCATTCCCATGAAAGTTCAAAAGTCTTCCTGAAATATCTACAAGAAAATATAAATCCGGAGATGAAACTAATTTTCTTCCCCTAAAATTCTCATCCAAAGCTGTAATTATTATCACTCTCCCCTTAATGTTATGACATAAAAAATCAAAATATATTTTTTAAATAAATCTATAATTTGGGAAAAAATATAGGTTCATTTTTGCAAAAATATATATGTAAAATTTCGCTTATATCAATTTTGGTCTTTAAAGACTTAATATAAGCAAATTTACAAAAGATTTTAGAAAAGACTGTTTTAATAAAATTCAATCATTATTTAGCTTTTTCTCTAAGGCTTTTGTCAATAAAGGTAACACCTCGCATAAATCTCCAACAATTCCATACTTAGCTAATTGGAATATTGCTGCTTCAGGATCTTTATTAATTGCGATTATAATATCGCTACTTTTCATTCCAACTAAATGCTGGATATTTCCGGATATCCCACACGCGATGTAAATCTTTGAAGAGACTTTATTTCCACTTTGGCCTACTTGTTGTGATTTTGGAATCCACCCTAAATCGACCGCAGCTCTACTTGCTCCCACAGCAGTATTTAAAACGTAGCAAGATCCTCAATTAATTTAAAATTCTCTTTACTTCCAACTCCTCTTCCTCCAGATATTATTATATCTGCTTCACAAATCAAGAGATTATATTGATTCAAGGAACTTCTAATTTACGTTTAGCATTAGAAGAACAATTATCAACCAATTTAAAAGCTTATTATTTCAATTTTGATGAAGATCCGATGTACACCAAAAGAGAGAGTGAATTACTTCAGCAATTTATGCAAGAGTTTGGAAGATTTCCAGAAAGTAATGAAGATTTGGATGATTTATTTTAAATTTTGATAAAATGGATATGAAGTGTCATGCTTTTGGAAGTGTAAAATAGAACGTTGATCCCTTATTTATTCCACCTGACTCAACCCAAATTTTTCCACCATGTAAATCAATAATCTTTTTCACAATATGTAAACCTAAACCAGATCCTTCGGTGATAATGTCAAATCCCTGCCCATATCGTTCAATCTTACCGAACTGAGTAAATAACAGATTTATTTGTTCTTCAGTAAGTCCAATTCCATTATCTTGTACTGCGATTGTTATAAAATCGTCTGTAACGGTAGAACTAATTCCAATTATCCCATTTAAAGGGGTATATTTAATTGCATTGGTTATCAGGTTATTTAATACATGGCGTATCTGTTCTTTATCAAAACTAATTATCAGATTGTGATCAATGTTTAGTTTAATTGAATGTCCTCGTAACGCAGCAAAACTCCTTAATTCTTTTATACTTAACTCAATTAAAGAAGATAAATTACTGCTAACCTTATTTAATTCACTTTCACCTGAGTCTAATTCAGCTTTGTGCATAATATCATATATAAGAGTTTCTAGACGGAGAACCCCTTTTTTTATATGACTAATTATTTGGAGCTCATCAATCCCAAGATTTTTTTTATATTTATGTAACAAAAGGTCAGCATATCCTTTGATATGCATAGCTGGAGTTTTTAACTCATGAGAAGTTCTCGTAAGCAACTCAGATTTTAGTTTACTTAGCTCTTTTAGCTTTTTCTGTATTTTCATTCGTTCACTTAAATCTTGAATATTTGTAATGATGAATTTTTTATTCATAATATCTGTAGTTTCTATATTTAATAAAGCATCATATACTTCTCCATTTTTCCTTATAAGATTCACCAAATAATCTCTTACCTTTCCAGATTTTTTTATTTCTTTAAGTAATTTAATACGATCATCGGGATTAACATATGTGTTCTTAAGATTTATTTTTCTATATGATTCTAAATCATAACCAGTAATTTCTTCCATCATTGGATTTATACTATAGACGTTTCCTTCAAAATCAGCTATCCCAATTCCCACTGGAGATGACTCAAAAAGGATTCTGTATCTTTCTTCAGATTCTTTTAGTTTACCTTCTGCTTTTTTATGTTCTGTTATATCCTCTCCTGAACTTAAGGTTCCAGTTATATTGCCATTTTTGTCATATAATATAGTATTATGCCATGCAACGATCTTTTCCCTTCCATCTTTAGTAATAACAGGATTTTCAAAAAACTCTACTGGCTCAATCTCACCATTCATTAATTCTTTGAAAACCATAAAAACTTGCTCTTTATAATGAGATGGTATACATTTTTCAAACCAATTCTGCCCATCTAATTCACCTTCTGCATATTCGAGTATTTCATAACCTTTTTTGTTCATTAATGTTATATTTCCATTTCTGTTTATAGCTACAAGGATAACTCCTGCTAAATTTAAGTACATATCTGCTCGTTCACGTGCTTCTTTTAGTTTATCTGTTGCTTTCTTTCTTTCTGTAATATCGATACTAATGTTCATAACTGCTGGTTTTCCGTCAAAAATAATTGAGCGAAAATAAATCTCAGTCCATTGTATTTCACCACTTTTTTTTACTGTTTTAATTTCTACATGTGATGGACCTTTTGTTACCTCTGATTGATTATTGTTTACAATTTCCGTAAGCATTTCCCTAAAGTCGGGGTGAATTACATTAATGAAGTATCCCGGGGGCCACTTTTCAACCTCTTCTTTAGCATATCCGAAATAATCAAGTAATCGTTGATTTACATATTTAACTTTGTTGTCTTGAATTATTGACATTCCTACTATGGTTTGTTCAGCTATAGATCTAAATTTATCTTCAGATTCTATCAATTTTTGTTCTGCATTTTTGCGATCTGTTATATCATGAAATATAACTAATTTCGAGACGCTATCATCTGATTTTTTTATAGGTGTTGTTATGATTTCATAAATTTTGTTAGTTTTTTGACTTTTTAATTCCCATCTAATAGAACCTTGAGTAGTTATCTCTTGAGTTTGACACCATTTACAAGATTCAGATAGATTTTGGAAGTATTCATAACATTTTTTATTTCCAATAGGACCAAATTCCTTTTTAAGAGAAGGATTGACAAATTCAATATCATAATTCTCATTTACGATATAAACTCCATCTTCCATTGAATTCAGCATATTGATGAGATTATCCCTTTCATCTTTTATTTTTTCTTCTGATTCTTTTAATTTTTGCTCTGCTCGTTTAGATTCAGTGATATCTTGCACAATTGCTTGAATCAACATCCGATCTTTTAATTGTACTGTAGAACTCTGCCAATAAAGCCATCGTTTTTCCCCATCTGGTCTTATTATTTCTATTTCCACTGGTTTGAGTTCTTTTCCTTGTGTTCGATCTTCTGCTCTTTTTTTGAATATTTGCAGAAGTTCTTTTGAATTCTTGAATAAACTAATTATTTCTATAAAGTTTTTACCATAACTAATACTCGAAGGAAATCCAGAAAATGAATTACTACCTGATGTATTACCTTCAAGAAAATTTCCATTCTCATCAAACAAAAAAATACCAAGAGGAGATTTATTAAATAAATTCCGATATTTTTCTTCAGATTCTTTTAATTTTTGTTCTATTTTTTTCCGTTCTGTGATATCTCTACCAATTGAAACTATATATTTTAAATTTCCCTCCTCATCATTAATACTGGTGCCTAAATATTCAAAAGGCATTAACTTTCCAGCCTTTGTAATGAGATCCATTTCCACCAATGTCGTTCCTTCATTATTCACTTCTCTTATGGCTCTTGTTGCCTTTTCCAAGTCAGATTTGTTATAATAGGAATCTGGAGCTCTCATATTGGCAATTTCTTTATTAGTATAGCCACTTATCTCAGAAAAAGCTTTGTTCCATCTAATTGCTTCACCTGTGGATGGTTCAAATACGAATAAAGTATCTCTCTGAGCGTTTAATACAGTATCAGTAAATTTCTTTTCATCGAGTAGTTTTTGTTCCAATTTTTTGCGTTTTGTAATATCTCGTACAAAAATAGCAACACGATTTTCTGAAAAGTATAGATTCCTAGCCTCATAGTAATGTATGAAGTCATTTATTGGAAGTGAATATTCAATCACAGTCGGTGCTTTCGTTTCTAAAGTGTTTTTAATGGCTTTAGAAAATATTTTAGAGATATGTTCGGGTAAAGTTTGCTCAATAGTTTTTCCTAAAAACATTTCTGGTGTCAAATAAAGAAGCTTCTCATTACCTTTAAAATCCAAGTGTTTCCCAGTCTCATCGACGAGAAAATATAAATCGGGTATTGCTTCAAAAATTTTTTGAAATTTATCAACAGATACATTTGACATTTCTAATCCCTTAACTATTAATAATATTTAAAATCAAAAAATTTAACACAAATATAGGGATTATCTACGTATTTTTATTTATTCGTTTTTACAAAAAAATATAAATATAATTTTTCCATAAAAGTAAGAATAAAAAAGACGAATATTTTATTCACGATATTTAAACTTCCTTTAACTTTTGCTCTAATGCTTTCGTTAATAAAGACAGAATCTCATATAAATCTCCAACAATACCATAGTTAGCAAATTGGAAAATCCAAGCATCAGGATCTTTATTAATTGCGATTATAATATCGCTACTTTTCATTCCGACCAAATGTTGAATTGTGCCTGAAATTCCACAGGCAATATAGATCTTCGGATTTTATTGAAATAAAAATTTTAATGAGGATCTGCTTTACTGTTAATTTTTATTAAATTTATCCTTTAACACTTTTGGAAGTGAAAAATAAAAAGTCGAGCCTTTATTTATACCTCCTGACTCGACCCAAATTCTTCCACCATGTAAATCGATAATTTTTTTCGCAATATGTAGACCTAAACCAGATCCTTCAGTTATAATATCAAAGCCTTGCCCATAGCGCTCTATTTTGCCAAAAGGAGTAAATAATCGACTTATTTGCTTTTCTGTGAGTCCAATACCATTATCTTGTACTGCGATTGTTATGGAATCATCTGTAATGGTAGAATTGATTCCAATTATCCCATTTAATGGGGTGTATTTAATTGCGTTGGTTATGAGATTATTCAATACATGGCGTATCTGTTCTTCATCAAATTTAACTATTATATTATCGTCTATGTTTAACTTAATTGAATGTCCTCTCAACGCAGCAAAGCTTCTTAATTCTTTTACACTCAACTCAATTAAAGAGGATAAATTACTTGAAACCTTATTTAATTCACCTTCACCTGAATCTAATTCAGCTTTATGCATGATATCATATATGAGAGTTTCTAGACGTAGAACTCCTTTTTTTATAGTACTTATTATTTGGAGTTCATCAATACCGAGATTATCTTTATATTTATGTAATAACAAATCCGTATATCCCTTAATATGCAAAGCGGGTGTTTTTAACTCGTGAGAAGTTCTTGTAAGCAGCTCTGATTTTAATTTACTTAATTTTTTTGACCTTTTCTCCACTTCTATTTTTTCACTAATATCCACAATAACTTCTGCTACTCTATCTATTGTTCCACTTGGATTAGGTAAGGGTGCAGATAGTATTTCATAAGTATGATTATTAGAAGCAATCATAATTTCCTTTTCAACTGTTTTATTTGTAATGGCTCTTATCATTGGACAATTTTCACATCTATCTTTTCGTCCCAAATAAAAATTAAAACATTTTCTGTTTGTATGCTCACCAAATTGTTCTCTTAATAATTGATTTTGATAAATTATATTATAATTTGAATCTATTATGTCAATCCCAATACCCGTTTGAGATAATCCTTCAGTTAAAGTTCGATATAATTCCTCGGATTCTACCAATTTTTGTTCTGCTTTTTTACGTTCGGTAATATCCTCTTCAGCTACCATGATAATTTGCTCATTACCCATTTCAATTAATGAAATTATGAGTAGTGTCCAAATAATATCGCCCTCTTTACTATAAGTTTGAAATTCAACTGCATTTGGAATTTTCCCTAATTGTAGAGAACGAAACATGTCTGATATTAATTGATCATACGGATGTGGAAATGAAAAGACATCTATAACATGTTTTCCTATTAATTCTTGTTTAGTATAACCAAACAGATCTACGGTATTAGAATTACAATCAATTATAATTCCATTCAAATTTATTAAAGTATATGCAATAGGAGATTTTTCAAAAAGATTTTTGTATTTATCTTCAGATTCTCTTAAATTTTGTTCTATCTTTTTGCGTTCAGAAATATTGACGATTGTAATTAAATCTGCAGTTTTCCCTTTAAATATTATAGGTTTTGAATACTGGTCTACCCATATTATCTCCCCCGATTTTTTAATTCCACGATACTGGTAGTTTTTAACAATATCTTTATCTCCTCTTTGCTTTTTTGCGAGTTGTTCTAAAGCAAATTCCCTATCTTCGGGATGAATTGCATTAAATGCATCTTTTAATTCCCAGTTCATCATATCTTCAACAGTATATCCAAAAATATTTGCATATGCTTCATTAACATATTGAACTATATTATCTTGGACTATCAATATCCCCATGAGGGATTGTTCAGTAATAGTTCTAAATTTCTCTTCAGATTCTTTAAATTTTTGTTCTGTCTTTCTCTGCTTAGTATTATCTTTAACGTAAATAGCAGCTTGACTTTCTGAAATATATAAAATTATAGCTTCATAATAATGCAAACCATCATCTAAAGGTAGTGAATAATCAAATATAGTTGGTTCTTTTGTTTCACATGTTTCTTTAATTGCGATTTCGTACATTTGAGCTACTTTTTTGGGTAGAACTTCATTAATCGTCTTTCCTAAGAACGCTTTTGGAGGTAAATATAGGAGATCCTCGTTCCCATTAAATTTCAGAAGTTTTCCCTTATTATCTACAAGAAAATATAAATCCGGAGAGGAAACTAATTTTCTTCTTGTGAAATTCTCATTCAAAGTTGTAATTATTATCACTCTCCCCTTAATGTTGTAACATAAAAAATCAAACTATTTTATTTAAATTAATCTATAGTTTGGAATAAATTATATATTTATTTTTGCAAAAATAAATAAGTAGATTTTCGACTATATCAATCTTGGCTTTTAAAGACCTAATAAAGACAAATGTACAAGAGATATTAGAAATGAC
>JBHLPW010000011.1:0-26919 GCA_048939015.1 Promethearchaeota archaeon
ACTTTATAACTCTCTAATAACCATCACTGAATAGATAATTATTATAAGATGAATTATCTTCATCTTTATAATAAAGTGGTTAATAAATAGTTATTTTCAAAAAAATAGTTAAAAACACAGTAGAAATTATTACTATAATGAGTTATAATCATTGCTTACGATGTGGAAGAAAGTTAACAAATCTAATAAGTAAAGAAAGAGGATTTGGAAGAACTTGTTTTAAAATTAAACAAATGGAAAAAGAAAATAAGGTTAATGAAGAAGTCCTTAGAGAAATCAATTTTCTCAAATGCGAAATCAAAATGCTAAAAGGGTTATATCATCAAATAAAAACAAATGGAATTAGATATCAAGAAGATCCTATTGAACGAATAAAAAGAGAAGAATCTGCTAAAATTGAAGATCCACTTTTGAGTAAATACAGGAATGCCTTTAAAGAGTGCATTTCAGAGTTAAAGGAAGTTCTTAAAGAACGAGCTAATAAAATTGAAGAAACTTTAGATAGATTGCCAATAATAATTGAGAAAGAATTTGATTTAGCAGAAGTTTAATACTTTTATTATTTAAGCTCTTAATCATTAATATCTTTTTAATTGAAGAGTTATAATTTTAGTGGATAAGAAAATTAAAAAAAAAAAATCAAAAATTAAAGCATCAAATAATTCTAAAAACTTAGGTTATCTTAAACTTCATTTGTTAATTTATTTTTTAAATCATCAGAAAAAGTGCCAAGTTTATTAGCTGTTGCTGAAATTTCTTCCATGGAAGCTGTTTGTTGTTCCGCCGATGCACTAATTCCTTCCATAGAATTGAATGTTGAATTAATTTTATTTACCACATCCATAATATCTTTATTCGTATCAAGAACAGCAGTTTTTGCTTCTTCTGCCAATTTTCGAACCTCATCTGCAACAACTGCAAATCCTCTACCTTGTTCTCCTGCTCTACCTGCTTCAATACTGGCATTTAGCGCTAATAAATTTGTTTGATCTGCAATATTAGTTACCAGATCAATAACATTTCTTATATTATTAGTGGCATTTATAGCTTCTTGGGCTTCTTGCGTTATAAGTTGAGTAGAGCTTGAAATTTCTTCTGAGGCAGCGTTCACTTCACTTGCACTTGCCGCTAATTCAGTAGCAATATTTGAAACATTTATAGATGCAGCGGAACTTTCTTTTAATATAGTAGATATTTTCAATTCTTGTTTCTGAATTATTTTAACTAAATAATAGATCGCAAAAATAACATAACAACAAGCAATTAAAATAAATATGCTTCTATAGATTTGATTATCAAATAATACATATGATCCTCCTGTAAAACCCATAATATTAATGGTAGATATTAGAATATGTAATGCGACTTTAAATCCTATCGATTTTCTTTTTAATTTAAATTTTCTCTGGATGAATATAAAAGCACTGACAATTATGACTCCAAATGCACCAAACATCATTAATTCGTTAGAAAGGGATAATGTAAGAAAAAGCACAATTGATCACCTACTAGATAAATTTTATAAAATTAGTTGATTAATAATACAAATTTTATATAAAATTACCCTTTTGTAAAATTGTTCCACCTATTAGGTATCTTATTTAAAAAAAAATCTTGTGAAAGGATATAATAAAATTCATATCTCTAAATTGATATTATCCTTACCTTTTAGCAAAGGGTTCAAGGTCTAAGGCTTCAAAAATTTCATCAACGGATTCTATTGTTCCTAAAAAGTGCCATTCTCCTTCTTCGACATTTTGACCAGAACCATATTTCGAAGCCATATCATAAAGCCTATTAAAATTTCCATAATGCAAAGCAACTCGATTTTCTGCATAATCTCGAGCAGACCACGTAGTTATTAAAAATTGCCAGTCGCTACTTTCTAAAAGAAGAAGTTCTCTAGCCATCTGCTTCAGGATTTTAATTAGATTAGGATCATTAGAATCTTTATATTTTGCTATGATATCTTCACTCTTCGCTTCACATTCATAGATTCTTTCCCATGTCCAAGTTGTCCACTCATTTAACCACACCCAGTGAGAACTTGCTTGGCCCCAAGAGCCTTCAATTACGCTTACTACTTTATTTGGGGGATTAGCTTCAAGATATAATCTAGTATTAGTCAATTCTACTTCTGGATCATCTTCCACCCACCTAAGAACTCTGGCTATCCACCAATTTCCCTCAAACCACCAATGTCCAAATAACTCTGCATCATAGGGTGCTACTACAATTCCGTTGTTCCCATTCTTATTTTTGTAATCTCTTAATATATCTTTAATTAGATTTAAATAATGTCCTGCATTTTCATCCAGTTTACCAGGTACGTCGTCTGGCCAATATAACATCTTTTTGCCCAAATCCAGCTTAGGGCTCGTAACCTTCCAGTATTTCAATCCGCCAGGCCAGTTCTTTTTATGAAAATCGAGATATTCAGCACAACCAGGATATCCATGCTCTCCACTCCATACTACAATTCCAGTTTTTTCATCTCTTGTAAAAAAACCGACGGGTCCAGGAGTGCTAGGATCAGTTGATACTAAATATGGTTCATATTGAGATTTTTCAAAAGAAGTTGGGATTTCTTCATATTGCGATTCAAATTGTTTCCAGAGCTCTGCAAGTAAAGGAAATCGAGCGGCATAAACTCCTTGTGATTTTCCACCTAAGAGTAAAGCGGTATCAATAAAAAAGTATTTTAACCCATTTTTAGCAAGAAAATATTCCACGCCAGGGCGATTATATTCTTCTCCAGTTATAGGATTTTTCCAACGATATCCTGGACGATAAGCACATTCTGGTAGCCATACTCCTGTAGGTGCTCTTCCAAAATGACTTTTGTAATTATCAACTGCTGTTTTAAATTGAGCATCTATTGATGAATCTTTAGATAGTAATGGAGCATAACCATGAGTTGCTCCACAAGTGATGATATCAATTAGTCCTATATCTTGAAGTTTTTTAAATGCTCCCACAACATCCTTATTATATCGATTTATAAAATTATCTCTAACTCGATCATAGAATTCCTGCCACCATTTAGTTAATTTGATTCTTCCGTCAGTATATTTATTTTCAGTAAAATTTTCAAAATCATTTACAGCAGCATTATATTTTTCTTCTAGATATCCTTGAAAACCATCAATAAATCTAGGATGGCGAAGCATCTCACACAATACTGGAGTAAGACCAATAGTTAGTTTTGGATGGTATCCATCATCAACAAGTTTATATAATTCTATTAGAAGTGGAATATACGTCTCTGCAGCTGCCTCATTAACCCAATCCATTCCATGTGGCCATACACCATGTCCCAATACCCATGGAAGGTGGCTATGTAAAACAAAACAGAATGAACCTAAATTTTCAGTCATAATTATTTAATTTTTATTGAAGGTAATGAACAGAAAGAAGTAAATTTTATTTAAAATTCTATTTCTAATAAACTAAAAATAGGGTAGATTTAACTTAAAATCGTTAAAGTTATATATTCTTATTTATAGCTTTTTATCATATAATTTCCAATTGAACGATTATTGAAATTCTAAAAAAGTCGTGTTTAATGATTCACAATCCAATAGAAAACCTTAATGAGTTAAAAAAGAACGGAAGAATTATAGGAAAAGCAAATTACGTCTTTACACCAGAGATATCAAGCTCAATAGGATCTATTCATGGTAGTTTCTTCAAACAAAATGAGTCTATTGTCATGGGGAGAGATTTCCATAATGATAGCCGGATGTTAAAAAGAGCTTATACTTCAGGTATGATGTCTACAGGGATAAATCTTTTAAATCTCTCAGATTGTACATTTCCATTATTGCAATTTACAATTCGACGCTTTGGGGCCAGTGGTGGAGTTTATTTCTCTGGAGGTCATTTATATAGTGAAGATGTTGGAATAAGGTTTTTGGATGCTGGCGGTATTGAGTTGACCCAATCAGAAATCGACAAAATAATAGAATCTTACAATAATTATCCTCGGCAAATAAGAAGAGTAGATCCAAATGAAATTGGACAAATAACGGCAATACCTCAGACTGCAGATGTTTATATCAAATCTCTTCAGCAATTTGTAGATAAAAAGAAGATAAAAAAAGCGAACTTAAAAATTGTGGTAGATTGTTCTTATGGACCAACAGGTAAAATAACACCACTTTTAATTAATGATATAGGAGTTGAAGTCATAGCTTTAAACACTCATTATCGCGAAAGGGCTTCAAGTCCAGTACCTAGTATTAATACCATTCGTAATACAGCAGACATCGTGAAAGCATCAAATAGCCATCTTGGAGTATGTTTTGATGTAGACGGTTCAAGAATTTTAGTGATAGATGAAAATGGACTTGAAATAACCTTCGAAGATCTATTAATGCTTTTTATTTCATTTGATAAAAGAATTCAAAGATCGAAATCTAGTACCATCATTACAACGCCTTCGATATCTACAGTTGTGAGAAATTTCGTCGAGGATAGCGGTTTTCCTATAAAGCAAGTAGAAAATTACCCTGGAGAGATTTCAAGGCAAATAAGAGAAGAACGCGCATGTTTTGCTGCAGCAGATACTTTAAAATACTATTTCCCAGAATATAGTCCCTTTTCAGATGGTAACTTTATTCTACTTAAGATTTTAGAAATAATGACTACTCAAGATGACCTCCTTAGCTCATTAACAAGAGGATTTCCAAAAGGTATTAAAATAAATAAAGCTATACCAGTTTCTTCAGAATTGATTGAAAACATCCATAATCGATTAAGAATGATGGCAGACGAGAATGGATACAAATATCATGATATTATAAATGAATTAAAGATAATCGATAACGATACATATACAACCATTAGGGTAGCTTTATATAGAAATGCATTACTTTTGTCAGCTGAATCGAAAGAAAAAGAAAAAGCTCAAAAAATGATCACTGAATTAGAGGAAATTATATCCAAACTTTAAAATTTTATTTTCTGTATAATATGGAATTAAAATTTAAAATAAATAGAATCAATTATATAATAATATAATTATAACATAAGTTTCAAAAAAAGATGATTTGATCATGGTATTTGACATTAGTTCTGTAATAATTCTGATAACATTGACAATTATATTTGTAGTCTTTTTAATTTTTGATTTATTCGGGAGGAATGAGCAATACGGTTATTTAGCTTATATTGTAGCGGTAGTACCAGTAAACTATTTTTGGGCTATAGGAGGAGATCCGCTTATCGTTTATATTCTTCTTTTCGTTCTCTGGATTATTACCATCCTACGTGATACAATTGCAGTATATCAAAAGAAAGATAAGGAGATTAATGAAATACTTATGTATCTTGCTCTTGGAATACTTGTACAATTAATTGTTTCTGCAATATTACCAGAAACTATTTCAACCTTACAAGCAACTACAGATAAATTTTGGTTTTTCTGGTTACCTAATGTACATTCTCCAATTTTTGATGAAACAATTGCTTTGGTATTTAAGATTACAGTTACGATTTTGATATTTCTTGTTATTATTCCATTAATCCTTGACGTTAAAGATGAAGAAATACCCTTACCCATTGTTATCGTTTTCGTTGTTTTATTTGTTGTTCCTTTTTTATATCTAAGTTACGTCTGGATTCCTGAAGCAATGGGGGTTTTAACTTTTCTTTTCGCGGTAATTCTCTTTATAATTTTATTACTTATAACAAGAGGCCAAGAAAAAAAATAAAATACCTTAATTTTTTTTTATCTTCTCTAAACTTTCTATTATTATTAATTTAAAATCAAAATAATTCTTATATTAAGAAATAAAAAGAAATTTCCAACTAGATCATGGGATCTAGTTGTCTATATCAAGTATAAGATATTTTCTTGTGTAAAAAAATGCAATTAATAAAATTAAAGAACAAATTGGACTCCAGATAATTAATCCCATTGAATATGACAAGGATCCCACTGTAATTTCTGGTAATTCATTTATAGCACCTAACAAAAATACCCCAAGGGCTTGAAAAATGTTTAAAAAAATCGATGGTACACCAGTATATGTTCCAGCTTTTAATTCTCCAGTAGTTCTTTTGTCATGTTCAGCGAGATCAGCAAAAATTACGGCAGGCAACAAATACCATCCTCCCAATGATGCACCAATACCAATTATAAAAAATAGTCCTACAAATAAAAAATTATTTAAAGGTATCAAACCTAATAATGTAATTGGAAGGACTAACGCAGCTGAAATGTAAATATATAGCATAGTTTGTTTTTTTCCGAATTTTTGTATTACCCTTCTCCAGATTTCAAGAAAAGTAATAACACAAAAGAAATTTATGCTAAAAATTAATAAATATTCACTTAGTTCTAAATTTAAAACCGTTTCAAAAAAAGGGAGCATTTGTGTGATTATCATAACCCATGCAACACTTGAAATACCAATGGTTATAGCAACTGCCATAAAATTCTTATTTTTTAGGCAAATCTTTAAAATTTCTTGAAGATTCGATTTTATCTTAACTTCAGGCTCTGTTGGCATTAAAAATGCATTTAAGCAAAAAAGGATAATGGTTAAAAAACCAAAAAGGCATATGGGAATGACAAAAGTGAAAGGAAGAGCATTCGGATTAGTAGAAATTAGATCAAAGACTTGGGTTAACACTAAATAAGTATAACTCCAATAAACTAAAGTCCCAAACAAATTAAATATGTTTTGTATTTGAGAGACTTTTGGACGTTCATTTATATCGAAATGTTCAGCCATCCATGCTTGATATGGTACAGTTATACCAAAACTAGCTCTAAATAGAATTTCCCAGATTAATAACCACATGAAAAGAACGAATTTATTATTCATATCAGATAAAAATAACGAAGGTAACATCAAGAATATAAAGGAAAGTCCAATGACAGGGGCAAAAATAATTATATATAGCTTTCTCCTACCCCACCTTGTATACTTCATATCACTAATCCATCCAAATAAAAATGAAAACAAAGCAATGCTAATATAGCCCATAGATAAAGCTAACCCTACAAGAAAAGGTGGGACCTGATATGCTATAGTATATAAGGCAAATACGCTAAATCCCTCAATTCCAAGTACCATTGACAACCCTATCCTAGGCATAGCAAAAATAATAGTTTTTTTTATACCCATAGCTAACACATCGATATAAATGATTAATTTCGCTTAAAACTTTTAATGTTTAATCTATATAAAATGTTAACCATAGAATAAATCGTTTCCAATTTTAATATTCTATATAAATAATTATATAAATTTAACCGAAAGAACTCAAAAATAGATTAATTTAAAAGATTAGTTTATATAACCTAGTGTAACTCACAATTTAAATAATCAATTATTTATTTATTTCATAAATCTTATTTCATAAAAAAAATAACAAATTTACTAACAATTCATAATAAAAATTTAGATTAAATATTAAAAAATGGCAAAGAAAAAAAGCAGTACAGATGAAGATAGTACAGAAAAAGTTCTAAATTCAAAATCTTCTTACAGTTTAAAAGATTTGCCGGGTGTTGGAGATGCAACTGTTAAAAAGTTGATGGAGGCTGGAATTGTATCCATTAGAACTCTTGCCATGTATCCATTGAAAAAATTAATGGATGAAGCCGGTATAGGTGAGAAGACAGCAGAAAAGATAATTAAAGTAGCACAAGACATAGAAAAAATGGGTTTCAAGTCTGCTGATAGAATTTGGGAGAAAAGGAAGACTCTGAAAAAATTAACTACTGGCAGTCAGAATTTAGATGACTTATTGATTGGAGGAATTGAACCTGGAGCGGTTACAGAAATATTTGGTGAGTATCGGACTGGAAAGACCCAATTAGCGCATCAATTATGTGTTAATGTACAACTCTCCTATGAAGAAGGAGGTCTTGAAGGGGGAGCTTTATATATTGACACTGAGGGCACTTTTAGACCAGAAAGAATAATACAAATGGCGGTTGCAAAAGATTTAGATCACAATTTAATTTTAAAGAATATAACTGTTGGAAGAGCTTATAATAGTGATCATCAAATTTTGTTAGCCAGAGAGGCTCCCATAATCATAAGAGAAAAAAATATAAAATTAATTATAGTAGATTCACTAATAGGACATTTTCGTAGTGAGTATATTGGTAGGGGGACATTAGCAGAGCGCCAGCAAATTATTAATACTCATATACACGATTTATTAAGGTTAACTGAAACCTATGACGAATTAGCTGTAGTATTTACAAATCAGGTATCTGCTAGACCAGACGTATTTTATGGTAATCCTCTAATTCATACCGGTGGGCATGTTGTTGCTCATGGAGCTACTATTAGGATTTTTTTAAGAAAAGGAAAAGGCGAACAACGAGTAGCGAAAGTCGTTGACGCACCTCATATTCCCGAAAGTGATACTGTGTTTTCAATTACGGAAGATGGTATAAGAGATTAATTTTTAAAGAAGATCAATAATCAAGATTAATATTTATATCTATTCCCTCTCTTATAGATTCTGAGATGATACAGAACTGCTTAAAACTCTTCTGACATTGATCTAAATTTTTACGTATTTCAGAATTATCGATCTTTGGATTTAATGTTATATCGATTTTTTTCAGCCTCCAAAAACCATTTTCGTTTTTCATACTCGTAACAATTGCCTTACCTTCGATATCTGACAATGAAACGTTATTCTTTTTACAACAGAATGTAAGACTACCTGCTAAGCAACCTAAAACTGATAAAGCTAACAATTTAGATGGATTAGGTCCAATTTTATTAATTGATCTTTTATTATATTCATCAATAAATAGATCATTCATCTGTATTTTACCAAGATCGCACTTAAATATCATATCATTTTCTAGTTTTATACCAACTTCAGATTTATACTCATTTGACAATTTTTATCACCTTAAATTATATATCAAGATTAACATTTACCTCAATACCTGCACGTACGGACTGTGTTACTATACAATATTGTTCAAAAAAACTAACACCATCTTTTACTCCTTTTAAACATTGTTTTGCTCTTTTGAGTGCTTCAGGATCTTCTATTATTGGTTCAATATTAACATCAATTTTTTTAATTCTTAAAAATCCTTTTTCATTTCTGGCAATAGTAACTTCTGCTTCGGCTTTAAAGTCATCAACCTTGAAGTCTCTTTTTTTAAGACAGAAAATAAAACTTGCACTCAAACAGCCCAACACACCCAAAGCGAGCATTCTAGAAGGATTAGGTCCTAGCATATCCACTTCTGTATGATGTTCCTCATCAATATAACAATCTTTTACTTTCATAATACCGAGATCACATTTGAAAATCATCTGAGACTCAAATTCATCTAATTTTAACCCAACTTTAGTTTTAATTTCTTCTGAAATAACTTACACCTCTTTAATTTTTTTCTCAATTTTTTTTAAGTGAAAGTGTCTGGATAAATGAAACCAGATAAATGGAATATATAGTAGAATTATATATATAAATTGAAAAGCAAAAAGTATTCCCATAACTATCATAAGAATAAAGAGAATAATCTCTATAATTAAAAATAATTTATTATTATAATATTTAGCATCAAAGAAAGATGAAGGGTTCTTATATTCTGATAAATATTGGGGGAGATTTTCAAATTCCTCTTTTGAAATGAGGAATTTAAATCCAACCTGTTTTTGTTGAAAATACAATAAATTAGTGCCCCAATCTAAAGTATCAATAATGATATGGGTGAAATATGAAATTGCGCTTATAATTAAAATTGTCCAATTAAAAATTAGCCCAATGAATAACATAATCACGCTTGGAATTATCGAATGGGTAATTAACAATCTATGATTATTTTGTTTCGCAAATTTAGAAAAAAAAATATCAAAATCACAAATAAAGGAAAACAAGACTATCATTGAAAATTCAAAAAGGTTGAAATTGAAAATCTGGTTTAAAATGGATGCAAATATAAAACCAACAGCAAAATGACTATTTATGTGCATATGGATCTTTTTATTATTTTGATTAGTTGATATATCTCTCTTTTTTCATCCTTTTTAAAACAGTCTTTTTAGTTTCAAAACCAGAAGGTCCTTTTCTCTCAACTAAAAAAGATGCTGCAGCAGATGCTAAATATGCAGCCTTTTCAACTGATTTCCATGATTTGTCAGAATGAAAGAATTCATATAGAAATATAGAAAGATATACATCTCCTGCTCCTGTTTCATCAACAACTTTTCGAGGTTTAAACGCTGGAATTTTCAGGATTTTTTCTCCTTTTTTTATTAGCATTGAACCCTTTTCACCTAACGTCATAATATAAATTCCATAATTTTGATATTGAATACAATGATTCATAACCTCATTAAAATCATCCCATTCTCCAGCAATTAATTTCATTTCTTCCTCTGATCCTTTCAAAATCAATCTATCTCCAATTAGATCTATAATTTTTATTAAATTAGCAATGATTTCATCATCATGAACATATCTAACTTTACCATTTTCATCAATTTTTCTGATAAAACCTTGTAAATCTATGCCAATATAAGTATCAGGAAAATTTTTTAAAACTTGTGATACATACTCATATGAAATTTCATTACAGAGTGGTACAAGCACAAATATATCTGGAGGATTATCAATAAATTGTGAAGGTATATCTTTAAAACTAAGATTTGGACTTCTTGATTTGAGAGTTAGAGTTCTTGCATGATCAAAATAATCTAAAATAAAATTTGTATTCTTTACTTGGGAATACCTAATTCCACTTAAATTAATATTTTTTACCCTAATTTTATTTAATAAAGAGTCATCAAAATTTATTTTTCCAATATGAGAAACAACGCTTATTTCAGCATCTTTAGTATATTTCCTTAAAGCTAAGGAGCAGAATGACACACTTCCACCTAAACTAGGTTTATTTATTCGCTTAAAACGAATAATATGATCAATGGCAAAGTGACCAGCAAATATAATGGAAGTATGATTACTTTTTTGGGTATTCATTTAAGATGATTTTAGTGATTCAATAATTTTATTTTTTTCGTCTATTGTAATTTTTAACTTATTGATTTTATTTTGCAAATCTTCTACCAAGTCTGACATAGGACCTGTATGAACTAAGGGTTGAGGTTGCTCTTGTGTTCTTAATTCTAAAATCAAACTTTCTTTTTCATTTAATTGGTTCTGTAATTTCGAAATTGTATTTTCAAGTTCATCAATTTGTGGAGTGAGTGTGGTTTCCTGTGTTTTCTTTTGTAAAGAATTTTGCACTTTGGATAGTTCATCTTTCAGAGCCTCATTTTCTTTCTTCAATTCTTTTAACTCATTTGGTTCAAGCTTGATTCCACCGCTTTCTATTGCAGATTCTAGTTCAGACTTTTCTTTATTTAATGTATCTACAATTTTTTTGTATCTATTTAGATCCGACTGAAGATCTTGACATAAAATTTCAAGCGTGTGAGCTGAAGGTTGGGTTGGTTGCGGCTTAATTACTGATGGTTTAGGTGTTTCCACAGGAACAACATAATCTATTGGTAATTTCTTCATTTTTGCTATTAATTCTTCATTTAAAGCTTGATTTTCTTCAGTTAAATCAACAATTTTCTTTTCTAAATCCTCAGTTTGGGACTTTTTCTTTGATAACTCAGATTTTAAATCATCAATTAAAGCACTAGTAGCATCAGTAGGAGCATTACTCATTGATTCAAGCGATCTTGAAGCTACTTCTAGTTTTGTTTTTAAATCAACTATTACATGGTTTCTTGCTTGTAATTCCACTTCCTTTTCTGTTAAATCTTTTTCTAAACTTATTACTTTATTATTCAATGCAATATTTTCTTGTTGAATATTACTCACATTAGTTCCACCTGTAGATCCTGCTTGCTGTAATTGCGTTTTTAATCTCTCGTTTTCATCAATTGTGCTCTTGATGATTTCTTCTGTCCTAGTTATCAATTCTATATTTTCTTTTATTTTATTTCTCAAACGTTCATTTTCTTCTTCCATTTCTTTCATTTTATCTAAAGTTTCTCCGATAGCACTAGGTTTTTTGATTTCTGTTTCCATCTTTTTTCTCCATAGGCTTATGAAATCCTCAACTTTTTCATTATCTTCTGGCATTTCACTTCAAGACATTTAATTTTCTTAAATTATTATAAAACTTCTTTCTATCTTAATTATTTTATGCTTTTCTCTTTTATAATTTTTGGAGCTTCTTTAACTTTTATTTTTATCTCTAAAATATTTTATTTTAAGTAAATAATTATTTGTAAGAACTCCTGTTAAATTTGATTATTAAATGATTGGAGAGAGTTTTATCCTTAGGAATTTATATGTAAAATAAAATATATGTTGATTCTACGAAGGTTTAGACAAGATACCTGAAAAATATCCCACACAATAACCACCAATACTTCCAGTTCTTTCAGAGCTAGTATAATATTTCAATAATTCACCTTTAGTTGCATTAAGATTCTTACTAATTAACATCAGTGTAGTAATTGTTTGTGGGCCACATACCGTAGTTTTTAAAGCCGCTTGAAGAGTTTTTTCTGGATTTAAATTTTTAAATTCTTTAATTACAGCTAAATCATATTCTTTAAATTTTTGCAATTGATTCGAATCATTTACTTGTTTATGTGACATATCTGAGGATGCTACAATAACGACATCTTTATTAATCGAATTTATCGCACCGGTTATATCATTTGCAATTTCATTCATTGTTTTAAAATCTCTAATTCCTGCTATTTTGATAGTTACGATTTTCACTTCTCTTTCGAGAGAACAGTATTTTATAAATGGTAATTGAATTTCTATATTATGTTCTTGTTCAGAAAATCCTGTAAATAAAGAATTGTCTTCTTTAATTATTTTACTTCTATCTAAAATTTTATTTGATAACTCCTCATCTATCTTCAAATTTCCTAGTGGGGTTTCCCATTCCCCTTTTGCCATCAATCCAATTTTGCCATGTCCCATGTGATCAGTACCTAAAACTATAATGGAATCGGGGATTTTTTCTTTAAATAAGTTTAGATAAGTAAAAGCGGCGCAGGGTCCCGAATAATCCATTCCAGCATGGGGAGAAACTCCCCCAATAATAGTTCTTTTTTCTTTATTCAATGACATTGGTTCCTCATTCGGTCCAAATTGAGTATCGGAAAAATAATCACTCATTGCTTCAAGTAAACCTTTTTTTGATCCTGGATACCAAGAACCAGCATGGGTTGCTCTTCTAATTACCATGTTCTCATCACCAATGATTAATATTTCTACATTAAATTTATTATTTTTGGAGTTTAAATAATTTCATTTACTTAGAGCAAAATTGAAAGAATTATTATATTATTTTTAATATCTCTTTATTGATGAATCAACTAAACGATGAACAAGTCACTCTAAATAAAATTGAGGTACCAGACAAAATTCCGGCAAAGTTCGTCAATTCGCGGGTAATTGTCTTCAATCCTTTATATGCTTCATATTTATATGTAAAGAAAGGATTTTTTGGTTCCCCGGTAGGAATAAATAAACCGAGATTAGAATACTTTGCTAAACCTAGTGAATTATCATTGATAGAAGCTTATTATTTATTGGAAAAGGATGAAATTACTATATTTGATCAAAAAGAGAATAAATTTTTAGATCCGAAGGAATTTTATGATATTGCAACAAGGATTCATCATAAGTTTGAAGAAAAATACATAATTTACAAAGATTTAAGGGAGAGAGGTTATATTCCTAGACCTGGATTAAAGTTTGGAGCGGATTTTGTTGTATATAAGAAGGGTCCTGGACTTGAGCATTCTCTTTTTATGGTACATGTCCTACCACATGATTCTGAAATTACTGCTATCGATATGGTAAGAGCTGGACGTCTAGCGACTTCTGTTAGAAAAAAATTTGTAATAGCGAATCCACTTACACGCAGCTACTACTTTTTTGAGTGGTTTAAACCTTAGTTTTTAAATGAATTATGTTTTGATAAATTAAATAGATTTTACTCTCATTATCTGGATAAGATTATTTTTTATCTCTTCAAGTTGTTGGAACTCATCATTTGGTACCATTTGATGGATACGCAAAATAGAGGATGTAAGGTCTGGATCGAATATTTCATCAAATAATTTTCCTTTATTTATCAAACTTTTACCTTCTCTGTATAAAATAAGGATGATTTTGATTAATCCTAATAATTTTGTCATACTAGTATGATTATCAATTTGATCATATGCATTTTGAATTAAAAATCCATTTTTTATCATTTTTGCTATAAAGAGTGTTAATTTTTGGTCTTCAAGTAAATTCTTATCTCCAGCTAACTGAATCACATGCTCTAAGTCTTTTTCTTGCGATAGGATTTCATTAACTAGTTTTCTACATTCTAACCATTCAATATCTATCTCAGGCCATTCAATATCTCTATTGTACCACCATTCTGCTATAAATTGTGGATAATTTGAATATGAATTTTGCCAATTAATAGCAGGATACTGCTTTAAATATGCTAATTTTGAATCTAATGCCCAAAAAGTTTGGACTAGCCGTTTGGTTGTTGATGTAACAGGTTCACTAAAATCCCCTGCAGGGGGAGAAATTGTACCTATAATGGTTAATGAGCCAAATTTCTCATTTCCTTTTTGGTCATTCCCTAAAGTTTTAATATAACCGGCCCTTTCATAAAAACTTGACAATTTGGATGGTAGGTAGGCAGGATAACCTTCTTCTGCAGGCATTTCTTCTAATAATCCTGAAATTTCTCGCAAAGATTCAGCCCATCTTGATATACTATCAGCAAGAACAACGACATCATATCCCATATCTCTATAATATTCGGCAATTGTTACACCAGAAAATAAGCTAGCTTCCCGGGCAGAAACTGGCATATTAGAAGTATTAGCTATAAGTATAATTCTGTCTGATAAAGTTCTTCCATTTTTAGGATCTATAATATCAGAAAATTCCTTCATAATATTAGCAATTTCGTTTCCTGGTTCGCCACATCCAATATATACAATCAAATCTGCATTACACCATTTAGCTAACATTTGTTGGATGACAGTTTTTCCTGTTCCAAAACCACCAGGAATAGCTGTTGTTCCTCCTTTTGCGATTGGAAATAATAAATCAATAGTGCGTATTCCGGTAATTAATGGTTCAATGGGATTAAATTTCTTATCATATGGACGTCTTTTTGTAATCGGCCATTTTTGTAACATTGCAAAGGATTTTTCTTCATCGTTTACTTTTATTCTAAATATCTCATCAATAATTGTATAATTACCCTCATTTGCAATAAAGGAAAGGATTCCAGAAGTATAGGGGGGAACCATAATTCTATGTTCTAAATATGAAGTCTCTTGCACAACTCCAATTATATCTCCTATCTCAACTTTATCATTAAGTTTTCTTAATGGTATAAAATGCCATTTTTTAGTTCTTGAGATAGAAGGATATTGTATACCTCTTTCTAACCTTCCGGAAAGAATATCTTCAAAAAGTCTTCCTAATGGTCTCTGTAATCCATCGAATACATTTGAAAGAAGACCAGGAGCTAATTCCATTGAAAGTGGCTCATTTAAACTAATTACATTATCATATAGCTTCACGTTTGTAGTGTCTTCAAAACATTGAACAGTAACATGGTCTGAATAAATTTGGATTACTTCACCCAAAATATTATATTTGATAATCTTAATTAAATCATGAAGACGAGTTTGATTTTCAAGCCCCTTAACTTTAATCAATGATCCTATAATTGCTGAGATATATGCACGATTGGTTTTATTTTTTGAATCAGTTTGATTGAACATTTAACATCCCATATTACAATCAAATTAAGTTATTTGTTTGTTACAAAATGGACATTTTTTCACGAAACTTGGTAAAATATTTCCACAGCCTTGACACTTTTTAATTAAAGGTTTATGAACCCCCGAGTCAAGACTTATACGTCCAGGTATTCTTGGTTGAGGTATTTTCTCTTGAACTACTCTAGTTTGTTTTCTACTTGAAGATGTTCGTTTTCTATTTGGAAACATTTCAGAATATAACGATCTTTTACTTCGCTTAAAGAATAGACCAAGTCCAACTAAAAATAAGAAGGATATTAAAGAAATTATGATAATAGGGTTAAAATTTAAATCAATTAAATAAAATAATAGGAATAAGAGAATTAAGGAGTATATAACTAAACCAGCAATTGCCTTTTTATTTATTCTAAATTTATATTTCTTTTCGATATTTTCAGTTGCCATTGATTATTAGCTTACATTCTAGATAGTTGGTTTATAATTTATTTATATTTTTTAGAGATATAATTAATTGCTTTTTCAATTTCCTCTCTAATAGATTCTGTTTCTATTTCTTTTTCAATTTCCTCAGAAATAATATCTTTTTCAGTTATTGACTTAAAGTTGATGATTGAAAAATTACTATCTAAATGGAAAGGAATATATCCCACTCCTGAACCTTGGAAAAATTTAAAAAAGAATTCATAAAAATGCAATCTGAGGGTATTTAGAAAAACTAATAATCCTTCTAATAAAATAACAATGAGATTTCCGAAGATTAAACCAATTAAATTCACTATTTCTACAACAATGCCTTCTCCTTGAATTAAATTAACCAAAACATTTATCGCATACAATAAAGCAATATGGGCTAAAGCTAACGCTAATAATCTAAGATAAGAAGCAACATTACTCATAACAGATAATACAGTGTCAAATGTTTCAAGAGAACCCTCACCTATTAATGAAGTATAAGATTCCTTTTTTAGATATGAAACTCCAAATAATTTTCCAAAAGGCTTCAAAATTAATAGTAATAAACCAGGTATTATCACTAATAAAATAGGATATGGATATGCTAACCAACTATAAATATCAAATCCATATACGAAAATTAAGATCGTTCCTCCTGTTAATAGAAAAATTTTCATTAAAGAATCAGTTAGTGCTAAATACTTTCTATATTGTTTCCAATAATTCAAAAATTGGATAATCCAACCTAAATTAATGTGGAAAACACCTATAATTATTGCAAAATAAAGCACAGACATTATGTTACCTAATGGATTGTAAAGGGTTAAATTTAAAAAAGGAATTGTTATAGGTTCTAAATGCCATAAAACATTTCCAAAAATTTCAATTTCGTGGAGTCCAAAAAACTCCCCATATAAAAAACCAACGAAAAATGAAGCCCATCCACAGAAAAAGATAATCCAAGAGAAATTAACAATATCACCTCCTCGTTTTCTATAGACTAAAGCTCCAATTAAGCCTGAAATAATAAGAACTAAACCATGACCGATATCTCCAAACATTAAGCCAAATAATATTGGAAAGGTGATTGCAATAATTGGTGTAGGATCAATTTCTGAATACGTTGGTGTACCATACATTCTTGTAAGTGTTTCGAAAGGTTTAACTAAAAAGAAATTCTTCATAATTGTTGGAGTTATTTCTCGTAAGTCTGATTTGTCTTCATCCTCTTCCAATGTATCTATTATAGGTTCTTCATCAGATTTTATTTTTTTAGCCGATTTTTTCTTTTTTATTTTTTCTAAACCATAATTTTCTTTTGTAACACTTTTTTTTGAGATTAAAATTGATTCAATTGTAATATTATCCTTAAATTTATTAAATAAATTATTTTGAACATTTTTTAATTTAGAAGCAGGTACGAAAAATTTTAAAATTAAGCGATTACTTGGCATTCTTTCAAACTGTCTATTTGCCCAATTATATTCTTCAACATTTTGAACGATTTCATTGATTCCAGCGAACATTAGTAAGTTATCTTTACTAATTCGATTAAGTTCTTTATAATATCTTAAAAGCAAACTTTCAATAAAATTAATCTCTTTATCAATTCTTTTATGGTGTATTCCCGATTCTGTAAAATATTTTTTTACGATTGGAACTTCTTCAGAATGAATAAGGCGAATTCTTCCATTAAACTCAATTTCTTTATCTCTTGGATAAATTATATAGAATCCAATTCTATCTTTAGAGACTTCAAAAGTTTGATAAAAGTTTGGAAAAACACTAAAATCGAAGAGGTTATTAAGGTTATTGAGATTTTTAGAAAATGTAGTAAATATTCTAAATTTAAATTGATTTATATCAACAAGTGAATCTGTTTTCATATTCAGCTTCTCTAAACTCTTATAGCAAACCTTTAACATATTCAAATTCTCTAATTCAATAGTTCCTTTAGCAACAAAACTTTGCAATTCATTTACTCGATTACTATAAAAATTTACTTCTTCAAAAAGGTGGTTAATTAACTCTGGTAAATCATTTGCAGTAAATTCTATTCTTTTGATTTTATCACTTTTTAATTCTGAAAGAATAGACTCAGTAACATTAAGCTTTTTTAATAAATTATTTAAATTCTTTCTCAAATCTTTAATTCTATCAGCAATTGGTTCTTGATCTTCTGAATCTTCTTTAATTTTACTTTTCTCTCTCGGTTTTATATGAACTAAGGCTAAGTTAGATAATTCAATTAGAAATTGATCTCTAAAAATGGGATTTATTTCGGTTTTCATCAAATAAAAGTTGTCTTTATTCGCCATAATTGTCACTTTCAATTTTTTTTTATTTTTCAATAATTAGATCTTTAGTTTTTTTTAACCTAATATAATTTTCTCTGTCAATTTCCTCTAATATATCTTTTATTAGTTTAATGTTAGATTTCAATTGAGGAATTATGATATTTTTTAAACCATTTATCCTACGATTGATTTTCTTAAAGTTTATTGCTTGTTTTAAAAGCAAATCTTCGATTTCAGAAAATTCAATCATGTGATTAAAAAATGATTTCAAAGATTGAATTAAATCATCTAAATAATGACTTGTATTGTCAAATGTATAAGCAGGTAATTTTTCTTCTTGAATTAGTTCATAAGAAATTTGTGGATTTGTAATTCCTACTACTTTTTTGTAAAAAATTTCTATTTTAGGTTTGTATTGAATTCTACTTAAACTACTTATTAAGAACAATTCATTTTTTCCCATCTCTTCATAAGTAAGATTTAATAATTTCATTGATTCTTTAAAAAAAGTGAGAAATTCGTTTCTATATTTAATATAATCTTTCCACATACTACGAAGTAAAATAATTAATTGTTCTCTTCTTAATTCCAAAAAATTCGCTCCTTTTTGAGCAAAATTTAATCTTTTACGCAAGTTTATTAAGTTCGTTTTACTTGGCTTTATCTCTCTAAAACTTATTCTTTACACCTTTTCAGAATAATATTTATCAATAAATTTTTGATGAATTCTAAGCAATTGATTTTCAGTTAAATTACCTAATATATCCCAAGCGATATTAAGAGAATCTGCGAAATTACGATTTTCATCTGGTTGTTGATTCATAAATTTTTGTTCAAATTCTTGTCCATATTTCAATAAATTCTTTTGCTCAAAGTTTAGCCCATCTTCTCCGACAATTGAAATAAGGTCTTTAACTTCTAAATAATTTGAATAAGATGCTAATAATTGAGAGGATACATCTGCATGATCATCTCTCGTTTTATCCCCACCAATAGCATCCTTCATTAATCGTGATATTGAAGCTAAGACTTCAAAAGGAGGGTAGATGCCTTTCTGGTGCAAACTGCGACTTAAAACTAATTGCCCTTCAGTGATGTATCCTGATGTATCGGGAATCGGATGAGATATATCATCATTAGGCATTGTTAGAATGGGTATTTGAGTTATTGATCCCTTCTTGCCTTTAATTTTTCCAGTTCTCTCATAAATGGATGCAAAATCAGAGTATATATAGCCCGGATATCCCTTTCTGCTAGGTATTTCCTCTTTTGCAGAGCTTAATTCTCTTAAAGCCTCAGCGTAATTCGTCATGTCAATAAGAATAACAAGAACATGCATATCCTTTTCAAATGCAAAATATTCCGCAGTAGTTAAAGCGACTCTTGGAATAATTAATCTTTCTATAATTGGGTCATCAGCAAAATTGATAAACGAAATTATATTTTGTATAGTCCCTCTTTCTTGAAATTTATTTAAGAAATAGATTGCTTCATCTTGGATTATTCCTATCCCACAAAATATAATAACAAATTGTTCTTCTGAGGTAACTCGTGCTTGAGTCGCAATTTGAGCGGCTAATTTATTGTGAGGTAACCCTTGTGCACTAAAGATTGGAAGTTTTTGGCCTCTAATTAAAGTAAATAGCCCATCTATCACGGATACTCCTGTTTGTATAACATCAATAGGGTATTCTCTAGCATATGGATTAATTGGCAGTCCATTAATATCTCTTTGAATATTAGTTAGAATCTCAGATTTTGAGATCATTTTAGTTTTTATATCTATAGGTTTACCTAGTGAATTAAAAGTCTGCCCAAACATATCCATTGAAATTTTTACTTTAAAAACATCTTCCGTAAATACTATCTCTGCATTCTCAGATGATAATCCAGAAGTATCTTCAAATACTTCCACGACTATCATCTCTTCATTCAATTTTACAATCTGGCCTGTACGAGTCTTGTTATCATCTGTATTAATTTTAACAATCTCACCATATTGAGCATCATGTTCGTTTTTAAGAAATAATAACGGACCTATAATTTGCTGAATTTTTCTATAAATTACACTCATTTTTATTTAAATACCCCATGGGTTAATTTTAAAGATTCTATTTCATTAAGTAATTTATTCTTTAAATCATCAATTTTGTCGAAATCCCTATTCTCAATTGTACGATTAATTCTTAAAATATCACGTATTACTTTAAGTTCTCTAATTTCTTCTATAAAAAATCCTTTTTCTAACAGTTCTTCACCTTCTTTATATAATAAAAGAATAATTTTTATCATTCCCAAGAGTTTTTTCGCGTTTGTAAAGTTATCGATATTATCAAATGCATTTTGAATTAAAAATCCATCTTTAATCAACTTAGCAATAAATATAATTAAACGTTGATCTTCTGGGAGATTTTCCTCTCCAATAAGTTGTACAATATATCTTAACTCATTATCTTTTGATAGAATCTCATTTACTTGTTGACGACAATCATGCCAATCTATATCAATTTCTGTCCAATCTATATCTCTTTCATACCACCACTGTGAAATATAATCTGGATAATTAGAATAAGAATTTAACCAATTAATTGCAGGATAGTGCTTTGAATATGCTAAAGCAGCATCTAAAGCCCAAATACCCTGTACAAAATTTTTAGTTGTGGCTGTAACTGGTTCACTAAAATCTCCTGCAGGAGGTGAAATAGAACCTATGATAGTTAAAGACCCTATGCTATCTTCATTACTTTCTTTTTTTCCAATTAATTTAACAGTTCCAGCCCGTTCATAAAAACTTGACAATTTGGATGGTAAATAGGCAGGATAACCTTCTTCTGCAGGCATTTCTTCTAATAATCCAGAGATTTCTCTTAACGATTCTGCCCATCTAGAGGTGCTATCGGCTAGAAGTGCAACGTCATATCCCATATCTCGATAGTATTCAGCAATTGTTACGCCAGAGAAGATACTCGCCTCACGAGCAGAAACTGGCATATTTGATGTGTTAGCTATCAAAATTATTCGATCTAATAGGGATTGACCACTTTTAGGATCAATTAATTCAGAAAATTGTTTTAAAACATCGGCTATCTCGTTACCCCGTTCACCACAACCTACAAATACAATTACATCTGCATCACACCATTTTGCTAATGATTGTTGAATGACTGTTTTACCAGTGCCGAATCCTCCCGGAACTCCAATTGTACCTCCTTTTGTAATGGGAAATAGCAAATCTATGACTCTTACCCCTGTGATTAAAGGTTCATGGGGCAATTTTCTCTCTTTAAAAGGGCGTGGAATAGTTATTGGCCATTTTTGTAGCATTGAAAAATTTTTTTCTGTATTACCAATCTGTAATTTATAGATTTCGTCTGTAATCGTGAAGTCTCCTTCATCTGCTAGGAAAGTTAACTTTCCTGATATATTAGGAGGTATCATGATTTTATGTTGTATAATTGGAGTCTCTTGTACTGTACCAATAATATCACCACTACTTACATGTTTGTCAATATTACTATTAGGTAAAAACTTCCATTTTTTTGTGCGTGATAGGGAAGGAATTTCTAATCCTCTATGTAACCCACCTCCTTTAAAAAGATCAAAAGCTTCTTGTAAAGGTCTTTGAATTCCATCAAAGAAATTCCTTAATAACCCAGGTGCTAATTCCATAGATAGAGGTTCTTTCAAATTAATGACCTCATCATTGATTCGTAAATTATTAGTGTTCTCAAAACATTGACATACTACATGATCAGTATAAATTTGAATAACTTCTCCTAGAATTTTGTGTTTACTGATTTTAACCAAATCGTGAATGCGAATCTGGGTTTCTAGTCCTTTAACTTTAATTAATGAACCAATTACAGCTGATATATACCCTATCTCAGAATTTTTTTCAGAATTGGATTTGCTCATAATACTTCAAATATTCTGTTATTTTTCCCCGTTGATTATTAATAAATTTTTCAAATTCTTTTTCTGTTTCCTTAATTTCTGAATCATCTATAATTTTTGCAATTTCTATTTGGATGAATGGTGATGCTTTATCTATCAAGTTATTAAGAGTATAATCATATGAGATAATCCCTCCTATAAGTGATATCTTGAAACCACCTATAAAATCACGTTGATCCTTGTTAATTTCAACAGGTTTTTTGAATAACTTTCCAATTTTATCATAATTTTTAATAAAATAATCGTAATCTTTTGAATTAAATAGAATTTCTATATCATGAGTCTCATCTATGTTATTTTTAATATCTTTAATAGATTTTAATAAATAATTAATATATCCCGTATAATTTTTGTTGATTTTGTTTTCAATTAGAATAAATAAACTTTTTTTTAATTCTTGAATTAGATTATTCTTTAATGCAAGGACTTTATCTTTCCCTTTTAATAATGTTGATGATAAGGATTGATTTAAAAATTGCCCAAAAGTTTCTATGAGGTGTGTTTTTAATCTTTGAGATCTTTCATTACTTCTTTCCAAAAATCTTTTCTTGATTTCAGCCTTTTGAAATAATGTTTTTTGACTTAACTCTTTTATCTCTTTTTGAGCCTTCTCAATAAAATAATAACCCAATTGACTAAATTGTTTCCTTAATTCTTTTTCTTCTGAAATTTTAACTCAACTCATTATTTAAAAACAATATCACCTAATGCATCATGAATCTTATTAAAAATAATATCTCCTTCCTCAATATTAGGTTGGAAAATATTTGGTAAAAGAAATACAAAGGGCTTTTTATTGGCTTTTTTATAATCCAATAAAAAGTCAATTATTTCATCTGATAATGCGATGGATATAAGCAATATCCCAATTGACTCTATCTTTATTAATTCGGAGAATTCTTTTAAAAACTCTTCCTCATTTCTAACAACTGTACCTTCTATTCCTAAAAGCCCCAATAATATTACTATTTCATCTTCTCCTAGGATATGAATTTTTAGTTCTTCCATTAAAAATCAATTCCTACCTTTTCAATAATTAGATTTTGTAAATTGGCTATATTTTTTTTAAAATTGTTTTCAATTTTATTAATTGCATTATTTAGATTTTTTTCATATACATTAGTTTCTTTGTCTATATCAACAGTTAGATTTCCTATAGCAGTCTTTACAAGCACATTTATTTTAGTTAAATACTCTTCAAATTTTTCATTTTGGTTTTCTCGAAATTCTTCAATCTCTTTCAAGTTAAGACTTTTAGCATCATTTATTAGATTATCATAAACACTTTCAATATCCTTAAGCCATTCAAATATATCCATTAATCATCCCTTTCTTACTCTATATCTCATTTTGAATAATAATAATAATATTATAGGATTTTATATTTTTCATTGATTAAAGTGACTAATTTTGGTAATATGTATAAACGTATTTCTTTATCTTTTTTAATTAAGACTTCCATAATCTTATAAATTGTTAGATAATCAATCTCTCCAGCTCTTATCTTGAATTTTTTAAAGAAATATTCCAAATACAAAGTTTCAACTGACCATATTATGTGATTTCTATCAATTTCAAAACTTGGAAAAAGCGATCTAAATTCTTTTATTCTACCTAATAGTTGATGTAGTATTGAAATAAAATCTTCAATAGTAGATTGTTCTATCAAAAATAATAGAATACTACTGTCAAAAAATAAAAATGTATCAACTAAAAATTGTTGTAACAAATTTCTATCAATGTTATTTTTAATTCCCCTATAAATTATATTTAAATTATATATCTCAGAGATATATCTTATATAAAATGAAATTATTGCTTTTTCTTTTGGATTTAAGTACTTTATTTCATCAACCAAGGTATTATAAAATAATTGATCTAAAAAAGCTTCAAGTACAAATATTTCATTGGTTTTTTTAAAGTAAAGAATTCCTTCTCTGATTACTTTATGATACTTAGTACGTCTCATAAATAATTGAATTTGATCTAAAGAGGATATTTCAATTAGGCTTTTCATGAAATCTGTATTATTTAAGTATTTTTCAACTAACATATTTACCATTTTCGATTTTTCTTGAGTACTCATTCCTAATATTGTACCGAGGATGACATGTTTAATATTCATTATTTCATACTTCGTTAGAAAATTCTTTAGAAAATTTCTCATATTTTCTGGAGAGTATGATAGAATTTTACCAATTAATTTAATATAAGTATGGAAAAGTGCTCTTTCAATATCTTCTATTGTGTATGCATTAAAACTAAGACCTGGATAATATACACTGATATATTCTATAAATTCATTAATATCAGAGATTTCGTCTAACTTTTGAAATGATGATTTATCCATTAATAATTGTTTTAAATAACCAATCTTAATTAAAGTATAAGCGTAGCTGGGGACGGTAACACTCGTAAGAAATTCACTTATTAAGTATTTTTTATATATTATTTAAAAAAATTATTTTTAAGCTGCTGGTGTTGGTATCTTTGTCCAAAGTAAAATTCCAACAATGAAACCATAAATTGCTAATGCTTCACATAAAGCTACAATTAAAAAAGCCTTAAAAAATGCTTCTTCTCTCTCTGAAAGAGCTGAAATTGCTGCCGTGCCAACTGTTTTCATAGCCAATGCACTTCCAATTACAGAAAGACCAACTGCTATCGAGGCACTTATAGCCATTGATGCTGCAGTTACCGAATTATAATAATCAAATGTACTAGGAACTTGTGCTACTACAAATGAAACAATTCCGTTTGAAGTAAAGATTACTAAGAATATCAAAATAACTTGAAATATACCAAGACAAAGATAAAACTTTTGTTTTCCGTTCATAATTTTTTGCATCTTAATTTTTAATTAAAAAAAATAACTTGTTTAAGGGAGAATAATAAAGTTTTGCGTATAAATATTCTTCTTAATAATAATAAAAGAGAATTCTCCTACACTAAAATAAAAATTAAAATTAGAACTAAAATTCTTAATACTATTTACATATAAAGTAAAACTCGAATTTTATCTGCTATATCATGAATGCGGTCTGCTAATTGCTCCAATAACACAATACTATCTCTTAACCGTAAGAGTACTCTAATATCTATTTTTTCATCTGAGTATAAATATTCAAGAAATTGTCTATAAATATTATCAACTTCGTTTTCAATCTCGTGAATTTTTGTGGTATTATTAAAAACAACATCAGGTTGATCTCTTAAGCTTTTTATAGTTGATTTTAATACGTTAGCCATCTCTATGGTTTTGTTAATCAATTTCTCATATCTCATAACTATCTCTTTATTATTTTTAACATCCATTTTAATCTTAGGTAACATATCGACAAATTCTAAAGGATAATTGATTACGTTATCCATTTGAAGGATTAATGCAACGAAATCACCTAATCCTGCTCCAGATTCAGAAAAATTTTGAATTAACTGAATTTTTATTCCGTCTGCATCTTCCTCAGACAATTGCATTTTGCTTTTTTTCTTCTCAAGTGAGGATTTATGCTTTTCGTAATTATCAACCCATCTATTATAGAAAACTCCCATATCACTAAGAACAGAATAAATAATCCTTGAGTGTTCTATAAGCATTGAGATAATTTCTTCCTTTATTTTATTCAATTGAAAAATCAACTTAAATATTTAATTTACTCTTATAATTATAAAATATTAGATCAATAAAAAATATAGTATTTAGAGAAATTTTAATATATTTTAATTTAATTTATAAATAAATTCTAAAAGTAATGAAATATCTACTTAATAAAATAAAATTTTAATTTATAGAATTCTTACTCATTCAAATTAATGTAACAGGAGAAAGAAACGTAATGACTATTAAGGATAAAATACAACAATGGAAGGAGTATTCAAAAATGTCCGATTTAGGAATTATTGCTAGAAGAAAATTCTTTAATAATGCCTTTGATGGGGCATTAACCTGCGCAGGTATTATAAGCGGGATTTTTATACTATTTTTGTCAGAACCTTCTACATTTGAAACTCAAGATGTACTTATAACTGGATTTGCAACAGCACTCGCCATAGGAATTAGTGGTCTATGGGGTGCCTTTCTTTCCGAAGAAGCAGAACGAAAGAAAAAAGTTATAGATATGAAAAAGGATATGGCAGAAGTTGATGAAGATCTTGAATATCCGAAAATGTTGCATGTGAAGCAGAAATATATAAAAGGAAATAAAAAAAAACCAAAGTCATTGCTTGAAAAAGCAGAAAAGTTCGCTACAATTGTAGCATCTTTAGTAGATGGTGCAGCTCCTGTTTTAGGAAGTTCTCTTCCTCTTATTCCTTTTTTCTTTGGAGTAACATTAAGTTGGTTTCATTTTATGTTTTCTTATACAATACTTATTGGATTACTTATATACTTAGGAGTATTTCTGGGACAAATTTCAGGAGGAGGTCGT
>JBHLPW010000011.1:26929-86835 GCA_048939015.1 Promethearchaeota archaeon
TCAAATCTTTCGGTTGCCATTCTTGAAAAAAATAAAGAAGGTCTTCAGAAAGTTAAAATTTCAGGAGGAGGTCGTTTACGATATGCATTACATTTAATAACTGCTGGTGTTGTAACCCTGATTGTTTCGATACTACTCGGTATCTAAAGCTTTAAGGTGAAATTTAAAATCTCACAAATTATTAAGTCAATAGAATTAATTAGGACTTCAATTTCAAAAAGATTTTGAATTATATAACAAAATGTTAGAAAAAATTAAGATATACGCAAAAATTTCAAATTTATGGGCAATTGCTCGTCGTTATTTTGTAAATAATTTCTATGATGGTATGTTAACAGTCTTAGGTATTTTATTAGGATTTTTTGCTATAATTCTTAATGATGGCCAAGTTACGATAGATAGTCATCTTGTTATTCTTACAGGTTTAGGAAGTTGCATATCTATGCTTATTTCAGGTTTAACTGGATCATATCTTTCTGAAAAGGCTGAACAAAAAAAAATTAAAGAAGAACTGAAAAGAGCTATGGTAATTGTCTCTAGTGAAGAGGAAGAAAATATTAAAGAGGATTCAGTTGAATTACAAGAGATTGAAAAAGCAATGTTTATTAAAATAAATAAGAATATCAATCCAAAACTAAAAGTTAGATTAAGAAAGAGGAAGAAAAGGAATAAGACACTTCAAGAAAAGGCTGAGAATTTTGCAAGTATAGTTGTTTCTTGTGTAAATGGTGGCTCCCCATTTTTAGGAGGTTTAATCCCTTTAATTCCCTTCTTTATTGTTTCTAATGCGAACTTTTACATCTTCATTTTATCCTTTTTTATCATTCTAATATGTATAATTTTATTAGGAATCTTTTTGGGAGTAGTTTCAAGAGAATCTATAATTAAAAATATAGTCCAGATGGCATTTGCTTTCTTTATAACTTTAATAATCTCAATATTTTTATTACATTAATTCACATTCATAAATTTTAATTTTTGATTTTCATTTTACACTTTAGCAAGATTATACACTAGTGGATGATGTGAAATTTGAAGACTTGTGGAGTGGACATAGGCAGTCTTGAAACAAAAGTTGTTTTACTGGATGATAAAAAGATCATAGATTATCGTGTAGGACGATCTACATTTGATTTTAAACGAGTTGGGAGTAATTTATTCAATGATCTTCTGGAGCAACATAACCTTAAAAAGGGTGATGTTTATGTTATGAGTACTGGTTATGGTAGAAATACCGTATCTTTTGCCGATGATCGAATAACTGAAATCACAGCACATGCTAGAGGAGTTCAATACTTTTACCCTGAAGCTAATTCAGTCATTGATATAGGAGGTCAGGATAGCAAGGCAATTGTTATTTCTAAGAAAACTGGAAATGTCATCGATTTCCAGATGAATGATAAATGCGCTGCAGGAACAGGTAGATTCATTGAAGTGATGGCAGGAGCTCTTGAAGTCCCTATCCAAGAAATTGGAGAATTGGCTCTTAAATCCAATAATCCTGCATCAATCAGTTCAACATGTACAGTCTTTGCTGAATCTGAAGTTATATCTCTTTTTGCAAAGGGGACAAAAAAAGAAGATATCGCAGCAGGAATTCATAAATCTATCGCGAAAAGGGTTGCAGGTATGGCTAAACGAATAGGTGTTGCACCCTTGTTAGTTTTTTGTGGTGGTGTTGCAAAAAATATTGGAGTTAAGAAATTTTTAGAGGAAGAATTGGGATTTGAAATAAATATTCCAGGATTTAATGGGAAAAACAGCGCTCAACTTACAGGAGCAATTGGAGCTGCCTTAATTGCACAAGACCATAAAAATAGTTAAGTTTTTTTATAAAATTTTTTGAAATTCTTCTTTTAGTTAATTATAATAAATTTTATGTATAATTAACTCTTTTTTGATTAATAATTCAAAGTAATTAAATAGTAAAATGGATTATTTAGAGCTACTATCTGAATACGGATCATTTTTAAGAAAAGAGAAAGAAGACGGTAAAAAAATAGTTGCATTCATTTCTCACGACAATATTCCTGAAGAATTAATAGATGCTGCGGGGCTTGTACCATTAAGAATGATGTTTGCGGGTAATGATGACTTAATGGATGCAAGTCATGATTATTTACCTCCTTCTACATGTGCATTTGCTCAATCTTGTATTGGTTTATTTTCATTAAAACCTAATAATTATAGATTTTTAGATTTAATTGATTTCTTTATTGTCTCAAATCATTGCGTTTCTGATATTTGTGCTTCTGAAATAATTTCTAAATATTTTAATATTCCTCGCTTAAACTTTTATATTTCATACACTAAAAATGAGAATAGTCTGAAATACTTCAAATTGGAATTAATAGAACTAAAAAAGCAATTAGAAAAGATTAATGGTTATAAAATAGACGAGGAAGTTTTTAAAAATAGCATTAAAAAGTATAATTCTTTTAAAAAGAGACTGCTAGAGTTTAGTCTTTTAAATATTAAAGGATCTGAAAAACTTAGAGTTCTGCAAAGTGCTATGCTGTATGGTCCTTCCTTTCTTCCTAAATTAGAATTGTATTTTCAAACATACAAGGATTCTCAAATTCAAAATTTGAAAGATTTAAAAGACATATTATTAACAGGCGGTTCTATCTTTATAGATGATCATTTAATCAATTTAATTGAAGAGGGAGGAGGAAATATTATTTATTTAGACACTTGGATTGGAAATAATTATTATTCTCAAATTTTTGAAGATAAAGCGCTAGACTCAATGATTGATCCATATGATTTATTGGTTCAGCGATTCGAAAATAATCTTTATGGAGATCATTCTGTACCAAACTTTTTAGAAAACAAAATTTCTCAAATTGAAAAAATATATCTTGATCATAAAAAAAGCACAGGTAGAAAATTAGGGATAATAAATCATATTATAAAATTCTGTGATCACATTTCTATTATGTCAACACATTTCAAAAATAAACTACAAGAAAAAGGAATTCAAGTTTTAAACTTGGAGAGAGATTATTCAAGAGCTATTCGAGGACAACTCAATACCAGGATAGAAGCATTTTTGGAGATGATTTAAAAATTGAGTCTTATAGCTGATGAAATTGTTCGATTTAGTTCTGTTCTTAGAATTTCATATAATCTTTTGACAGGGCGAGATTATTTAAAGAGAAAGAAATTTCGAGAGAAAAAGAAATTAATTTCAGTAGCATTACCTTTTTCTGACTTAGTTTATGGATTTCCTGATTTAGTTCCTGTATTTCCAATTAGAATGCATAAATTTGAAATGCATAGATATTTAACGTATTTAGGTTCCGCCTCAAACATTTTTGGCTGGAAGAACGTGTCTAATTTCTTAGGGTTCGTAAAAAACCTAGGAGTTGGAGATTTTAATAAAATTATCGATGAAATTATTGAAAATGTAATAGATACTGTAAATAAAAAATATAATGAGATGTATGACCTTGGAATAGAAAATGGAGTTCCAACTGATTTTTGCTATGGAATAAAATCTCTTTATGGAATGCATGTAAGTAAAGGAAAGAATGTGGAAGCCACTTTAAATTATACTATTCGATGTAGTGCGTGGAATAAGTATTTGGAATCATTGAAAACGATTCGTAATCCCGCACAACAGATTTGGATTGATGTTCCTCCAAGGAATATCGGTAATTCAGTAGAATTACTAACGGAAAATCTTTATGATGCTGTTAGAGAATTAGAAAAAATAAGTGGAAATAGTTTTGATAGAAATTTTTTACGAAACCATTTTCAAGTTGCTAATGAGATAAGAAATTATTATAAAACGATTCTTTATGATATAAGTACATCTGAATTTTATCCTTGTAATCCTGCAACATTTAGTGAAATTTTGGTGATATTAAACAATAGTTTTCAAGACTATAATTCCAATGCGATTCGATATCGGGATAACATGGCATCATTAGTAAACGAAATGAAAGAGCGAATCAGAAATAAAATTGGTATGGAAGTAGGCCACATGCCTCGAATTTTAATTACTCCTATGTTTGGTGGTTGGGAACCAAAAAGTCATGAAATAATATATGAGCTTGGAGGTCGAGCTTTGTATGCCGATTGGGATATGTTATTACTTTTAGAGGACATACCTATTAAGAAAACATCTGATCCCGTTGAAGCTTATGCTCATTATTTAATGAATGCAACAGTTAATGGGATTGGATGTGATAATGATGCTCTGTCAGATTCTTATATGAGAATGGCAAAAAATCTAAATGCTGATGGTCTTGTATTTATTCAGCTTTTTGGTTGCCATTCAATATCTAATTGTTTCACCATGTTAAAAGAAAAAGTTCGCCGTGAACTCGAAATTCCAAGTATAGCCATAAATTTCAATAAAATTGGTGAGAATGTAGAACAAGTTAAAACGCGTTTAGGAGCGTTTATGGAAATGTTTAATTAGCCTTATAAAGGAATATTTAATAATTTTTAATAATAATTTTTTTTGATTAATCATATGAAGAGGGATTAGATTTCATGTTATTTCATGAAAAAAAAAAAGAACTTGATTCAGATATTTATAAAGATTATCAGGTACTCTGCGGTATAGAAGAAGAATTCCTTATTATTAATAAGAGTGGAAAGTTAGCGAAAGTTGCTGACGATATAATGGTAAAATCAGCTGAAATACTTGAAAGAGATCAACAATTTCTAAATTCTCTACAAGTCAAAATAAGAGGATTAGATGCTGAACCTTCTCCCTCACAAATAGAATATGTTACATTACCTTTACCTCCTGCATCTTTGGAAAAAGCTGTAAAAGAAGGAAGAAAATTGCTAACTGAAGCAGCAAAACAATTAGGCGTTAAAATACTTTCTCAGAGTCTTCATCCAGTGCAAAGTGATCCAAATCCGATTTCTGGAACTCATATCAATGTTTCTGTTCAAAAAAAAGGCAGTCTAATGACACCTGAAGAAATGAGAATAGTTTATAATTATTTATGGGATTATCTCCCCGAAATTATCGCAATTTCAGCAAATTCACACGTATATAGAGGAAATGCAAACAATATTGCGAGTAATCGTTGTGCTAACAGTTCAGTTCTAAAATCTAATGGATTTGCTATTATACAAATACCCGAAAATCGTCCAGCATTGATTCCAATGAGGTATTATGGACGTATGAGATACAAACTTAAAATAGGATTTGAAGAGGATGAGTTCTCTAAAAAAGTAATTACTAATAATCGAGGAGATCGTTTGGTTGATATTACTCCAAGAGGTCCCTTTACAAATATTAGTGATGATAATGATGAATTGCCTTCTCGAAATCGGATTGAAGTTCGGACGGTAGATGTTCAATATAACACAGAAGATTTATTGGATATTGCCTATTTATGTTGTGTTTCTGCTCTTCATGCGATTAATCTCCAACCAACTGGAGAAATTATACAAGATCCATATCATGCAGTAAATGTTGAAAATGCTATAGCAAATGGCAATGAAGCTACTTTTCAGAGAAAAAATGGAATAAAAGAATCATTAAAAAACAGTTTATCAAGATGGATTGAAGAAACTGCTAAATTTCAAGAATATTTAGGAATTTCTATTAAGAATTTACCTGATAAGAAATTTCAAATGGAAATGTCTCAAAAGGAACTTGATATTGAATATGAAACGAGGAAAATTGAAAAGCTGAGACAACAAGGGAAGAATTATGTAATTATTGAATTAGTTGATTCGAGAATTGTTAGGGATCAGAGAGGACAGCGATATAAGATTAATCCCGGAACACAAGTTCGAGGTACATTGGAAGCGAAATATAATTTTTCTTATGATGAAGTAGATGGGATGGCGATTAATTTTAATAAGATCAAAGTCGTAAATAATCTTGTTGTTCAGAATCTTAGAATACCCCTGAGAGAAAACGATCGTATATTAAAAATGCAATCCGAATCTGAATCCTTGATTGATAGATTATTCGGAGATTTTTTTTATTAATTGAATAGTAAAGAACATTATTATGATGGAATCAAAAGAACTTAAACAACCAAACTTAGACAAAGTTTTTGTCTATGGAACATTACAATCCGGTCATAGCCGAAATTATATTCTTAGTGGATTAAAATTCGAAAAAGCTACTCTAATGAGCTTTAGAAAAGTAGAACCTCCTGATTTGGGATTTCCCTTTATTGTGCGTGATATTAATTCGGAAGTACCGGGAGAAATATATTATAAGGTGTCAAACTCCCTTATTAGTCAACTTGATTTAATTGAAGGAGAAGGAAAGTTGTATCATAGAGTTATAGTGAAAGTGCTATTAGATAGCGGTAAGGAATTAAAAGCTTTTACTTATTACCCCTCTGAAATTTTAATTAAAAATTACTTATAATATTGCAGATGATCTTAATGGAAGAAGAGAAAGGTGATGTAAATGAAGAAAAAAAGAAAATGCTTCTTATAGATAATTATTCTCGTGGTTTTCCATCTGATAGAATTTCACGTTTTGAGACGATCATTAATGATTGTCTAGCAGATATTGAACTAAGTACAATCCACTATACTCACTTTAAACCAGAAATGGCAAAGGATTACATAGGAATAATTTTATCTGGATCTGAACTAAATGTCTCTAGTTTTTATTATGATGAGAAATTAAAGAAAAGATTTATGCATGAGTTAGAATTAATCCAGCACACTGATCAAATTCCAATCCTTGCGCTGTGTTTTGGATTTCATTTAGTTGCTTACGCTTTTGGAGCACAAGTATCAAGGATGAGGCTACTTGGCTTAGGAGGGAGAATAAATTTTATAATACTTAATAAAACAGATGAATTAATTACTCAGAAAAACATTCCTGTAAATTTGCATCATTTAGATTTTGTTTCTCCAAACGATTGTAAAATACAAAATTCTTTTGATATTATTAGTATTTCTCGAACATTGGGTTATAGGATGGTTCAATATATAAAACATCTAGATAAACCCATTTTTGCCCTTCAATTTCATCCAGAGACGCATAATCCTTATTATTTTCATCCATCATTATTTGATGAAAGGATCGCAGAAAAAACAAGAATTACTGGAGAAAAAATTATTGAAAACTTCATCTGGATGTGCTTTTATAAGAGTAATAATCCAGAATAAGGTCTTATCACAAATTTAATTTATTTATAATGAAATATGACTCTTCCTATTAATGAAAATTAATCCATTATTTTAAAAATATAATTTTCTGATTATAATTCAACATTAAAATCTGAATTTGAAAACGTATGAATAATTATTTTATTAAACATAACAGGTATTTGATTTACGTGATCTTAATAGATAGCATTAGAGGAATTAATTAACAATTTAAAAGATGAATTTAATTTGGCAAAAATATTAGATCTTAATTTAAAAGCACATGAAAATATTATTATCGCTAAAAAAGAAAAATTAGTTGCGGAAGAATTAAAAAAATTAGCTAAAAATCTCTTAAAAAAAGTAAAGACGAGAGAAAATTTTGTTAAAAAAGAAATTATATTAGCACAAGTAAGAAAGAAGTTAGTCGAAAATAATGCAAAATTATTGGAAAATAAAATTAAATCGAAATTATTATTAAAATTTCCAGATGAAGTAATAGAAAATGAGAAAGATTTTATAACTTATCATGAAAAAGTCGCTGAAAATCAATTGGAGTTAGCAAACCAACATAAAGAAATTGCTTCTCTTGAAGAAAAGTTAGCTAGAAGCAAGATAATGTTAGCAAAGTCTAAAATACATACTGCAAACATTCGAATAAGACTAGGAAAATTACAATTAAAATATATAAGAGCATTTCAGAAAAAATCACCTGAAAAAGAATTGTTAATGAAAACATTATACAAACAAGAACAAAAAACTCTAAATCATCATTTGAAAGAATTAAGGGATAAGGAAGAAGAGGTGAGATCAATTCAAAGAGAGTTAGCAGATTTAAAATCTAGATTGTCACAGATATTAACAAAATGAATAGTTTAATACTAAATTATCAGATCTAATATTAAACTAACACAAAATGTTATTACAATTATATATTATAAATAATTATTTACAAACTCGTAGTAATTTAATTCTTAATAATCAAAAAATACTTCATTTATTTCCAGTCCTAAATAACTTTTCCCAGTGCTTAAGTAATATCAAATTATTATTTATAATTCTTAGCCATTACCTATTTATTTACAATTATTATCATATAGAATGATAAAATTGTCTGTATACAACAAATCAAATTTAATTGGTGGAAGTATATTAAGAGGTATAGGTTATTTCCTCTTCATTTTGGGAATTATAATCTTAATAGGGAATATAATTGCAGAGTTTTATTTTGAATTTCCATTTAATTTACCGTTATATATTGGAATTAGCATTCTAACATTTATAGGATTCATTTTTATGGGTTTATATATTATTCCGGAATGGATCAAAGTGCCTACATTACTTTTAGGTAAGTTCAAAAAAATGCGAGGTCCAGGTGTTTTGTGGCTTTTTCCATTTGTTTATCGAATTCCATTTTCTCTCGATATACGAATTATTACAACTACATTTTCTGCAGAACAAACTTTAACAAAAGATAATGTACCTGTTAATGTTGATGCGGTATTGTTTTGGAAAGTTGTAGATTCTTATAAAGCATCGCTACGTGTCCAAGATTATATATCTGCAATTTCATGGGCGGCTCAAACTTCATTAAGAGATGTAATTGGAAAAACAGAATTGAGCCAGATGCTTGCGGGAAGAGAAGAAATATCGCATGATCTTGAAAGAATAATTGATGAACGTACTGAAGAATGGGGTGTTAAATCTATTTCAGTCGAAATTCGGGATGTTATAATTCCAACAGCATTACAAGATGCAATGAGTCGACAAGCACAAGCAGAAAGAGAACGACAAGCAAGGGTTATCCTCGCAGGTTCTGAGGAACAAATTGCTAATAAATTTATTAATGCTGCCCATATCTATGAAAGCGATGAAGTTGCATTAAATCTAAGAGCAATGAACATTCTTTACGAATCTATGAAAGAAAAAGGAGGATGGATTATTGTTCCTTCAGATATGGTAAATATATTAGGAGGAAGATTCAAACATCTTAGCGATTTCAAAAAAGATAAATAATTTTCATTAAGAGCATAATGATAAAATAAATTTTGGACTTATAGCTTTATCAAAAAACTGATAAAAAGTTAATTAAAACTAGTAATTAATAGGGTTTCTCGTGATGTTTTATAGATGTGCGAAAATTAATCTCTTTACTATTTATTTGTGCTAATATATGAACAGTGAAATCAAAATTTAAGAAGGATATTTAAATAATGAAAAAACATAATATAGGGGAACCTCCTGGGACCTTACGATTTAGTGATAAAAAGATTGACTTAAAAACTAAGATTAAAGTAATAGATTATAATAGGGAAAACTATAACCTGAACGAATTAGAAATAATTGATCAGAACTTATCAGATTTTGATAAATCGAAAAATAGATGGATCAATATTATGGGATCTTCTCATTTTAAAACGATTGAAAATATCGGAAATCAATTCAATCTTCATACATTACTATTAGAAGATATTATTAATCCTAATCAAAGGCCTAAATTAGAGAATTATGGCGATTATCTTTTTGTAGTATTAAAAAATGTGATATTTAGTGAAGAGAAGGAAAGTTTTGAATCTAAACAAATTAGTTTAATCTTGGGAAGTAGTTATGTAATATCAGTGCAAGAAACTGAAAATGATATTTTTGTACCGATTATAGACAGGATAAAGTTTTCAAAAGGGCATGTTCGAAATATGGGGCCTGATTATTTATTATATGCATTAATCGACTTTGTAATTGACAACTATTTTAATATATTAGAAAAGTTAAATGAATTTATCGAAAATATAGAAGATAAAATTGTCCAAAATCCAGAACCAGAAACATTGAAATCTGTTTATTCATTAAAAAGAGGAATGATAAATATAAGTAATTCTATTTGGCCAACTAAGGAGCTTATTACTAAACTCCAAATAGAAAAATCTAAATTAATAACCGACAATTTGGAAGTATATCTAAGAGATGTAAATGATCATATTTTTATAATAAGTGATTTGCTTCAGACTCAACGTGATATCCTTTTTGGAATGCTTGATATGTATCTCTCAAGTGTGAACAATAAAATGAATGATATAATGAAAATTCTTACCATAATTTCAACAATCTTTATACCCCTCTCATTTTTAGTGGGTTTATATGGTATGAATTTCAAATTTATGCCTGAACTTTCATATCCTTTAGCTTATCCCATGTTAGTTATAGTAATGTTTATTATCGGGATTTTAATGGTTATATATTTCAAAAGAAAAAAGTGGCTATAAGGAATTATAATTTGAATTGCTGGTTTCTAAAAAATAATAAATTTTTAAATTAAACTACTGATTTCTTTTAATCTCATTCTTAAAGTAATTTCAGAGACATTTGCAATTTTACAGATCTGTTTTTGAGTTCGAAATTCATTAGTTTTTTTTGAGGACATATATAACGATGCAGCAGCAATACCTTTAGGATCTCTTCCTGAAGTAATTAATCCTTTCCTTTTACTTTGCTCAATGACCTTTATTGCATTATTCCGACAATTCAAAGATAAATCTAACTCATCATAGAATTTATTTATATAATCTTTAGGTGTAAAATTTTGCGTGTTCAAATTCATATTTGGAACAACAATACTTAGAACTGCTTTATAACAATATACAAATTTTTTCTTAGAAATTTGAAATGCGGTTAATAAATCTTCGAGAATTATTGGTTTTCTGTAAAATTTTAGTGCAAAATAAAGTGAAACACAGAGAATTCCATCAATTGTTCTTCCTAATGTTAATTTTTTTTTTGCAGCAGAAATATATATCTTAATCGTGTCTTCGGTAATATAATTTGGGAGATTTAAGTGAGTCTTGATTTGATTTAATTTTGAAATTGCGTACCATAAATTTCTTTCAAGACCATTTACTAATCCTCTATTTATTTTAGCCAATCTCTTATATTGATTCAATGCTTTTGGAGACAAAAAGTTACCTTTTCCATCTAAATTACCTTTAATTACTGTACGAGGCCCAATTAGAGAACGCTTAGGTTCAGTACCAATATAAGTTACTTTTTTATCTAAAACTATTCTATTTATAGGTTTATAAGATATAATCCTTGATTGGACAGTTCCACAATTAGTACAGACTCTATATCCATTAGAAGAGATAAGATTTGGATTAGCACAACAGTCTTGCTCTTTATTTTTTAAAAGGTCTTCATCATATTTTCTAATAGTTTTTAAATTTGCCATTTTTTTTCACATTTTATTTTCTGATTTAAATTCAAGTTATAGAAGCTAAGAATATTTTGTTTGAAAAATCCAATTTTTTTAAAATGATTATACTTTCTGTTTCAGTATCCTTATTTTTTATAGGAGTTTTTATTTCAATTTTGAACTCTTCTATAAAATAATTTATAAAGATACTTTTGATAGATTTGTCAAAATCAACAAACATTTTCAAATCAATTCCTTCTTTTTTATCAGACATATATTTCATTCTTTTTAGATTTTTTAACACAATCACATGATTGAATTCTGAAATCAACAGGAATGACGAATTCATTAATAATATTCGTTATTATCTCAATGTTAATTTTCTCTACCTTAGGGTTACTTCTAAAATGATAATTTACAATTTTATCTATATTTTTCAAGGTAGGATTCGCGATGATTATCTCAAAATTTGAAATTCCACTTGTGATATACCCTTGGATCATGTATGGGCAGGATTTAATTATCTGAATAATAGCATGGGGATCAGATGATTGAAAGCTTATCTTTGCTAAGAAACAATTTGAGTTTTTTAGGTTTAGACCAGCTTGAAAAGTAAGTATTCCTAATTTTTCAAGTTTTTTTATTCTCATTCCCACTGTTGGTTGACTTCTATTGATTTTTTTAGCTATCTGAGTATGAGTTATTGTAGGGTCTTTTTGGATAAATTCCACTATGCTTTTATCAATATCATCCAAAATTAATGCTTCATTAACCATTTCTATTAATTTCCTCTTTTTTATGATTTGCTTTTCTAATTTTTTTAGTGAATTTTTATATTGATGTTATTAAAAAATAGCAATATTATGATATTTAAATATTGCGATTTCATAATATTATGATATTCCTTATTAATAATATTTAAATAAGTAAAGCATATTATTTATATAGATAAAATTCTGAATAAGTTTCAGAAGAATTTATCTCTCAAAAATTAAGAAAAATTAATATTGATGATGTTCTAAGAATGGATGAATTGACAGAGGCGGCATCAGAATTTTTAAAATTATTAAGTGATCCATATAAACTAGAAATTATTAAATTACTAAAAATTGGAGAAAAAACATCAAAAGAAATCGAAGAAGCCTTAAACATAAGTCAATCTTACACATCTCAATTATTAAAACAATTGCAAGATGCAAATATTATTTTTTATAAAAGAGAAGGAAGTATTAAAATATATTTTATAAAAAGTTATAACATTTATAGAGTAATTTCCACAATTAATTCAATTGTTATTGAGTTACATAAAGAAAAGTTTCAGAGATTGATTGATTCTGATAATATCGAAAAATTAAAATAAAAAAAGTAATTTCAACTCTAAAAATAATTTGAAGTCCATAATGTCGATAAATGATGAACCAAACAAGAAAAAAATCCTAGTATTGGGATTGGAAAAAAGCGGTAAAACATCTATAGTCCTAAATTTTATTGGGAAATATAATATATCTGATTTTTTCTCTTATAATAATACAAAAAATCCTAATGTGGTCAAATTAGAAAGGGATAATATTACTTTTTACTTATGGGATTTTAATGGTAATGAAGCCGATCGTAATGAATTCTTAAAAAATTTTAAAAATTACATTGTTGATACGAAGGAAATATTTTTTGTTATTGATATCCAAGATTTAAAGAGATATGAATTAACATTAACATTTTTGCAGGAAGTTATAAAAAAGTTGCATGATTTGAGTCTAAAGGTAGAGTTTACTTTTTTTCTTCATAAATATGATCGTGATCTTTTAGAAAAATTACCAGAAATTAAAGAAAAAAAAATTGAAAGTCTTATAAGAAAAATAAAACAAATTGTTCCTTCCGAAGAATTCCATGAGATTTATAAATCCACTATTTATACAATACTAGATAAAATTCATGTTTATTAAGCAGTATATTCTTATTCTATAATTTTTTTTACTCATAATGCAAGACTCTAATGATCTCAACTAAGTGGTTAATTTTATCAACAAATTGTTCTAAAGTCAATACACTGTCTCGAATAATCAATAAATTTCTGATTTCCACATCTTTATCTTTATAAATGTAATGAAGAAATTGATGTAATAGCCAATCTGTAGAGTTAGCAAGCTCATGAATTTTATTTATATTAAAAATTAAATTAATAGGGTTTTCTTGCAACAATTTAATTGATTCTTTTAACAATGTTGTCATTTCTAAAATATTATTGATTGTTTTACGATACATTGTTTTTATTTCTGAATCTACATATTTTAATTCAATGTACATTAAGAAGTTAACAAATTTTGAAGCTAGATTTGATAGATTATCCATTTTCTGAATTAAAACGACCCAATCTCCCGAGTCAAATGTTAATACTTCAGAAAATTCTTTAATTGTTTTATTTTTTATCAATGTCGCTTCTTCAATATCAAATTTTAATTTATTTGCTTTTTTTTCCAACGTATCTTTATTATTTTTTAAATCTTCTGCCCAAGCTATATAAAAAACTCCCATGTCACTTATAATTGAATACAAAGTTCTTGATTGTTCAGTAAGCATTTCAATTAATTGATCTTTAATTTTAGTCTTCATTTTAGTTCGACATTATTGTAGATTCTTAAAATTTTGTTTGTTTTCATTATAAAATTCATTTTGGTAATTTTATTTATAAAATGATTAAAGGTCCAATAGCCAAAAAGATTGGAGCAAAAGCTATTGAAACAGTATTGATTACTTTAACAAGGATATGGAGAGATGGACCCGCAGTATCTTTTAAAGGATCCCCGAATGTATCACCTATGATGGAGGCGTCATGCGCGTCAGAACCTTTCCCTCCTAGAAGTCCTCCCTCAATTGCTTTTTTTGTATTATCTAGAGCACCTCCTCCTGTATTTAGAACAAATCCCAATATTATTCCTGATATAGTTCCAGATATCAAAAATGCAGCTAGAGCAACAGGACCGAATAAAAATCCAAGAATAATAGGAGTCAATGTAGGTAGTAGAGCAGGGAAAATCATTTGCTTTAAAGCTACTTTTGTGCCAGTATCAATACATTTTTCATAATTTGGTAATGATTTATTATCAAGTATTCCAGGATCTTCTTTGAATTGCCTTTGAATTTCTTTAATCATCCCATATGCCGCTACTCCTGCAGATCTAATTGCTAATGCTGAAAAAAGAAAGGGAATCACTGCTCCTATCAATAAAGCACATAAAACAATAGGATGATAAATGTTAACATCAATTGTCTTAATTTCTTCTAAATACGCTTCAAATAATATAATAGCGGATAAAGCAGCACAAGTGATGCCAAAACCCTTAGCCAATGCTTTTGTTGTATTACCAACGGCGTCTAACCTATCTAAATTATATCTTACTTTTTCACCCTGATGAGACATTTCTGCTATTCCTGCAGCATTGTCAGATACAGGCCCAAAACCATCAAAAGCTAAAATTATCGTTGTAATTGATAACAAACCCATTGTTGCAACAGTTATTCCAAATACTCCTCCTAAGTATGGATCTATTTTATTCACAATACCGTATTGTTCACCAAGGAAAAAACTAATAATAATTCCCAATACAAATGAGACTACGGGAATTGCAGGGGATTCTAAACCTAAAGAAAAACCACTTATCACGTTGGTAGCAGCTCCAGTTTCTGAACTTTTTATTACATTTTTTACTGGTTTATATCTTGAGGATGTATAATAATCAACTATAAAATAAGTTGATAAACCTAACATTACTCCTAATATGGAAGAAATGAATAAGAAGTACCAGCCCGTTTGAAAACATATCAATGTTAATATTAGAAAGAATATGATATTAAATACGGCGCTAGCACTAAGGCTTCTAGCAAACGCTGCTATAGGTGATTTATCTTTTTCTTTAATCTTTACAAAAAAACCTCCCAATATACCAGCAATATTGCCTAGAGCTCTTGAAATTAAGGAAAAAATAATGAATAATGGATTATTTGTAATTATACTTAATGTTACTCCAATAATCATTGCAGCTATGTTATTTGCAGAGGAAGATTCATAAAGATCTGCTCCTCTACCGGCACAATCTCCTACATTATCTCCCACATTGTCAGCTATAGCAGCAGGATTTCTTATATCATCTTCAGGTAATCCATGTTCTAACTTACCTACTAAATCAGCCCCAATATCTGCGCCTTTTGTATATATCCCTCCACCTAATTGAGCAAAGAGTGCTGAAAAAGATGCTCCAAATGCAAAACCTACAATATTTTGAACATTAAAATTAAATGAAATAAATAAAATACTAATTCCCAATAAAGATATAGATATTACAGAAACGCCAATAACCATTCCTGCATTAAAACCTATTTTTAAAGCTTTATTTAAGTCACTTTTACATGCTTGTGTTACTTTTACATTTGATAAAGTTGATGCAACCATACTTATATAGCTCGCTATAAGAGACGAAATTGCCCCGATTACAAAAGAGACTCCCAGAGGGATATTAACAAAAAACAGGATTACAGAGAGAATTAGTAGAACAATACTTATAGTTTTAAATTGTCTTTTCAAATATGTATTTGAACCCAACTTTATTAAATCGTGAATTTTTACCATTTCTTCTGATCCACTATTTTCACGTCTAAGTTTTTTCAGTATCCAAAAAATGTAAAATAAGCCTAAAATGGATAGTAAGATTGCTAAAGAAAAAAGGATCCAATATATTATAATATAATTACCAGTCATACTCAAGTGTATTTTCGTTTTTATTTGTAGTTTCATTCAGATAATTGCCCTTTTAAAGACACGTATAAAATTTTATAAATTCAAATTATGGTTAAAACTCTTATTTTGAGTAAAATCAATATATTTATGGATTCAGAAGAAAAATTTTCTTTAATTTAGATTTTTAATTTATTTTTCTTAGGGAATAATCTTATAATAGTAAGAGTATGATTCGTCTTTAGCATTTAAAGAGAAAAAAAAGAGAATTAGAAAAAAATGAATGTTAATGAAAAAAATCAAGAAGTTGCTTATTTTTCTATGGAAATTGCATTAGAAAGTAGTTTACCTATATATTCTGGAGGTTTAGGAATATTAGCTGGAGATGCACTCCGATCTGCAGCTGATATGGGGTTACCAATGATTGCAGTTACCTTAATATATGATGCAGGCTACTTCTACCAACAAATTGGACCAAATGGAGAACAAATCGAAAAAGAGATGGAATGGGATTTTGGGAATGATTTTGAAAAAATTAACCAACAAGTGACTCTTGAATTACAGGATAAATTAATTCAAGTAGAAGCTTGGAAATATGAAATTATAGGTAGAAATGGGCATAAAATACCAATAATATTATTAGATACTGATCTTGATGAAAATGAGCCATGGCAAAGAAAATTAACTCACATGTTATATGATGCTAATAAATTTCAACGAATAGTCCAAGAGATGATTCTTGGTATTTGTGGATATAAAATGTTAGAAAAACTTGGATATAATAAAATAATAACTTATCATCTTAATGAAGGCCATGCGGCTTTTCTAATCTTTGAACTTCTAAAAAAATATAAAAATTTAGAAGATGTCAAAAAGCATTGTGTATTTACGACTCATACTCCTGTAAGGGCAGGACTTGAAGAATTTGATTATAACTTAGTATACGATGTCTTTCGAAATCGCCTACCAGATCAAATCCATGAATTTGGGGGAGAAAATGCACTCAATATGACTATTTTAGCTTTAAATTCGAGTGGTTACATTAATGCCGTTTCAAAAAAACATACTGAAATCTCAAACAAGATGTTTCCAAATTATAAAATTAATCCTATAACAAACGGGGTTCATGTTGGATATTGGTTATCACCATTTATGAGAGATTTTTTTAATGAGGAATTATCACGAGAGTGGCATCATAATTTAGATCTCTTTGAAAAAGCTTTAGATTTAGATAGTTATGAGTTATGGAGAGTGCATAATAAAGCAAAAAATCATCTAATTGAATATGAAAATTCTCATTCTTGGGTCTTGTTTGATAAAAATTTGTTAACCATAGGATTTAGCCGCAGGATTGCTGAATATAAACGACCACTTTTACTTTTCACTGATCTTGAACGTTTAGCAAAAATTATACACAAAAAAGCACAGTTAATTTTTTCTGGAAAAGCTCATCCTGCTGATCTGCAATCTAAATCTTATATAAAAAAGATTTATGAATATAGTAATTATTTATGGAATTCATATGGAATCGGACTTGTATTTTTAGAAAATTATGAGATTTCATTAGCAAAGTTATTAGTGAGTGGAGTCGATTTATGGTTAAATAATCCAAGAAGATATTTAGAGGCAAGTGGAACAAGTGGAATGAAAGCAGCTATTAATGGAGTATTGAATTTTTCTACTTTGGATGGATGGTGGATTGAGGGATACTACATGTCTGATAAAAAAGCAGGATGGGCTATAGGTCCTGAACCCTCTGATCAAAAGGCACAAACTGTTGATGATTCCTTTGATGCTGAAGATTTATATGTTAAATTGGAAAAAGAAATTATCCCTCTATATTATCAAAATAAGAGTGAATGGCAAGAAAGAATGAAATATGCAATAAAGTTAGGTGCTTATTTTAATACAAATCGTATGATGGAAGAATATGCCTTAAAATCTTATAAGCTGGTAAAACAACCATTATGGAAAAGTGGTCTTTATTAAAATTTGAATGTATTAAAATTGTATATTTAAAATTATATAGGAAAATTTTATATAAATTCGATCTAGTGATAATAAATACAAAAAGCTTCTTTATGACCTCCTTATAAATTTAATATAAAATATTTATAAAGAAATTTTTCTCTATTATGGGTGAAGTTTTTAATTATTTACCTGAAAAAATGAAAATTACATATTATAAATCATTGAGATGAAAAATTTGAGTAATACTCTGTTAACTACTGAAGAATCAAAAGAATTAAGTATAGACAACATTTATTCACGATTGTCAACGAATAGAGAAGGGTTGAGCGAAGTTGAAGCTAAAGCAAGAATAGAAAAATTTGGTTATAATGAAATTCCGGAGAAAAGAGTTAGCCCTATTGTAAAGTTTTTGAAAAATTTTTGGGGACCTATTCCTTGGATGATTGAAATTGCCGCAATACTTTCTATAATTATAGGAGAATGGGATGATTTTATTATTATAATTGCAATGCTTTTAATTAACAGTTTTGTGCGTTTCTGGGAAGAGAATAAAGCAGATAATGCGATAGAATTGTTAAAAGAAAAACTGGCTTTAAAAGCTAAAGTGTTACGAGATAGAAAGTGGATTGAAATTGAATCTAGAGGATTAGTGCCGGGAGATATTATTCATCTTAGATTGGGAGATATTATTCCCGCAGATACAAAATTGATAGATGGAGAATATCTCACTGTAGATGAATCTGTTTTAACTGGTGAATCATTACCTGTTGATAAAAAAGTTTCAGATATGAGCTATGAAGGAGCTATAATTCGTCAAGGTGAAATGGATGGAGTTGTCGTTGGAACAGGATTAAATACATTTTTTGGAAAGACTACTCAATTAGTTGAAGAAGCAGAGACTAAAAGCCACTTCCAAAAAGCTGTTATAAAAATTGGTAATTACCTTATATATATTGCAATTATACTTGTAGCTATAGTATTTGTAGTAGGAATTGTAAGAGCTGAAAGTTTTCTTAATCTGCTCCAATTTACTCTTGTCTTAGTAGTTGCAGCCATCCCAGTAGCATTACCTGCTGTTATGATGGTTTCAATGGCAGTGGGAGCAGTAGCATTAGCTAAAAAAAAAGCTATTGTAAGTAAATTGCTTTCCATTGAAGAAGCTGCCAGTATAGATGTTCTATGTTGTGATAAAACGGGAACTCTTACTAAAAATCAAATATCTATAGCAAAAGTCATACCATTTAGTAATTACACAGAAACCGATGTTATTCTTTATGGAGGATTAGCATCAAAAGAAGAAAGTAAAGATCCAATTGATGATGCTTTTTTTGCTAAAATAAGAGAGAATTCAGAAATTGAGTCAGAGATCTCAAGATATCAAAAAATTGAATTCAAGCCTTTCGATCCCATTAAAAAGCGAACTGAAGCGAAATTAAAAGACGATAATAATAAAGAAATTCAAGTTTCTAAAGGTGCAATTCAAGTAATTTTATCTATTGTAAACGGAGATCAAGATTTTCAAGATAAAGTGAATAATCAAGGAAAAGATTTAGCGTTATCAGGATTTAGAGCTCTAGGTGTAGCAATATCTAAAGATCAAAATGTGTGGGAATATATTGGAACTGTAGCTCTTCACGATCCTCCGAGAGAAGATTCTTTTGATACAATACAAACAGCAAAATCATTAGGTATAAATGTAAAAATGGTTACAGGCGATCATAGAGAAATTGCAAAACAAATAGGAGGAAACTTAGGAGTTGGTACAAATATAGTCGTATCTTCAGAAATTATAGAAAAAGATGATGCTGAAACGATAAGTTTAGTTGAAAATGCGGATGGTTTTGCAGAAGTATATCCAGAGCATAAATATCATATTGTAGAGCTTCTACAGGAAAAAGATCATGTTGTAGGAATGACAGGAGATGGAGTTAATGATGCTCCTGCTTTAAAAAAGGCAGATATCGGATTTGCAGTTTCAAATGCTACAGATGCTGCAAAATCTGCTGCGGACATAGTATTAACTGATCCTGGTATCTCCGTAATTGTTAAAGCAACGCAAGAAAGTCGTAGGATCTTTGAAAGAATGAAGAGTTATGCGATATATAGAATTGCTGAGACAGTTCGAATTCTTATATTTTTAGTCCTTTCTATCACTATTTTTGCTTTTTATCCTATAACTGCTGTGATGATAGTTATTTTAGCCCTTTTAAATGATTTACCAATAATGACTATTGCTTTTGATAATACGAGAGTCGCTATGAAACCAGTTAGATGGAGAATGCAAAGAATCTTGATTATATCATCCATTTTAGGAATAGCAGGAGTACTTTTTAGCTTTTCCGTATTTTTGATTGGAAAATTTATATTTCAATTAAGCCTTGCAACACTTCAAACATTTATATTTTTGAAATTAGCTGTAGCAGGTCATATGACAATATATCTAACTCGAACTGAAGAAGATAACTTTTGGAAAAAACCCTTTCCATCAAAAATTCTTTTAATCACCTGTGAATCAACTCAAGTAATAGCAACTATTTTTGCGGCTTTAGGGATTTTTATGCCACCAATCGGTTGGGCATTAGCAGGTTTTATTTGGCTATTTGCTATACTTGTGTTTTTTGGCAATAATTTCTTAAAGATAGCAGTAATAAAGTTGTTAAACAAGAGAGATGCGAAAAAATTAAAAAATTAATTAGGTTAAATATTTTCATAATTTTTTTTAATAATAACCTTTTTTTTAAAAATATATTATTAAATCTCAATCTTTTTTAAAATTGGGGGTTTTATATCAAATATTTTAGCCTTTATACTTATAAATGTTAGTCAAATTAATTTCTAAATAAAGTCTGCTTAGAATTTAGAATAAAAAAAAAAATTTAAGAATTCATTATCTAATGATTAAAATATCACAAGGTACATGTCTTAACACTTTATCTGCAACTGATCCGATTAAGATTTCTTCTAGAAGAGAATGATTCCCTTTAGCTCCAATTATAACAAGATCAACCTGTTCTTTAGCTACCATTTCTTTAATATAAGATACAGGACCATATTCATAGATTAATCGAGTTTCCACATCAATTCCTTGCTCTTTAAAGATTTCTTTAGCTCTATCTAGTGTTGCTTGAGCGTTTTTTTCATAAACTTCTTTTATTCTTTGTATATCTAGGTCTGAATTGCTATAGATAAATGTGTTTTGAATACCAAACGATGGAGCCATAAACATACCAGTAGGTGTTGCGTGATGTTCTATTGAATGGAATATAATTACTTCACTTTCACTCAATTTTTGAAGCTTTATTGCTTTTAGTAAAGCTTTATAGGAATGCTCTGATCCATCAATCCCAATTAATATTTTTTGATAAATAATAAATCACTCTTTATGTAGTTTTTAATAAAACAGTAATTTTCTTATTAAAATACGTGGTCTAGAATTTTTAAGTAAAAATGCAGTAGTTCCATAAACGGATATAAAATACAGTTAAATAATTTCTAAAAAATAATATTTAAGCTAATATTCTTATTAAATCAATTAGTTACCAATTACTTGAAATTTCTTAATTTCTTTTAATTTTAGGATCTTGAGAATTAGTTTATTTAAAGTACTAAATTGATATGTAATATTAAGAATTACTTAATTAATTAGATGATGATTAATCACCAATCTCGTGAAAACTTTGATTTCGATAAAGAACGATTAGCTACTTATGTGAATATATTTAGTTTTCCTAGATTAGCAGGAACAGAAGGAGAAAGAAAGGCAGTTAATCTAACAGTATCTACTTTTAAAGAGAAAGGTTTTGAAATTAATCAAATATATTCTCAAAATTTTGACTTTTCAACATTTTATTCAAAAGTTATGATTAAATTAATCATACTGATGAATTTAATCTTTGTTTCAGTAATTCTTCTAATAAAGATATTGTATCGATTTCTCACTTTTATTTCTATCTTGATTTTATTAATAATTTTTTTCTCAATGCTTAAAGCATTAAAACACCCCGAACTTAAGGGATTTTGGGAAAAATATTTTGGTAAATTCTTTAGTGCAACAAATGTTTTTGTGAAGATACCTGCAATTAATGGCTCGATTAAAAAAGTTGGAAATATAATTGTTTCGGCTCATCTAGATTCAAAATCACAAACTTTTAAAACATTTTGGAGAATTATTTTTGCTAGATTATGGTTGTTTAGTGAAATTATCCTTTTTTCATTTTATACTATATATTTAATAGATTATCACTTTCTAACTGAACATTTGAAGCCATTTGTTACATTCGTTGAAATTCTTATATTGATAAGTACAATTTTAACAGTAATCTCAAATTTTCTTTTATTAATTCTCAGGATAGGAAATAATTCTAGAGGCTCCTTGGATAATGCTACAGGTATGTCAATTGTATTTGAATTGAGTAATTTTTTTAAAAATCATCCCTTAGACAATTTCAATTTATGGTTTTGCCAATTTTCAGCCGAAGAATTAGGAACTATGGGTTCCCGTGAATTTTTGGATTTATATGAAGATGAGTTTTCTAAAGATTACACCTATCAAATTAATTTTGATATGATTTCAGATAGTAATAATAATAAAAATCTAATTCAATATATCAAATCTTATGGCCTTATCCCTCCAAAAAAAATTTCACCAATTTTAAGTGATTATTTTAAAAAAGCAGCAAAAATTGAAAACGTAGAATATAATGGATTTCATGTCTTACTCGGGGCTCACACAGATTCGGTTCCTTTCCATTTACGCAAATTTGATTCTATTGACATAACTACTAAATCTGCTGCTTATTATACTCATAGTTTAGAAGACACTCCTGATAAAATAGACTTCCAAATCCTTCTCGAAGCCTGTAAAGTCACTCAAATACTAATAACTTTACTTGATAAGAATTTTAAAAATATAACTAACTCAAAATTAAATATGGAGTAATCTTACAATTGAACCGAATCCCAATATAGTTGAGATAACCGAGCCGAAAAAGATTTGAATAATAATAAAAGAACTTATCATAACAGAACTAAATTTGTTAGTTCTTTCATAAATAATGGAATTCATTACCATAACCCCTAAAAATATCAAATATGTAACCAGCATCCCACTAATGAGAAATAATGGATTAGAAAAATATACTAAAATACCAATATTAATCATTTCCATTAATGATGTAATTACAGTTTTACGTGATCGTGATCTTATAAAATCGAGTCTAGGATATACAATCTTTCTGTAAAAGATTTCCATGGTTAAATAGAAGGGATAAATTCCAAAACTTAATATATATGATAATAAATTTATTGGAGAGAAAAATGCAAATGGATAGGAGAGGGATAAAGTAATATATAATGATACAAATACAGCAGAAGAAAACAAAGAATATAAAATAACTTTTTTTTTAAACTGAGACTTAATTTCATCTTTCAACCTTAATTCTATGTATACTCTTATTCTTTCACCTTTAATTTCAGCAGTTAATATATATTTCATTAACACGTATAGAAAATAAAATAAAAGGAAAATTAAAGGAGTATAAAGTAGACCAAGTATTCCAGTAAATTCTATCATTATTATCCAAAGCATTAAAAAGCCTACAAAAAATAAAGAAACCTCCAAGAGCATTTTTCTATTGGATTTTTTTTTTTTGGAAAATTTATTTACATCATCTTCCCTTATAGAAGATTCTTTAATTGAAAAATATTTGAAGGAATACTTCATGATTGATAAAGTGGTCAAAAATAATCCTATAAAACTCATTCCTAACAAAAGATATGTTGTAACATAAGATAATCTAATAGGACCGTTAATTGTTTCAGAATTAAAAAATTGTAATTCAATCCAATTGATTGTTTCAGAAATAACCTCATCTGAAAATAAATAATGAGGACCTCCGAATAAATGTTTTTTAATTTCAATCAGTTTACAATTTGTTAAATTTTTTGCAACTAACGCATTATTTTCAAATGGAACTGTCTTATCATAAATAGATTGGATAAGCATTAAATTTGTAGGATTCGTTTCATTAATAATTTTAGCTGGAATATAACTCATCAATGGATGATCGTCAGTAATTCCAAAAAAGTTAGCAGTAAAGTTAACTAAACCCGCCCAAGTTACGGTTGCCTTAAATCTATCGTCTAATGCACCATTCATTAAAACTACCATACCCCCTAATGAATGTCCAATCAATCCAATTTGAGATGCATTTATATTTACAAAAAATGGCATATGAGATAATGTATCTAATAATCTAGAACAATCTTGAGCAATAGCAGGTATATTTGTTCGGTTCATATATGTATTTGGATTTATATCTAGAAGATGTCCCCCACTCTCGCCATCTCCTCTATAATCAATACTTGCTACATAAAAACCTCTTTTCGTAAATTCATTTGGTACTCTTGGATCCAAATCTCTTTGACTACCTAATCCATGTGCAAATATAATTAATGGAGATTTTTGTTGAAAATCCAATTTTCGAATTGGATGATACAGATTTGCATAAAGTGTAGCATTTGATGATTCAAAAACAACTCTATCGTAACTTAAATAACATTGAAATCTAAAAACAAATAATGAACTTACTGAAATTAAAAAAAATATAATTGAAGATATCAAAAACCAGTGGTGTTTCCATTTACTTTTTATTTTTAGCATGTAGTTATATCATTTGAAAATATTATTTTTTCTTAAAAAATTTCTGGAACAGTTATTCTGATAATAATATCTTAAATATTTAAGAAATAATAATAAAAACTAAAAAAAGATTGACATTATAGAAATTAAATTAATTATTTTTACTATTTTGAGAAATTTCTGATTAGATTCTATTATTTTTAATGAATTTTACTTTTAAAGCAAAAAATTCAACAAAGTTCTAATTAGATAAATTATTGATTTTTAAAATTTTGATTTGAATTTAATAATCTAAACAAAATTCAAATTTAATTTAATTGATCTAAATCAATACTGAAGTTTTTTTTATAATTATTAAAGCGTGGACTTATCTAATCACTTTATATTATAATAGTAGCAGTATTATGATTTAATGTGAATTAAAATGTACAATAAAATATTAGTTGGTATTGATGAATCTGCAGAGTCAATGGACGCTGTTAAAAAAGTAATTGACCTTGGAAAAGAATATAATAGTAAAGTGATTATATTTCATTCTATATATCACCATTTAACTGAAATTAGTACAGGATTTTCACTCACTCCATCTTCAAATACTTTATTATCTATTTTGACTCATGAAGATTATATTTATCGCGGAAAGAAACTTTTGAAAAAAGTGAAAAATCTGTTTAAAGAAAATAATATAAAAGTTGAGACAAGATTAATTTCAGATATTACTCCTGAAGATTATATTAAAAAGATTACTTCAGAAGAACACTTCGATTTAGTAACACTAGGATTTAGAGGAAAACATTCAAGATTAAGACAAGTACTTTTAGGAACCGTCCCAGATAAAATAATCAATACTGTTGCGTGTGATGTATTAATTATAAGATAAATTTCACATTTGAAATATTTACTCAAAAATAAATAAATCCTTATTTGAATGGTGGTGATTTCATATAAAAATTGGTAAGGTAAAAGGCATTGTAATTTCTTTGCACATTAGCACATTACTAATTATTGGGATAGTAGGTTTTTATGCTGCCAGTTTTTATGCCAATCTTGTTCCAGGAAGTAGTATTTTTTATTTATTTATAGTAGGTTTAATTAATGGTTTAATTATACTATTTTCAATTTTAATTCATGAATTAACACATTCTTTAATTGCTCAGAAGTATGGATTAAAAGTATCAGAAATTGAGTTATATCTCTTTGGTGGTGTTTCAAAAATAGAACAAGAGCCTGTTAATCCAAAAAGCGAATTTGTAATTTCTATCTTTGGTCCAATCTCTAGCTTATTAATTGGGGTTATTTTCTTAGCTGTCATATATTTTGGAACATTCGCTCTTCCTACTATTCTTTGGGTAACTTTATTCTATTCTGGAATTTCCAATATTGGTTTAGGATTATTTAATTTAATTCCAGCATATCCTATTGATGGTGGAAGAGCCCTTAGAGCAATATTATGGAATAAAAGAAATGATATGCTTTCTGCCACAAAAACAGCATCTAAAATTGGAAGCTATATTGCATATGGATTAATGGCTTATGGATTTATTTCTATGTTGTATCTTGGATTTTTTAATAGTTTGTGGTTGATAATAATTGCTTCATTTCTAAATAACCAATCAAGACATGCATATTACCAAACTCTTAATGAACTTACTTTATCAAAGATAAGGGCTAAAGAATTAATAAGAATTGCTGATGTTGCTATACCATTTAATAAAACAATAAATGAAGCTATTACTAATTATTTTCTTCCATATAAAAAAGTGTATTTTCCAGTTATACAAGGAGGAAATGTTGTTGGGATTATACACCTTGAAGACATAAAAAAAGTTCCAAGAGATCAGAGGAATGAGATTATTGTTGGATATCTAATGAAAAAAATATCAGAATTTCCAATACTAGGTCAAAATAAAACAGGAAAAGATGTGTTAATGAAATTACATCAAATGAGAGATAGACCACATTTAATAATTGTAAAAGATTTTAATGAAAATGCGATTATTGGCTATATAGGAGAGGAGGATATTTTAACTTCTTTAAAGTATCTCCAAAATAAAATTTAGGAGGTGATTGTGTTGAGATTTATATTAATTTTATTTGATAAAAAGAATATTCTTGAACATACCACAGAAGTTGGATTTTCATCATTACAAAATAAAGCATCACTTACAACAGGTATCATAATACTTACAATTTTTCTTATAATTTGGTTGAGTTGCGGATTGATGTTAGCGTATTGGGTTAAAAATGACTTAAAGAAAAGAAATTCAAAAAGTCTTAGTACGTTTTTTTTTATACTATTAACTAGCTTTTTTGGATTTATGGTTTATATTATTACTAATCATGGTGAAAGAGGAATTTTAGAAAATGAAGTAAATTTTTCTGAGGTTGATGATACAATTAACTTTGAGAAAGTAGAAGAATTTCATGATGAAATTGAAGAGACTATTGAAGAAGAAGTTGAAGATATTATTACAGATATTTTAGAAAAATGAAAATTGAAAAAAATGGTATACCTTTAAATTTTTAGCGGTTTAACATAATTTAGTTACTGAAAAGCTAATTTTTGCCGTCTGATTCTATCTAAAAATCCATAATCCTTACTATTTTGAGATCATTTTTCACTTTCTTTAGAAATCATTATATCTCTTCCTGAATGAACTGTTTTAAAATATTCTTTATATTTTTCGATCTCTTCATGTATATCTTTTAAATTTTCATTTTTCAGCATATTATCGAAAATTCTTATTGTAGAAAAATATATTTCAGGAACAAATGTATCAATTTGTGAGAGTTGATATGCTAATTCTTTAATTGAAGAAAAATCTAATTTTAGTTCAATTTCTCTTCTTTCAAATTTTTCAATTATTCTTTTTTCAAGTTTTCTTCTAGATACATTACTCCATACCATTTCATATGCGAAATAATTTACACTTTGCACAGCTTCGGTCAAGAGAGCAGTCCCAGTCGCTATTGCAATGCTCCCCGTTATAAGATAAGCAGTTAAAGTACCGAGTACTAAAGTGATTGATCTATAGATTAAACTTTTAACTAAACTCTCTTTCCATTCAATTTTGTGTTCCTTCATCTTGGATTTCAATTTAGTATATAATTATGATTTAAATATATCCTTTTGGTGATGTTAGCTATTGTACATATATTAATTAAAAAATTTGCGAAAATATAAGCTACAATTTTAAAGGATATTTTAATGAATCATATTGACCGAAATATTTAAACATTGGTTTCATTTAAATTGAATCAGCTTCAAAATTTCATGTTTTAGAGATCAATGTTTTCGATATAGATATTAAGGATAATTAGCTAATTTGCCAGAAGAATTTGTAAATATGGAAAACACTTAATAATCAATGATGATGAATTAGGAATGTTTATAATATTTTAAACAAAATATATTAAAATAATATATACAGTTATTGAAATGGAATTGTGGTTGTTTTGTCTAATAAGGAGATCATATAGATATGAGTATTTATGCTGATGATGTTGTAAACTTTACCTCAGTCTTAAAAATAGCATATAATTTCTTGACAGGGAGAGATTATTTACAAAAGAAGAAATCAAAAGAAAGAAAGACACTTATATCTGTAGCATCTGGATTTCCAGATTTAATTTATGCCGCAGACTCAATTCCAGTATTTCCAATCCGAATGGAAAAGTTTAAGCTTAATTTGTATTTGCTTGCTCTAAATTCAGCAACAAGTCTATTCGGTTGGAATTTAACTACCAAATTATTGGGTATAGCTAGACAAGTTGATTTTTTAAAAATAGTAGATAATGTTTTAAATGATGTGATTAATTCAATTAATAAGAAGTATAATCTTTTATATGATTTGGCAATTTCTAAGAATATTTTATCAGATTTTTGTTATGGCATAAAATCTATTTATGGTATGAATGTTTCTGAAGCAAATACGTGTGATTGTAGTTTAAATTTCACGGTCAGATGTAATAAATATAATTCTTACCTTAAATCTTTAAAAACTCAAGTTCCAAATCAAATTTGGATAGAAATTCCTCAAACGGAAAAGGAAAGCGCAGAGAATATCCTTAAAGTAATGGTTGATAATATAAAAGAAGGTATTTTGGAAATTGAGAATATAACAGGAAATCTGGTCACAGATAATAGTTTAAATAAACAATTTCGAATAGGCAATCAAATAAAGAGGTATTATAAATCAATTATTTATGAGATCAGTACTTCAGATTTTTATCCTTGTAATCCTGCTACCTTTGCAGAAATATTAGCATTATTAACAATTTCATTTCAGGATTATAATTCCAATGCGCAGAGATATCTAGAAAACATTAGCCAATTAGTCAAAGAGATGAGGGAACGAATAAAAAAAGGTGTGGGAATGGATGTATCAAACATGCCAAAAATTCTGTTATCTCCAATATTTAATGGTTGGGAACCTAAAAGTCAAGAAATTATTTATGATTTAGGAGGAAAGGTTCTATATTCAGATTGGGATTTATTAGGATTATTGGAAGAGATTCCAGTATCAAAAGATTCTGATCCAATTGAAGAATATGCCCATTTCTTGTTGAATTCATCAAAAAAAGGATTGTTATGCTTGAATAACTGCGAAACATTAATTAATTCTTATCTAAAGTATGTTAAAAAGATAAAAGTTGATGGTTTTATAATTAACCAATTATCTGATTGTAATGTTAATTCTAATTGCTATGATTTATTGAAAAATAAAATTAGGACAGAATTAAAAGTTCCTTCAATTAGTATTAAATTTAAAAAGATTGGTGAGAATATAGAACAAACTAAAGCTAAATTGAACTCTTTTATGGATTTGTATCATTGAAAATAATAATTACATTCCAAAAAAGTCAGATGGCTTGAGTAAGTGCTGGTCCTCTTCTTTCTCTTTCTTTGCTTTCTCGTGGGGATCAACCCATTCTGGTTCCCCACTTGACGCTTGAGTTGTTGCTCCCCCAGGAACCTTTAAACCAGTTGGTTTTAGATTAATATCGGCTGTTATCGCTTCAGGTTGTTGTCCCACTGCAACTGGTGCTGCTGGTACATAAGTAACTCCTCCTGCTTTCAAGACTTTTAATTCGCTTAATACTTTCTCAAGATTCATTGATTGTACGCTTTTATTCATCGTATCCATTATTTCTTTTAGGGATTTAGAGGTTTCTCTCAGCCCTTTGGGATTAATTCCCGTAAGTAGAGAATCTAGGTTAGCACTTATACTCTCATTTAAGTCTTTTAATGATTCCAATACAGTACTCCAATGTTTATTCATCTGAGATTCAATTGCGCTTATCATTTTGATTGTTTCGTTCATAAAATTTACGTGGGCTTCATAACGCTCTTCGTCTTTAGCACGAAGATCTGATATAAGCATTATTAACTTCCGTAAGGCTTCTTTCTCTTCACTCATTTTTTACCAAAATATATATTATTTTTTCTAATATTATAATGATTATAAAGAAATTTATATATATTCCTTTCTAAAACAAAGGAATCCATAATTATTTTATGAATTTAAACTAATATTTTTAAGGCAAATATTATAATGCCAAACAATCGTTCAGAATGGGTCAAAAATCCAAGAATTTATGAAATTAATACATGGCCTTGGCTTTATTTCTTATCTGAAAAATATAATAATAAAATTACTTTAGAAAATATTCCTGATCAATTCCTTGATCAAGAACTGAAAAACTTTGATGCTTTGTGGTTAATGGGAGTGTGGGAAAGAAGTCCTGCCAGTAAAAAAATAGCTCTTGAACATCCAGGTTTACAAAAAGAATATCATAGCGCTTTACATGATTTTAAGGATGAGGATGTTGTAGGGTCTCCATATTCTGTATATTATTATCATGTAGATAAGAATATTGGTGGCATAGATGGTTTAAAGAGGATTCAAAAAAGACTTGCTGAGAAAGATATAAGATTAATATTAGATTACGTTCCAAATCATGTTTCAATCGATTCATTATGGACATTTGAATCTGATTTATTTATTGAAGGAACAGTGGAAGATTTGATGGCACATCCTTATGATTATTTCTCTATTGGCGATTCAGTTTATGCTTACGGTCGTGATCCTAATTTTCCTCCATGGACAGATGTTATTCAGATTAATGCCTTTTCACCTGAAGCTCGTAGTAAAACTATTAATACACTATTAAACATAGCTGAACTTTGTGATGGAGTTCGTTGTGATATGGCTATGTTAATGACAAATAAGATATTTAGTAGAACTTGGGGTAAAAAAGCAGGAAGTATCCCTGATAAAGAATTTTGGGAAGAAATTATTCCTAATGTAAAGCAAAAGTATCCTAATTTTTTATTTATAGCAGAGGTATATTGGGATATGGAATGGGAACTTCAACAACAAGGATTTGATTTCTGTTATGATAAAAGACTTTATGAAAGACTACTTCATGAAAAGGCAATCTCTGTCCGTGATCATCTTAAAGCAGATTGGGCTTATCAAATTAAACTTTTAAGATTTATTGAGAATCATGATGAGTTAAGAGCTATAGAGAAATTTGGAAGGGAAAAATCATATGCAGCAGCACTAATAGCATTAACCTTACCAGGAGCAAGATTAATTTATGAAGGGCAAACTCGGGGCTATAAAATAAAAATGCCTGTTCAATTAGGAAGACCTGCAATTGAAGAAGAAGATAAAAATTCAATAGATTTCTACCAAAGATTATTGAATTCCATTCCTGGAAGAGAATTTGGGAGTGCTAGTTGGGCACTCTGTGAAACAGCATCGGTTAATTCTGATGATTATTCATTTTCAAATATAATTTCCTATTTATGGTGGACAAATAATAATTATCGGCTTATTGTTGTTAATTATAGTCCAAATCCATCAAAAGCTCATGTAAGAATCAGTCCTTTTCATTTTGATACCCACAAATGGACATTCACAGATTTAGTTCATCAGAAATCTTACAAATATAATGGAGAAGATTTATACAAATATGGTTTATATATAGAATTAGGAGCTTGGAACGGTCATGTCTTTAGCATTAAGAAAGATTAGTAGATAAGTATTTGAAATCGTAAGAAGCTTTTAATAAAATAATAACCTAATGCTTTATATGAAAGCGATTATCATTGCCGCAGGCGAAGGAAAAAGATTAAGACCAATCACCTCCACACAACCAAAACCCTTAATTCCAATTGCTGGAAAACCCTTATTAGAACATACAATTATAGGTTTAAAGAATGCGGGAATAAGAGAGATTTTACTTGTTGTTGGTTATAAAGATAATTTAATTAAAGATTATTTTGGAGATGGAAGAGAGAAATTTGGTGTAAAAATTAAATATATCAAACAAGAGGAGCAATTGGGAACTGCTCATGCCTTTGGATATGGTAAAACTTTCGCGAGCAATGAACCTGTATTGTTCATGTATGGTGATTTGTTAGTAGAACCTCAAGTTTATCAAGAAATTGTTCAAAAATTTAGAGAAAAAAAAATAGAAGGGATAATATTATTGATGGAAGTGAAAAATCCCGAAGAATTTGGCATTATTTCTTTAAATTCAGATGGTCTTGTAGAAAAAATAATTGAAAAACCCTCAAAAGAGATGAATGCTGGAAATTTAGCAAATGCAGGAGTTTTTATATTCAATTCAAATATATTTAAAGCAATTGAAATGACTAAGAAATCTATTCGAGAGGAATATGAATTTACTGATTCTATGGAAATTTTGATAGATCAATTAAATGGAAAAATTGAGGGCTATATTAATAAGAATTTGTTTTGGAGTGATATTGGATTACCTTGGCAGTTTTTAGATGCTAATAGATATATTTTAGATAAAATTGAAAAAAAAATTTTAGGCAAGATTGAAGAAAATGTTCAGATCTCTGGTAATGTATATATCGGCAAAGGTTCCATAATAAGAGCAGGTACTTATATTCAAGGACCTTGTTATATTGGGGAAAATACATTAATTGGCCCAAATGCTTTTATCAGACCATATAGTTCTATTGGAGATAAATGTCATATTGGTATAAGCGAAATCAAGAATTCAATAATCTTTTCTAATTCAAATATCCCTCACTTTAATTATATTGGAGATTCGATTGTTTGTGAAAATGTAAATTTAGGAGCAGGTTCAAAAATATCAAATTTAAGGTTTGACAATAAAAGTGTATGGGTAACTATAAAAGGTGAACGAATAAACTCTAGTCGTAGAAAATTAGGAGCCATTATTGGTCCAAATGTTCAGACTGGTATAAATACTAGTATTATGTGTGGCAAAAAAATTGGTGAAAATTCAGTAATAGGAGCACATACATTAGTAGTAGAAGATGTGGCTCCTAATACTCTTTATTATTATGATCCATTTGAAGGTATTAAAAAAAAATCTAATCCTTTTTATTAATGTTAATGGACTGTAACTGTTTTAGCAAGGTTTAATGGTTTATCAGGATCTAAATTATGTTCTAATGCCGCATAATATGCTAAAAGCTGAAGTGCGGGAATAAATGTTATTGGACTGAATAGGCTATGATATTTATCTCCTGATTGGGGAATTCGAATAGTAATATCACTCAAATCTGCTATTTTTTTATCACCTTTCACGACTAAGGAGATTATCTTCCCTCCTCTTGATTTGAATTCCATTAAATTTCCAATTAACCGTTTATAAGTATCATCTGGTGGAGCAATGAATATTATTGGATATCCTTCTCTCACTAAAGATATTGGTCCGTGCTTTGCATGTGCAGCTGAATATCCTTCAATAAAGCGACATGCAACTTCTTTTAATTTCAAACCGCCTTCTTTAGCAGTAGCAATTGAAATGCCACGAGCTAGAAAAAAGAAATTCAGATTTTTTTCTAAATTTCTAACAATATATTTAATTAAATCAATATTATTCTCAAGAAAATCCTCTATTATTTTGGGAGTTGAATATAAAGCATTATGATATTTTTGGATTTCCTCGTTAGATTCAAGTCCAATTAACTTTGCAATCTCCAAGGCTAACAAAGCCTGTACAAAAACTTGAGTAACAAAAGTTTTTGTTGCAGCAACTCCAATCTCTGGTCCTGCTTGAGTGAGTAATACTTTGTCAGAATGTCTTGTAATAGTTGATCCTACAATATTAGTAATTGAAAGTACTTTTACACTTGGTTTAGATTCTTTTGCCCATCGAATTGCTTCAATCAAATCAATAGTTTCACCTGATTGGGAGATGGCAATAATAATAGAGTTTTCTTCTAAAGAGTTCTCTAATTCTGTTTTAAACTCAGAACATTCGATTGCTTGAATATATTTACCTAAAAATTTTGTTATGATGAACTTACCTGCTAATGCAGCATAGAAAGATGTTCCAGCCGCAGTTATATATATTCTTTCAGCAGATAATAGGACTTTAGCAAAATCTTTCAATGATTGATTTGAGATCTTCATAGTTTGTCTCAACGCTAATGGTTCTTCATAAATTTCTTTCAGCATAAAGTGTTCATACCCTCCTTTTTCCGCGGCTTCAATACTCCATTCAATCTTTTGAATCTCTTTTTGTTTAGGAACATTACTATTATTAACATCATAAAATTCTACAGTCCCCGGCCCAATAATTGCCATCTCATCATCTTCTAAAATATAACATTCATTGGTATAAGGAAGAAAAGCAGGGATATCTGAAGCACAATAGGTTGTTTTACCTTTTTCTATTCCAACTATGAGGGGTGATTCCCTACGGACTGCTATAATAGTATTTGGATAATTAGCATGGCAAATAGCTAAGCCATAAGCACCGATACATTTTTTTATGGCATTTGACACTGCAGTTTTTAGATCTCCATCAATCTTTAAGTTCTCTTCAATTAAATGTGGTATAATTTCGGTGTCAGTTTCTGATTTAAAAACATGGCCTTTTGATTTCAATTCTTCTCTTAACTCAATAAAATTTTCGAGTATGCCGTTGTGAATTACTGCAATTTTAGCATTACAATCTAAGTGAGGGTGACTGTTTATTTTTGTTGGAGCTCCGTGAGTAGCCCATCGAGTATGAGCCATTGCTAATTGTGAACCATTGGGAAACTCATCAAAATTAAGTTCTTTATGGATTTCATCAATCTTACCCGCATCTTTTTTAACAAATAATTTTGAATCAAATTGCGTTACAATTCCACATGAGTCATAACCACGATATTCTAAACGCTTTATGCTTTCTAAGGCAATTTTCCCAATATTGATATCTTTTTGGTTTGAGACAATTCCAAATATGCCACACATTTTACCGAATCAAAAACAGTGTTATCATAATAAAGATATTTTAAAAAGTATTTTAAGATTATTGAATTTAGGATAAAATTGTTAACATAATAAATATTAAAGTGAAATTTTTAAATGAACCAAGAGAAAGTAAATATTGTTGATCAGAATTTAGGAAAGCACACACAAAGCGAAATATATGAAATTCCTCAATGCTTAAATAGAGTGCTCAAACAAAAGGATTTGATTTCCAAAGTAACTACAGAAATCGTCAAAAGAAAAACACACCACATTTATATCATTGGAGCTGGGAGTTCTTATCATGCAGGATATGCGATGTCGTATATGTTTAACAGATTAACTAAAATTCCTACTTTTACAGAATTTTCAATGGAATTTCTCTATCTAATTAAGCCAATACTAGGGAAAGAAGATTGTGTTATAGCCATTTCTCAAAGTGGAAAAACTAGGGATACTATTAATTCAATCGAGATCTCAAAAGAGATTGGATGTTTAACAATTGGAATAACTAATAATTTAGATTCTGATTTAGCAAAAAAATGTGATTTCAGCCTTGGTTTAAATTGTAAAAAGGAAGAATCTGTACTAGCTACTAAAACCTATGTTGCAAGTTTAGTTATATTAGCTATGCTTTCACTTGAGATTGCTAGAGAGAATAGAACTGTTATAAGTGAAGAATATAATGAAATTTGGGTAGAATTAGTAAGAATTTCAGATAGAATTAATTCAATATTACCTTTACTACACGAAAAAATAAAAAAATATGTAGCGTACTTCAAAAACATTAATTACTGTTTTATTCTTGGAAGTGGTCCGGAATATGCTACCGCTATGGAAGCGGCATTAAAACTTAAAGAAGGATCTAGAATTTTTGGGCAAGCTTATTCAACCGCAGAATTTCCTCATGGTCCCATAACCCTAGCTGATTCGAATACTGGTATCTTAGGTATAATTCCTTATGAAAATGATGAAAGGAAGCAAAATATCCTAAATTTATTAACACGTTTAAAAGAAAGAGAGGCTATTATTATAGGGATATATGAGTATTTAGAAAATGCAAATGCGCCTGAACCAGTACGTTATGGAATTGAGATTCCAAATACAGTACCAGATTTACAACCTATCTTAATGATCTTAGCAATCCAATTATTAACGTTAGAGCTATCTCGAATAAACGGTATAAATTGTGATACACCAAAATTTTTAACAAAAGTAATGGGAGTTTAATAAGAGGGTAATATTATAAAAATTTAAATTAGATTTAATTCCTGCATTTTCTTTTTTGCTTTATTATTTAATTCAATTGAACTATTTATGTCTTTTGTAGATTCACCCGATATCCTTAAATATGGACTCGTTCCAGATCGTCTTATTAATAGCCAACCATCTTCAAAATCGAATCTACATCCATCCATTCTATTAACATTTATTTTTTCTTTTCCCAATTCTTTAAGACACTCTTTCATTACATTAATAATTTTTTGATGAATCTCTTCTGTAAATGGAATATCTTTCAATAATTTAAATTTCTCTGCATAATAAGGGTATTCTGGAAGGTCTTTCAATAATTCTATTAGACTTTTCCCCGATTGAGTTATCATCTTAAGAATAGTGGCAATAGTTACAATTGAATCTGGACCATAGTGAAATTGAGGCCAAATATAAGTACCCGATGTCTCTCCTCCTAAAAATCCTCCATGTTTTTGTAAAGCTAGCGCTACTTTAATGTCTCCGACTTCAGTTCTTATAACTTCACATCCAAGAGGATTTAGAACATCTTCTATTAAACGAGAGGAATTTACAGGGGTGACAACTTTCTTCTCATTTTCAGATAAAGAATGTTCTGAAATATAATGTTTTGCCATTAATGCTAATAACCGAATAGGATCAACAATCTCACCAATTTCATCCAAAAAGATAACTCTATCAGCGTCTCCATCAAGAGCTATCCCAATATCTTCGTGTTGAGAGATTTTCAAAAACTTTGAAATTTGAATTAAATTTTCCTTATTTGGTTCTGAATGACGCCCGGGGAATTTTCCATCCATTTGACTATTTATAGTCATAATATTGATATTATAAATGGAGAGAAGCTTGGGTACAATATCACAAGCAGAACCATTTCCTGGATCAACAATAACATTTAATTTACTTCCATCAAATTTAATTCGATCAGTTATATTTGAAATATGAATATCGTTTATATCATTAACTTCAGTTACTTTCCCTATTTGATCATATTCAATTCTAATGAAATCCTTTTCATCATAAATACGTGATATCTCTTCTTCCTGTTCAGGTGAAAATCCAACACCAGATGGATTCCAAAGTTTTAATCCAATATATTCTGGAGTATTATGTGAGGCCGTAATAACAACACCAGCATCAGCGTCTAAAGACTGTAATGATGCAGCAAGCGTAGGTGTGGTTACGATTCCTAATGTCTTTACCTGACATCCACAGCTTACGAGACCTGAAATTAATGCATATTCAATAGGTAGAGCAGAAGTGCGAATATCTTTACCGATAACCACACTACCACCTTTTAAATAAGTTCCCAATGCTAAACCAACTTCAAGACTCATGGCAGGTGTAAACATAAGATCCGATTCAGAATAGTTTTGAAATATACGCCTTATTCCTGAGGTCCCGAATAAGATTGAATTCGTCATTATTTCTATTTCATATTTATAATTATTGTTTTAAACGAATATAACAGTATTTAGTTATGAGATTAAGAAGGATTTTTACTTTTTATATTTATTTTATGGAATTAGCTATAATTAGAGATATAAAAATATAGGGAAAGTTTGTGAAGAATTCAAAGTTAATTATTTGAGTATTTGTATAAATTCTTTTACTAGAAAAGGAAAAACTATTAATTTTTTAAAAATAATCTTTTAATTGTAAATTATTAAGATTTTATGCTTTCACTTTACAAATTATGATTTATCAAGGATTATTTAACATTTTAGATTTATATTTTAAAGAGATTGACCTTTTTTACAATAACATAGATCAATATTTCCGTGATAAAATCAATCAATTTTTTATCGATAATCCTACAACTGATAGTGTCGTAAATGAAAGTAATATTAACCAAAAACTGGAAGATTTAACTAAATTTATTATAAAATTATTTGGAGATATTGGATTTGACCAGTCTTATATTGAAACTGAATTTCTTGATCCATTCTTAGAATTACGTAATAACGATATTGAAGATATTACTTCAATATTAATTTTGTATGAAAAAAAACTGGCACCAATAATTTATGAAATATTCTTAGAAACAATTGTCGATTATCTTATCGATACTAAGGTCGCTCCTTTAATGTTAAAATTAAAATCTGAAGGATTCTTAACAATTGAATTTATCATGGAACTGAGGAATTTAAAAGATTTAATTGAAAGGGATCATGAAAAAAGAGATTACTTAAAAAAATACATACAAATTCAAGAGAAAATTATTGATAAATTCCAAACAAATAAACAAAAGATTGAAAGTCTCGAGGATCTTCAAGAGCCAGAATTTAAACTCCAAATACTATATTTGATATATAGGATCATATTTTTCTTCAATCTTCAGAAAAGGTTTGATTTCTCTCACATTAGATTATATTTAGAAGAAAATTTAGATGAGTGGCTAATAGATGTTCCATTAGTAACCTTGAAAAATCCAGATATTTATTATTGTGGTATTTATTTGTCAAAACAGCTCAATTCTAATGTTAATAATAATAAAATTACGGATTTTCTGAAAAATTTATTTGAAGATGCAATAGAAAGATACGAATCACCCATTATTGAAGCTACAGATGGTGCTTATTATTTTGTGAAATCAACTGAATTGATGAAATTATGGCTCAATTTTGAACAAATAAATAGCATTATTAAAGCAGATCCAAAATTTTTTGAACCAAATTATTTGAAGAATTTAGAGACATCTCAATTAGTCGTAATCTTAAAATTGTTTAACCACTTAGGAGTCAGTAGACTCGAAGATAAGGTTAAAGCTATTAATGATGAGCTTGACTTACGAATTACGCCAGAGGGGATAAAACAGTATCGAGATGGGTTTGTCTCATCAGAATCTACTTATTATGTTCTTTTCTGTCATTATATGAGTAACTCGCTGGAAAAATTAAGAGATTTCGAACTCTTAAAAAATATTGTTTCGCGAATTTATAGGAATTTGGAACTTCTTGATTTTTCCGTTGATACAAACTACGATTTAGTCAGTGAATTATTATATTCACTAGAAAGCCTAAAGTTATTTAATTGTATTGAGACTAAGGAAATGATAATGCACTTAGCAAAATATCTTTTTCCACAGCAAGTCTACGATGTGATTTTAGGTAGTAAGGAAGCAACTAGAGGAAAAGCAAAATTTAGGCATCTTAAAGTGGATAGGATTACAGGAGAAACAATCTATTAAACCAATATATATCGTCAACTGCTACTTAGGAAGTTTATGACCTATAAAAATACTGTCTAAAATTATAAATTAATCCTAAACATTTTAATTAGTTAATAAAAAAAACATACCGTTAGATATGGATTTTAAAGATTTTGAATTAATTTATAAAGAAAATCGCTGTGAGATTAAAGATAAGAAGAAAATCGAACTAAAATTAAAAGAAATTGTAGGAGATAGTTCGGTTTCAACAAGCGATATAGATATTTTAGCTTATACAAAGGATACTTCATTAATTACGTTCAATTGGTCGCTTCAAGGTCAAATTGCGGGATTACCAGATTTTATAACATGGCCTGATACTGTAGAACAAATTAGCGAGATATTAAAGTTAGCCAATCAAGAGAAGATCCCCGTTATACCCTATGGTGAAGGATCTGGAGTTGTTGGTGGCGCGATACCGATTCAAGGTGGAATTATTATTGATATGAAGAAGTTTAATAAAATCCTTGAAATAAATGATATAAATTTAACGGTTACAGCTCAAACTGGTATAAATGGAATGAATTTAGAACGGTATCTTAACACTCATGGCTATACAAGTGGGCATATACCGCAATCCCTTTATATTTCTTCTTTAGGTGGATGGATTTCACATCGAGCTGCAGGTCAATTCAGTACAAAATATGGAAAGATTGAAGATATTATATTGGGTTTAGAAGTTGTTTTACCGCAAGGAGAAGTTATTAATTTTAAAACTATTCCAAGAGCTTCAACAGGTCCTCAATTTGATAAACTATTTATTGGGGGTGGAGGTACCCTTGGGATAATTACTAAAGCAACTTTAAAAATTTGGCCTAATCCAGAAAAAAGAACATTACTATCATACGCTTTTCCATCTATTGAAGATTCATTTAATGCAATAAGGCAAATTTTAAGAGAAAATATTTATCCAGCAGTAATAAGAATTTATGACCAATTTGAAACTTCAAGGCATTTTCCGGATAATGAAAAGGCTAAAGATAAAGCTATGGTAATCTTTGTCTGTGAGGGAAATAAAAAGTTAGTTGATTTAGAGGATGCAATAACTAGGCAGAAGTGTGAGAGAAATTCTGGATTTGATTGTGGTGTACATCCTGTTGAACATTGGTTTGAAACTAGGTTTAGAGTAACAGAAACTTCAGCAATGCCTCCCTATAAAATAGTATTTGATACTATTGAAGTAGCTTCTCTATGGGAAAATGCTTCAAAAGTATATCATAATGTTTTGGAATCAATGAAAAAATTGAATGGAGTTATTATGATCACTGCTCATGTTTCCCATTTTTATCCAAATGGAGTAGGGATTTATTTCTCTTTTGGTGGTGCTCCAGGAAAAGAAGAAACAGATTTGGAATATTATCAAAAGTGTTGGGATACTATAATTAAAGCTGTTTTAGAGGCAGGTGGTTCAATCGCACATCATCATGGAATTGGTATCAATAGATCTCATTGGATGGAAAGTGAATGGGGAGATTCATTTAAAACACTAAGGAGGATTAAAAATTTGCTTGATCCAAATAATATATTAAATCCAGGTAAAATTTATACAAATACATGGAAAGGAGGAGAACCATAAATGGGTGTCGAAGAAACATTAAAGAAGTATAGTTGGATTTTACCGCTTATTCAAAAAGCCGATAGAGTAACAAGATCATTGATAATGAAAAATTTTAGACAAAAAAAGTCGAATTTTTTCCCAGAAGGTGAGTATAAGGCTAATGTTGATGATTTAATTAAATGTATGCTCTGTCCTAATATGTGTAGATTTGATTGTGGGACACTACAAGCATCATTAACCGAAACAATGAGTCCTGCATATAAAGCAAAAATTGGATACTACTTAACAACTGGAAAGATTGATCCAAGAAAAAATGAGAATAAGGCTTTTATTGATTTGATGTATAAATGTACGAATGAGGAAAACTGTAAGGTATGGTGCCCGTTTGAATTCTCTGTTGTATCGCTTCTAGAAACTGTTAGAGATGATTTAAATAATAAAGGGTTAATGCCGGATTACTGTAAGCAGCAGATTGATAAGTTAAACAAGACCAATACTATAGAAGAATATAATATTTATGAAACTTATAAAGATAAAGGAATAGAAAATATAGAAACTGATGGGAGTGATGAGGTATTCTATTATATTGGATGCGAATCAATGAAGTTCCCTGATGTAGTAAATGCTAATATCCAAATTTTAAAGAAAGCAGGGATTAAATTCTCAACTAATCTTGAGAAGAAAGTATGTTGTGGAGGCCCAGCGTTTAATATTAGAGATTTGAAAACCGCGAATAAATTTATGAATAAAAATGAGGAACTCATAGAAGCTACAGTAGCTGAAACGATTGTATCGGATTGTCCTGGTTGTATATTAACATTAACAAAACGATATGAGAATGCTGGAACTAAAATTGAAAAAAATATACTTCATATTACTAAGTTTATTAAGAAACTATTTGATGATGGAAAACTACAACTGCAAAACGATGTTCCAGAGGAATATAAAAAAATAGCGATCCATGATCCATGCCTAATTGCGAGAAATCTAAATGATACAGAATCAATTAGAGGAATTCTTAACAGGATTCCAGATTTGGAAATTGTCGAGCCTGTTTATAATAAAGAGTATGTACATTGTTGCGGATGGAGTGGTACAGCTCATTGGGCAGATAAAGACATAGCCATTCGAGAAGCACGGAATCGAATTAATGAATTAAAAGAAACAGGGACAGAAATTTTTATTTCTGCTTGCCCTCTGTGTGAATTAGGTTTAGCATATGGAATTGAAGAAACAGAAAAAGAAAAATATAAAATATTAGATATATCTGAATTATTATTAAAATTACTTTAATATAAAAAATATTAAGATAAGTGGTTAAATGAGTGAATTAATTTGTGTATTTGATGTTGGGACAACGGGAGCAAGAACTATTGTATTTGATGTTAATGGCAAAGTAATTGCTAAAGCTTATGAAGAATATCCTATTATAAAACAACCAATAGGAATTTCTGAGCAAGATCCAATAATTTGGTGGACTGCAATTAGAAATACTTGTAATAAAGTGACAAGAACAATAAATCCTGAAGATATTATTGGAATTTCAGCAACTTTTCTTCGTGGTACGGTAACGATAATTGATAAAAATGGTGAAGTACTTCATCCTGCCTTAACTTGGATGGATGAAAGAGAAGAACATACAGCTTTAGAATGGAAAAAGGAAGTTGATCTCAGAAGATCGATTCCCAAAATCCTTTGGATTAAGAAAAATAAACCAGATTTATTCAATAAAGCTGATAAAATTATCCACACTGATTCTTATATATATATGAAATTATGTGATGAATGTATAACAGACCCATCAATAAGTATTTGGGGAGTATTAAATAATAATTCACTTAAATGGGATGAGGAATTAGCAGAACAATTTGATTTACCCATAAGCCTTTGGCCAGAATTGCGTCAACCTGGAGAAATTATTGGTGAATTATCCGGTAGTGCTGCGGATGCTTTATGTTTAAAAAAACATACTCCAATTATAGCAGGGGGTAGTGATCAACAATGTTCAGCATTAGGACTAGGCGTTATTAACGTAGGTCAAGCTAAAGCAACTACTGGAACAGGTACATTTGTAGATTATGTTGTAGATCACCCCATTGAACCTGCGGGAGATTTTCCTATTTTTTCATTACCATCTGTTTTAAAAGGTAAATGGAATATAGAGGGTGTTTATCCTGGATCAGGTGATGCATTAAAATGGTTTGCGAATAATTTCTCTCAATTACAGCTTAAACAGAGTAAAGAACTGGATAAAAATGTGTATGATATGCTAAGTTCAGAAGCAGCAACAATTCCTCCTGGAAGTGGAGGATTGCTTTTTTTGACAGGATTATCTATCTTCAGAAAAGGGACTATTCATGGTTTGGATTGGAATCATACTAGAGCACACATAATTCGTTCGATAATGGAATCTGCTGCCTTGGGTACTCGATATTATCTTCAAACTACAGAAGCAATGGGTGGTGAAAAAACGACTGAATTGAGGGTTGATGGAGGGGGAATGAATAGTGATTTATGGGTCCAAATTTTTGCTGATATTACCGAGAAAAAAATATTAGTTGCAGAGAATAAAGATGGTGCCGCTATGGGGGCAGCGATCTTAGGATTTTTGGGATGTAAAAGATATAATATGATTGAGAAAGCTATTGAAAATATGATTAGATTTCCTACATCTAAAAATCCAATTAAAGAAAATTCGAAAATATATAAGAAATTGTACAGAATTTTTCTACCTACACTTCTAGAAATCTATTCAAAAAAGCGTGTAACAAAAGACCTTTAATTCTATCTTATAATTTCTTTTTTCATATTTTAATTTTGAAAATTTTTTCATTAATTACCTCTATTTGATTTCAAATTGAGTAAAAATTTCATTTTAAACTGTAAAATTTGTATGATTTTTGATTTTAGAAAAGTATTTTTGGAATATTTAATTTCAAAAATTATTGAATATTACTATTGATAATCTCACATGCCTTATTTCAAGAACCAAGAGGGTTATAATCTATATTATGAAAATATCAACCCCGATTCAAAAGCATGTACTATAATTTTACTTCACGGATTTGCATCTTCTGCATCATTTTTTAAAGCGCAAATTAAAATATTGAAAGAAAATTATCGAATTATTGCTTTTGACGCATTAGGGCATGGGAGGAGTGATCATCCAAAGGAATTTAACCTGACAAAAAACCTTAGATATGATATAATAAGAGATTTAGAAGATCTTCTAAAGAATTTAGAAATTAATGAGAAATATGGTATTATTGGTCACTCTTTAGTAGGAGGAATGATTGCTCAATTATTTGCTGTAAAACATCCTGAAGATATTAAATTTCTTATTCTTCTAAATTCCGGATACATTATGATTGATAACGTTGTAAGAAATATCTTTTACAATTTACTCCCCTATTTTATCAGGATGAATTTTTTAGAAGTATTAGCCAATTCTGTAGAAAAAATATTAGATAAGACAATTCCTTATATAATTACTGCTTTATCAGACTCATTATCTGGCTCAAGTTTGACGAAAGATGAATTATATATGCAAATTGAGGATCAAATTTTCCGAATGATCCATGAGATTAAAGAATATGATCCCTCGGGTATCAATTGTCCTACATTGATAATCGGTGGAAGACTTGATAATTTTGCTCCAGAGCAAATGTCAGAAGAATTACATAGAATGATACCGAATTCCACATTAAACATAATCGATATGGCCGGTCATTTTGCTCCTGCACAGAGGAAAGAGGTTGTTAATGAATTAATCTGTGATTTTATAAGGAAACTTAAATAGTTTTTTTTCAATAGCTATAAAATGAATGATTATGAATAATAGTAAAGCTAATGATTTTGAAACTACAATTTCATTCTTTAAAGAGGAAGTAAGTAAATTTGTAGAAGATCGTAATTGGAATATTTATCATACTCCTAAAAACTTAGTACAAGCGATAAATTGCGAAGCCGGTGAATTATCTCAATTATTATTGTTCAAGGAATATACTGTGGATGATATATGGAAAGATACTCAACTTCTTACAGGTATATCTGAAGAGATCGCTGATGTTTTTATTTACCTAATCAGTCTGGTAAATGCCTTAGATTTGGACTTAAGTGAAATTTTTGTAAATAAAATGAAAAAAAATAAAAAAAAATATTCAAGTAACGAATTTAATAATGGAAAATATTATAAAAAATAAAAGAGAATGAAAAAAACATGACAGAAATTAATAAAGCTCTTTTAGCCCCATGTGGATTATATTGTGGTGTTTGTGCCATTCATATTGCTGATAGAGATAATAATGTAAAATTTAAGGAGATTCTAGTTGATGTTTATAAACCATTTTCGAAGACTAGTGAAGATATTAAATGTAAGGGATGCCTTTCAGAAAATCAAGATGATATTTTTGGATATTGTAAGATTTGTCCAATTAGAGATTGTGTAAAAAGCAAAGGATTTGAAAGTTGTTATCAATGTAATGATTTCCCCTGCAAATTTATTGATAAGTTCCCTATTCCTGTTGGTAAAAAGGTAATTTTAAGAGCGATACCTCAGTGGAAAGAGTTAGGAACCGAAAAATGGGTTGAAGCAGAAGAAAAAAGATACCATTGTCCTGAATGTGGTAATTCATTGTTCCGAGGGGCAAAACGCTGCAATAAATGCAAAAAATCTGTAAATGTAGATTGAAGAGAATTTTATTTTTAAATTAATAATTAGAATTTTTATAGAAATTCTATTTTTTTTTAACATGGTTGCTAATAATATTGATGAGATAATCAAGGAACAATTAAAATATACCTTAAAAGAAACTAATTTTCCGGATTTGGGAAAATTATATCGAGGTAAAGTCAGGGACAATTATATAGGACAAGATAAAAGGATAATTATTGCGACAGACCGTCTAAGTGCTTTTGATAGAGTAATAACTACAATTCCCTTTAAAGGACAAATGTTAAATCAAGTCTCATCTTTTTGGTTTGAAAAAACTAAAGACATTGTAAAAAATCATATTATTGATATTCCAGATCCAAACGTAGCTGTTGTTCATCAATGCGAAACAGTTCCAGTTGAAATAATAGTGAGAGGATATCTAACCGGAAGTATGTGGCGAGATTATAATAAAGGGAAACCTACTTCGGGTATAATGCCACCCAACGGTATGCAAAAAAACCAGAAGTTTGATGAGATTATCATAACTCCATCAACAAAAGCAGAATCTGGTCATGATATTTATCTTTCAAAAGAAGAGATCTTGAAACGAGGAATGGTTGAAAAGTATGTTTATGATAAAATGGAAGAAGCTGCGATTAAATTATTTAGTTTCGGTCAAAAATTTTGTAAAAACAATGGGCTTATCCTAGTTGACACCAAATATGAATTTGGATTGAGAGATGGAGAATTAATGGTTATTGATGAAATTCACACACAGGATTCGTCCCGATTTTGGATCCTTGAAACATATGAAGAGAAATTTGAAAAAGGAAATTCCCCCGATATTTTGGATAAAGAAATTTTTAGAAGTTGGCTAATGGATACATATCCTGATATCTTTCCAAATATCAGGCCAGAAGAAGATATTCCTCCAATTTCAGAAGATATTAAAATAGAACTAGCAAAAAGATATATGCGGAGTTATGAAAAGATTACTGGATTAGAATTTAAGGCAGAGATTTCTGATGTTCGAAGTAGAATTTATGAAAGTTTAAAGTTCGCCAATTATATATAGAATTTAAGAAAAATTTAAATACCATTCACAGTAAATTTTCGTATTATGCTGAATTTAATTTTATTATTTATTGATTTTACTCTGTTCATCTTGAGTTTTGCTTTCATAATCTTCGATATCAAAAGTTATAAGCTTGAAAAAAATGAAGAAAAAAAAGGAACTGTTATTCCTAAACGAAGCCGATTTGCTTTATTATTTGGGCTATTAGCTCTTGTTCTTGCAGTAATCATTAGTTTAGGGTATCTCTAATTTCATAAGGAAATCTAGGTTTTTGATGGTTATTTTAACTTAAATTTTATTGAGGATAAACTAGTTCTTGTCGTTTTTGTCGTTGCGCATTATTTTTAAGTTAATAAGAATTAATAAAAATATATACTACTTCTTTTTACGCATATGGCTCTTCAAGAATTTATTGTAGAAGTAATTATTACCAATAAAGAAAAAGCGCGTGATCCTACCGGCGAAACTATAAAAAGAGACTTACTTGCCAAAAAAGGTTACGATATGGTATCAAATGTTAGAAGTGGTCAATACTTAAGGTTTAATGTCAATACTGAAAGTGAAGAGCGCGCTAAAAACATCGTTGAAGATTTATTAAATAAATTGAGAATTTTTAACCCGGTAACTCAAAATTTCAAGATTTTAAAACTACAAAAAGAGTCTTAAGAAATAATGAGTATTAAAATAGCTGTAATCCAATTTCCGGGAGCTAATTGTGATTTAGACACAATTCATGTATTAAAAAATGTAATGCATATCGATGTAGATTTGGTATGGCATAACTATTTTAAAGAATCCAAATACGATGGTGTAATATTACCCGGAGGATTTTCTTTTGGAGATTATTTGAGAGGAGGTATTATTGCTGCTCATAGTCCAGCAATAGATGAAGCAAAAATAATGCTTAAAGATGGAAGACCTGTTATAGGTATCTGTAACGGATGTCAAATCTTAGCTGAAGCTCAATTCATTCCTGGTGCATTTTTACATAATGAATCACTCAAATTTATATGTAAATGGGTAAATCTTAAGGTAGAAAATAAGAATACTGCTTTTTCAAATAAAATGAATGTTGGTGATGTTCTTGCTTTACCTATTGCCCATGCTGAAGGTCGTTATTTTAATGATAATATAAAGGAATTAGAAGATAATAATCAAATTGTTTTTCGATATTCGACAGAACAAGGGGAATTGACAGATGAGGCAAATCCTAATGGATCATTGGGAAATATTGCAGGAATTTGCAATTTAGAACAAAATTGCATTGGATTAATGCCCCATCCGGAACGTGCTTCTGAGAGAATTTTAAGTCCTAAGGGGACTGAACACGGGAAATTATTTTTTAATTCTATGATTGATTTTATTAAAAGGAGGTTTTCGTATTGACAAGAATAAAACTTAACGGGGAAGCTGCAGAAGTGGAGATGACAGGAGAGGAGTTTGAGAAAGTTAAAGAATTATTAGAGAGAGAACCGAATATAACAGAATTAGGCATGTTTGATGTTATGTGGAGCGAACATTGCTCCTATAAGTCTTCACGTCCAAAATTGAAGATATTTGAGGATGCTGAGGCAAATTATGACTATGTATTAGCAGGACCTGGACAAGATGCAGGAGTTATTGATATTGGAGACGGCTATGCCTTAGCATTTCGAATAGAATCTCATAATCATCCTTCTGCTATAGAACCTTATCATGGAGCTGCAACGGGGATTGGCGGTATAATAAGAGATATTCTTTGCATGGGGGTGAGACCAATCGCATTATTAGATCCTTTAAGATTTGGAAAATTGAAAAACAATCCACATTCACAATGGTTATTTAAATATGTAGTGAAAGGTATTGCTGATTATGGTAACTGTACTGGAATTCCTACTATAGGTGGTGAGGTTGAATTTGATGATAGCTTTGAAAGTAATTGTTTAGTAAACGTTGCATGTATAGGATTGGGTACGATTGAAGATTTTGAGCATGCTCCTAGTAGAGCATACAATCCAGGAGATTATGTTATATTAATGGGAGGATCTACAGGTAGAGATGGAATTCATGGAGTGACATTCGCATCTCGAACATTAACTGAGATGTCTGAAGCGGATAGGCCTGCTGTTCAAATCGGGGATCCGTTTACTAAAAAATTGATTATAGAAGCCACAATTGAAGCTGTAAAGACAGGTTATGTAAGAGGACTAAAAGATCTTGGAGGTGGAGGCCTAACTTGTGCAACAAGTGAATTAACTGGGGATGGCAACACGGGAGGAAATATAGATTTAAGAAAAGTTTTTACACGAGAACCAGGAATGAATTCTTATGAAATTATGCTTTCTGAATCACAAGAAAGGATGGCATTCATAGTAAAACCACAGGGATTAGAAACAGTCCTTGATGTCTTTAGAAAATATGAAATGGCTTTTGCAGTTATTGGAAGAACTGATGACTCCAAAGTTCTTAAGGTATTTGATGGCAAAAATTTAGTCGTAAATATACCAGCTAAAGCTCTATCTGAATCACCAATGTTTAAACGGCAGGAAAAAAAACCTTTGTACTTAGAGGGATTACTAACTCAAAAAACTCCAAAACCATCCTTAAAACTTGAAGAAATCATATATAGGTTAATAGCTTCGGAAAACATATGTAGTAAAGAATGGGTTTATCGACAATATGATCATGAGGTAGGTGTTAGATCTGTTGTCAAATGTGGAGATGGAGATTCAGGAGTGCTTAGAATCATTGGCACTGATAAATTTATAGCAGCCAGTGTAGGCGTGAATTCGAAACATTGCTTTTTGGATCCTTATGACGGTGTAAGAGGAGGACTTGTTGAAGAATGTGGAAATCTAATAGCGAATGGAGCAAAACCAATGGCGATGGTTAACTGTTGCAATTTTGGCAATCCAGAGATACCTGAATCATTTTGGTACTTCTCTAAAGCAGTTGATGGGATGAATAATTTTTGTAGGACTATGAGACTTCCTATAGTTGGAGGAAATGTATCTTTTTACAATGAAGATGAAGTAAAAAAAACAGCCATCAAAGCTACACCAATGATAATGGTTGTGGGACTCATTCATGGAGAAAATAATATTATAACTCTTCCATTTAAGAAAGCGGGGAACTTAATTTTTATAATAGGTGAAACAAAAGCAGAATTGGGTGGTTCAGAATATCATTCAGTAATATATAATATCGAAGGAGGAAATCCTCCTAAAGTTGAGGAAAAAAAGATTAACTCAAGATGGAATTTTTTATTTGAACTTTATCAAAATGGAATAGTTAAAGCTAACCATGATGTTAATAAAGGTGGTTTTGTTATAACTATAGCTGAAATGTGTTTTAAGAATAATTTGGGAGCAGAATTGGACTTCACAAATTGTTTTGATAAAACTTTAAGAGATGACGAGTTATTATTTAGTGAATCCTATGGAAGGTTTATTATTGAAGCTGAACCCAATGATGTTAATAAAATCTTAGAGATCGCAAAAAAACACAGAGTAAATATTAAAAAAATCGGGGAGATTATTCCAAAACCAGAAATTAATATTAGAGGATTGGATTATGGAGAAATCAAGCTTGATTTGTCAGAATTGAAAGAAAGATTTGATTCTACAATTCCAGGTTTAATGGAAATCTGATTTATTTATAATAAGATAATTTTTTATAAGAAATTAAAAAAATTACGCAAGAGGAAATTAATTTTACGCTGCTAATCTTCTAAAAAGTGCAGAATAATTTTTGTTCGTCATTATGTTACAATTTTAATTTAAAATAGTAATCTTGAAATATTTTCATATTTTATAGATCTTGGAGAATTACATATAGATTAATTCTATTATTGAATAATAAACAAATTTTATATCAAATATAACCACTAGATTTGGGTTTAATACTATGAGTCTTCGTTGTCGTGCGTGTATTCGTTGTAAAGAATATATTGTGATTCATGCGGGTAATCCCATTAATCAAGTAGAGATAAAAAGATTTGAAAAAGTGCATTTAGGTCATACTGTGGTGACTGCTGACCTTAATGAGGTAAAAGGTGCATATACATCTTTTAAAAATCATACAACCGAAGATTCTCCTCAAGAGGCTAGTTAACTATTTTTGTTTAAAATTTATTATTAAACTATTTTGTTTTTCTAATCTTTCAGATATAATTATAAATATATTTATATCTTCGTATCTTAATTACCTAATAGGATCTTTCACCTTAATTAATCCATAAATGAAGTATATGGACGACATTCAACGCGAAAGACTACAAAAAAGAATTAGAATAGAAAGGTTATATAAAACAAAATTTAAAAAAACTCTATTGGAAGAGGAGACATTAAAGATATCTAAACCTATGGAGAATAATAAAAGTGTAAAAAAACCTTTAAGTGAGCATTTAGATTTCTTAAAGAAATTGGTAAGGTTGATTAATCGCGGTGCAACTGGATTTGATTTGGCATACGAAGTGGAAAAAAATAAAGAAATAAAGTCTTTGATCTACGATGGTATATTGTTTTATAATACATTTCTTGAAATTGGGAGTCAGAGATTTATAGATGCCCCTAACAAAAAGACTTCTGATTTTAAATCTTTTAAAACGATTGAAGATACTGAAAAATATATTTTTATGATTTGGTTAAAAGAAACTATTAATTCTCTTGAAGAAGATATTAAACCTAAAGAAGATTATGAACACTATGTAGAAGAAAGAAAAGAACAAGAGCATTTAAAAACTAAAAAGAAATTTATTAAAAAACTTGGTTTTTGTAAAAATTGCGGAGAAAAAATACGAAGTAGCGAACAAGAATATTGCGAGAAATGTGGTGTAAGACTCTTAGATAATGTTTAATTTTAAAATAAAAAATAAAAAGAATTTTTAATTTATTGTTATTCTTCGACTTTTGTACCACACCATTTACAGAATTTTTCTGTCCCAGTAAGTTTACTTCCACATAAAGAACAAGTTTTTGCATCAGAAGGAGTAGTAATCGAAGGAGTACCAATTTGTCGTCCCTCTACTTTACCTCCGCAGCTAGGACAAAATTTGGAATCAGGTTTGAGTGGTGCGTTACAACGTTTGCACTTTTTCACTTTCTCTGGTTCTTCTGTCGTAGTTGTTTTATACGGTGAAATCTTAGTTTGTGTTTTTTCTGGTTCTTTTAATTTTAGTTTCTTCTGACCTTTTCGTGCTACAACTGCGGCTATTAGTATAATAATGACAACAACAAGGACGATAATTAAGATCCATTGAACATCAAGCCATCTCTCTCTTGAAGTTACTCCTGTGTTATACGTCACATCAAATGTAATGATTGTAGATTCTTCTGGTGAAACCATCGGATCAAAATAAATAAAAAAATACCAATTTCCTGCTGAAGTTATTGAGTAAGAGTTCGAAAGGGTTACTCCTTCTTGAACATCTTGTGAATATATTCCTGACAGATCTATGACATCAGCAGCTGCATAATTTATAGTAAAATCAACATCAACAGATGATACTCCGTCGTTATACCACACAATGTAATAATCATCTGAATTAGTTATAGTAAGCGATCCACTACTTTCATTCGTATTTATTGCACTTCTCAAAAATGATGCTGAAGCTTCTTGATTCCAAGAATAGAAATTATTACTATCAGCAATAAAGAAATCAATCGAATTACTTGAGTTAAATTCATATTGAATTCCCGATCCCGCTCTTAAGTACCACCATTCAACCCAAATACCTTCATTACCTTGTACTGTTTTTGAATCAATAATGTCACTATATATCGTCGTTTTTGGGAGATTTTCAAATGGACCATTCCAGATGATAAAAGTTAAATCACTTGATAATGATTGAACAGAGTAGTCTATGCTCCCAGATTCAACATATTCATATTCATACCAAAATTCATTAAAATAAAGAGTTTCAGTAGAACGATAATTCACATAGCCATTTGTATCAGCACTACTAAAGGGGAACCAAAATGCTACACCCGCTATTGGTAATATTATCAGTGCAAGGATTATCATAAATAGGATTCCTCCACCGACATATACCGGACTATAATACCACGGTCTATACCAGGATCCTGCCCAGTAAGGCGAATACCACCATCTATAATACCAAGGACGGTGATACCACCAGTAAGGTCTATAATATCTGCGATGAGGTGTATAATATCTATGCGAATAGGGTCCGCTTGGAGATCTTGAAGTTATTCTGGCAGCACCAGTTCTTCCAAATGGAGTACCCGTTCGAGAGCCTCCACCCCTATATCCGCCGCTGAATCCACCACGGAAACCACCACTGAATCCACCACCACGAAATCCACCACCACTGAATCCACCACCACGAAATCCACCACCACGAAATCCACCACCTCCCCCGCGTGGCATATTTAAGAAGACACCTCGCTTGTTTTTACATCAGTTGCCTCTATTCCTCGAAAAATGTAATCTCTATAAATAGCTAATAAAAAGAGAATCATCGAAATTATCGACAAGGTTAATCCAATAGGATCAATAGCAATAATGGGTTGTGTAGTAGTAGTAAATGCTATACTGAATAAAATCCATTCAAAAGCCATAAAGAATACTGCTAATCCCGGCATTATTGTTCTTATTTTCCAGCCAGTTTCTAAATTTCTTGTATCAGAAAAACCAGTGTAAATAATAGAGAACAACCCAACTATTCCAGAAACCAACATTAAAATACTAAATATATCTATTACAATCCATATAGGATCTCTTAAAATATAATATGGCATTAAAAGTCCAGGACCTCTTACATCAAATAATGAAAAGATCAGTGTTGGATCTTCCCCCATTGGGCCCATACCAAGTAAACTCAGTAGATCACTATATTTTCCCGTAAAAAAACCAAAAATTCCAGATAATGGCAAAAGTATACCAAGTGTGAATCCAATAATTGCACATACACTCCCGAACCAAAATTCAATTGCTTTAGTATTTTTTACCGGAATAAGTCCAATCTCATCAACAGTTTGATCTGGTATATAGCTCCAACAATCATGGATAGTAGCCACCCCGACAAGTTTTTCGTTTTCCACTACTGGTACAACATTTGCATTTAGATCTCGCATACGGGTAAATGCCTCAGTAACAGGAGTGTCTAATGTTACTGGTTTGATTTTATACATTGCTGATATGACTTTTTCAGTTTTAGTATTAGTTCCTTCTGCTACTACATTTTGCACTATATCAAAATCAGCTATGATTCCGAGTACTTTCTGTTCTTCTCCTTTAACAACTACTAAATCTGGAACTCCTAATTCTTTCATCTTTTTTGCAGCGTCTTGAATCGAAGCATTTGAGTCAATAATTCCATATTCATCATTAATAACTAAATCTCTTATGTAATATTCTTTTAAAGACATGGATTAAACATCCAATTTTTAATTAAATTATATTTTTATGATTTATCAAAAGAATGGAATATATAAATCTTTTTATTCACATATAATACCCTTTTATAAAAATGAATAGTAAAAATTGGTCTCTCTTTGTTTATTATTATGTACTTTATACAGTCTTTAATCTAATAAAAAAACAGAAAAAAAATAACTGATCTAAGTATTTTTTGGATCTTATAGTTTCCAAATTAAATTTTTATTTATTATTATTTCAAAGAAATGCTTGCCAAGCTTTAACAATATCATCTCTATTAACTTTGTATTTCTTTTCAAGTTTTTTTAAATCAAGATGAGGTACAATTCCATCTTCCCATTGAGCATTGATGCTTCTAACAATTGTTCTTACGTGGTCTTCGTTATTGGTATAAATATCTATCTGTGTTGCATGATTCCCTGGATTGGGAACTATCGCTCCAGCCATCTTATCTGCTATCTCGACATATAAATTCATTTGAGGCGCCATATAATAAAAAGTATTGTTTCTTCCACCTCCAGATTCATCTATAGCGATTGAAGATTCAATACTCTTCATCCAATTTTCTACAGTGTATGCAAGATCTGGTTTATATTTTGAAAACTTCATTTTAAGATTTTTAGGACGTCCAAAAAATGTATACTTAGGAAGATTTGTTAAACCTAAACTTTCAGCTTCTTTCCGAACTTTTTTTCCCATTTGTTTCCACTTTTTTTTATTATATATATTAAAGAGATAAATAATCAATTAATTCTAATCATTATCCTTTCTATAATAAAATATCTATAATTTTATGGAAATAAATCTGATAATGAACTGAATGATTCGAGCACCATGAAAGGCTTTATTTTTGAAGATGCAGAATCAAAAAACTGCCCTTTTCCTGTCTTTACTAAAATCCCTTTGATGTCTGAATTGATTGCCCCTTGGATATCAGATTCTGGATCATCACCTATTACTATTACTTCATTTTGAGTAAGATTTAATTTTTTTAAAGCTTGCAAAAAATATTCTTTTGAGGGTTTTCCAAAAATTTTTGGAATAGTGTTTACTGCATATGCTATCATTTGTATAAAAGATCCTGTATCGATAACAGGTTCACCATTAAGGTCGAGAAAATATCTATTTCCTTGTGTTCCAAGAAGTTTAGCTCCTTTTAGCACATATTTAAAAGCAGTATTTAGACGATTTACATCCCAATTATCACGAAAATCACCCAAAATTACAAAATCTGGAATTTCATCACCTACCACTTTTGGGGTTTCTTCAAATTCTTTTTCTACTTCCTTGGTAGTGAGAAAATATGTTTTTTTTTCAGGATACTGAGATAAAAACTCTTTTAAAGCTATTATCGGTGTAAAAATTTCTTCCCTATTAATAGAAAATCCATAGTGCTGTAAAATTTTTAGTATTGTTTTAGGGGATTTGCTATCTGTATTTGTAAAAAAAAGAAATTTTAATCCTATTTTTCGAAGTTTTGAAATAGTATCGATAGCTCCAAGAATGGGGGCATCTTTAAAATAAAGAGTACCATCTATATCAGTTAGTATCCCTTTAACATTATCAAGATTGGTTCTATTACCCATTATTATTATAAATCAATCGGCTATTTTAAATAATTAATCGAATATAATAAAAAAATCTTCGTGAAAGCTTCATTTTAATTCATAAGGAGTATAAACTTTATATCATATTGTTTATTAACTATTTTTTCTATAAAATTAAAAATTTAAAGGTTTTAAGCCTCTATTAAGGAAAATTTATTTTTTCAATTAAAATTTTTAGTTTTTAATAATAACAAAAATGTTATTTATAAAATATTAATAACAAAAAATAACATTTAAATAGGTTGATTTTCAATATAAAATAACGAAGAATAACATTTCTTTGGTGATAATAAAAAAATGTCAAATAAAGAAAAAATATTGGAATTGTTAAAAGAAAATGAATTAACAATCAAGGAGATCGCAACAAAAATGAATCTTTCTGAGAATGAAACAAGAGTCTACATTCATAGATTAAAAAGAAATGATTTAATCCAAGAAATTGGTAAAAAAAAGCGATATATTATCTATACAACTATCAAAGAAAAAGAAGATCTCGATACTTCAATTCTTAAAAAAATGATTCCAAAATTTATCGAATATGGTATTAAACTTGATACCACTACAGAAAAAGAGGATAAAAGACTAATGGAGTTGATTGAAACATGCCTATAGATTTTAGTAAATATCAAAAGAAAGCAACTCAAAAAGTAAAAATTACTCCTGAAAAGAAAAAAGAACCTAAGATACAAAAACCAACAGAAAAAGAATTAGAAGTTTCAGATGTTTTTTCTACAATGACAATAACTCAGGATGATTTATGGTTCTTTTATAGGTTAAAGACTGGAAAGGGAACACGATTGCCTAAAAAGAATCTATTACCCGAATTAGCTGAAGTATTTAATAGAGAATTAAAAGAAATGAAAGGAGGTAAATAAAAAATGTCAGAATGTAGATGTAAACGATGTGGGAGAGTTTTGACCAATAAGAAAAGCATAAAGCGTGGATATGGTTCCATATGCTATCAAATTGTCCAACTAAACGAACCAAAACCAAAAACCAATGAAATACCAACCGAAATGATAAATGAAATTGACTTTTTAAAAATGGAAATAAACTTTCTGAAACGACAGCTGAAAGAACTAAGATTATCTGGAGTTCAAATCAATACAGATGCTATTGAACGAATCAGAAAGGAACCTGAAACTCCTGAAAAAATCGAAAATAAAGTGAATTTTATTGTGGTTATCAATGAGTTAAAGTTGATCTTTAAAGGAGAACAATTCGACTATCACGATGTCCTACAGCCAATAGAGTCTCGTACTTATATCGAAGAGTCTCCCATAGTAAAAGAAATACTAATAACTAATTAATTTTTTTCTTTTTGAATTTGTTCTTTAACCTTAATAATCTTTCGTTTAATATTTCTGGATTGTATAATAAGGTTTTTACGTTTTTCTAGTAACCTGTCCAGTTCAGTGGGTTCTTTCTTTTTTTCTGGCAATCCTAAAAATTTTGTCAATGAAATTTAACATCACTCTATTTACTTATTTTTTATTATGTAAAAAGAACCATATCCTACATTTAAATATCACTAACTTTTCCTTTCCAGATTAATATAACTGAGAACTATATAACCGACAGTAATATAACTGAGAGTTATCCTTTTTCTTTCATAATTGCTAATGTTTCATCAAAAACCTGCTGAGCTGGTATATCTAACCATTCTATTTTATCAAGATGAGGGTTTCCACCATCTGTAGGACCATTTCTTATAAGCAATTGGTCTAAATTATCGTCAAGTTGCCATACATACCTTATTTTATCCTTAAAATAATCCTGTATGAAAAAACGTGCATAAGTAAGACCTCGTCCATTTGATGGAAGCTTTAATAGGTTTATATCATAATCCTCAAGAGTATGTTCATAAATTTCGTAGTCTTGTGGTTCAACTACAACATAAATATTTTCTGTTCCATCAATTAATTTTAAAGTACGTTGTTTAATAATATCTGATCTTCCACGTGATGGAATGGTTATGACTTGAGATTGCATGTTATTTAAACCTATATAAAATATCTTTTTTCATCTGGTTCTATTAATAAAAGTTTTTCTTTATGTATTTTTTCACGATTAAATCCTTTACTTTTTGCTAATTCTTCTTGTTCGTTAAATGCTTTTGTTATTTTTTCTTTTATTGCTATTAAATCATTAACTTCTTTGTTTTCAATTATAATAAGTTTTATAGGTATTTCTAATTCTTCAACAATTGTTGTTAAATTAGGATAAATCCAATTATTTTTTATTTCTTTTTTTGCTAAATAACTTTTATCTTTATAACCATAATATTCAAGAATAACACCAACTCCAACTCTAAAAAAATAATCACATTCAATCGAATAAGGAATCCATCCCCAAGCATCTTGTATCAAATATTTTGGAACTTTCTTATTTAACCATTTTCTAAGATTATTAGTTAATCTGATTTGGTAATGTGTAAGTACACCAATTCCTATTGTTAAATCTAAATCTCTGATAACTTCACATATTAACTCTTCTGCTCTTGAATCTATTTTTCTTCCTTCTAAATCACGCACACCAGTTGGGTCTATTGTAGGATTAACACCAATCTGTTGTGGAACTATATTATTATATTCAACTTTATGTTTGTTTGATAGTTTTTCTAAATTAACTAATCTTTTATCCATACATTCTAATTTATTCATAACTTCGTCAATTTTTTTATTAAGAGTTTTATCAACAAATTTTTCTATTTTTTCTTCTGTTTCCTGTCTAAATTCTGGTGTTTCTACATGTCCATTATCCAAAAATTGTTTTACAACTTTTTTCTTATCTTCTTTATATACACTTGATGTGTTTTTTATAATTTCTTTAATTGCCTCAACTGACCATAAAATGGTATGTCCACGTCCAGAAAAGCGTTCCATACCAGAACGTTTTATCAACCCTCGAAGTATCATTTTATTGTTAATTCTAAATTTTCTTAAAGTAGAATCAGCAAGTCCAAGTTTATCTGCAACCTCTTTAGTTGTATACCATTTTTTCTTTTCTTCTGTTTCTTGAATAACTATTATTGGATATTCTTTAATTTCTTCGGGTTCTGAAAAATTATCTGGAAGCAAATTCTTTTTAATAAGTTCGGTTGGTTTTTCTGTTTCTGTCTCTGTTATTGTATAAAAAAGTTTGTTTCCCTTTCCTTTTTTCCTTCTTTTTGTTAAGAACTTATTTCTTTCCATTTTATTTAGGATGCTCCCAACCATATTAATTAGTTTTTTCCGTTCTGTTTTCATTTTCCAAAGATCACTCATGCCATCTACAATTTCGTGTCTTGTTGCACATTTTTTAATGTTGTAGAACTCTACAATTCTCCTTTTTACTGTTGCTTCTTCAAACATTTATTATTTTTCCTCTCTTAATTTCATTCTAATAATTTATGATATTTGAAAAGACCTTGATTCCTAAGTTTCTTCTCAATTTTTATTCCATTTTTAATTTCTGTTAATGAAACTAAACTTTTTTTATTAAACAATGATGGTTCCATCACATAGATCTCTCTTGTTCTATATTTTCCTTTTTCTCTAATTGTAGAATTCATACAACAATATCGATACTCACTTTCTAATATTTCAAGAGGGAATTGCTTTCTTACTTCTTTTACATGCATAAAAAGTATTTCATAAATATCTACATTAGTTTTGTTTTTAAAATAAACATTGCAAACTATTGTATCATCACTATAAGTCTTATACCATGATGGTTTACCAGTTTCTATATCATATATCGTCTCAAATACAATATTCCTATTTGGATATCTATGTGATTTAAATTGCCAAAACCCATTAGATAAAGCATCGATACCATGTTTCTGCATTTCTTTTTCTTTATTTGTTTTGAATCCAATAATTCTTGACAGTCCAAAGTAGTTTTTCACAAGTTCTCCATAATATTTAATAACTTCATCATATGTTCTTACTTCTTTTCTTTTACCAAACTTAAGATTATCTATATAATCTTCTACTTTATCGTTAAGATCGATATCAACCATTTTATTTCATCTCCAGTTCCCCAATATAAATCCTATATTTTTTTCTTGATATTTTTTTGGTAAATCCAATCCAAAAAATTTAATACAATGTGGTTGTCTTCTGCTTGGTACCAGGTCAAAGTTCCAACATCGTTCTGGTGAACAGTCACAATTAACAGATTCACCACAATGAAAATTCGTTGCCTTCAGTGCAAAATACTTTTTTATTTCATAGAACCTATAACAAAAAGTAAAACATAAATGCCATTTTTTACCTATTTTTCAACCGATTTGGGAACGATTTTTTAAACAATTATAAA
>JBHLPW010000123.1:0-5166 GCA_048939015.1 Promethearchaeota archaeon
AAGTATTGGATTTAAAAAGAATTTTAGCATTTTTTATTACTTGATTAGTAAAATCTTCGAGTTTTACCTCCTTTAACTTAGCAATTTCTTCAGCTATTAAAACAACATCTTCAGGCAGAATGAATTTTCTGGGGTTCTCCATTATATGATATGGAGAATCCGTTTCGATAAGTAACTGTTCCAATGGTGTAATTTCGATTATTCTTTTTAATTCATCTTCTCTTGGATGGAGATAACCGAAAGAGATGTAAAAATCCATATCAATTAATTCGGAAACTAAATCTTTTTTAGACATATACCCATGTATTTGACCGCCAACATCCTGAGCTTTTTCTTGTTTTATGATTTCTACAATATCTTTGTCTGTTCCATACCCCGCATGAACCACTATTGGTATGTCAATTTCTCTTGCTAAATTGATTTGACTTTTAAACAATTCTTGTTGTCTTTTCTTAAACGACTTTTTCTCATTGTCATTTAATTTATCAAAACCATAGGTATAATCCAATCCTATCTCTCCTATTCCATGAGGCTTTTTTCTTTCAATCTCTTTTTCTAATAGTGACATCATTTTTGAAAGGTCAAAAATTGCGTTATTCCTTGATATACCGATAACATCTATAATATTTTTCAGTTCTAATTGCTCTTGGTATCTTGGGAAATCTTTTGGATTACTAATAACTCCTATAATATAATACACGCCTTTTTTTTTTGCGTTAGAAATCATTTCATGTATAAAATCTGTTGAGGGCGTTGGTACCTTACCTATAATATCCTTATCAATACTTTCTGTTGGAAAAGGACTGAAAAAAACATGGGCATGACAATCAATGTACAATATTAACACATTATTTTGCTATTAATTAATTTGGTTTATATGTAATATTCATAAAATATTACTATTTATATAAGAAATTCCTCTCTCTATTATCTAGAAAAATGAGCCCAACTATAGAAATAAATGATATTGTTAAAAAGAAGTTAGATGAAATTAAAGAGAATCTCGGAGTAGAAACATATTCTGATGCGATTAATATTAGCCTAATTCAAACAAAATTACTTGAAGATAATCAAAAAATCCTATCTGAAATCCGTGATAAACTAACTAATATAGCTCCTGTCTCTAAAGATGATAGCCAAATGATTGATGTGTTAAGATCTTATGTTAATTCCGAAGATAAGGGAGATATACTGGCAATGTTTGTCAGACTTGTGGATTCCAAAGCCAATCTACATAAATTATTGGTATCACAAGGTAAAATTCGAGAAGCTGAAAACGTCCATTCAGAATGGAAAGCATTAGTCGAAGTTGCGAATTTGCTAGGTATTGAATCTGAACTTGAAATGATTAAGAAAGATTAAAAGAAAAAAAAAGTAAATACCTAAATTAGGTCCTGTAATCTACACTAGGTAATTTATCAATATCATATGGAAGTATAGAGTCGTCTGGGATTGGATCAATATAAATACGTCGAAAATTTGGATGCTGCATTCTGCAAGAAGTACTTCGATGATTATATGCTGGATGTCGAACCATTTTATTCCATATTTCCTTAAGGGACTTATTTTTAATATTCCCAAATGAAAGAGGTGTGAAATCACAAGGAGAAACATCACCATATGCAGAAACATAATACTGGATATTCACCGCTAGACAGCCAATTCCTCCAAGATATCCTTCTATAGAATTTTGCCACGATTGTGAATTAAATTGTGGGACTTCTTTTTGTTTAAAAACATTTGAAGAGAATTTTCTAAGTTCCTCATGTTGTTTTGGGGTTAACATCTCACTTATATTTTTAAGCATACTTCCTGTTGGTACCGCATCAAAAAGGATTAGATTTTCGACTCCTAGCTTTTTTCCAAGTAAATATAACTTTCTATACATACCCTTTTGGGTTGAAGAGCGAGTTGCATACGAAGAGATCCCAACGAATCCCCCTCTATCTTTCATTCTCTTTATTCCTTTTATAGCAGATTCGAATATACCATCCTTACCTCTTAATTGATCATGTTCCTTAGGAATAGCACTATCAATGCTAACGAAGAGTGAATATAATCCAGCATCAACTAGTTTATCAACATTTTCCTCAGTTAATAATAATCCATTTGTAAATAGAATAGTTAAAGCTTTCCGCTTGTCAACATATGAAATTAATTCATAAATATCATCACGCAATAATGGTTCTCCTCCTGTGAACGCAATTAACGAAACTCCTAGATTTTGACTCTGATCTATCAAAGCTTTAGCCTCTTGAGTTGAAAGTTCCCTCAAATCATTCCGTAAATGCCTACCTGCACTACAATGCTTACATTTACATTGGCATCTGTAAGTTACAGCAAATGTCATGGCAACAGGAAAAGTATGACGAAAAATTTTGCTCATTATAATAGCTTTCATTACTCGAAACATTGGATAACTTCCAACTGGTGGAGCAAATGTATTTGCTACTCTCTTACCTCTCCATTTTCCTAAATTTGTATATTGTCCATAAAACCGTGCCTGGAGTGCCATCATAAAAAGAAATTTTATTTTATCAAAAATAGGATTTAACAAACCAGTTCCAATAATTTCTCCAGTTTCTAACTTCTTGAAACTAAGAAGTTTTCTACCTAAAAATCGTAAATATACTCTTTCTCGCTCCATCTCCAATTCAATAAAAAGAGCAGTTTCAATTTAAATATTCACATTTAATTATAAGATTGTGTAATAATAAATGCTATTATGCTATTATTATATGTATTGTAAACTAACAAAAAACATAAACAAATTTTTAAAGCGAATTAGGAAAAATTTTGTTTAATCCTTTTTCTTCTTCGTCTTAGAAGTAATAGAGTTATACAAAGCACAGCAATACCTCCATATACTAGAATAAATATCAAAATAAAAGATATACGTCCCCAAGGATTATAATAAGAATAATAGATATATACACTCCCAGCATTAATAATCTCATTTTTCCATTCCCAAACATAACTTAAACCGTCTTCTATATCAGAAATCGTGCAATTGTATTCGAAACTATCCTTTCTATATTTTGAATATGAATCTGGGTTCTTTCCATATACTTTAAATTCAACTCGTTCTGTTATTGTTCCATTCCAGGCGCGAGATGTTCCAACATCATAAAAAATTTCTAAAGCATCATCATGTTCAAAAATCTCTATATAAGCATCAAAACTGTATTGAATTGTAATAGAGTCATTAGTAGGAAATGTAGTATTGATAGTTATGAATTTCCTACGTCCCATATAATGCCAGTCTAAATATTCCTCCCATGGACTATCGGTAAAATTATAATCAAGAAATCCAAAGGAAATGGGAGTGTTATTAACCTTTATTTCACAAGTGGCTTCTAAATTTTTAAATTCTGTTGAAAACGGAGCTACAAGGATAACATTCTTAATTTCACCAGGATTATATATAGTATAATTTCCATTAAATTCAAGAGTTATATTTCTACGGTAATATACCGCATCAATATTGAACATAACACTTGCATTTGTCATAATTAAATTACAATTTTCTTCAGGAAGAAAATTCCCCAATCCCCTACTACTCAACATAATTACATCCGCTCTTGAATCTTTAAATTTCATTGGAAGACTAATTACTATAATAGAGACTATATAGATGATGATGAGGAATCGAGACTTTTTCATTAGATTCATATTGATTTATTATTAAATCAGATGATGTTTCTATGAAATTTATTTGTTGTTATCCTTGGTTGTCTTTTGAACTATTTTCTATTCCATATTCATGGTTTCTTAAGAAAAAATAAACTAGTCATGATTAATTCCTATGTTATTATTTTTATGATTTAAATATGAACATTTATTTCTAAAAAGATAAAACCTTTTTATTTGCTTTCGTCATATTACATCCTTATTTCACTTAAGATATCATCAAGGTAATGAATATTTATTGGTTCGAGCGAATCTCTTAAAGCATTAGCTAATGAGTATTTAAATGCCCATATTTCCACATTTTTATTCAACTCTTTTACTTTCTTGACAATTGGAACAAAATCTCCATCCCCTGATACTAATACTGCTGTATCGTATATATCCTCATAAGCAAATGAAATAATATCAATTGCGATATTAATATCAACCTTCTTTTCAATAGCACCACTTGTTGCTATTTTATCAAAACTCGTTTTAATTACATAACCACTTCGATTGCTTAACTCTTCATACCATTTCTTCTTCTCTGAACTTATTGGATACACTACTCCTTCATATAAGTAAATTTCCTTTAATTTGCGATCACCGACTATGACTTTTTTCAATAATTCATAATCCACCTTCATATTATATTTTCTAAATCCCTTGAAAATATTACTATTATCTATGAAAACGACGATTCGTTCCAATTCTATACTTCACTTGCTCCTACAAAATAGAATTTATTATATATTATTAAAAATAGTTCTTTGCTGAAATAATTTTAACTATCAAAAAAAAATAAAAATATTGTAAATTATTAACTCTTAGAAGTAATATTCCTTACAGAAATAGGTTTCTCAAATGAGAGATTATTTATCGTATTTGCTCTTCTCTTAACTTTTTCTTCTTTACGAGTCTTAGCTCTTTTGGAATTCATATATCTCTTCATTGCAATCTTCCGCCATTTCTTCTTCCAAGAAGGAAAACCAGTTTTGACAAATTGTTCTCGATTTGGAAAATCTCGGCATACCCAATTAAATAAGATAAAGTATCTTTGAATACCTGATTCTTTTGTAAGATTTCTAGAATTCACTCCGAGTTTTTTAAGGTGTTGAATAAATCTACCTTCCACAGCATCTTGGAGTTTTCCTTCAATAATCGCAGGCTCATAGTAAATTTCATTCTCGCTAAAATAATCCCTAACAAGATCGAAACAATTTCCCCTGCATAGAAGAATTCTATCCTCTTTGCTGTGATTAAGCTCTCTAAGAACTTCAATTACTATTTTTACAATATGTTTTTTCGGTCGATCATTGTCTTTGTTTTCTTCATTATAGAGCCCCACGGGTACCGATTGAAATAATATGTTTCCATTTTCCGTGTCTCGAAAGCCAATGAAGGCATCTCCAACAAGATCTCCGGTCCCAGCGTCATCAATTTCTATTGTTCTTCCCTTCCACTCGCTGGGATTATTAGTGGACTGGCACGACACAA
>JBHLPW010000069.1:0-22625 GCA_048939015.1 Promethearchaeota archaeon
ATTTATTTGCTAAGATAGTTTGAATTTAAAGATAATCATTAATTTTTTTATTTCGAAAACGTTTTTCTACACCACCTTTCATCCCAGGTAATTCATAACACTTATCTGGAATCATTTTTTTATAGAATTTACTATTCTCTCTTTCAGGAATAAATTGAGAACCATATAATGTTTCGAAAATTTTTTCGCCCGAAAATTGAATATCCTGGAAATACGGAACTATTGGGCGATTCTTGCTCAAATTTTTGACTACTTCATTTAAAGACATCTCATTTTCTTGTATTTTTCCTCTTTCATTGATAAAGCTTGTTTTTTTATCATATACATTGTATAGACATATAATACACTGAGGCCATCTTTCATGAAAGTAGTTTAAAACTCTGTCCATAACTTTATGTTTAAGTAAAACAACTCCATATAACACACCACGATTGTTAATCTCAGTTCGTGTAAATTGTTTTGCTCGATATGCTTCAGTTCCGATTTCTCGCATCATTTGATTAATTTTTTTCGCAAATGGAGATCCACAATTGCGAAAAATTACTTCTGGTATTTTTTTTATTTGAGAAATTAGATATGGAGAAAAATTGTTATGACGTGATAGATTTTGAATTATTTCTTCATGAGAAAATCCTTTAGATCTTCCTATTACTTCCATAGGATCTTTATGACAATTATTATTCATGATGTTCTGGCTTTTTAATTAGCTTAAATTAAATAAAATTGTGAATTGTTGTCTGAGAATTACCATTAATTATAAGAAAGGGATCTGCTCTTTTTAATACCACTCCTACAGATTGAAGATCCTTTCTTTTACTAAAAATGAAATTTTTGGCCCTTAAGTTTATTATTCTTTTCGCGGAAATTGGACCAATACCAGGAACTTTTAATAATTCTTGATAAGATGCTTCATTAGGATTTACAAGGCTATGCTCCTCAAAATATTTGCGTGCTAAGTGTATTTTTGGATCTCCGATAGGTAGATTTCCTACTTCATTAATGATCTCTTTTATATCCTGTAATTTGTAATGATAGATTCGCAATAACCAATCACTTTGATATAGGCGATGTTCTCTTGCTAATGGGGCTGCTTGTTTACCACTAAAAGGTGTACCTTCGATAGGTATAAATGATGAGAAATAAGCTCTCCTTAGATCAATTTGTTTATACCCCCAATCAATTCTATTCAATAATTCCAGATCAGTTTCATTTTCAGCTGCTCCTATTACAAATTGAGTTGTTTGACCACTATTGAGAATTGGAGCACCATCCCACCGAAATTTCTTATATCCATTTTCTCGGCGAGCTTTAATCATCTCTTCTTGAAATTTTAATTGATTATCTTGTTTTAAATCTTTCATTTCTTTAATGGTCTCTTCATTACGCGTATTTCGTAATTGCTTTAACCAACGCTGTCGAGTTATAATATCATTGTTGAAATCTTTTTGATCTGCAATCTCTGCAAGATGTGCTTTAGAAGAGGCTTCCATGTTTATTGAAATACGATCAGAAAGAGATATTGCTTCTTTAAGAAGATATTGACTCACGCCAGGTAAACATTTAAAATGTACATATCCTTGAAATTTATATTTAAATCGTAGTAAACGAATTGCTGCTAACATATCTTCAGTTGTAGCATCTGCACTACCACATACTCCAGATGAAATGAACACACCCTCAGCCACATTCATAGAATAGAGTTTCATGAATGTTCGAGCATATTCTTCTGGAGTGAAACTCATCTTTTTCTTACAATTGTGAGAAAAACAGTATTTACAATTATAAATACATCTATTTGTATAAAGAGTTTTGAAAAGACTCATACACCGTCCATCGGGTGTATAGGAATGACAAATACCTCCACTTTCCGTTGCTCCGATCCACTTTTCTGAATCTCCAAAGAGTTTTGGATATTTTGCTGTACGACTGGAAGCAGTACTGGCGCAAATATCATATTTTGAATTTTCTCCTAAAACACGAATCTTTTCTAAAACAGAAGGCACTTTACATTACAACTATGTTGAATAAGTTACCTTTAAAGGGGTATATACGATCAATCTTGAAATCCAACTTATAAAAAGAGGGGGGATATTGAATTTTCAATCTTTGCATGAAAAAATTTTCATTAAGGTAAGTATAAATTATCAATTTCTTGATATAATTTTCTTTCCTCTATTAAATAAGAATTGTGAGATAAATCCTCTGAAGAATGGTTTTGAATCCACATCTTATTTTCTAGTGCGTTTATTACCTCAAGAATCCGTTTTGCTTCATTTTTCGATTCTACATTATTAAGACATTTAATTAAAAAATTAATATAATTGATAAGCAATTTTCTTAATTTTTCTCGTTTTGTTTGCACAAGATTTATTCTATTTTTTAAATAATTCGAGGTTTGCATTTTTCTAATCCAAGAGAGATCTCAAATTATGAGACAATTTAAATAAGAATAATATGTAGATATTATCGTATCATATCAAAATTTTAAATTAATTCAGTAAAAAGAGTCCGATAACCAAACTAAAACCTATTTTTAATTTAGCAAATTATATTTAATAGAAACTAATTATATAAATAGAATTAAAATGCCTAAGTATACTGGTGGAGAGATAATCTCCAAATATTTAATAAAAGAGGGAGTAAAATACGTTGTTGGAATTCCTGGTCATGGAAATCTTCCTCTTGTAGATGCGTTCTTCAAAGATAAGGATAAAATCCAATTAATTCAACCCAAACAAGAAATGTCAGGAGTTCATCTTGCTGTGGGTTATTATCGAATTACAGGAAATCCTCTTTGCGTATTCACTTCAATTGGACCTGGAGCAATTAATACTGCCATCGGAATTGCTGATGCTTTTGTTGATTCCTTTCCCTGCCTTGTTATAACTGGGGATACTCATGTTCATATGAGAGGGAAAGGTGTTCTCCAAGAAATTGAAAGAAAAAAAGATTCTAGTATGCCTAAAATTTTAGAACCTATAGTAAAACGTAGCTTCGAGGTCGATACAGTTGGTCAAATAGCATCAATAATGCAAAGAGCGTTTAATATAATGTTAACAGGAAGAAGAGGTCCAGTCCATATTGATCTACCCATGGATGTACAAGCTAATTCTGTCGATGTTGAAATTCCTGAACCTCTTGAACGAAGATCCTTTGGACGAGTTAGAAGTGATCCTGCGCTTATAAAGAAAGCTGTGCAATTAATTAAAAATTCAAAAAGACCTGTGTTATTTATAGGTGGAGGTGCAATCACATCAGAAACCAGTGAAGAAATAAGAAACTTAGCAGAAAAAATTGGTGCAGCAGTAGTGGTAACTATGATGGGTAAAGACATTATAGATAATTCTCATCCACTTTATTGTTGGTCAGCTGGTTCAAAAGGTACCACAATTGGATTAAAAATGACCTCCAATGCTGATGTTATTCTCGCAATAGGCTGCAGGTTTGCAGATGAAACTGCAAGCTCATATAAAGAGGGTGTTAGTTTTTCCATTCCACCAACAAAATTAATTCAAATTGATATTGATCCTCATGAAATTGGAAAGAATTATCCAGTAACTATTGGTATAGTTGGTGATGCTAAAGCATGTTTGAATCAGATTTTGGAGGAATTAGGAAATTATTCAATTAATTATCTCAATACTGAATATTTTAAAGAAATTCAAGAGGAAAAAAGTAAATGGTTTAAATTTCTTGAGGAAAATCGAGATGATTCAAAAGTACCGGTTATGATTTCTACGGTTTTAAAAGAAGTTAGAGAGTTTTTTGACCGAGATGCCGTAATAGTTACTAGTTCTGGAAATGTACAAGCTCAGATGCTACAAGAATTAATATTTTATGAACCTAAAACATGTCTTACTGCGGGAGGTTTCTCTACAATGGGTTATAGTGTTCCGGCTGCAATTGGAGCAAAATTAGGATCGATGGATATTGGAAAACCGGATCGTCAAGTTGTTGCTCTAGTGGGTGATGGTGATTTTATGATGACTTTATCTGAAATCTCTATAGCAGTTCAACTTGAATTAGAAAATATTTTCTTTATAGTTCTCAATAATCATGGTTGGATTGCAATTAAGGATTTACAACAAGCTGCATTCGGTGAAGATCGGGGATATGGTACTGCTTTTGAATACAAAAATGGAGAAACATATTCTCCTGATTTTGCTAAAATCGGTGAAGCATTTGGGTGTTATTCTGAAAAAATTTCTCGAAAGAAAGAGATAATTCCTACATTAGAAAGAGCTGCTAAATCAGGAAAACCAGCAGTAATAGATATTGAAGTTCAAAGGGAATATCCCTATACTGGATCTCCAGCAGTAGGTTGGTGGGATGTACCTCGGCCTGTCTACTTGACTGAACGAAGAAAAGAATATGAAGAAGAAATTAAGGGAGAAAGACTCTAATTCGAATAAATTGAATATTTTCTGTCTAAATCGTTTTTTAATTTGTTAGGAAAATTGAATTTTTTAGCATAAAAGTCAAATAATGCATCATCTATTATTTTTTGCTCTTTAATATAATCATATTCTAAATTTTTTCTTTTATTTTTCAAAATAATATTTACAAGATTTTCTACCTTTTCTTTAATGTTATTATCAGGTTCTATAAAGGGTATGGCATGGATTCCTGTTATTTGGATACTATTAGTGTTATTAATAATTCCCTTAGCAAAGTAATTATACAACGAACTATTAAGTAATCCTAACATATAATTAATTGAAACTGCTTTATTTCTGACGATAAAACCAATTGCTTTATTAGAATCCCAGTAACATCCCTTTGGCATATAACGTGCTGCCAACCTTGAACTTACACCACTGATTACAATGCCCTCATTTTCAAATGGTACATTATTAGGAATATCGTAAATTTTTTGAGCTTCTACGCTCCAATCCAAGGCTTCCATTATCGGGCGATAATACTGGTCCGCTCCACCACGTTTCAAATAAGGCTTCCATTTACCAGATTCAAAATCTGTCCTTTTAATAATCTTAAATATTTTATTTGAATCATTGTTCTTTAGATTTCTGTTTTGAAAAACATTTGCTAATTCTGTACCTTCAATAGCAGCAATATAATTTCTATTATTATGGGTGTGCATACCAATAAAACCCTTTAAGTATTCTTCTAACTTATGGGCTTTCTCAAATAATTTAATTACTTCTTCATAAATATTGGTATAAAAGATGTTAAAGGGTAAGGAGTCGTACTTAATTTGCTCTATTTTATTAACATGAGACGGAGATTGATATTCTTCTTCCTTCCTCAATCGAGGAATTATCCTCATTAAATTATTTTCTCTAATCTTTTTGTTTTTATATCCAGAGCATTTAGTTAAAATAATAATTACAGGACTAGTACTTACATTTTGATCCGAAAATAAATTTTTTGGAGCTAAAAGAATTTCATTAATTTTACAGTTATTAAGGATAAATTTTCTTAGCTTTTTATGTGTGCTTAAAGTTAAGAACGAATCACTTGTAATAAAACCTAATTTTCCTCCTTCTTTTAAACGCCAAATGCTATTAACAATAAACATTGCATAGGTTTCATGAGCATTTATTTTTCCATAAATTTTGTTTAATTTTGATCGATTTCTTCGCACATAAGTACTAGCTTTGTTTAAATAGGGTGGATTGCCCACAATAAAGTCAAATTGATTATAAGAATCCGGGTATAAAGTTAGTAAAGTATCTCGGGTTTTAAAGGAAATATTTAATTGTTTTATTTCAGTATCAAAACTCGAATCAATATCAAAAGCATAAATTTGACTTTTTTTAATTCCTGATTCTAATAATTTCTTAACAAAGATACCGGGTCCAACACACGGATCCAAAATTTTCTGATCTTCTTTAATTTCTCCTAATCGTGATAAAATATATTCTACTGTTTGAGGGGGTGTGGTAACAATTCCTAAATCTTTCCTATTTAGCTGGATTAACAACCAACTCAATTTTATTAGTTTTTCTTATTATTATCAACTTCGTTTAAAAGGATTGTAAAAAATTGACAGAGTTTTTTTAATACTGATGTTTCAATTTTATCGAGATCATCCTTTTTTGAATGGACATAAGTATAGATGCTCCTATCTCCAATACCAAGACCTTTAAATTTCTTATTTAATAGAAATAATCCGTCGCTATATGTCCCAATGTAGAATCTATATGTTTTTTTCTCTAAAGTTATAATATCTTTGTTTTCTAAAATATAATTAAAAGATTTAAAATATTTATTATTAAGGAGACCATGATCCCATAGATTTATGTTTTTAGCTATTGAGTCAAAATTTATTGTGTAAGTCTTATCTCTATCAAAATATTTAATAATATTATAAAAATTCCTTACGCCCATGGTCCCAGATTCTTCTGCACCTGTAAATACAAACCATAAATTATAATTTTCAGGTCTATTTGTTGGATTTGTATAATATTGTAGTAGTTCCAAAACACATGATACACCGGAAGCATTATCTATAGCTCCTTTGGATATATTATTAGTTTTATTTACCCAAAGTATTACCATAGACAAGAAATTAAAACATAGGATAAATATAGAAAAAGTTCTTAATAAAAAGTAAATTTCAATTGATAAAGCGAAATTTAGAGTAATCATCACAAGACCTAAGGAAAAAGTGATTATCCAGATAAAATACAATTGGATACGAATTTTTATTGATATTACTTGTCCTTTTGAATCTAAATGTGAAAGTAAGAAAATATTATAATCTGAACTTTCATTCTCAACTTGAGGTATTTTTACATATAAATTCTGAGACCGGTAATCATGCCCCAATTTAATTTTTTCTGGATTTCGAGTATATAGAATTAAAATTAAATTCAGAATGATGATAATGGATATATTAATTATATTAAAAACTAAATTAAAATTTAGAAATAAGACCAAAAGAAGCCAGCTTAATATCGTTAAAGCAACTTTTGGATAAATTCTTGAAAAAAAAATACTGAATGAGAAATCTTGTTCTATTGACTCAAGATTGAGTTCTCCTATTTTATTTTTGGTAATATTGAAAGCCTTCTTCTCAAAGTCAGTTCCAGATAGTCTTGGAAAAGAAAAATCTTTAATATTATTAAATATACGCTCTTCATTAATCATAATTTAACAATTCATTGTAAATATGCTCCATACTTCGCAGAACTTACGATTTTACTATAAATACTCAAATAACCAGTCTTAATATTTATTTCAGGTTTTTTCCACTTTTTTAACCTGTTTTCTATTTCTGCTTGGGGGATTAATAAGTCCAATTTTCGTTTATCAATATCAATTTCTATCATATCACCATCTTGAACTATTGCTATAGGACCACCTTCAATTGCTTCAGGACAAACATGCCCAATACAAGGACCTTTTGTAGCTCCAGAATATCTTCCGTCTGTTATCATTGCTACGGAATCTCCTAATCCCATCCCTATTAAAATTGCCGCTGGAATTGATAATTCTCTCATTCCTGGAGAACCTTTAGGCCCTTCATTTCGAATTACTAAAATATCACCTTGTTTAATTTTATTTGACAATAATGCATCTTTTATTTCTTCTTCACATTCAAAAACTTTCGCTAGACCTTTAAAATGTCTCATTTTTGAATCAATAGCACTTTGTTTTATTATAGCTCCTTCTGGTGCTAAACTTCCTTTTAATACTGCGATTCCACCTTCGCTTGTGATTGGATCTTCTAAATTTCTTATAATTTGGTAATCTTTAAATTCAATATTTTCAAGATACTCTTTAAGAATTAACCCATTGACCATTTTTGTTGATAAATTTAACAACGTTGATAACTTTTTCATTAATACTTTAATACTACCTGCTTCATGAAACTCTGAGAGATTATATTCTGATGCTGGTTTAAATTTAGCTAATAGAGGAATCGATTTACAAATCCTATCAAAATCAAAATGGGTTAGATTACCTCCTATCTCATGTGATAATGCACATAAATGCAATATCATATTAGAGGATCCGCCAAATGATAATGCTACCTTAATCGAATTTTCTATTGAATCATGATTAATCAAATCTAAAGCCTTAATTCCTTTCTCAATTAAACTCATTATCGTTCTTCCCGTATCTCTAGATAGTTTTACTCTTTCATCACTAATTGCACTCATTGTTGCACAATCTGGTAAAGAAAGTCCCATTGCCTCTACAACACACGCCATAGTATTAGCAGTACCCATCATGTTACAAGCTCCAGGAGAACAACAGGTTTCCGACTCAATGAGAAAAAATTCTTCCTTAGTAATAAATCCTGCATTGAATTTCCCAATTGCTTCCTTAATATCAGACGTTACAAATGTTTTTCCCTTAAGTGGTCCATCTTGAAAAGTTTTAGGTAGCATAATACCTCCAGTTAGAAAAATTGTGGGAATATTACATCTAGCTGCTGCTAAAAGCATTCCAGGTATTATCTTATCACAAGAACATAGCATTACCATTCCATCAAAATTATAAGATTTTATTGTACATTCTATAGATGAGGCAATAATCTCTCGAGAAGGTAAAACGTATTTAGAAAAATTTCCAGAATTAGCAATACCGTCACAAATCGCTATAGTATTAAATTCCATAGGAGTGCCACCAGCTTCATCAATACCTTCTTTAACGAAATCAGCTAATTTTCTTAAGTGAATATGTCCAGGATTAATATTATTCCATGAATTTACTATAGCCACTTTTGGTTTCTTTAAATCTTCGTAAGAATAACCACAGCCATGATATAAGGCTCTTTCATATGCCTTACTTGGATCTAATTCTTTTCTGTTGGATGACATTTTGATATCTTTCTTAAAAATTTTATTTTTAAATATTTCTTTTCATTGGATTTTTATCCATACATGGAACTCCAAATTGACAGAAAGCACATCCTACTGGATAGGAAGGGTGCCTTAACCTCCAATCTACACGACGCCTATGAGGTTTTAAAATTGAACCAATACGTTCAATATTTATTTTTGCTACTTTTCGTAAATATTCACGACATTTATCTTTATCATGTCCATTTTCATTAATAGCATTAGCTGGACACATCTCTTCACATTTTCTACAAGTACCTTCTGCATAAAATAAACAATTTCCATAAGGATCATTATTCTCTCTTTTTGTGATATTGAGAGGAGCATTGGTTAAGACAGAAGCTAACCTAATATTACAACCTACATCAGTAATTAATGCTTCGTGTAAACTAAACGTGCCTAATCCCGCAGCAAAAGCAATATGGCGTTCTGACCAATTGGAATAAATTTTTTGTGATACAATAATGCTGACGAACTCGGATAACATTCCTGCTATTGCTATATAACCGTTTTTATGAAAAAAATCAATTATTTCTTTACATACAGCTTTTTTAAAAGGATTAGCATAATTTCTACCTACAGCATAAATTTCAGCAGGGACAACTAGTTCTGATGTTCTTTTTATTTTTATACTTTCATTTCGAATTTTGTTAACATAAGGAAAAACTATAGAAACAACTCGTAATTTTGAAGGCTCTATTTCTCTCTGGCCTTCTTTTAACCAAAACTTAAGAGGAGTTAAATGTTCTGGTCCAACAACCTTCTTGAATTCCTGAAATATTGGATCATCTCCTCGAGCTACTCCAATTATGGGATCATCGAAAATTCTACCTGCTCCATAATTCTCATGTAGCCGGTTAAGCTCACTTGTTTCAAAAAATGATTCAAGACGTTCAATTAATCTATTATTCAATAGAAGTTTCACTTGACTCTTCTTTTAATAAAAATTTTTACCAATGGAGATTTTTTAAATTTAATTAATTATTTTATACTTGAATATTTTATGTTAAAAGTCGGTATTATTGGCACTGGTGTTATCTTTGATCTTAATATATTAGGTTATTTAAATCGAGATGATACTCAAATCAAGTGTCTATGCAATAGAACTGTTGAAAAGGCTAAGCAAAAAATCGAAATTTTTAATTTAGATAAGTCTATTTCAATTTATTCTAATTATAAGGAAATGTTAGACAAAGAGGATATAGATATTGTTGAGATATTACTACCTCATCATCTTCACGCTGAAGCAACTATTTATGCAGCTCAAAAAGGAATAAAGGGAATTTCTGTTCAAAAACCGATGGCTTTAAGTCTAAAAGAAGCAGATACTATGATTAATGCTTGTAAGAATTCAGGCTCAATTCTTTCTATTTATGAGAATTTTGTATTTGCACCTCATATTATGAAAGCAAAAGAATTATTAGATGATGATTATATTGGTGATCCATCATCACTGCGGATTAAAACAGCAATTGGTACAAAGGGTGGTTGGAAAATCCCAGAAAGTGCAGAAATATGGAGAAAAGATCCAAAAAAAATTGGAGGTGGACGTGATGGTTCACCAATTCTTTTCGATAATGGGTGGCACGCTTTTTCTTTAGCCTGGTGGTTTTTCAATGAAGAAATTGAAAAAGTTTTCAGTTGGACAGATAATTATAGAGGTCTTGATGCTCCCGCATATGTAATGTTCAAATATAAGCAAAGTAAAGAACATGTTATCCCCCAATATGGTAATATGGAATTTACATTAATGCCAGAAATGAATTTCTCAGATTCAAAATACTATCCTATTGATGAATTTATTGAAATTATAGGTAGTCGTGGAATAATGAAGATAAACCAGGGAACATCAATAGGAAATAAGATGTCCGACTCTGAAGTCTTTCCTCCTCTCGTAATTATAAGAGATGGAAAAGTAGAAACTTACAAAGACTTTGATAAAGACTGGAAATATAGTTTTATTAATGCAACTAATTATTTCATAGATGTTGTAAAAAATAATAAAAAACCAATACTTTCTGGCGAACAAGCACGATCTATATTAAGATTTAATCTAGCAGCAATTAAATCTGTTGAACAAGGAAAAGAGATATTTGTTGAATAAAAAATTAATCCACTAAAAGATCTTTATCATATTTCAATTCCTTTTGAATTAAACCTTCTTTCATACCTTTTTTAAAATCTTTTCTTATCCTCATAAAATATTTATGCAATCCTGCTCCATTAATATCATTAGGCCGTTCGACTGAGCAGGATCTATCTTTCTCATTTTCAGGTGTCATTTCTTCCCAAAAAATAGCTCTTTTTTGTTGATCTGAAATGTATGGCATTTTAGCAAATATTGTCAAGTTTTTTCCTTGCACTCCATCATAAATGGGCTTTCCATCATTCTTCATAACTTCAATAAAATGTTCAGTGGAATTAATAAAAGAATATCTCCAATCTCTTGGAAGATCATTCCCATAAGAGTTTACTTCACCATTAGCATATACTATAATTGGAGGGAATTGAGGACTATTTGATATAAAATTACCTCCAGCTGTACATTGGTTTATCCACATCAATCCTTTTGTTCCCGATAGTTCGATATACTCATCGCAAGCATAGTAGTTGCTGGGGTAATATATATTTGGAGAGAGAGTAATCTCCATAACACCGAATTTAGGATAATTATCAACTTTTCCACTTGGATATTTCCAAAATATATAACTCGGTCCATCAAAAATTGCTGCAAAATATTCAATCCAACTATATACGTGTTCAACTCTTTCTTGACCCATTAACCAAAGACCCATTGAAAATTTATGAATTCCATCATCATAAATCCATGGTCCTCCACCACAAACATCAAAATTTTGTCGCCATCCTGTTGATTTAAGATCTCGAGGCATACTTGGTCCTGTAAACATAATAGTATTAATTCTAAAATTCAACAATTCTCCAATAATTCCATTATCTAATAATTCTTTTGCTCTTAAATATACAGGATGAAATCGAAAATTTTCATAAACTTTCAACTTTACCCTCTCTTCTTCACAAACTTTTATCATTTTTTCACAATCGGTTATAGTATGAGCCATTGGTTTTTGTACTGAAATACCTTTGATTCCCGCTTTAGCACAGTATTCTGTCATTGGTCTATGAAGATGATGTGGAGTTAAAATTTCTACAATATCTAAATCTTCCCGATCAACCATTTCTCGATAGTCTAGGTATATCTTTATAGTTCTTAAGCCCCATTTTTCTAATTTATCTCTAGCTTTATTAATTTCACTATCAGATACAGCAACAATTTCTGTGTCTGGTGAATGGAGATAACCTAAAACATTTAGATTGGCGATATCCCCACAACCAATAATACCTACTCTCAACATAATCTTAAAAGTTCAAATTAATATTTATCATTTATTAAATTTATCTATAAAAAGAAATTAATTTCCTTTTTCCTTCATTTCATACCAATCTTTCATTTCAAATAATTGTGTATCATCTTCTATGAGAAGGTCTCCCTTCGCATCTTTTCTAATTATTTCAAAAATTTTATCGCAAATATCTGGATTATCTTCAGCTATATTTTCATTCCATTCTGGATCTTTTGATAAATCGAATAATCTTTGGTATGACCTGTTATTAGAAGTAATAAAAGAAAAATTATCATCCTTATATAACGTACACGCATGAAAACCACATGTAATATAATTACGTCCTTCTAAAACTTGATCATCTTCTTCAATGAAAAGTGAAAGATCAATTCCATCAAATACATTAGGCTTATCTTTTTCTAAAAATCCAAAGATTGTAGGTAATATATCAAAATCATAAACATATGGCTTTTTTATTCTTATAGGTCCATGTACACTATTAGGTGGCTTTATCATAAAAGGAATATCAACTAACTCAGGATACATATAATAAGGGATCTTTCCTGTTGCGTTATGTTCTCCGATGGAATGTCCATGATCACTAATAAAAATTATTAATGAATCATCATACAACTTCATATTTTTTAATTCATTTATAAAGTATCCAAACCACGCATCGCATAATGATACTTCTCCAGCATAACAAGCTCTCATATACTTTAACTCTCCTTCGGTGAGATAATCAATATCATGACGATATGCAGGTGTAATTACCTTCCTGCCATTATAATTCTTATCTACATATAGATCAAGGTATTTTTGAGGAGGATCCCAGGGTTCATGAGGATCAAATTCATCAATCAAACAAAATGTCTTTTTAATTACTTGAGTATCTTTAGTAAATTCAATAGCTTTCTTAAAAGTTTTAGCTGGAAAATAATTTTTCTCTGATTTTCTATTTTGAATATTGGGAAAATATTTATTTAATATAAGTTTTTGATACCCTCTACCAGCAAGATCTCCACTAACAGTATGTTCTTTCATCATTTGATTAAGTTCAGACTTACCATCCCTTAAAAAAGCTCTAAATTTATCGTTTTCATGACCTCTGATCCAATTCCATTGATCATAACCTAAATGAAAATTCATATTAGGTTTAAATTGATGATACGTGCTTGTTATAAATGATGTCTTGTATCCAAAGCTATTTAAATATTCAGATAAATGTTTCTGTTGAGGAGGTATTGGATCCCATCCTGGAGCCTTAACTATATCATCAGTTCGAAGTTTTGGTCTCTGATGATTAAACGGAAAAGTACGAATTCCAGTATGAATAGCCCTCCGTACCGGTATTGTTGGTAATGATTCAGGATAAGCTTTATCGAATACAATACAATCTTTGGCAAATTCATCAAAATTTGGTGTTTTTATCCAGTCATTTCTATAAGTCGATCCAGTATGATCTTTCCTCAAGGTATCGAATATTATTAAAAAAATCTTCATGTCAACGGCACTTCTGGTTAATATATTTATTAATATTAAATCATGTAAAATAATTATAAGAATTATACTTAATTTGCATTGATTATTATAATTAAAAATTAATTACAGATAATAGCTATTTTGATAAGTTTTGTACAAAAAAATAAAAACTTTTATTTAGAAAAATGAAGACTTTTTCGTTATTAATAAAGCCAGCATCAGCAGATTGTAATCTAAGATGTGATTACTGTTTTTATATAGATCACCTTGAAAAGATTAAAGGAACTCCTCGAATGTCCGATGAGGTCCTAGAAAAAATGATCTCAAGTTATATGGAGTCAAATCAAAATAATAATTATATGTTTGGATGGCAAGGAGGAGAACCAATGATTATGGGATTAAAATTCTTTCAAAAGGTGGTAGAATTTCAAAAGTTTTACGCTCCTCCTGGCGCAGTTATAAGTAATGGACTACAAACAAACGGTACTCTTATTACTAATGATTTTGCACGCTTTCTTGGAGATTATAGATTTTTACTTGGAGTAAGTCTTGATGGTCCCGCGTATATACATGATCACTATAGAAAAACTATTGGTAAAAAACCCTCTTATAATTTGGTTATAAATGGTATTGAACATTTGAGACAAAATAAGGTAGAATTCAATATATTAACTCTTGTAAACAATGAAAATGTAAGAAAAGCGAAAGAAATTTATCAATATCTAAAACAACAAGGTTTTTTTTATCATCAGTATATTCCCTGTGTTGAAGTTGATGAAGATTTTAATCTACAATCCTTTTCAATAACAGGTGAAGAATGGGGAAATTTTCTCTGTGATCTATTTGATCAATGGATAAAAGAAGATATAAATAAAGTTTCTATTCGACTTTTTGATTCCATCCTTGAATATTTGGTGTATGGACGCTATAATGTATGCCATATGGGCAAAAATTGTTGCCAATATTTTGTAATTGAATACGATGGGAGTGTTTATCCATGTGATTTTTTTGTTCGGGATGATCTATTATTAGGAAATGTTCTTTTTGATGAATGGGACACTATTCTAAAATCTCCGATTTATCGTAAATTTGGACAGGAAAAATCCAAGTGGCATCAAATTTGCAATTCATGTCCTTTTATAAATTTATGCCATGGAGGTTGTCAGAAATTCCGTATAGGGAACCCTCAAGCTTCGAATAAATTGAGTGTTTTATGTAAGGGATGGAAAAAATTTTATACACATACTTTGCCACGGTTTAGGATCATTGCTGATAGAATAAAAAAGGGAAATGAAATTAATTCATTATCTCAAATTAAATCCAAGAATGTTGGACGTAATTCCCCTTGTCCGTGCGGAAGTGGAAAAAAATACAAAAATTGTTGTATGAGATAATATTTTAAGACTTTCTTAATTTCCACCTTAGTGGTTTTTCTAGTTCACTTTTACCATAAAAAACTATTTGTTCTCCTTCAATGTTAATCTCATTTTCTAAATCATTTACTTCTAATTTTACAAATTGATTTAATTCATCATATTCGAGTTTCAATGAAACCTTCCAATTACCTTCAACATGAGGATCGTACCATCCAGAATATCCATCTTCAGATTTTTTAAAACCCAATAACGGAGAAGAGAAATCATATATCTCCTCTGGTAAAGATGGAGAAAATTCTAAGCCTTCTTCAGTGAATTTCGCTCCTATCAAATGTATAATGTTATATAATGGCCAAGCATGTGGATGTAAATTCATAACAGGAAAATCTGTCCAATTTAAACCAAATGGATCTTCTAACATAATTTTTTTATCTTTTGAATCTCCTGTAAATAAGTATTCAAAAAAATGAGTTTGTCCAGGATATTTTGAGAGATCAGAGTTATATGTATCAGGACCACTCCAGATTCCGTACCATATATCAGGAAAAGCCTTTGCGTGAAATGCAAGAGTATTTTTTTTCCATTCATCCCACGCCATCTCAGCATTTAACTGAGATAAAGCCCATATTAATGTACCGTTAATTGATGGCCAGATTCCCCCATTCACTCGCATACCAACTTCTCTTTTAATATCATCAATATCTTTACTTAATATCCTTGCTCCAATCTTAGACGGGTTTCGTAATAACTTGTCTATATTATTTGTTATAACTGGAATCCAATTACTTTCAACAGCATCTCCTAAAATAGCCCATGGTTGAGGTTCTAACCATAGGATATCGTCTCCAATCCAACCTAATTCGTCCGTAAACCACGCTCGCTTAAACCATTTTTCATTCCATTGAGCTTTAACAGCCTTTTTCAAAGATTCGGCATAATTAATGACTTTATCCACCATATCAAAATTTTCAACGAAACTCAATAACTCCGCAAATTTATTAAGAACATAAATCGCCATAGTAGTATTTAGAATACTTTCTCCATGAGTTCTGACCTCCTCTTGTTTTTCTTTTGGCACAAATCCCATTACAGCACCATCATTCCAATCACCCGTAGAAATTCTTTGAAGACCATGTTTTCCAGTTCCAGTAATTTCTGTAAAGTGGTCATAAAAAACTATTAGCATTTTTAAAATTGTTGATGTTTTAATTTCTTTACCATAAAGAGGATACAATGGAATTACTTCCTTTAAAAATTCTTTATCTCTTGTAGCTATAATGTATTCACTAGTAACCCATATTACCCATAATTCAAGATCACTAGGAAAAATTGGTAAAGGTATAATCATTCCATTACCGGTAACTCCATATGGAATTTCCCCATCTTCTTTAACTGTTTTTAAAATGTATCTTATAATTTCTTTAACAATTTTGGGCTCGCAAAAAATAAAAGGTAATGCATGCTGTAGTGGATCTCGTGCTGCTATCTGAGTTCCCATTATATATTGATAAACATGACCTTGAGAAAGAATGTGCTCTTTGAAATAATCATCAAACGTCATAGCACTACGTAAATAATAATTGTGCCATATAATTTCACGTTCTACCCAAGCTTCTTTAGGAATAGTCAATTTAACTATATTTCTTTTCCAACTTTTAACAGAATACTCCCATTGATTGGAAATTTCTTTCTTATAGCATTCTAAAATGTGATCAAAAGAAAAGCCATTAGGCAAATAACCATAAGCAAAATATAAAGTTCGACTTTCATTGGGTTTTAAATGTAATTTTTTTTCTACTATCATAGCACTTTTATCATCTTTAGTATCTAAATTGGAAGGAAGATTTCTTTTAACTCCATCAGGAAACTCAACTCCTCCTTTTCCGAAAAATTCAAATCCATCTGTACTAAAATTTTCAATAGGACCATTTAATGAAATCAAGAAGGTCTGAATTGAATTTATGCTTTCATACACAGGTTTGGGGTTTTCATTCTTATTCTTTTCCTTTCGGCCTTGAAAATATTTAGCTTCTAATAACCCAGAATTACCTATTAATTTAAATTCATGAGAAAATTGTGAGCTAAATTCTCTTCGTTTTATATTCATTGACGATAGATCTTTTTTCCCCCAAGCTTTCCAATATGCAACTGCTGAAAATTGAATCATTTTACATCCCCAATATTCTATCCACCGTAAATCTTTAGATTGCTCGGTATTATTTGAAATTGTAACTTGAGAAATAAGTAAAGGATCATCTCCATAGGGAGCAAAAATAACTTGATCCACTGATAGATTATGCGATTTAACAATTTTACGGAAATACCCAATCCCAAAAATTCGATCGAATGATTCTTCATTTCCTGAATAAAATGTACTTAGTATATTTACTCCATCAACTAAATATCCAAACCCTCCTGCGAACTGATTATGCTCGGGATCATAATCATTAAGAAATTTAGGACACCCTTCATCTTGACGAACTTGAATATAACCAAAATTTGAAGCAACTCCAACTAAGCGATCATTTCCAACCTGGTGCAGATGTTCTCTATTAGAGCGTAATTTTTCATTTAAAGGAGTAATTGCTTTAGGATCATTGATTTGGTTGCATGTATAATGATAAGCAGGTAATCCAAATTCATCTTCAATCCATTCACCAAAATAACCAGAACCAAATGCTTTTTTTGACATTTTTAAAGGAATAATGCTTATAAGATGTTTTTTATTAATTTTTTGCTATTATAAGAATTCTCATATTCTTATTTGTAATAAAAACTCATCTGTTAATAAAGTCTTTAAAGTAACAATACTTTTTTGGTTTATTAATTAAACTAATTGATACTAAAATGACTGATATTTTCACTGACTTTGGAATTGTCGGACTTACGTTCTTTTACATCCTTTTAACAATTTTTATTCCCCTAATATTATATAAAAAGGAAAAAATAACGAAATTTGCAGCACGAAAATCAGTACATATGTTCGCGGGATTAGCAGTTTTAAGCTCTCCTTTTTATTTTTGGCCATTTTGGCCAACGATTATTGCAGGTACCTTGACTATATTAGTATATTTCAGCTCAAAAGAATCAAAAGTAAAGCAGTTAAAAGATTTATATGATGCAATATCTGAAGAACAAGAGGAAGGACTAAAGAGAGCTTTTCTTCAAGGTCCATTTTTCTACTGCCTTTCAATTACTTCTTTAGTACTAATTTTTGGAATTTTTGCTCGAGACCGATTCTATTTTCCGATCGCTGGAGTATTAATAATGATAGTCGCTGATACTTTAGCTTCAGTTATAGGAAAACGATGGGGAAAGATAAGTATAAGTTTACCTTGGACAAATTCAAAGAGAACTCTTGAAGGGTCATTAACTTTCTTTATTTCAGCTTTTCTGTTATGTTTTCTTTCTTTTTTTCTCTTTGGTTTGTTAATTCCTACTTTTCAAGAGCCTTTAGCGTTACCCACGATTTTAATATATTCTTTAATCACCAGTGCTATAGCAACTATAATCGAATTGATTTCTCCAAGCACATTTGATGATTTGACTGTACCAATAGGCAGTACTTTGATAATTTATCTCCTAACTTTAATTTAATAATTTTCAATTTTTTATTCTTAATATTTATATAAGATATCTTAATATGGAAAATATAGTAAAATCCTTTGATGTAATAGTTGTAGGTGCTGGCACAGGAGGAGCTACTGCGGCCAGATTTACTGCAAGGAAAGGTTTAGATGTCTGTTTAATAGATAGAAAACCTAAATTGAAGATTGGAGAAAAAATATGTGGCGATGCGGTAGGAAATGAAATTTTTGATTTCTTAAAGATTAACCATCCAAAAAATGAAGAACTTTCATGTTATATAAAAGGGGCAAAATTATACTCACCAAACCTTAAGAAATGTATCACATTAGTGGATCCGAAACAAGCGGGATACATTGTAAATAGATTAGAATTCGGTCAAAGATTGTTAAATGAATCTTTAGATGCGGGTGTGAAGCAATTCTTAGATAATACAATGGCTTTAGACTTATTATATAAAAATGGAATTGTTAATGGGCTTCAAGTTAAATTAGAAAATAAAGAAAAAATAGACCTAAAAGCCAAAATCGTTATTGATGCAAGTGGGTTTTATTCTCCATTGAGAAAAAAAGTGAAAAGTGCCCTAATTGAAAAAAATGTACCGAAAAATGATAGTATTTTATGTTATCGCGAGATTGTGAAATTTTCGCCCTCTGAACAACAAGTAAATGATCCTGAATACATTACAATTATTTTAGATCAAGAAAAGGCTCCTGGAGGATACATCTGGTATTTTCCGAAAAATGAATCTACTATTAATATTGGAATTGGAACCTTTATGGATTATCGAGGGAAAGTCAAGGATTTCTATAATAAAAATGTATTTCAAGAATTTGTTATTAGCTCCAATGTTGATATTCTCTCATCAGGGGGAGGTGTAGTTCCAGTAAGAAGACCACTATGGTCTTGTGCTGATAATGGATTTATGTTAGTAGGAGATGCAGCTTGTCAAGTTAATCCTCTTCATGGTGGAGGAATAGATCCATCTATGAGGGCTGGATTTCATGCTGCTAATTCAGCTATTCACGCTATAGAAAATAATGATACTTCTATAAACAACCTATGGGATTATAATTATAATGTAATGACAAGCTTTGGAGCTGAATTTGCTTCATTAGATTTATTAAGAATAGTTTTACAAAATCTCTCAAATGAGGAATTGAATTTTGGTTTAGAACGAGATTTGTTAAGTGGAGAAGAAATTTTAGAAATTTCCTCAACAGGAGGATTAAATTTATCTTTAATTAATATGGCAGTTAAAGCCTTTAAAGGGCTTTCCCAACCTGATTTATTATTAGATCTTAATTATCTCAGAATTAGAATGAATGAAATTGCTAAACTTTATAAAAATTTTCCTAAAACTCTAGACCAATTTTCTAATTGGAAAGAAAAAGTTATCCAAATATATAATAAAATTGAAAAAATGATTGTGAATACAAAAAAAAAATAAAAATCTAATAGATGTGAATTTTGTGGTTGATATTATAATTGATGAGTTTATTGAAAATAGTACTTATGAGTTTTTAATAAAAAAAATCAATACTGAAGGAGCTTTACATTTTTCTCTAATTGATCCTGATCCATTAAGGCAAGGACCTTCCAAAGCGGGAAAGATGGCTAAGTATGCTGCTGACGCTGGTACAGATGCTATTTTAATAGGGGGAAGTACAGTGTTTGATCAAACTTTTGTTGATAAAACAATAATTGCAATAAAGGAAAAAGTTTCAGTACCAATTATCATATTTCCAGGAGGTATTAGTAATGTTTCCAAGCATGCTGACGCGATTTTTTTTATGTCATTACTGAACTCATCAGATCCTTATTCTATTATAGGGCAACAAGCCCTTGCTTCATATACTATTAAATCTTATAACTTAGAATATATTTCAATGGCATATTTAATAATTGAACCTGGAGGCAGTGCAGGATGGATAGGTAATGCAAAATTACTGCCTAGAAAGAAACCAAAATTAACTGCTGCTTACGCATTAGCAGCAGAAATGTATGGTTTTAAAATTATCTATTTAGAAGCTGGTTCAGGAAGCGAAAAAATTCCTGTTGAACATATAAAAACATGTTCCTCAATTCTAAATATACCTATAATTGCAGGAGGAGGTGTTGATAACAAAGAAGATGCAAAGACCTTTGTAGACGCAGGAGCAGACATCATAGTGATGGGTACATACATCGAAAATCATATACTCAAGGATAATGGAAACTCGTTAAAAGTTATAATTGATGAAATTAAAAATGCTGGAAAATCTCAGAAAAAAAATTTTCCAATAAGATAGAGTGTATTTTCTCATGAAATTAAAAGATACCATTGAAATTCTTCGACCTGTTAATGATCTAATGGGAAGTCTAACTGTTATTATAGGAATTTTAAATACAAGATTAGGAATTGACCCTATTAAGCTAATTATAAATCTAATTTTAGGTGTCCTTACTTATTTCTTTATTGCAGGTTCTGGGATGGTTATTAATGATTATTACGACATTGAAATTGATAAAATTAATCGTCCTGAAAGACCTATTCCTAGAGGATCAATAACATTGAAACAAGCAAAGGTCTTATGGATAGTAACTTCTCTTATAGGCATCTTTATAGCTATTTTCAATAGTCTTTTGTTCAATATCGGATATTTGAATATTGTTATAGCTGTTTTTTTTGCATTTATAGGATGGTTATATGCAGCTTGGGGTAAAAAAAGTGGATTCTTTGGAAATATTATTGTTAGTACATCCTTTTCGATAGGACTCATTTACGGAGCAGTTTTAAACAATTCTATTATTCCTCCATATATCTATTTCTTCTTTTTAACCGCATTTTTTCTTTTATTATCTCGAGAAATTATTAAAGGATGTGAAGATATTGAAGGAGATAAAAATGAAGGTGTAAAAACATTAGCTATTAGGATAGGGATCAAAAAATCGACGATAATTTCTTTAGTTTTTGCGATATTGGCTATAGTTTTCTTTATATTACCTTATTTTACTAATATTCTAAATCCCTTGTTGTTTTTGATTTCTATGTTTTTTGGATTGGTATTAGTAATTTATACTATCATATTAATGCTTAAATCTGACTTATTGAGAAAAGATTTTAAAAAAATTAGTTTATTGTTAAAAGTATCTATGTTTCTGGGATTAGTTGCTTTTATCTTTGCAAGCTTTTAATAATTCCAAAATCCTATTAAAATCCTTTTTACTAATTAAATAATTTAATCTTTCCTTTATACTTTCATTTATATTGTAATAAGGAAAAGTTTGAATTAGTTTTCTAACTTGGGTTAAACCTAGATATTTTCTCGTATAATCTGCATCAGAATATTTATAAGTCGTGAGAAAATCGCTGTCTAATTTCTCTCTAAAAACTTCTAAAATGAAATTGAAATATTTTCTTAACAAATATTGATCATTTGGTGTAAATTTTGACTCAAAGAATATTTGTATCGGATGAGTTCTGTATGTATTTCCTGATACTAGAATTCCGTTAACTTTAAAATCTTCTGAGATAATTCCTAATCCTACTCTTCCTTCATAAGATCCTGTATCAACTGTTCTCACGTATAAAATGTTTGACTTGATTCTCTTCTTTAAACTATTATTAACGTGCAAAATCAATGTTTTATATTTGTTATTTTGATATTTATTAGCATCAATAACAGAAATATCATTGTTACCTTGATTTTGCTGTATATCTTTTTTTAATAAGTAATAATGCACGTTCAAAGGTTTCTGAACATAATATGTCTCCAGAAATTCATCAAATTCAGAACCAGCACGATATTTGAATTTTGGTTTAAGAATATACTTCTTTTCGAATAGATGATTATTGCTTTTTATCTTTATTCCATTAAATTCCACATTTTCAACTTTAGATTCTTTTTTCTTAATAAAAAAAGCAATACATATATTCGTTCCTGTATATTCAAATATTTTAGTTTCAAAAATTACCATTCTTTTAATTTCATAACATTTTAGGAAATCTGTACGAAATTTATTAG
>JBHLPW010000070.1:0-22611 GCA_048939015.1 Promethearchaeota archaeon
GGAGGAATTATTGTCCTAATTGCAGTTCTTATCATAAATTATAAATAAAAAAAAAACAAATTAGATTAATCTAATTTTAAAAGTTTTCTTGTCCATTTTGGTAAAATAAACCCGATATAATAAAATGTACTTGAAATCATCATAAAAGTTCTAAAAATTACTAAAGTTAAAGGCGTTAAGGGAAAAAATCCATCCCCAATTCCTCCTAGTGCAAATAAATTAAATGATATTAGTAAGAATCGACCTTTCCATTGAATGTCAGGTTTTTCTTTTTCTTTAAGAGAAGCAATTGCAAAATCATTCCCAGTAATTGTACTTACGACTAAAGAGAAAGCAAGAAGACCCATAACAAAACCTTTATAATCGATATCAATAACACTCTCTTTTATTCCAATTAGCTCTTCTACTGGTGCTCCTGAAGCGAAGAATAGGAAATAGAACAAGTAAATATAAAAAGCTATTGCAATACATATTACAATTCCAATCATTAGTGTTTTATAATTTGGATGTAGTGCTGGCATATATATTAGCAACCATGAAATCAAAGCGAGTGGAACAGTAACTGTCCCTAATAAGACATAACCAGGATATGGAATCTCTGCTCTAGTAATTAACCAATAAATATAACCTAAACCAGAAGAATACCAAGGAGACATAGTGAAGATAACTGCAAGAAAGAAATAAAATAATACCTTTTCCTTTGTTTTTATGTATTTATAGAGCACAATTCCACCATATAACCATGCTATAGCAACTGCTAAAAATGCTAAAATTCCAGATAACTGATATAAATCTTCTAATTCAACAAAAAGCATAATTTTCACAAATAGAATTTGAGATTTTTTTTTATTAATAATCTATTAATGTTTGAATATTTAATCTTTAGCTGTGAGTAATTTTTGCAATAATTAAGTACAAGTTGCTAATAATATTTATATTAATTTTTTAATAATTTTACAAAAAAAAAATATATACTAGAGCCCTATACTAGATTTAAAAAAATACTTGAAAATTAATTAAATATTATAGGTGGAAATTAATTGCCTAGGCGTTATTATGCTAAATCAAAAAAAACATATGCAAAAGACCAATCTTTCGAACAAGACCAAGTAGGTGAAGAAAAAGAACGTTATTTAATCAGTGTAGAATTGATGAGCTTAAAGACATTAAAAGATTATGATATTTTCGGGTGGCGGGGTGAATTTTACTTTAAAGTGGATGGCGAAAAAACCTTTAAGGCAAGATGGCCAAATAAAGGGACGATCAAATTACAAAGAAATCAGGAATTTACTTCAAAAGCCGATATGTCCTTGTGGAGTCAATTTAAAACTGTAAGAGTCGATGAATCCGCAATAGCGAAAGTTAAAGTTATACTAAGAGAAAAAGATCATTTGAAAAGGAATGAGACAATTGCGGAACAAGAATTTGAAATTAAACTGCCATCAAAAACGCAATATGTTGTTTTACAGGATAGCAAAGAGAATACTAAAGCAAAACTTCGAATACAAGCTACAAGAACAAGATATTAGACTTATAAATTTTTTTTTACTCTTTTTTTGTTTTTTATTGTAGGACAAACTTTTCATAATCAGAACTACAAGGATGGTTATCAGTAACCCAAAACTCCTTTTTACTTGGAAAAACAATTATTGATCCCAAGGTTCCTGCTGCGGGACCATGTGTACATACGGAGAAATCATTTTTTTCTCCGTTTTCATGATCGCTTAATATATTTTTAATGGTTTCCATATCAATTTTCCCTTTGAAGGTCTCTAATAATTTAATTTCTCTCTGATAACGCCTTATTGGAGATTCAATGGGATTTATATCCATATCATCCATCTTAAATCGTACATAGTCAGGTAAATTAGCATCCTTTAGTTCTTCAGTTTGATAATGGTTTGTATGAGCTAAGATCCCATCAGCAGGTCTCCGAATTGCGTGTCGAGTGCTTGTAGTTTCAATAACGCACGTATCTCCTGAAGAATCCATGAATCCATAATGGCATCCATTTGAACGGTTTGGAAAGTTAGTAATAAATTTAATAGCTTCTTGAGTAGTTGCACAAGTTTCAAGCATTTCCTGTACTAAAAATGTACCTGGAACGCCCTTCAATCTAAAATCGAGAGGTTCTTTTTTCCAAGAACGACCATAGTTATAACCAATAGCTAAACCTTTTTCATTTAACCCCATATGACAACCTGATAAAGGATATTGGGTATAATTAACATTTTTAAATCCCTCTTCTGGAATTTCTTCTCGAACTATTTGAAATGGTTGTAAAACATTAGGAAAATCATAATTACGCCCAAAAATCATTAGGTTATCTAAAGTAGCTTCATGAAGGGCAAATATCATAGAACAAGCCGGAATTGGAGGATTTTTATAAAGAGAATTTGGATCACCTGACATGACTTCGATAAAATGTGCTCCGTGAAGTATATACTTTTTAACTAAAGCTCCTTTTCCTATTGATATCATTTTCTCATATTGATTAGGCACAAAACTTTGTAAGTATTTTTTTATATTCTTTTTACCCATAATCCCTAATCCAAGTTTAATAACTGAAAGAGGAATTAATTTAGAGGTAACTTCTGAAAACATTTTTGAATGGAAAACTACATCAAACATATTACGAATTTTAGCTTTAAGTTGCTCTCCCTGTTGGAATCCACGTTCAGAAGGATTTCCCTCTAATCTAATAAAGTCTACCATAATGAACCTAAATTATTAAAATTAAAAAAATAATTTCATTTTATTATTGTAATTTTCAAACTTGTTATATATAGAATATTATGGCCAAAAAATCTCCAATATATATTGAAATTGCTAATAGAAAAGATGTTGAAGGAATTATAAATGTATTAAAACAAAATTTAATTGAAATAAGAGACATTGAAGAAATTTCAAAAGAAAAAAGAAAAAAGTTAGAACAAGAAGGTTTTTTGCGAAGAGAAGTCGATATTGAATACTATATCAAGCTTATTGATGATCCTAATGCAGACATTTATGTTGCAAAAAATGATAATGAAGAAATCATCGGATTTGCTAGCATACATAGAAAAAAATATGATATCCTAAAAGTGCGTGATGTTATTGGAGCTCTTTCTTTCGAAAATGAAAAAACTAAGAATTTACTTCTGAATGAAGATACAGAATTCACCTATTTGGATCAAATCAGCATTCTTCCAGAATATAAACGATGGGGAGTAGGTACTGCTATTTTTCAAAAGTCTCTAAAAATAATAAATACTCCTATTGTTGCTTTTATTGTAGAAGAACCAATATTCAATAAAGCATCATTTTATTGGCATATACGTAATGGCTTTGAATTCTCAGCTGTAAGTATCGGAGAATATAAAGGTAAAGTATTTAAATTCCAGATTTTTGTACATTGGAATGATTAATTTAATAATATCATATTTATATAAAGTTATTCTTTAAAGACATTTAAGCTTGGTAAAAACGATTCAGGATGTTGCCAATTGTTATATTAATTATTTTATTCATCATAGGTTTTCTAGTGATTTATTTTGCCGCAGATGTATTTTTAGATAATATAAAAGCATTGAGTATTCTTTACGGAATATCTCCTTTTGTTATTGGAGCATTACTCATTGGAATCGATCCAGAAGAATCAATTGCCTCAATCATAGCGGCTATTAATGGACTTTCTAAAGTCGCTATAGGAAATGTCATTGGGAATTCTATAATTGCATTAACGATAAGTTTTGCGATTCCTACTTTTTTCTATAGAATTGATTTTAAATCAATTCCTCAATTTTATTTTATATTATTATACCTTTGCCTTTTCTTAGTTATTCTCGAAATGGCACTTAATCTCGGATCGTTTTTTGGAATTCTAGCTATATTCATATATTTTCTATATTTGATTAGAAATATAAAGAAATCTTTCAAAGAAACTTTTGATAAAGTAGATGTAAAAGAAAAGATCAGTAAGGAAGATTATCAAAAAATAAAAGAACTAGAAATAGATTCTAAATTCAAAAAAATTATTTTAATAATTGTTAGCTTTGTATGCCTATTTTTAGGGGGAGAACTTTTAATATATGCTTCTGAAAATATAATAATTCAGACCAATATCCCCGAAACTTTCTTTGGCCTTGTTATAATCGCATTTATAACTAATGTTGAGGAATTAACATTAGTTATAAAATCAATAAAAAAGAAGTCTGTTGAAATAGGATTGGGAGGGATGATTGGAAAAGTTATATGGAATTTATCTCTTACTTTTGGAATTAGTTCTATTTTTATAACCACTCTCCAATTTTCATGGATATTATTTTGGAGTTGGATCTTATTATCAATAATACTTGTGTATTTCAATTATTCTTCGAAAACACAAAAATTAGAGAAGCGAGATGGAATAATATTAATATTACTTCTTCTATGTTTTCTAATAATTAATTTCACAATAGTAGTATAATTTAAATTACAAAAAAATAGACAAAAAATTTATAAAAATCTTTTTAATTTTATGGAGTTTCTTCCATTTCTGGTACTTCTTTAAGAGATTCAATGATATTTATAATATCTTCTGCTAGTTCATAACGTTCGGCTCTATATTTCTCACGATTCAATCTTTTTTCGACACGTAAAGGCGATCCAACCTTTACTTTTACGCCATCTCCAGTAAACATGTTTAAAATTTTAGTTTTATAAGTTGAGATGGCTATTGGGATAATTGGAGCATCCCCTGCAATTGCGAATTTTATTATCGCAGCCATTGATTTCACCTGAACTTCCCGATCATGTTTAGCTTCCGGAGTCATACCTACGAGATCGCCTTTCTCGTTTAGTATCTCAAAAACTTTTTCTATAGGTTCAGTATCTTCTTTATTTTCAGTTCCTCTAATCATTCCAAGACTTTTTAGAATTGGGCCCATAATTTGATGCTTCATTAATTTCGGGTCAAGCATGAAATGAATTTTTCTTCCAGATACTTGAGCTATGATTAACATGTCTCTAATGATATTTGGGGTTATTGTTGTTAAAATCGCTTTTCCTCGAAAGGGAATATTATCTTGCCCTTCGATATGTAAATCCATGAAAGCTTTAAAGAATAAACCACTGAGCCCTTTTACGGCACCATAAAGCATATCAAAAGCTATCAACTTTGGATTTAATTTATCTCCTTCGTCCTTTATTTCCGGACTTGTACTTTCACTTTCACTCATATTTTCTTACCTTTAATTATAGTTTATCAATAAAATCATTAACTTCTTCCATTTTTTTTTCATAATACTCTTTCAAATCTTTTTCTGAAACAAAAGTAGGTATTACTTTTTCAGTATAAAGATCGAAAATCGTACTTAACTTAGTTTTATGCTTAAGGGTTTCTAGGAATTCTTCTCCTAGTTCCATTAAATTTTTGAAAAAATCTGACATACGATTAAAACACCTCCCATTTTCCACATCTACTTCCCCAACGAGCTATTACCTTGTTCTCGTCTTGAGGCATTTTAACTTGAACAATTTCACAATTATTTGGACAATCTCCGCAATGAAATGTTGAGGTTTTGAATTCAATATCACTTACATCAAGACCTCTGAATACAGTTTCTGTTGGGTTGTCTAAATAATAATCCCTTACAAGGATTGCCATTCCTAAAGCACCCATTAATACATTATATTTAGGTACTATTACTTCACAACCCAAGTGTCTTTCAAAAGCTTGAATAATTCCTTTATTGTAGGAAACTCCGCCTTGAAATACTATTGGTTCGTTTAATTCCTTTCCTTTTGACAAATTATTCATATAATTCCTTACTAAAGAATCACACAAACCAGCAATAATATCTTCTCTCGAATATCCCGCATTCTGTTTGTGAATCATATCCGATTCCGCAAATACTGTACATCTTCCTGCAATACTCACAGGATTTTTTGATCGTACAGCGTAATCTCCAAACTGTTCAATTGGAATTCCAAGTCTAGATGCTTGATGATCAAGAAAAGACCCAGTACCTGCAGCACATACGGAATTCATAGCAAAGTCAACAATAATACCATCCCGCAAAATGATAATTTTAGAATCTTGTCCACCAATCTCTAAAATAGTACTAACGTCAGGATACAGAGATTGTGTAGCAACCGCATGTGCTATTATTTCTGTTTTCGCGAGATCTCCTCCAACAATTGCCTTTGTTAAATACCTTGCTGAGCCAGTAGTTCCACAACAACGTATTTGATATTCTTGAAGTTGCTCACTTTGTTCAACTTTTTTTCTTAAGTCTTCCATACCTGCTTTAGCAGACTCAATAGGAGATCCGCGATTGCGTAAGAATACACTCGTAAGAACATTACCCTCTATATCCATTAAAACGAATTTACAGGTAACACTACCAATATCAATACCAAGAAAAGCATCAAGCTTTCCGTCTTCCTTTGCTACTTTATCAGATACTTGTACTATTTTTATTCACCATACTTATGTTTGAATTAATTGAACACATTCTTGAAAAAAATGGGATCCATTAGAACTATAAAAATTATCTTTCTCAGCTTTAAGTGAGGTTCCTTCATTTTCTAATTTATATTTACGTCTTGATTCCATTAGATCAGCAAAAGCTTCTAATCTTGTTCTCATGCCTTCAGTTCCAGAATGTTCATCAAAGGAAAAATAAATAACAGGTAAATCGAATTGTTTCTTTAATTTATTTGTAATAATAGTTCGTGCCACAACCTCAGGCATGCAAGTGAATGGATATTCATGTACAAAACCATCGAATCTTGAATTTGCAGCATGAATATAACTTCCTATAACCCAAATTGCTTCCCCTCCAATATCCATAGGGATATAAGGTTTTGCCAAATGCTCCAACCATTTTCTATGGTAATTCAAATGAAATTTATGTACGACCCAATCATATAAACTTAGAAATTGGTGAACTTCTATGCCCATGTCCCCAAGTTTTCGTCGAATATCTACATTAACATAGGGCTCTAAACTTATATGAATTTCTCCGGTTAACATAACTTTCAGGGGATTTCGTGTATTATCAACATCAATTTTATTAAAATCTTTCTTAATTACATCCTTAAAATTTCGTAATTCCTTAAGAGTATTAGCTTGGTCAAGCTTATTTAATACATTATTTAAAACATCAGTAGTGTCTCCTTGGTTTCGTTCATATGCACGGAATAAACCTTCAGCAGTTTGAATATCGTTTAATAACTTAGCTTTCTTTAAGAAAAAAATAATTGCTTTTACATATCTAGGATAATCGAAAAGGCTACTTTTACCACTAACTTCCTGAAGAGTCTTTACCCAATGAAATTCAAGTAAATCTGCTTGATCTAATGGAATGACTCTCACATCTTTATACCCCATATCATGTAAAAGGCGTTCCTGAACTGCATGATAAAAACCAAAACGACAAGGTCCACAATCTATAGCCATTACTAAAGTATCAGCACCTTTTTTAATAGCACTTGCAAAATCTCCTAATGTTGCTTTAAATGGAAAGCATACAAATTCGGGACTGTATTTTACTCCGATTTTAATGGCTTCTCGATTAGTTGGGTCAGGTAATACCACTTTGATTGAAGGATCTAACTGTTCAAAAAGTGTCTTGAACGCTACCCAATTTGGACCCATGTTAGGAAATGAAAGAATCATATATCTTAGAACTCCTTAAATCTTCACTTATTTTATAGCCACTTTAATGAATGATTCTGATTGACATTTATTTGAATAAACTTTTGTTTAAATAAAAAAGCAAAAAATAAAAAATTACCCATTATAAACAAATTATCAAAAGTATGAATTCTATTATTAAAAATCTTAGATTTAGTTAATAATTTTTAGCCTTCTACGTATTTGATAACTTATCATAAGGAAAATTTAAAAAGAAACAGATAAAAATATTCTCTATATCCGTTAAAGAATTTCTTTAAAGTTAAAAAAAGGGAGAAAAAATATGGTAAAGGATGTTTTAATTTATGAAATTAAAGATCAGATTGCCTATATTACTATAGACAATCCAGAAAATAATAGATTGGATCCTCTACTATGCAGAGCTTTGGGAGAAGCATGGAAGCGTTTTGCGGATGATCCAGAAAGTAGGGTGGCAATTCTCAGTGCTAAAGGTCCTGACTTTAGTCGTGGCGCAGATATTTATGTTAAAGGTTCGTTAAAAGATCTTCTTAAAGCTTTTCCTCCAAATGGTACTAAAATCCTAAAACCAATCATCGGAGCGGTTCATGGAAATGTAATTGGTAGTGGATATGGACTTGGAGTTTTAAGCACAGATATAACCTATGCGACAGAAGATACCCAGTTTATCTTTGGTGAAGTCTTTGTTGGAATAGTTGGGACTATTATAGAATATAAACCTTATATGCCTTTCAAGGCTTCTATGGAATTTTACATGTCAGGGAAACCGATGAGTGCTAAACGGGCTTACGAATTAGGTCTAATCAATCATGTAACAAAAAATAAAGAAGAGCTTATGATAGAAGCTACTAAAATGGCTCAAATATTACGGGATAATGCACCATTATCCTTAAGAGCGATTAAATATGGTCATTACAAAATCATGGAGAGTGAAAGAAGAAAGGCAATACGTTTAGCACAGGAGGAATTTAATACTTTTATTCAACCTCAATTAGTTAGCGAAGACTTCAAGGAAGGAAAAGCAGCACTTAAGGAAAATAGAAAGCCTATATTTAAGGGTCGCTAATATTTCGGGTTGATTTTTTTTTTCTTATTAAAAAATCTAATGCAAGGAATTTAACTAATTTCAAGAGGAAATTTGTCTTCTGTTCCTGCTGGACCATCAATCGAATAATTTCCAGTTCCTCCATAATCTGACCACCAATTGCCTTGACTATTTGATACATCATACCAAAAATTATTGCTTCCTTCATCGAATCCTTGGCTATTAATAGTGCCTGTCAATCTACCATCTACACTATAAGTTCCCGAAAAACTATTATCAATTAAAGTATTATAGTATATTTCGTTTGAATTAGCCTCCCCCACAAGTGCGATTCCATGTTGAGAATTCATTTTTACTGTATTATTTGTAATTATATTAAAACTTGAAATGCGAATGTTAATTCCCTGATAATTATTGTTTTTTATTATATTCGATTTTATCATGCAAAATGAAGCGAGATTAAGATGAATACCTTGCATAAAATTAGTACAAACGTTATTTATGATTGAACAATTATTAGTATTATGTAAAGTAATCCCTCCGCCATCACCGGATGTTGAGATGCAAGTATTATTTATAATCCATACTCTTCCACTAGCTACATCCATTAATCTAATTCCCACAAAATCTGAGTAAACCACACAATTTCTAATAATAACATATAAATAAGTGTTTGATATGCTAATTCCAAAAGAATTAGCGCCACTTGCACCGATCCTGAAGTCTTCTATTATATATGGATTTTCCTGTGTTCCATTTCCGGTGAAATCATAATTAAGAAAGTCATTATCTGATTCAATAATAATGGGAGCTTGTAAATTAGATCTATTAAAAGTCAGTAAAAAGATTCCGATACTTGCAGATATTACAATAACAGCAATACTTAAACCTACAACAAAGTATTTATTCTTTTTAATAAATTTGGAAATCATTTTTCTCCTCAGAACAACACAATGTTGAATGATTGCTTTATAGTTAATACGACTAACATAAATAAACTGTTGATTAAGAAGCTATGAATCGGAATATTTTGACTATAATTAATTTATTAATATCAATTTATAGAAACTCGACTATGAATTTCTTATCATTGAGACTCAATTTATTCTATTTAACTTAAATTTATATGGTTGAAATTTCATGGAATTTAAAAGGAAAAAAGTGAAATTAATCAACTATTCTAAAATTCAATTTCAAAATTTGAAAGGAGTTTAATTAGACATGAGTAAAGTCGAACAAGTTACACAAATTTTACAAGATCTTGAAGAAAAAGTATCCGATATTATTGGTTCTGCAGTTATAAGAACTAATGGTCTTATAATCGCATCTGCTTTACCTAGTGAAGCGAATGAAAGGATGATCGCAGCAATGTCAGCGGCACTTTTAGGCACATCAAAAAGATCCGCAGAAGCTCTTTTTAATGGACTATTTCGAAGTCTTAACTTAGAACTAGATAAGGGAAATATGTTTCTTATCGGTGCAGGTCGTGTTATATTAGTAGCAATAACAAGAAAAGAACCGAATATTGGTTTGGTTACTCTAGAAATGGAAGACACAAGCAATAAAATAAAGGAAATTTTTGGTGCTGAGGAGTGAGTAAAATATGAGTGAAAGATTGAAAGAGAGATTAAAGCAGTTAAAATTCATTTCTTCTATGTTTAGTTTGGCGATGGATGAGTTCAATAATGTTATGGGACCAGAAACTATTCAAACCATTTTTAGATTAATAGGAGAACGTCAAGGAGAAGCAGTAGAAAAAAGATTAAGAGAAAAAAATGATATTCAGAAATGGACTCCTGAATTATTTGCTGAAAAACTTTCTAAAGATGTAATTGACGCGGCAGTAGGAACAGGAGCATCAGAAGTTGTTGTAAAAAATAATGAGATATCTGTAATAATTAAAGACTGTCCATTCAAACGAGCAGGCATCAAAATTACAAATAAATTTTACTGTACCTATACAGAAGGCTTGATAGAAACAATAGGAAAAAAAGCACTTGGCATAGAATCATTTGAAAGTCAAGAATTAAGAGCAGTCGCTAAATGTGACTGTAAATTTCTTCTTAAACTATAAATTTTTAAGATTTTAAGTATAAATTTTTATTATAACATTTTTTTTATTTTTTCAGTTACAAAAATGATTCTTTCAATTCTAATTTTAAAAAGAACTGGAGAAAATTTATGTAGTAGAACATTTGGAACAACCAAATGGAGTGAAACGTTAACAAGTGGGTTTATTTCTGCTACTTTTAATTTTACTAAAAAAACATTTGGAACAGAATTAAACGAATTAGAATTAGGACCTTATCGATTGATGTTTGAATTAACAGATGACCTTATCATTGTCGCTTTTTATGAAAAAAGCGATAGTATTATTAACATACGACAAAAATTGGGTGAATTAAAGGAGATTATTTACGACAAATATGAATCTGCGATAAAAAGTGATATTTGTGATCAAGAAAATTTTGCGGGTCTAAATGAGATTATAGATAAAATTATAGCAGAATCTTCTAAAATCGATATAAATGACGAATTAAAGAAAAAATATAAAGATGTTTTAGATAGTTTTCGATCAAATGTAGAAATTTTAGATTGTGATTTAATAACCAGTTCAGGAGTTCCATTAACAAAGGAATGGAATAAAGAATTTTTAGATCTCTGTTTACGAATTATAGATGCCTTTTGGAAATCAAAACAATACGTATTAGATCAAATTATTCTTACTTATGAACAACGTAACCTAATTTTACATAAGATAAATAATAATTTTGTGCTTTCAGCACTAGTGAGAAGAAATACTCCTATTGGGTTGGCAACTTTTATGGTTGAAGAGACTTCAAATATAATTGCCAAAATTGAATAAAAGATATTTAAATACACTTTGAGATTAGTAGAATGGGATTTTTATCTAAAATTTTTGGAAAAAAGGAAGAGCATGATATTCAGGTTATTGAATCTGAGATGATAAAGTTAAAGAAGAAAATTAATGCAGAAATGATAGTTATTTTCGGAATTGGAGGAAGATTGAAAGGGTTGCCTTTAATTTATGCTTCAGATGATGATAATGAAGTTAAACAATTTTCTGCTAGATTATATGAGGTGATTGTTCCTCTTGATAGAGTTTCAGTTGATAGAAACGTTAGGGACATTTTAATAAACTATAATGACTCAATTCTATTTTTTAAACAAATAATGGAAAATATTGGATATTTTGCAATATTTGGTAATAAAAATGATCTCTTAGGGGTTAAACAATGGATATATAAGAAAGAAGAGGTTCTGAAAAATCTTCTCCATGAAAAGAAATTATATTAATTATAGTTTATCTACATAATTCTTTAATTTAATAGTTAAAATCTAGAAGAGTTTAACAATTAAAACGCCCACCATAATAACAATAAGTAAACTTAAGATTATTATCAAAAGAATTGCCAAATTTTGTATTTGTAAAGCTGCTGAATATTTTGACAAAGCATCATAGTAGTTTTTTTCCCCTTCAATAATATCTTCTCCTAGTGCTCCTGTTACTTCCCAAAAAGTTATTTTTTCTGCCCATTGCCTATTTTCATTTATAATTTGCTTTTGTTCTTCTAGGATTGATTGTTGGTAATTAATTTGAATTGAGCTTAAAATGATAAATATCCCTGAAATAATCATAATAAAAATTGTATAGCCCAATACAAGAGTTTTTTTTTTAATATCCTTCAAATTAATAACTCGTCTTTGAAAATTAATATGCTTTAAACTAACATTATAATAAGATCTTATATAATTTTTTTCAATTAATCTCCAAATCAAAAAAACCTAATAATTGAAGGTTAAAGATCAATATACCATTATTTTAAAAGAAATGATTTTTTCTATTGACAAATGTTTTTATTTAATTTAAATCACTAGATGTACTGTTGAGAGTTTAATACATTAATAAAAATGGAAATAGGAAAATAAAAATCTCAGCTACTTATGACAGATAAAGAAAAAAAAAAGGGAAAAAAAGAAAAAAAAAAGAAGTCTGTAGTTCAAGTCGCGGAGATTAAATCTCAAGATAAACAGAAAGAAAATAATAAAGATATCTTTTCTAAGCTAGATAGGCTTGATGATATTGATAAAGCTAAAAGCCAAATAAAAGAAGAAAAATTAAGAAAGGGTATAATCTTAAGCGAACAATTAGAGAAAAAAGAAAAATACCCAGATAAAAAGTTGGATTTCAGTAAGATAAGAATAGAAATTGAGCAACTGAAAGAACTAAAAGATCTTTACATAACCAAAGGAGATTTTGATAAAGCTAGAGAAATCTCTGAAAAAATTATTGTGCTTGCATTCTCAAACAAATTAAAGTCAGTTATTGATGAAGAGAATAAAAATTTAGAACTTTTAAGAAAAAAAAGAAAAGAACTACCTCCAGAGAAAGAAAATCATGAAGAAAAAAATCACATAGAAATAAAACCTGAGAAAAAAGCAGAAAAATCCATTGAAGAAGAAAAATTAGAGAAAAAATCAGATTTATTATTAATTATAGAAGAACCAGTGTTAAAAGAAGAGAAATTAAAAGCGGAAAAAATAGATTTGAGCGAGATTGAAATAGAAATAGGACAGTTAAATGAACGTAAAAATCACTACTATGATAACGGATTATATGATAAAGCAATTGAAATATCAGAAAAAATAATTGTGTTAGCATTTTCTAACAAATTAAAGTCTATTGTCGATGAAGAGTATAGATTTGTAGAGCTCTTAAAAAATAAAAAACAAGAAGCAACTTTAGAGAAGAAAACCCTTAAAGAATCTAAAGAAGCGGATATTATCAATAAGGAGGAAATAGAAAAACCAATAAAGAAAGATTCAATTGATTTAATATTAGATTTAGATGCTATTAAAGAAAAACAAGCCTTAAAACAAGAAAAGATGAATCTTGAGAAAGAAAAAGAAACATTTGAACAAGAGAAACTAAAATACGAAGAAGAAAAAGAAGCCCTTAAATGGGAGAAACAAATGCTTGAAGAAATGAAAAATCACGAGAGACATAAAGATGTTATTACTAAAGAAAATGCAGTTCAAGGAATAATTAAAACAACTGAGAGTGAAGAAATTGAGATGAATGAATCTGAAATATATTCTCTTAAACAGGAAAGAGAAAGGATACAGATAGAAAGAGAGAATGTTGAAAAGGAAAAATTGAAACTTGATGAAGAGAAGAAAGATTTTGAAAAATACAAGTTAATGCTTAAAGATAAAAATGAAAGACTTGAGCAAGAAAAACAACAATTACAGATAGATAAAGAAAAGCTCAACCAAAAAAAAATCAAACTTAAAGAACAAAAAGATCTTTTTGAGGACAACTGGATTAAATTTCAAGATGATAAGGAAAAGTTAAAGAGAGAAAAACAGAAATTTGAAGAAGAAAGGGATACGTTTAGATGGGAAAAACAAATGTTTAATGAATTAAAAAAGCATGAACGAGAAAAAGAATCTCAATAGCTTATAACTTAACCTAGCATAATCTAATTCTATAAATAGAATGTCTTATTATTGTTGTTAACCTTAGAACTATTAAATTTGTAAAGATTAACATTTATGTCATCTAAAATGCAAATTATTTTTGGGGACTGGCGGTTAGGTAGAATACTCATGTTTATATTTATTACAAGTTCGGTATCATATGGACTGGGGGGAGTTTTGATAAACATTCTCTTAGCAGGTTTAGTGGGAGCTACATTATCAGCTGGTGGTTTTTTTTTTGATTATCTTGGAGATTATAAAAATGATCGTGAATCGGGTAATATGAAAAATCCTATAGCTAGAGAGACTTTCTCCCCAAAAGGTGGTTTTATATTAATTATTATATGCTTTACCATTAGTATAATTACATGTATCATAGTAAATCCTTGGGCTTTAATTCCCTTAGTATGTTTAATATGTGTAATTGGCGGACTCGTACAAGGAATACTTGATAGTGCCCTCTTACGTGCATTTAGCCTAGGAATTCTTCAAGGATTTTATGTCTTAATTGGTTCTCTTTTTGCCTATAAGTTTGAATTAAGTGTAATTCTATTGGCTGCATTTTTATTTTTTGCGATGACAGGTGCAAGAGTTTTAGGAGATACAAGAGATCTTCCTTACGATCAAAAAACAAATACAAATACAATTCCAAAAAAATATGGTATAAAATGGGCAGGATATTTTCTCTTAATTAATGAGCTTTTAGCTTATATAATTGGGATTTTCATTTACTTGTTGGGTTTATTAGGAATTTGTTATTTAATTTGCATCATTTGTACAATTTCGATTGGAATTCCTTTGAATCTTTGGTTCATTTTAAGACCATCCCCAAAAACTGCACGAATAGTTAATGTTTTATCTTTAGCAATTCTAGGTTCATTATTTATAATTGGAATGTTTTTAGGAAGATTATAGATTTGAAATTTATTCCCTTATTCTTCTTAATTCAATTTTCACAGCATTAGTTCTGTCAGCACATTCCCATTCTATCACATCTGGATCTTCAAACCAAGGAATTGTACCTCCAAATTGAAGTACCATAAGATATGGAAAAATGTCATGATAAAAATATCCGCATAACCCTCCTGAATCTTGTCCATCGAGTTCAATTTTATCTCCTACTTTATGACCCGCATTACAGTGCCCTTTTACTTCCTTAATAGTTCCTACTATTTTATATCTTACTTCAGACAAATTTTACACCTTTCAAAATTTAATTTTAAATATTTGAAAGTTTAATAATATTTAGTGTTTATTTGTTAAATATCAAGGTTAATAATTACTGATTATCAATAGAACGATAAAAATGGTGGATTTAATAGAATTAGGGCAACCTCAGGATTTCTGGGAATATTTCTTAAAGATATTAGAAATTCCTAGATGTAGTAGAAATGAAGAAAAATTAAGAGAATTTATTAAGAGTGAGGCAGAAAAATTTGGGTTCATTTCAAAAATTGATGAAATAGGAAATATTGTTGTAAGAATTCCTGCTAGTAATCAGAAATTAAAATGTGTTTTACAGTGCCATATGGACATGGTATGTGAGAAAAATGAAGGTATTATGCACGATTTCTCAAAAGATCCTTTAAAACCAAAAATTATAGAGATTGAGGGTAAAAAATGGATTACAGCAGAAGGAACTACATTAGGTGCTGATAATGGTGTAGGGGTATGTTTTCTTCTAAGTATCATGAAAGGGATTTATAATGGTAAATTAAAGTTTAATAAAATTGGTTTGAACTTATTATTCACAGTCCTAGAAGAATATAATATGGGAGGAGCGAAGAACATTCAATCAGGCTTTGTTGATGGAGCTTATCTGATCAATCTTGATTCTGGCCATAATGCAATTACAATTGGTTGCACAGGTGGAATTGGATTTCATACAAGAATTAAAAAACAGTCAGTTTTGCTGGATCGAGAACAATTAAAACTTAACCCCATCAAACTTTTAATCTTTGGATTAGTCGGAGGTCATTCTGGAAGATGTGACAAAGGTCAAGCCCATGCAATTATTATATTATCTCAAATTCTATGGAAATTAAATAGTAAATTTAAATTCTATATTAATTCTATACATGGTGGAACTGCCACTAATGCAATAACTAGAGAAGCTAAATCAATATTATTTATAAAGGAAGACCAGTTCAAAGATATCCAATCTTTTACTTTTGATATTTTTAAAGAAATTAAAAAGCTCTATAATGGAATCGAAAAAAATATGGATATTTCGATTGAAAAGATAAATGATTTTTCAAGTAATGAAGCCATCTCAGAAGACGTACAAAATAAATTACTAGATCTCTTATATTTATTCCCTAATGGTCCTATTGCATTCCACCCTAAAATTAAGGATTTAATGTTTACTTCTACAAATTTAGGTAAAATAAGAACAAGAGAAGATCATATTAAAATTAGATGGCTACATAGAAGCTTAAGTAGCTATTATAACAAAGATATATATGAAAAAATTCTAAGGATACTTGATCTTTCAGGTTTAGAGATGGAACATAAGTATCGTGACAGTTATCCGCCTTGGGAGCCGAATTTTAAATCTAAACTCTTAAAAATTGCTCAAGAAACCTATAAAGATTTGTATAAAGAAGATCCTGCAATAAAAATAATACATGGAGGGTTAGAAGCTACGTTGTTAATAGATAAGATTCCAGGTATTGATGCAATAGCATTTGGTGCTCATTCTAAACAACTTCATTCTCCTGATGAGCGTTTAGAAATTAAATCAGTAGAAAAGACTTGGAATTTTCTTATACAATTACTTAGGAGTTTAGATAAAAAATAGGTGAGCTTTTATAGGAGAGTTATCTAAGATTGCTATCATTTCTGATATTCATGCAAATATATACGCTTTAAATAGATTTCTTCAATACATAGATGAAAACTTTCAAGTTGACAAAATTCTGAATTTAGGAGATTTTGTACATATTGGTCCCCATCCTTACGAAGTTTACCTTTTTATCTGAGAACGAAAAATCTTTTTTTTATTCCCTTCCTCTAATTTTTATGGAAATCACAAAAAGAGAATTAATTAAGTATAAAGAAAGAAAATTTCCGGAAGAGATATGTTTTAAGCCAATTGGTATAATTCACACCCCTTTTAAAAATCTTAAGGGGATCCCTATTCAGTCATCAATGTCAAATGAAACAGCAATCATTGAAGTATTCCGTGAATATCAGTCTGGTCTAAAGGATTTATTTGGTTTTTCTCATATTTATTGTTTATATTATTTTGATATGGTGAAATTACCTGTCCCACTGCAATCGAAACCTTTCTTGGATAATAATTTAAAAGGAGTTTTTGCTATTCGAACCCCATTCCGACCAAATCCTATAGGGCTTTCGATCCTTAAAATACTAGGAATAAGAGAGAATAAAATCAAAGTGAAAAATGTTGATATTTTAGATAAAACTCCTCTTCTTGACTTAAAACCTTATGTTTCAAAGTTTGACAATGTCCAAACCACCAAAATTGGGTGGTTGGAAAATAAAATCAAAGAAATACTTAGTTAAAGCATTAAAACTTTAATTTAATAATTCATTCTTCCTTTTACGGACTCTTATTGCTTGAATAGCAATGGTTTCAAGAAGTCTGCGTTGATTTGTAGATAACCAAGGCCCCTCACAGTCTATAGCAGCATAAGGAATATCACTTTTGTTAGCTAAAGGGCGAATTATAGCTTGTGAGTTCATAGCAGGTTGACAATTGAATGCTCCCATATTTATTAATCCATCGAACACACATGATTTAATTGCATGGATAAACCTTCCAGTTATTACTGGTGTTTCAGTCAAACTATTTGATGTTACATACTTATTACCAGCTTCAATAAGATCAATATAATCTACATGAGGATCAAACATTAAGCCTGTCTTACTCATTATTTTTCTATATATATTACATTGTGAAGCTAGAAATTCCATTTTATCCAATCCTCTTTTTGCTTTTACAGCATCATTTTTATATTGCTCTTCTACATTTGAAATGTCTAACGAAGCTTCTTCAAATTGCAGTCTAGGATTAAAAATGCTCTTTTTAAAACCGTATCGCATCACTGGTTCAGACAATAGCAAGTTTAATGATTCAACAAGATCGACAACTTTAACAATTATTCCTTTTTCAAGAAAATATTCTTCTACGGGATAGTGATTAAATAATAAGTTTAAACCCCCAAAAATCAAGATTTTAGGAGTTTTTTCAACTTTAGCCTTCAATGGAATTGTAGACACCTCTCGTGCCCATCTGATTAGTCCAGTTCGTAAGGATTTTCTCCCTACTTTCACATTATTTATAAACTCATCTGTGATCGCTTCAAATTGATCAATTGCTAAATATTTATCTTTGGCAACACATTGTAGTGCATTACGTGCTTCCACGAGATAATGACCGATAATAAAGTTTACCTGTTCAATTAAAATAATCTCTGGTTTTAATCCTAAGTATTTATTTTTATAACTAGGACCTATACAAAAAAATGCATCTTTTATGTTCTGTCGTTTTTTAAATAAGATATCCCAGAGAACGGGCCATGCTCCATTTTGGCAAGGACCATGCTGATTCAATGGATCACGATAAATTGTAATTTCATTTTTTTCCCGATATTCATTAATATCTTTTAAAATCGATCCTGCAATTGCTAGACTGGGAACACATTCTCTACCAGAGCATACTTGTTTTGCGTATTTCAATATATTTTCATCAGTCTCTTGACTTACTCTAATTTTTCTATTATGTTGATTGTATAAATTTATTACAAGACGTGCTCCATATGGATTTCGAGCTGCTGGTTCAACAAATACAATCCTAGGATCATCATAATCCACTCTTTTGCCTTTACTATCTATAATATACTCATAATTTTTTGAAAACTTAATTTCTCCTACAAATTTCGATGATAATTCTACATCACTCATAATTTTATGCTTCACTAAACTACAATTGATAATAATTCTACTTTTTTCATTCGACGTTCTTCGATAATATCAAGAAAGGCACCTACTCTTGTTTCAAAACCCGCGTGGGCAGTATGAGAATCGATCTCAAGATAACAAAAAGTAAGTCCGGCAAGGTCATACCTAAATTTATGATACATTGTACCATCAGGACCACAGGAAAAACAAGAAACAAGACAAATATATAGGTTGGGATAATTTTTCACATATTGTATTGCATTATCAATTTTTTGTGTATAACTCCATACATTTCTCTCATATATATGATCCCCTTTTGATAACATTTGTAACATATCAGCAGGTATTGCGTTATAACCTCTACTGACAATTTTTCGAGGGAGCGCAATATTAATTTCTGGTGGATAGACAACATAAGGTCTACCTGCAATTATAACACTCGGTTCATTTAATAATTTCTTTAGTTTTTTTTTTCCTTCTTCTCTGTATTTTTCCCAGAATTTATTGTTATGGTTTAATGCTTTCTGTCCTGCTTTAATTCCTTCTTCAAAACTCAACCCTATCTTTACTGCAATTCTGCCAAATTCATTAAGGGTCATTTGTATCAAATGAAGAGAAGTTCCTATATGAGGTGATAATATCCTATCACTTACATGCTCAAATTGAGCTCGTATCACATCAGCAATAATCGTGGTAGAAGGGCAAGTATAACCATGTAAAAATCCATCGGGAATTTCATATTCAATTTCTCGAGGGATAAAAATATAACTCACATCACGTTTTATTAGGTAATCCACTTCTCTGTGAACCAATTCACATGGATAACATATAGAAGCAAGAGCATTAATTGTATCTTTTTTGGATCCTTGAGAAATTTCTACATTGAATCCAAGTTCATTGATAAATTTTACATATAAAGGGAACAATGTGTAAACTGTGAGTGCCATTGGAAGTCCAATTGTTCCTCGCGAATTTTCAATATTTCGAGCTCCAAATTCTTCAAACATCATTTTATTTCGGAATGCTACTAAATCTTGACCTTCTTTTATTTTAGTACTCTTTTGGCGTAATAATCTGTATTTTGAACACACACCACCAAACGGGTAGATTTTTCCCCTTATATATATGTTTTGAATTTCACAATTATTCTCACACGACATGCATCTAAATGTTTTTCTTAGTTCAATTTCACCTGTTTCGAGTTTTGTTAAATCAAACTCTCGCTCAGAGATGATACCTTCCCTTAAAAGATCTCTTGCCATTAGTGCCGTTCCAATACACCCCATAAGTTCAGGGTGCGAAGGCACAATTACTCTTCGTTCCAAATGAGCCGCCATGGCTAGAGCAACCGATCTGTTTAAAGCAACTCCACCAAGAAATAGAATATTTTTTCCTACTTGACGAGGACCTATAATTCGAGAAATATAGTTTTCTGCAATTGAATAAACAAGTCCTGCAACAACATCTTCTCGTTTAGCACCTTGTTGAAGAGCATTTCTTAGGTCGGTATTGATGAACGCGGCACATCTTTCTCCAAATGCTATAGGAGCTAGACTTTTTATTGCAATATTACTAATTTCTTCTATTCCAATCCCCATATCAACTGAAGCAGATTCCTCAAGAAAACTTCCTGTCCCTGCCGAACAGCCCTCATTCATAGCATAATCAATTGGTACTCCTTGTAAAAATGATATAAATTTCGAATCCTGACCCCCAATTTCAAAAACAGTGTCAACATTTGGGAGTTCCTCAACAGCTGCTCTAGCATGTGCTAATATCTCATTAAAACTCCGACAATTATTTAAATATACTGAAACTATCTCTCTTGCTGATCCAGTCACTCCACATTGTATTACTTTAACAATTTTATTACTTAACTGATCTATTAGTCCCTTTATACACGATTTTGTTGCTAGGATAGGATTTCCCAATGTTCTTAAATAAACACTAGCACAAATTAAACCATCAGATACATTAAACAAGACAGCTTTCGTTGTAGTTGAGCCAGCGTCTATTCCGAGGATATAAGAGTCACCCTCAATAATTTTCTCCTGATTATTTTTAGTTACACGATAATCTAAAAGAGATTCTGTGCCTTTAAGAGGTTTATGCCTCTTGAATTCAATTGTTGTATCCTTAAACCATTTTTTATTAGGTGTACACTCCTCCTGAATCTCTGATGCAAATAAAGAGGCTCCAAAAACAGCTAGATAAGGACTTTCTGGTAGAATTTTAATTTCAGATGAAGTTAGAAATTCTTGAAGGTGTTTAATAAATATTTTGTTTTGTGAAACGCCTCCAGAGACGACTATTAAACCTGTAGGCCACTGTGCTGAATCAATCATTTTGCTGACCTTACTCGCTAAATCATGGATTAATGTTTTTGCAATATCCTCTGGTTGACATTCACCTTTATTTAGCTTATGAGTTGCATCGGATTTACAATGAACAGAACAACGAGTGGCTAACTGAGTATATTTACCATGCCGACTTGCCTCAATACCTTCTTCTATTGTCATTCCCATTCTTTGAAGTTGTTGAATTATGAACTCACCTGTTCCCGCAGCACACTTAGTAGTAGATATAATATTTTTTATTCTACCATTTTTCATAGGGTAAACACTAAAAGTTTCTCCACCTAGAGAGATTAAAATATCAGGTTTTAGATTGTAGTATGATAATGCTTTTTCTAAGCATTCCACTTCGGAAATATATGGTAAATTTAGAAAACTACTAGTAGCTTGACCCGTTATGACGATATTTGATTGACTATTTACACTATAGCGATCAAATATTTTTTTTATCGTTTTTCTTGGAGAACCCTCATGTCGTACAACTTCACTTATTATTTGTCCACTTTCCGTTCTGCGGACCCATTTTACTGAAACTGCGCCAATTTCTAAGCCTTCAAAATATTGAATTTCTTGTTGATTTATACCAGAAAGCGTCTCATTTAGCATTTTCTTCACTATTGAGCTAGTATTGAATATTTTCCCTAGACATCAACTGATTTAAATAGATAAAGAAAAAAAATTATAAACATATATTAAAATATTATACCACAAAAAATATGATTATTGATATTATTCTATTAAGCTCATTAAATGAATGTTCAATCCCAAATACCAGATAAATTTATAAAATCAGTCCATAAATATTCTTTAGATAAAATTAACTATTAAAAAAAATGTTAACTTTTATTAAATAATATGAATGAACGTTCGTTCAATTAAAGAAAAAAGTCATCTGCTAGTTTAATATTTAATAGGATTATTGGTTTTAAGTTACAAACAAAAACTTTCTTAATATAATTCATTTGTTTTATGGAATAAGGGTAAAAAGAATCATTAAATTTTAACTTTAAAAGAAAATCCGTGATAAAATAATCCCAATTCAGTCCAAATTAAATCATTTTAAATATAAATATAAGTAACATAACATATAATTAAATTTTTAGCGGTTTTAATCAGACGAATATTATATTCAATCTAGATCAACT
>JBHLPW010000012.1:0-23824 GCA_048939015.1 Promethearchaeota archaeon
AATGTACAATTATCGCAATCAAATCATTAAAAAAAATACATTCTAGCGAAACTAAACTCCTTCTATTTAATCAAATAAAGAGTATAATTAAGACGAGATATATTAATAAACACAAAAAGATTGAGAATAAAAAATATAGACGCATTGTAAAGAAATTAATAAAATCAAAAAAATATGAAAATTTTACTCATAAAGAGTTATCAGACATTCTTATCAATTATATAATAATTAAAAATCTAATAAAGCGATATCCAAATGTATATTATGAATTAAATCCACAAACTGGATTAATTGAACAATTAGATTTGTCTGATTTCTTAGAATATGAGGTTAAAGGCACTCCATACGGATGGAAAAATAATATTACATCTATTTCGGAAATTTATGGTTTAAAATATTTAAAAAACATCAAAAAGATTGATTTATCGAATAATAAAATTGAAGATGTAAAGGATTTGAATAAGTTAGAGAATTTAACTCATTTAATATTAACTAATAATGAAATCAGTGAACTTGAGAATATAGAAATTATTAAGTCATTACCAAATTTAGCTTATTTGGATTTGAGGGATAACGATATAATAAAAAAAATTAGTATAAAAGACTTTGATGAAAAAAATATTAGAGTAATACTAAAAGATTATCTTATATTAAAATAAAAGAAAAAAAAATTATTCAATTAATTTTGTTTTTCCAGTACCCCAAACACCAAGAGCTATTCCTAATTCTTTATGTACTTTTGCAACTTCTCTTACACTCTTGCCTTCCATTACAGCATCAATCGCTTGCCTGAAAGCTTTCGCTCCAGCTATTGGTCCATCAGGATGACTATGGATACCTCCACCACTACCAATGAGGATGTCTTTACCTGCCTCTTGAATACATTTCTCTACCATTCCTTGGGTAATTCCACCGCTTGGCATAGGTAATGTTGGTCTAATATGTCGTAATGGATATCTTAATGCTTTAAGATTTTGCTCATATCTCTCGTCCAAAATCTCCGCCTTGCCATAGGGTGCGGGAATAACTACAGAATCGGCACCACAAATTCTTGGTAACTTTGCAAAAGTTAACATACTTGTCAATCCTGTCCATTCACCTCCAAAATAACTTCCACCAAAGTCCATATGACCTAATATTGGAACTTTAATTGAAGGATCTTCTGCAATCTGTCTTAATGCTTCATAACCTGTGGTTAGGTAGTTGATCATTAAAGCATTTGCTCCTAATTCTATCATTTTATCAGCATATTCAAACATTTCAGGGAATTTAGTAGTAATATTAATTGTGTATAATGTTTTTTCTCCTTTTTCAGAATCTGCTCGGTCTACGGCTTCCATTACTTTAACAATTCTATCTTCAAGAGTATTAAATGAAGGATTTGAAATTAATTCATCATCTTTCACAACATCGCATCCTCCAACTGCGGCTTTGTATACTAAATCAGCTGCAACTTCACAAGTATGTCCTGTACAGGGTTTTACCATATTATTTAATAAAGGACGCTCAGGTATCTTCATCAATTTTCTAATTCCATCAATACCAAATTTTGGACCTTTGAAATCTTCTAACCATGCTTTGGGAAAAGCGAGATCTACTAATTTTAGGCCATGGGTTATGCTAATATTTCCGATTACAGTTGTAAATAACATCGGAATACCCATCCCTTTGACATTTATAATTGGAAAGCCAATTTGAACGAAATACGTTCTTTCTTTAATATCTTTCGGGATCACATATTCGTACATAGGAAGTTCATATACACCTAATACTCTTGCTACATGATATTTCCTTACTTCCTCTGTTTCAGCAGGAACTCTGACCCATGTTCCAGTTGATTGCTCAATAGCAGCAAATCTGGATAAATAATTGACATTCTGTCCTTTGGGGCGTTTAATTATATAGCTTGCGATGATGTATTTTTCTAAATCAATACCATCTAAACCTATAGCTTCGGGTACATCATAATATTGCTCACAACTTGGAAAATTTTCTTCCATCTAAATCTCACATTTTAAAGTATTATTATGTTCTAAAGGAGATTAATATTAAAGAATACAAAAGTTTTATTATAGGAAAATAAAAGGAAAAAAAAAAAAAAAATTAAACTTTAGATTTTGCTTCAGCCTTAGTTGCGGCTTTAATACTAGTATAGGAATTTTCTAAAACAGTCAGATATTCCATCAGTACTTGGCTTGCTTTTGATTTTTGATCATATACTTTTTTTATGACATTTAATAGGTATTTGGGAAAAATTAGATCCAAATAGAAATCTGAAAGTAAAGCATAATATTCATTATTTCTCTCATCTTGGAATACTTGGATCATTTGAGTATCCCATAACATCTTTAAAACGTCATCAAGATCATCAACACCTTTCTTTCTTAGTTTTTCAAGGTCATTCCTAGTTACAATAGCATTTCTTAGCAATCTAAGTGTTTCATAAACTTGGGGATTAATAAGAATATCTATGATTCTAAGATTATCTCCTTCTGCTGGACGATAATTTTGAAAAAATTTCTTAACTTCCGTCCTGTAATCCCCTACAAGTTGAGCAGGTAAACCACGGCTAGCTGGATCATCCAGCATTTTTACTGGAGGTATTCGTAATGTTACAACGTCTTGTATTAAAAATATAAGCTCTGACGGCATACCTTTCACTGATGTTTCTTTGACAATTTCTCGTTTTATCAGTTCTATTAATACTCCTTCTAAATCAACGAAACCTTGTTTATATTGGTCTTTAAGCCATACCATTAATTCTGATTTGGAAACCACACCTTCATCTCTTAAACGGTTGATTATTAACCTTTTAATTTCATCCTGATACGTGATAGCAAGTTGTTGTTCATTATTGAGTGTAGGATATACAGATAATCTTCTAAAAAGATTAGGGATCATTTCTATATATGCATCATCTCTCATATTTTGTAAGATTATTCGAGAAATGTCGATTAATCCACCCTCGTAGCTATCTGGGTCATCATCTAAACTTAAAAGTAGAAGAATGTAAAATCCTTTATCAGGTCCAGTATAATAAGAGGCAATATTCAATGATCCAATCATTAAACTGATCATACCTGATTCACCACTATACTCATGGGTACTGTAAACTTGCATAAGAGTCTTGTCTGTTATATTTATTTCTTCTGGATACTTAGCTAAAATTTCAGTTCCTATTCTTTCATCCCATCTCATAACTACTAAACCGACTGGAATTATGGTTCACCTCCATATGATTCATTAATATCTTCATCTTCTGGAAAATCATCTTCCTTCTCAGGTTCAGGTTCTGGTTCCGGTTTTGATTCTGGTTCTGGTTCCAGTTTTGGTTCTGGTGGTTTTTCTTCTTCTATTTTAGGTAACTTTTTAGGTTTTTCTTCTTTTATAGAAGGCAATTTCTTTTTCTTAGCCGGGATCCCCATTACATCTAGTAACGATAAACCAATTGTATCCCATTTATCTCCAAGTTTCTTTACAATATATTCGTCTTTTGTAGGGTATAAAAGTGATTCTGAAATAGATTTACTTCCTTTAATGTCTTTTTTCATACTTCTCGCCTTTTTAACAAAAGTAGGAATTCTTCGTTGTTGAATTAATCTATATGACACAAGACTACCACCGACAGCCGCAATTGCTCCTACTATTAATATAAAGTAAAAGGTGGGCATTCCAGGAAAAATTTCTTCTATTTGGACAACAACTGTAAAATCTTTGGTTTCAGATGTAAAATTAGCTTTTTCAATTGAAAGCGTTGCTAAAAAGGTTTCAGGCATTAAAAATGGTTGAGCTATAGGAAATGTATTTACTGTGTATGTACCATCACCATTATCAATTATATAATTATTACTAGTACTATAAATGTGGCCTCTAATTGCAAAGGTTAAATCCGCTCCCACAATTGGGACGGAACTGTTATTAGGATCAGTAAGCGTTATTTGAAATTGTATAGTTGCGCCAGAAACTAAATTTATTAGAGCACCTATAGAATATTGTACAGAAAACTCTCTTTTATTAATAGTAAGAGAGATTATCGCAACTCTGAAATCATAATTATCCTTATTTAAAGTAACTACGATAGAATACTCTCCTACTTGAAGATTTTTAGTGTTTAAATCCAAAATATATTGATGATCGGTAGTTTCTCTTAATATTCCTGTTAAAGTACTTTCGTTGATTGGTACTCCATTTTCATCGAGTTTTACAAGAATAAAACTTTTTTCATCAGCGTCCTTGATAATCTTCATAGTTAAACTATCAATAAACTCAAAAGTGAAGTTATATGAATCACGTGCATACAATTTTTGACTTAAGTATAGAACATTATCATTTGAATTCAATAAGGTTGGTCTATTTATTATATTAATAACAAGATTAGGACTTGGAACGCCGTTAGTGAAATTTTGCTTTACTGCCAATATATTGATGGTATAAGCACCGACTTCAGTTACATTACCTGTATCAAAGAAAAATGAATAATATCCTACACCTTTTGAGACATCTGGATTAATAATACCCGATCCAAAAGCCCAATTATACGTTACTAGAGCATTTGAAATGGGGCTATTAGAGATAGCTTCACTAAAATAGAAAGTTATCCCTAGAGTTCGATTCCAATATTCTGTAAGCGTGTAAGATGGAAATTCAGCACCTGTAGTATAATTATGAATGGTTAAATCTGTTAATATAGACTGCACCTTAAAGAAAATTAACAGTGGTGTGGGTGGAGTATGGGGTGGAGTTGTTAAGCTTCCGTAAATACTAATATAATATGATTCACCGCCTATGAATGAAAATTCTGAACTATTGAAAGTATAACTGTATTCTCCAACACTCGAAATATTGTATAGCAGCATATTAATAGGATTCCCTATTCCATTTAATGATTCATCGCGAAATTGGAGAAATAACGTAGTGGGTTGTGCTAATTCTTTGGGATTGGATTGATATTGTTTTGTAAAATTAAAACTAATTGTAACATTATCTCTCCAATAGATACCTGTTGTAAAGTTTGTAGGATTTTTGGATATTAATGTTAAATATGTATGATAATCTGAGAGAGCATAGTTGATAATAAGAGTAACTACTACAACTTGAGAAGTATAGTTCTCTTTATCAAATGTTATAGTAATTGTATAAGTTGCATTTAATTTACTTGCTGTATCAAAGCCTAAGAGATAATATATTTGTTTTCCAGAATCATATCCAAGCGAACCTCCTCCACTTGGATCAGTTATTTCTGTACTATTATATATATATGATTGAGTATCCAAATTAGTTATTGATGTACTCGAAATATCATCTATATAGGAATAAGTTAAATTTAATGAGTCTCCCATATTAATGACAAAAGTACCAGTCGAACCATTAACGGATGTCGGACGATCTTCAATTGTTAAAGATAATACAGCGCTTCTTAATTCATAATTTAATTTATCAAGTGTTATAAATACAAAATAATCTCCAAGTTCCATTTTCTCTGTATCAAGATCTAAAATATAACTATGATCACCAGTTTCAATTAAATTGCCAATTTTATTTTCCCCAGGGATTGGAACTCCGTATTCGTCAAGTTTCTGCCAATTATAACTCATTTCATCTGGATTGGAAATCTTTCCTCCAGTTAAAACGTCCGTATAATTGAATTCGAATAATTCTGTTTCTAGGGCATAAACATTTTCACTTAGAAATATCACATTATTAGTACCATTTATTTCTGTAGGTCTTAAAAGGATATTAAGAGTAACTTCAAAATCATCGATTTTTGTATGATTTTCAAGTGTCGCGGTTATATCAATTTTATATATTCCTACAATTGGAGCGAGTGCTGTATTAAGTTCAAATGTATAATATCCAGGATTCATTGGATCAGGATTTATTGATCCAGAACCATAGTCCCAATTATAAGTTACTGATTCTGCTGTTAAAGAACTACTAGTACTAGTATCATAATATCTAATAGTCATATTGATAAGTTCATTATAATATTGTGAAAGTGTATTCGATGGAATCTCATCTGGCATTGAACTATAATTATATAGACTCATACTTGTTGGGAGCGAATTTATGAAAATTGAAAAGGTTACATCTGGTGGCTCGTAATAGTACAATTTCTTTCCTGAAATAGTTATGAAATATGATTTACCATAATCTCCTGCTGAAAATTCACTTGAATTTAATGTTATTGAAAAAGTCCCTGAACCTTCAAACTGCATTGAATCTTCAAAAACTGTGGGGTTACCAATAGCTGTACTTTTAATATTCAATGTTATTGTAGTACCACCATTATCATCAGGATTCCAGAGACCACCTGCGTTATCGGAATATTCAAAATTAATAGCAAAGGTCATGTTTTCACCCCATGCTACTTCTGTATCAGCTACTAGGCTTCCGTTTTGAAATCTAGTTATATAATCTTTGAAATTTAAATTCAATTCAAAAACAAGTAAAGATTCTCCATATAACGTATAATTATAGTAATTATACAACGGAATCTCATTGAACCATTGATCTGAATAATTTATTTTGAAATTAAATCTTTGTGTTATAATCCATAAGGAAAAATTATACGTAGTTTCTCTCTTATACCAAAAATTTAGGTTATCATTAATTATTCCATATGCATAGCCTTGATCATCTGTTTTTAAATCTACTACATGTTCACCTGTTCCATTTATTTCAGCTCTGACTGTTACGCCTTCAACAGGTACAGTTGCAGTATTATCAATAACTTGTATACTTAATTTAGACATATTTGTTCTGATATACTCAGAATAAGCAAAACTTAGAGATACTTCGATAATACCGTTACATTTAGTTTTGTTCGCCCCTTCAATTTCTAATCTTAGTCCAAAAACATCATAATCTTCTTCTTCGTCTGGATGATACACAAAAGTATCATTGGATGCTTGACCTGTATAATCCTTTAGTTCTTTAAATTGGTGGCCTGAGTCATCTAGATACCAAATTCTTACTTGAGTTAAATTATCCATTTTATCCAATTCAACCATGGCATCTATTGCAGTAATATTACCAGGGTTTCCATAACTTGAACCTTCTAGATACGTGTCTACATTAACAGAATATGTTGGTGTTCCTGGAGTATCAACATTAGTATTATTTACGAAATAAGTGGTTTTAATACTTTCACGGGTTATTATACTCGAGTTTAAAGCAGTAGGATTTGCAAGAACATAATCAATGTTATCATAATATACTGTATAGTTGTAACTTGAGCGATTCAACCATCTAAATGTTGCTTTTCCTGTCGAATCTAAAGTGAGACTCTCTAGAACCTCACTTGTTCCAGCGCTAACATTTATATATCCATAATTTAATGGATTTCCATCCCAATCATCTACTTCAAAATCTATTGTCCAAAGATCAGTATATAAGATTGTAGTATACATCAATCCCTTAAACTCTACTTCTCCATCCGGTTCGGTTCTACTATCATATACTATAGCCTCACCTGAACTTATAGTATAATTCACAGTAATGTTATAAAATCCAAATGGAACTTTTGTAAAGGAAACGGTCCCATCAGATAAAGTAAAGTCTGTATAAGTAGTACCATCTACCTCTAGAATATCTGTTGCGTTTTTCCATAAGGAAACTTCTGCACCTGGAACTCTTCTCCCATCAACGTCTTTAATAATTATAGTAACTGCTGCAGCACGTTCGGTAACAGGCAATAAGTCTGTTTCAATAGCATAATAATGAGCCAACCATTCAATTTCGTCAGGAGCGACAGCATAGTCAAAATATCTGACTTCATCAAGATATCCCTCATAATATCTACTATTTCTACCTCCATTTTCACTTGTAGCTTCGGAACCATCTCCAAAAAAGCCCCATCTATCCGTACCAGTCCCAATACCTCTACCTCCATGAGGATTTGCCCATATATCAGCAGCATAATCATCAACATATATATATTTGTCAGAACCATCATATACAACACATGCAAAATGCCATTCATCATTATTTAGACCGGTAACACTTCCATAGAAATCATTAATGCTACTTCCTGAAGCAGAACTAGAGAATCCGATTCTACCTTCTGTGGTACCTCCATTTGCATCAGAATCACAATCTATGTAAAAATTAAAGAACTCAGACCGATCAAAATCAAAAAATGCCCAATTATAAGTATAATCCTGAGTTGATGAAAAATCTGTTTTGAACCAGCAACTAACGGTTACTGATGTTATTTCATTAGGCTCTGTAAAATGTAAGTCATCATTTATGTAAGCCCATTCATTAGTGCCATCAAAATAAAGAGAATAATCGCCAATAGCACTATCGGAATCATAAGTAGGATATTCGGTACCAGAAGTCCCATAGAGAGTAGCATTACAATTATTTAAACTATCAATAGTTTCTGAATTATAGCCTCCAGAACCTTCCTCAAAACTCCACCAACTTGATCCAGATGGATCATAATTAATATATGTGCCTCCGCGATAATTAATTGATGCGTTACCCCAGTACATATATGTGTCATATTCAGATTCTCCTGCAGAAGAATTAGTTTCAAACCAGATTGTAGCAATATCATTAGTAGGAAAATCTTTTTTCACATAATAGTTTCTTACTTCACCGTTTTCGACAATTCTAACGTCATACAAATCAGCGTCCATGTTATAATTATCTCTTAAGGTACCATAATCGAATTCAATACTAACAAAGTTGTCAATAAGGTTATAACTTCCTGGATTAGTGATATTTATACATTGTCTCCACTGATAAGATGCATTCCACCATGGATCTTCGCCTATTTGTGCCATATTAAGTTTTTGTGGACCTTCATATTCAGCAGTACCTTCATTTGCGTATACAATATTACTTGTATCATTTAAACAACTTACAATCAATGGAAAAATTATAAGAATAGTTAAAAGAAATGATAAGCTCTTAATTTTTTTTGTTTTATTATGTAATATCATAGTTTATTTCATTTTTTGTGTAATAAAAAATTTTAAAATGTGTTTCAAAAGAAACATATTTTTAACAATAAATATGTAAATTTTATTATTTAACTTTTTATAATCAAATAATATAGTGAAAAATCTTAGAGTTTATTATAACAGAAAACTGTCTAAAATGATCTTATGTAATATTTGTGATCAATTTTGTGTGTCCATTTCAAATTTCTTTTGTTAGAGAAATTTCTACTCAATTTGGATAGAAAAATAAATTGAATTCTAGCGCTATAAACGCTGTATGAATAATTGAGAGTATACAAATTGGTTGAAAAATTATTTTTTTGTATGATTTAATGGATATAATCATGCAAAATAATTCATCCTTTTATTTCTTAAATTTATCAATTTCTAAAAATTTAAATAGTTAAATTTAGATTGAAGAATCAAAGAATAATACCCATATGTTTTATATCAGAGAAGATGTTAAGACAAGTATACATTTTAAAAGATGAGAGGATCCTCTATAATAAAAATTTCGGCAAAGCATTGGCTATGGAAGATTTCAATAAGATTTATGCAGAAATTACTAGTGGAATTGGAATTGAACTAGATAGTTATGATTTTATTAAATATAGAATTCTTTTCACAATTGATGATAAAACTGGTTTAACTTCCATCTTCGTTATTGATATTAATGATGATCTTTCGCAAGCTAAAACACAATTAAAAACATTACAAAAAGAATTCATTGAAACATTTGGTGACAGTATCAACGATATAGACCCTTCCTTGATGGAATTAATTGACCCTATATTGGATTCCATCCATAGGAATCTTAAAACAAAGATCTCTCTAGTAGGATTTTCAGGAGTAGGAAAAACTACAACTACTAAATTAATATGTGCGACTGAGATTCCATCAGTTCACATTCCTACAATAACAGGTAAAATTTCTACAGTTAAAATAGGAAAATTATATTTTCACTTATGGGATTTTGCAGGACAGGAACAATTTAGTTACCTCTGGAACGACTTTATACTTGGGAGTGATGCAGTTCTTATCATTACAGACTCTACTTTAGAAAACGTGGAAAAGAGTAAGTTTTTTATAGAAATAATCAAAGAACACGCCCCTTATGCTCATACTGCTGTGATAGGTAACAAACAAGATTTACCAAATGCTTTAGATATCGCAAAAATAGAAGAGATTATTGGCCTTAAAACATATTCAATGGTCGCAATTGATCCTGATAATCGAGACAAAATGATACAAATTATAGCTGATATCCTAGGAGTTAGTACAGATGCATCTCCTTTATTAAAACCCTTATTTGAAAGAGATCAACTAATCCAACAAGCAAAGAGTTGCTTAGAAAATGGAGAAATTGCCCAAACGGCTCAGCTTTTTGAAAAAATATCTGAATTATGCCTTGAATTAGGAGATGATACACTTTATAAGGAATTTTATGAAAAAGCAAAGAAGTTGAAGAGTTATTTTAACTAATTCATCAATTCTTTAAGTTGTTTCACTTTTTTATAAGAAACAATAAAAATAAGCAATAAATAAAAAAAAATAAGATTTTAATCTTCTTCTATAATTTCAGTTTTTGCTTTTGTAGTTCTATAATTATCATCTAGGACATTTAAATATTCAATCAAGACTGCATTTGACTTTGATTTAACATTATATTGATGAATAATAGTATTTACTATATATTTGGGATACATTAATGAATTATGGAAATCAGAAAGTAATGCATAGTACTCATTTCCTTTATTATCTTGAAATACATGAATCATTTGATTATCCCAAAGCTTTTTTAATCCACCATCTATATCATCTACTCCCTTTTTTCTAAGTTTCTCTAAGACATTTTTTGTAACAACTGAAATTCTAAGAAGTTTTAAAATTTCATAGACTTGTGGATCAACGATAACCTCGTCTAAAATTTTCAGATTATCCTCATCCGAAGGGCGATATTTATCAAAAAATTTCTTAACTATAACATTATACTCTTCAGTAAATTTTTCAGGAAGTCCACGTTCTGCTGGATTTCTTAGTAAATTAGTAGGAGGGATTCTTAACATTAAAAGATCATTTATAAGAAAGATTAACTCAGAAGGCATTCCTTTTACTGATGTTTCTTTAACTATTTCCTTTTTAATTAATTCCATTAAAATGGCATCCACATCAAAAAACCCTTCTCTATATTGATCTTTTAACCAGATCTTTAATTCGGATTTAGTAAGAACACCTTCTTCTCTAAGTCGATTTATTATTAATCGATTTACTCCATCCATGTAAGTTATAGCTAGACTTTGTTCTTCATTAAGAGTAGGATATGTTGATAATCGTTGGAATAAAGAAGGAATCATATCTAAATACGCATTGTCTTCAAAATTTTGAAAAATAACACGGGAGATGTCTGATAATCCACCTTCATATGCATCAGCATCTTCATCCAAGTTTAAGAGTAGGATGATATACAGCGGTTTTTCTCGACCTGTGTAATATGAGGCGATATTTAATGGACCAACTAATAAGCTTATCATCCCTGGTTCTCCAGTATACTCATGTGCAGCATAAATTTGCATTAACGTCTCATCACCAATAATCAATTCTTCTGGATATTTCGCAAGAATTTCTGTGCTTACTTTAATATCCCATCTCATTATAACTAAACCAATTGGCATTAGTTTTCCTCACCTCCTTCTTTTGATAATTCTTTATCTGAATCCTTTTCTTCTACTACGGTTTCTTCTGATACTTTTTCTACAAGTTCTTTTTCTTCTGGTGGTTTCTCAATCTTTGTTTCTTCTTTCTTCAGTTTTTTCTTAAATTCTTTCTCTTTCTTTACTTTATCTTTTATTATTTTATCAATAGATATTTCATCTTTTGATACTTTATCTTTAGTTTGAAGCTTTTTAGGTTTTACGTCTTTTACGCCTATGACATCACCGAGTGAAAGTCCAATTTCTTTCCATTCTTTTCCAAATATTTTAACTGTCATTTGTTCTTTTGTCGGAATGACTATCATTTCCTCTATTTTTTTCTCAGCTTTTATTAATTTTTTAACTTTTCTTATTTTTTTAACGTGTTTTGGTATTCTAGCTTGTTGGACAACTCTATATCCTACTACACTTCCTAAAATTCCAATTATTGACCCAGTTATCAAAATAAAGTAGAATGTTGGCATACCAGGAAATATTTCTTCCATAGAAACTACAACTGTGAATTCATGAGTTTCAGAAGTAAAATTCGCTTTTTGAATGGTGAGTGTGGCTATAAAAGTTTCAGACATAATAAATGGTTGAGCTACAGGCCATGTATTAATTGTGTAAGTACCATCGCCATTATCAATAATGCCTCCAGTAATAGTATCGTAATTGATACCTCTTAAGATTAAAGATAATGTAGCTCCAACTATTGGAGCGGATTCATTATTAGGATCAATGAGTGTAATAACAAATTGTACATTTCCTCCAGAAACTAAATAGATTAAGTTATCAATAGAAAAATTAGGAGAGAAAACTCTTTCATCAATAGTTAGAGACATTATTGCAACTCGTATTTCATGATTTTCCTTTCTTAACGTAACAACAATAGAATACTCGCCTACTCGAAGTTCTTCTGTGTTAACATCCAATATATATTGATGCCCAGTTGTTTCAATCAATGATCCAATAATGGTACTACCAAGGATTGGATTTCCATTCTCATCACGTTTGTGTAGAATAAAACTCTTTTCATCAGTATTTTTTATAGTCTTCGATGTTAAAACATCAATAAACTCAAATGTATAGTTAATTGGATCTAATACATGAAATCTATCACGTATATATAAAACATCATCATTTAAATTCAGTATTGTAGGTCTGTTAATCACATTAATTAGCAGATTAGGATTTGGTACTCCATTACTGAAATTTTGTTTTGTTGCTAAAATACTGATTATATATGTACCTGTTTCAGTCACATCACCAGTATCAAAGAAAAATGAATAGTATCCCGGACCTTTTGCTAGATCTGGATCTATTGTACCCGTTCCAAAAACCCATGAATACATGACGAATGCATTAGATATCGGAGCATTAGAAATTAACTCTTCAAAATAAATTGTTATTCCAAAAGTTCGATTCCAATATTCTGTAAGTGTGTACGATGAAAATTCTATACCTGTTGTGTAATTATGAATAGTCAAGGTAGTTTCTACGGACTGAACTTTAAAGAAAATTAGAAGTGGGTTTGGAGGAGTATAACCAGTTTTACTAGCTTGAATCCTCATATAATATGATTCACCACCTATGAATAAAAATCGAGATGTGTTGAACGTAAAGCTATAGGTTCCTTTAGTTGTATTATAGTCAATCAGATTAATCGAAGATCCTAATGCATCTAAAGATTCATCAAGAAACTGGAGAGTTAACGTAGTAGGATGTGCTAATTCCACTGGTTCGCTTGGATCTTTTGATGTAAAAGTAAAGTTAATTGACACCTCATCTCTCCAAAAGATTTCTGTTGTAAAGTTTGCGGGATTTTTAGAAACTAGCGTTAGATTAGTACGATAATTCGTAATAAGATAACTAACAACAAGAATACTTACAACAACTTGAGAAGTATAGTTCTCCTTATCAAAGGAAGCTGTGATTGTATAGTTTCCCTCAAGTAGACTTGCAGTATCGAAGCTAATAAGATAATATACTTTCTTGGTGGAATCGTATCCAAGAGCACCATTAGTGTTAATTGTGCCATTAATAGTATAAGTTTTTGTATCTAAATCAGTAATAGATGCTCCAGTCAAATCATCATTATAAGAATATGTGAAATTCAGTGAGTCTCCCATATTGATGGAAAAAGCACCAATAGATCCATTCACAGATGTTGGACGATCCAAAATTGATAAAGAAATTACGGCAGTTCTTAACTCATAATTTATTTTATTTAAAGTTATAAATACAAAATAATCTCCAAGTTTCATTAACTCTGTATCAAGGTCTAAAATGTATCTATGGTCAGCTGTTTCAATCAACGAGCCAATTTTATTTTCCCCAGGTATTGGATCTCCAAACTCATCAAGTTTCTGCCAATTATAACTAGCTTCATCTATATCCGAAATTTTCGTTAAGCTTAAAACATCTGTGTAATTGAATTCAATGAATTCTGATTCAAGGGCATATACATTTTTAGTTAGAAAAAATACATTATTGGTACCATTAATAAGAGTCGGCCTTTCTGTAATTCTGATAGATGTTAAAAGAATCTGTGTAGTATAATTTTCTAAAGATGCCCTAATTAAAATTGTCCTCGTCCCCCATACTTCTGCTAAAGATGTATCTATAGTGGCAGTATAATAACCTATATTAATTGGATCTTCATAGAATTGAATAGGGGAGAGGCTAAGCCATTCATATGTAAGTGTTGCTCCTTTTAAAGGAGAATTGCTATTATTATAATATTTTACTGTAAGATTAACAAGTTCACCATAGTGTTGTGAAAGTTCAGTAATGGGATTTAAACTATCGTAATAATCATGTAATGATAGAACTGTCCCTTTTCCCTCCACAAAAAGTGTTGTAACAAGCTCACTTTGAAGGATATAAGGAGTTTTAGCACCTATAATTATAAGTCTATAAAAAATACCAGCTATTCCAGCAGATAGTATGGAAGAATTAAATACTTTTCCATAATATCCTGGAGAGCCTGCATTATCCATATCAAAAGTAAATAGTACATTGGTACCCTGTTTAATTATTAGTTGTATCGAATCCGGAGTCTCTACCGGACTATAGTCTACCCAATCATTTTCAGTTTTATTGAAGTAAATTTGAACCGAAACATTATTTCCCCATACTACACTCTCTGGAGATGTTAGTTCATCAAATTTTAGTTTGTAGTCACTTTGATTTACCGTCCCCATATCGATATCAAATTCAAGTGAAAAATCATACTTCAATAAAGAATAATTATACCATGAAACCCAAGTTTTTGGTGCCCATTGATCTGGATCGGGTCCAGAAACATTAAAAGTATCTCGAATAGTAGCACCTTCCCATCTAACAGTAAAATTATATAAATAACCTTTCAAGAACATAAATGGTAAATCATTATCAGTGAAAGCATAACTGTCTCTATTTTTATCAGATATTAACGTAGTTGTAACAATACTACCAAATATAGGTAAAACAGATTTTATAGTAACTATCGCATCTGAGATGGTAGCTCCATCACCAAGAACTCTTATATTTAGTTTTGATATTCCTGTTTTATTAAATAGATGCCATGATTCAGTCATGTTTATTTCTATTTCTCCAGTACACTTAGATGAATTTACGCCCCATACATCGATGAGCAAACCATATGCCATGCGATTTTCACTACTCAACTTAGAATTTACAACAGTCATAAGATCAATCTTAATATTATCATCTGTCTCTGCAACATAGCTATCATCAAAGAAAATACGATGACTTATTGTATCTGTGTTATCAGAAGAATCTATGTAATAAATTGAAACATTATTGAGAAATCCATTATTTTGTATTGATATAGATACATTTAATAATCTTGTATCTGATATCTGTGTGGTCGAACCATTTGTATAAATTCGCTCTTTAACGTTAAATTGACCGGAACCTATTGGTTGTTTATTATTTTGATTAATATCAAGAGTATTAAATTGATGTTTATTACCATCAGGGTATTTTTCATATTCGTCTCTCCATATGTAGCCAGCATTTAACGGGGTTGAATTTGGAGAATAATCCGTATTATTGTAATAGACTTGGTAATAATAATATGAACGATTTAACCACCGAAATGTTGCTTTTCCATCAGTATTAAGTGCTAGAATATCTAATGCTGGATCTCCTTGACTATAACTAACATTGATAAATCCATAAGTTAAAGGATAGCCTCCATCATCAACAAATTCAAAATCAATGGTGGATATGTTTAAAGTCAACTCATACACCTTGCCTGATCCATCAATCAGAAATTCTGTCGAAATAATTCTACTATCATATACAACTTCCTCTAATCCAGAATATGCTATTGTATAATTTACTGTCACATTATAGTTTCCATAAGCCACATTGGAAAACCTAACAGAACCATCTTCTTCAGAAGTCTCATATGGACCTATTGTTGTCGGAGTTCCATACTCCTCCATTATCGTTACTTCTGCGTTCGGTACAATTCTTCCATCAACATCTTTTGTTATAAATGTAGCTTCCCCAGCAACCTCTTGTACATCATCATTCAAGGCAGTATTTATTTCATAATTAAATTTAACATCATCTACTTGCGTAAATGCGGCATGCTTCTCACTTTCTTTACCATAAGTTCCAATTACTAGAAATAATAGTTTTCCCATATCACCTGCATCTAAATCAATTGATATTTTACCAGTTATTTCTCCATCATTTTCAAAAGGTTCACTTGCATCATTTCTTGTATCATACAAATTTGATCCTAAAATTTCATCAATAACATAAGTTTCAGCAGGAGTTTTAACACTTCGATAATTTTCTTCTAAAATATACTCACTATGGTAATTTACATTTGAAGTGTAATTTTCGCATAACCTCATGTAATATCCCAATAGATGAGCATCATTTATAGTATAACATCTAAAGTTTCGATACACTTCTAATTCAAGATCAACTCCAATTCCCTCAACTGTTGGAACTATAAAAGGATATGTATAAAGTGTTCCTTCAAAATCGTTACCATCTTCTGGATCATTCTCGGTTCTTAAAAATTGCCCCGTATCTCCCCATTTAAAGGACCAATTACCAAAAACTCTCTCTTGGTAATCATTCGAATCAGTAAGTTTATGTACATAATTCGCACTATTTTCAAGCTCTCCACTCCCATCATCTAATGAGGTGGGTGCTGCATTAGTATAATTCCATCCATATACATTCCAAATTTTATCCCCTGATACATAATCAAGTTCAAAATCCCCATTTCTAACCCAACCCATTGCATCTTTTTTATTATTTGATGCAATATCCATATAATAGTCAGGATCAACGGATTCATGACCACTTCCATTAAAATACAAAAAGACATTATCTGTGTCAATGTTATTTGGTGATTTACCAATATCTACGTCGAACCAAACAGTTACAAGATCGATATTTGGATAATCTTTTTTATAATAATATTTTCTAAGGACGCCATCTTGAACAATTCTAATATCTGATAAGTCCCCATTCATTTTATAGGGTGCTCCGCCCACTGTATGTACAGTATAATTGAATACTACTGAGGTTGTATAATTTGTAAAATCAAAATTAACATTTGGATTAGTAATATTTATTAGTCTTCTATATCTCCAAGATCCATCCCACCAAGGAGCACTACTTATTTTGCTGATGTGAAGGCTTTTAAAATTATCAATTTCCTCACTATTCTCGTTGAAATTTAGCTTTAAATTATTAGTATTCATTGGAAAAATAATGAATATACTTGGAAGCATAATTATCAAAATGAAAATTAAGGTTTTCGTTAATGTTTTTATTCTTCGATCTCCTGTCATTTTTTCGAACCTCATTTTAGAAATATATCAATTTTTTACTTTTTATTCTAAAAATATATTTAAAACAATTATATGAGAAAATTAATTTAATATTATGCTTATCAATAAATCTTAAAAAGAAAGTTAAGTAAGGATCATTCCAATTCAAATAATTTATCTTTCGAATTATAACTCTTTATTTAAAATAAGATATATTTTTCGCTTTCTTTGGCTATTTGGGTTGTCTATAATAAAATGACCATAAAATGCTGTGCTTTTTTTGATAACTTTACCGATATTTTCTAAAATTTTCTCGTTTTTAGGATAAAATTGAATTACTACTCTAGAATTAGGTTTTAGTATATTAAAAAAAGACTTAGACATATTTTTTAACATTAAATACATTTCTTTATTATAAATGTCTCTATATATCCACTGTAAAGCTGAAATTGAAAGGATTGCATCAAATGTGTTTGCTTTAAAAGGAGGAAAACACATATCCGCCGTAATTGGGTTTAAATCCTTTATATCATAAAAATTTAAGAATTCTGTTATAATATCGAGTGCTATAGTCCTATATCCCATCTCCTTTAAAACCATTGCGGCAAATCCTGGACCACTTCCAGCATCTAATATCAAAGCATCTTTTCTTTGAAGATCTAATAGTTCTAAAGCTCTAATAGTTATCTTTTCTTGAATTTTCATCATATTCTTAGAGTTTGCATATTGAACTAAAACATCGTCTCTAAAATAATTTGAAACATCATTATATGTTTCTTCGGGTCTCTTCCTTTTAACTTTGAAATAATACTTGTCGTTCAAATCCCATTAAACTTAAATGTGTTAATCAGATAATCGATATTGAAAAAATAAATCAAATTTTCGATAATAAAACAAAAATTTTATTAAATTTTAAATATTTATAAATTCAAATAGATAATATTTTCTATATTCCTATAAGTGTCTTGTGATTTACAGTGTCGGAAAAAGAAGAAAAACAAATAATAAGAAAAGCTACATTAAATCTTAGAAGAAAATACGGAAGAACCAAACAAATAAACATTGTTGAGAGAGATGCTTTTATTCCAAAAAGTCTAGAGAACGAAATAAAAGATTCAATTCTAAAAAGAAAAACAATTTTAGCTACTGATATCGCATTAAAATATGATATTAGAGTATCAACGATTAAGTTATTGTTAAAACAATATGAAGAAGAAGGTTTAATAAAATTATTAGACCCCTCATTAAAATTAAAAATTTATGTTCCTTCTTAGAATTAAGTTTCCCTAATTTTAAATGAGAAATAATTTTATATATTAAAGCTTTTAAATGTATAAATACAAATTTACTCATTACCATTTAATATAATACATAAAGCAGCTGTAGCCTAGATGGTAAGACGCCGGCCTCGAGTGTATTAATTACTAATCAAGAAAGCCGGTGCGCGAAAGCGCTCGGGGGTTCGAATCCCTCCAGCTGCGCTAGTTATAAATGTTCTATTGAATAATTTGTAAAATTAAATTTTCCATTTGAGGTTTTGCTGCTTCAATTCGATCTAATAATGTTATAGTTTTTTCTAAATTAGATGCATCTTCTTCAACAATAAATAGGAGATAAAAATCTAGATTACCAAAATTTAAAACCTCAATTATACCAGAAAATCTTTCTCCACTTTCAAATTTATCTGAAAACTCAAGAAGTGTCCTTTCCTCGTCAACTACTCGTTTTTGTAAATCAATATATATTTCATATATTTTTAATTTCTCTTTTAATTGGAGATGTGGTCTATAATATTCACCAAGAGTGATTCCCTTAGCATCGAACAGTGCTATTAAAATTGAATTGTAATTTTTACTTAATTCAGAAAATAATTGAGTAACCATTTCAATTTTTTCAAAAAGCATGGATAAACCACTAGAAAAAGCATCCATGATTGATTTAATATCATATATTGTCGTTTCAAAGAAAAATATATCAAATGCATTAGAGTAGCGTGTTAAAGCTTGCTTGAGAGTAAGAATTCTTTTATTTATATCTTTATCATTAATAAGTTGAGGATCGAATTTATGAAACAGAATGCAAATTGGTACATATTCTTGTTCTTCCTTGAAAAAAAGTAAAATTTCTTCCAAATAGTCTATTGACTCAATATACCGATTAAAATCTTGAGCATCTATCACATAGAATAAGAGATCTGTTCCCATAAGATATTTCTCTGGATGTTTCAAATATTCTTCCCTATATTGTTTCTGTCCTCCGAAATCCATTCTTGTAAACTCAATACCAAGAAATCGAAATGAGTCTCGGGCAATTCTTCTTGTTGGTGTTAATCTAGCTATTTCCTCTTCAAACCCGAAGCGTTTCGTGATCGCTGTTATGATACTAGTCTTACCTGCATTATCCAAGCCCATGACTCCAATTTTCTTTGAAATATAACATCACCAATTTCAAAATATAAATAGCTCTTAATGAAATGTCTTCTAAATTATTCAATATTAAGAGCAATTAATAAATAATCGCTTTTCGTAAAAGAATAATGATTATTTTAATATTTAAGCTTAACGTTTAAAACTGTTTTTATTTTAACCTCCAGCAAGAGCATATGATAAGTAAATCTCATCTCCATCATTAAGTCGAGTTTTATAATTTTTTAGATACTTTATATTACGTCCATTCAATAAAATTAGAATCTGAGGATTAAATTGTTTTTTATTTTTATTCAATAATCCATCATCAAGCTTGTCTTTATGTTCATTTAAAAATTGAGATATTATATCACCAACAATTTTTCCCTCATATTCAATAAATTTTTTTTTAACTCTAAGCTGGAAAATATTTAATAAATTCAATTTTACTTTAGCCATAAGAATACCCTTATAATGCTGTAGATCTTTTAATGTGTATTCAGTTTGAGTTGTTATTTTATTTTTATAAAAAATATATTATTTTTAAGTTTAATTTTTATCATAAATAGATCAAGCGTTTATCTTTTGATTAATAATAATCTGATAATTAAATAAAAATAGTGATATTATAATTACCCACTATTTTTACTTGATCCGTTTTCAAGTTATGTTCTTTAAGCACAGCAATACCTTTTTTATAAATGTCAATTTCCATAAAGGTTTCATCAAATCTCTCTGGATTAAGATTTCCACCGTTTGAAAAAATGGTATTATCAATTTTTACATTAAATGATACACTTGGTGAACTATTTAGACAAAGTTCAATCTGGGAATGAGCAAATTGGGCAAGAATATCACCTGAATCTATTAATTCTGTCCTCCAAATACTTAAAGGAGTGGGTATTAGACTATGAAAACAGCAAACTCCAAATATTTTCTGATGACTAAGTGATAAAACTTTTTCTATAAATTTGTACATTCTTTTTCGTCCAATAAATCCTTCTGTTGAATCCCGGGTCGTGGAATTTAAACCTTGAAAATATAATTTTTCATTCTCATATAAAGGGTCAAATTCACCAAAATAATGCCGCCAATAATCCCAAGCTGGAGGTTTTGAATCAGTATAGCCTGGTACAACTATATATGGATATTTTAAATTACTTATTTTCTTTTTTGCTATGTCAAACTCTTCCTTATAACTATTTTGTGTTACATTTCCGTTATGTACTACTAAATCAATATCTTTAATTGTATTAATTTTAGTTATAGCTTTATCTAAATTGGTGTTTATTGTATCCGATTTTCCACTAATTAAAGAATTTGAAATTTGTATAAATTTACAAATCGGTTTTTGATTTTTTTCTAATTCTAAAGGAAGATAATAATTGACTTGACGTTGTATTTCACGTTTTGAATTCGAATCTAAAATTGGAATTATCTTAAATTTAATACTATTATCTTTAATATCTATAACTGAATAAGTGAATAACTCACGATATCTTGTTTTATTACAACAAAATGTCCCCGCGTTTAAAATAAATAAATCTTTTTCACTACTACTAACAGTATATAAATTTGAAGTATGCCTATGTCCGTTCAAAATTAAATCTGCTTTAGCTTCTAAAAGCATTTTAAGCATATCTCCTGAATCATCAATCGCAGACCTTTCCTTCCCTGTATTGGGAATTGGGATAAGTTGATGATGAAAACAGACTACTTTAAACTTGTCCTCTCTTTCTTGGCTCTCTAATCGCTGTCTCACGTCCTCAATAATATTATGATGTATTATTCCTCCAGGTAAATCAGGTTTAGTACTATCTATTCCTATTATATATAACTCATCATCTTCATATTCATAGTGTCTCTTTCCAACCATTTCTTCAAAAAGTAAATATCCTACATTCATCGCATCATGATTTCCAATAAGAATCATGATTGGACATTTAGAGATTGGTTTGAATTTTTTGAATTGTTCCATAGCATATTCATAATCTAAAAGAGTACCAGTGTGAGTAATATCTCCAAGATGTAAATAAAGATTAACATTTTTTATTCTATTTATCTGTTCTATACCTAAATTATATGCATGAAGGTTAAATGGACCTCTAGATCGAGTAATATGAGTATCTGATATTAGAACAATTCTTTTTTTTGATCTGGTATCATTTTCAGTATTTATTTTAAAACTCCTTTCTGAAATCATCTTTATTTAATTTCCTTTATTTTTGCAGGATGCCCAATATATACTGAATCTTCCTCTAATACATCATCAACTTTTGTATAAGAATGAGCAGATAATTTTGCATTTCGCTTAATGTAGGTTCCTGGTAATAATACACATTTAGCTCCAATTAAAACGTTATCTTCAACAATTACTTTTTTTAAAATAAACTTATCTTGTTCAATTCCAAAACTCAGAAGAGTACTATTCATTCCAATAATAACATTCTTACCAATAGACACAAATTCAGAAGAGATCCAGCAATTATCATTTATTCCTTTCTTTCCAATTTTCACTCCAAAAAATCGGAGTGTGAAACGATTTTTAAACCAAGGTAATGGATTTGAAGCGCTTATAAAAAGTGGCCATTTTTTGATAATATTTCTCATATTCCAATATGAATAATTCTTATCTTTTATATCTCTCTTAAAGATTCCCTCTTTTGGAAAGAAAACTAATTTAACTAAAGTTAAAGTTAAAAAAGAAATTAATATTGCACTAAATTGTAATAAATATATTAAAATTACAATATTTAAAGGGGAAAGTAAAAAGAAGAATAGATATAGTCCTTCCCTCCAAAAAATAATAAGATACGTATATTCAAAGAGAATACTTGGAATAAAACTAAAAATAATTATGATAGAATAAATTATCAAATATTTTCTTCTTAATTTCTCATCTATAGGTGTTGGAGAATCACCTTTCAAACTTGCGGGTTGGAACATCCTTCACGTACTCCCTCCGCTATTATTTTTACTATTAAGTTTAGGATTCTCTATAGTGCCTTTTTTTATTCTTTCTGCCTTTTTCTGAGATTCTTCTACGGACTGAATTTGAAGAGTCATACTAACTGGAGTACCCACATGGATTAAATCTCCTTCTAGTACTTGGTCTATCCACGTATAGCTATTTACTCCCAAAATAGCACCATCTCTGAGGATAGTTCCAGGACTAATTATAGTTTGAGGTCCGACAATGCAAGTTTTCCCGACTTTAACTTTCTTAATTAGAATTTTATCGTGATAAATTAGATGTGAAAAAATACAAATGTTTAGAGATGTCATTGTATAATCACCAATCTCTACAAACTCAGGATCTATATAGCCTTCATATGCAACAACATTTCTACCAATATTAACCCCTAACAAACGGTACACAATAATATCTAACCAAGGTAAAGGTAATGCTCTTGCTAACCAAATTGGAAAATATGCTGTCCAAAATCTTCGATGAGTATATTTCCATTCTTTACTCCCCCTTTCAAATACACCCTCTTTAGGAGGATAAAGCTTATTTAAGAACTTAAAAATTATAGTCGAAATTAGAATAATTGAAAATGCAAATAATAGGATATTACCATAAATATTTAACGGAAGCAAGATCCATTCCCACCACTCACCAACTAAAACATATGGTAGAATGCTCTTGCCTGTTAAAAGAAAATAGAGATCATTATAGAACCATAGATTTATTAAAATCACTACAATACAACCTACATATAACTGTAGAAGAATGATTAAAGTAAATGGCGTTTTAAAAACTCCTGAAGTGGAAATATATTCGATTCCACCTTGAGAATCTCCAGTATTTTCCATTTAGGTTCTCAAATTTTATTATGGTTTCTTTATAATATATTATAAGTTTGAAATTAATTAAATAATGATATAAAATTTTGCGAATTGAAATCTAAAAGTAAAAATAATTAAAAACTTATTACACTATGATTTATATATTATTAAATAAATAAATG
>JBHLPW010000012.1:23834-85137 GCA_048939015.1 Promethearchaeota archaeon
GGTTAAATTCGCTGAGGTCATTCAAAACATGACAGCAAAAATGAAAGAGATGGGTAAAGACAAGATTGAAGTTGAGGGTATTGGTTTATTACGTAGGCAACCGCTGATTTATATATTATTAAATAAATAAATGCATAAATTCTATTCAAAATAATAAAATTATTCCAATAAGGTGAAAAATAATTAGTATCGACTGGGAAAAAGCAGAAACAAAACCCGATAAGAAAATGTCGGTTGAAGGCAAATTCTTACTTGATCTTAGAGCAAAAGTTAATGACTTAGAAAAACAATTAACGGAAACAAAAAAAGAATTAGCGGAAACAAAAGATAAACTTGCCGATACAATGAATAACCTTGATGATACTCAAAGTAAGCTTGAGCAAACTGGAACTCAATTATCTTCTGCTAAAAGCGACCTTGAAAAAACAAAAACTGATGATCAAGATGTAATTAAAGATTTAAACACTGAAAATAATGACCTTAAAACTGAACTAGCAGAATTTAAAACTAAAACTAATGAACTTCAGAGTAATTTAACTTCTAAAGAGGCAGAACTTGAAGTAGCTAATGAAAAAATAATTAGCTTAAATTCAGATTTAGAAGCAGCTAAAGCATTTGAAAGTCAATTACATGAAGCAAATGATACAATATCAGCAAAAGATAAAGAAATAGGTGGTCTTACAAATCAAATAGAGGATTTAACATCAAAACTTACAACCGCTCAAGGGGAAATTGCTCAGTTAAACTCTCAATTAAGTGAATTGAACAACACACTCTTACAAAGAGACACTCAGATCCAAGATTTAAGTGATAATCTCCATCAAAAGGAAGAAGTTTTAGAATCAACATCAGAACATCTACATGAAGTTGAATCTGAATTAGAAGAATTGAAACCACCAGATATTGGTGCAGGAGGATTTGCTAGTGATGAAAGAATTACATGTCCTATGTGTGGAGCAGTAGGATCAAATATAAAGGTTACTGAAGATAAGACTAAAGTGCTTTCTTATGTAGGACATATCCCTATGTATGCAAAAAAGCATGTTTGTAAAAAATGTGGTTATGAATTTTAGTTTCTGCTGAATCAGGCAGAAATTTATAGCGATTTTTTATTTTACCTTTTTTCTTTTCTAATATTCTTTTCATATTATTAATTTTTTATTCCATTACCAATATTTACTTGTTTCAATCTGTTATAAGCTAAAATTTTAAAATATTAAACTACTTTTAATTAACATTATGAACGGGAATCCTAAGGAAAAATATATCGGAACTATGTCTCAACAAGAATTACTTAAATTGTATTCAAAGCATGTGAATGGTCCTAAAGTTCGTATGTTTAAGGGTTTCGGCTTAGGAGTGATACCTGCTGAAAGAAATGGAATTCTTATGAAAACCTTAGAAGGAATAAAACCAGGAACACCTCCTCTAGAACTATATAATTGTCGTTCTTCTGGGGGTGTGTTTAATTTAGGACATAGAAATCCAAGAATTATTCAACGACTCAAAGATGCTATAGATGGAGGATTAGATTTAGGAGATCATCTGCTTTTGTCAGAATGGAGAGCTTTGTTAGGAAAAAAATTAGCAGAATTGATGCCTGGTGATATTAGTAAAACGACTTTTGGAGTAAGTGGAGGGGAAGCAATTGATACTGCTATTAAATTTTCTAGAGCCTATACTAAAAGAAAAGAATGCATATCTGCAGTGGGGGGTTATCATGGTCATACAGGTTTTGCCTTACTTACTGGAGATCATGACTTTAAAGACCCATTTCTCTGGAATTCTCCAAATTTTAAACAAATTCCTTATGGTGATATAGATACCATGCGAAATGCTGTGACTGAAAATGTTGCTTGTGTGATTTTAGAAACAATACCTGCAAGTGGAGGTGTTTTAATTGCTCCCGAGGGTTATTATGCTGAAGTTCGAGAAATATGCAATGATAGAGGTGTGATGATGATAAATGATGAGGTTCAATCAGGATTAGGACGAACGGGTGAGTTTTGGGCAATCCATGGAGGATTATATCCTAATGAAAAAGTAGTGCCAGATTTTATAGTTTGTGGAAAAGGAATGAGTTCTAGTGTATATCCTTTATCAACATGTAGTTATAAACCATTTATAGAAAAGGCTGTGTTTAAAGACGATCCTTTCATCCACATTTCCACGACAGGAGGTTCAGATTTAGGATGTGCTATTGCCTATGAGATGTTAGAAATACAATCTGAACCAGCATTTCTGGATCATGTAAAGGAAATGGGTAAATTATTTGGTAAAGGTTTAGAAGAAATTGTATTAGAACATTCAGATATTATCAAAGAGACAAGAGGAAGAGGACTTATGTGGGGTTTAGAGTTTCACGAAGAAGATGATAGTAGGTTAGGTATGCTTTCTATAATTAAAGCAGGTGTTTTATTGAACTATTGTGGAAATAAAAAGGATACGCATATTATTATGCCACCTTTAATAGTGAAACAAGAAGAAATAGAAGAAATTTTGACAAGAATTAGAAATGGTATCTCAAATTTAAAAAAAATAAAATAAAATTAACAATAACAAGGTACAGTGATAAGGAAATCTAAAAATCTTCTATTTTAAAAAGAAATCTTAGTGATTGTATATTATACATATAAAAATTCAATCAAAATTCTAAAAACAATTAAGGAATTATACAAATTGATTTTTGAATGATCAAAATATTGTATTTTTGACTTTTATTTTTAAGCTGTAATTTTAAATATGATTAATGTCATAAGTTATTAGAATAAATTCAAGAAGAGTATTATGACATTAGCACTCACATTTACTATTTTTATGGTTCTCTTTCTTTTATTTCTTATTTGTTTACTAATTACAGGAGTATTTGTATTATATAAAGGTATAAAACAAAAATTACTTGAAATAATAATTCTTGGATTAGTTTATTTATTATTACCAATTGGTTTTATAGGGAATATAATATTAGGGTTCGGGAGATTTTTCCAAATTATGCTTACATCTTTAAGTATTATGGGTATTGGAATATTTACTTATTTAACTTTTCACCGCAAAAAGAAATCAAGAAAACCAAAATTCTGGTTGTTAATAACCATATTACTCTGTATCTTTAGAATTCCGATAACTATACTAAATGATTTACTCGTTAATCCCCTTATACATTATATAAGTGCATTAGTTTTTATTTTGACTCTTTTTACAACATTTGAATGGTTAGCTTATTCAGCAAATTCTTTTTATATAAATATTAAGGAGTCAGAAATCGAACCTTGGATAAAATTAAGATATAGATTGATTGTTGCTTCCTCATTTATTTATCCTTTTTATAGTATATGGACTTTATTCCAACCATGGAATGTTGGATTCGCTGACTCAAGTAATCTTATGAGTGTACTTACATTTTCTTTAATTTCAGTGTTTTCTGTTGGATTTGGAATAATTTTATTTATTGCTTGGATTATGCCAAACTTCTTAAAATTATATATTAATAAAAAAAATGGGTTTGTCAAAGAAAAGGAAATAGATTTATCAGAAAAGGAGTTAATGAAATTTTTAAAAGACCAATTATCAGGGGGTTAAAATGATGGAAATAATAAATATAATTGGGAATGCTTTAGCAAATGAGTTGCATATAAGTCCCCCTGCTTGTAGAGGTTTAATAAAACTGTCGTTTAAAGATGAATATGGACCATTCAAACAAATATCTGCTCACCTTTTAGAAAATGTAATCAGAAATAGTCTAAAAAATAGACTAGAGAAATTAGAAATTCCACCAGAAAAAGTTAATGCTATTATTCTAACCTTGAGTGAGATACTGATGGAAAATCAATCACTAATACCCTTCTCAGTTTAATCGTATTTAAACATACTTTACAGAATGTAAGAGTGAACATGAAAAAATTTTGACCAGTTTAAGTATTTTTAACTTAAAAAAAAAAAATAAAAAGAATAATTTTATGCTTTAGACTTTTTCTGATCATGAATTTCCTTTAACTTTCCTTTAACTTCTATTAATTTCTCTCCATCTAATGGATATTTATATATAGCTAAGATAGCAATTATCAATGCAACGGCAGGATATACAAACATTAGTGTTCTTAGTCCCATCTCGACTGCAGGTGATACAGGAAGAGTAAACACTTCCCAATCCGCAATAATAAATACAGGACCAATGCTTATGAATACAACAATAATTGCTAATCTTAAAAAGAAAGCATTCACACCATAATATCCTGCTTCTCTTCTTATTCCTGTGTTCACCTCATCTTCATCAACAATATCTGAAATAATTAAGTCAATTATATATAAAGATCCAGATAATCCAAGTCCAATAAAGAAAAAGACAATTATTGCAACAATTTCCATATTAGGTCCCAAAAACATTAATGGTAATAGTGTGAAAATCCATGCCGTCATTGAAATCATCCATGCTTTTCGATTACCAATTTTTCGCACTATTGGTTTCCATAAAACTGTTATGAAAATAGCCGATGCTATAAATGTAGCTCCTAATAAAAGTGAGATCATGGTTGCATCTTCCATTCCTAAAACTACTTTTGCGTAAATCGGTACTAATGTAGGAAGAATACCATATACAAACCAATTAGCAATTTCCGCAGGAATATACCACATAAAAGATTTACTCTTTATGCATAATTTAATTGAATTAAAAAATTTTGGTGTACTCTTATAATCTTCACTAAATTCACCCTTTTCTCTGGGTGTAAATTTAATAAAAATTCCTCCTACTGCAATGACAATAATAGCTAATACTATGCCAAAGATCTGATATTGTCCTAAAGTAGTTATAGATGGATTTGAATAGTCTTCTATAAAGAATGATGGTAATATGAATGCCACAATTAGACCCAATATAAGAAATACTTGTCTAACATTATTCGCCATTGTTCTTTCTTCTCTAGTGATAAATGTTTCAGGAAATAAAGATGTGGCATTAAGACTGTACATAGTATAAAATAATTCAAATATGATAATTATGATCAAAAAATAAATAAAATTACCAATTTGATTTGCTACTCCAATGGGTAGGGGTGGTGTGAATAATAGAAATAATACAACTCCTAGAGGAATTATTGCAATCATAATATATGGTAATCGGCGACCAAATCTAGTATGTGTCCTATCTGAAAGATAGCCTAGCATGGGGTCATTGAAACTGTTCCAAACTGCCCATATTATGAATCCAATGGTAATTAATGTAATATTAAGTTGAACCACAGCAAAATAAAAAGTGAATACAAGGAATGTAAAAGACTGATATGCTGCTTGATCAGCAATTTGCCCAGTAGCATAACAAGCAGCTCCTTTAATAGAATGCCGTTCGCCTTTCATTTTTTCTTACTCTTTTATTTTATTTTTAAAAAATATTAATTTGATATTATTTCTATTTGCTTCCTAATAAATATTTAATCAAAAGAATCTGAAAGAAAAATAAATATTAATTAAATCTTAAAGTAATATACTTTAATACAAAATAATGTTACATTTTGTTTAACATGGATTTAGAAAAGCTTTTCAAGCCAAAATCGATGTGTGTAGTTGGTATAAGTAAAAAAAACCCTTTAAGCCCTGGAAGGATAGTTTTACTAAAAAATGCATTCGAAATGCAAGTAAAAGTCTATGGAATATATCCAAGCGGGGGAGAAATTGAGGGTATTCAGTTATATGAACGCTTGGATAAATTACCAGAAATTCCAGATCTTCTTGTGATCGCTGTTGGTCCTGATGATACGTTGGATTATATTCAAAATTGTGTTGATTTAAAAATCCCTGCTGCAGTAATAATTGGTGGAGGTTTTGCAGAAATTGGCGGAAAAGGTAAAAAGAGACAAGAGAGTTTAATCAAAATAGCATTTGATAATGATCTAGCTGTACTGGGACCAAATTGTTTAGGGGTCTATGCTCCACCACTTGTAGATACAATCTTTCTACCCACAGAACGTATTACAAGACCCCCAAAGGGTTCTGTAGCCTTAATAAGCCAGAGTGGGGGAGTACTCGTAGATCAATTTTTTGTAAAGTTCAATGAAAGAAATATAGGAGTCTCCACAGCGGTTTCTATTGGAAATCGAGCAGTTGTGGATGAAGCTATGTTATTAGAATACTTCAGCCAAGTAGATCCTGAAACATCAAATATAGCATTTTATTTAGAAGGTTTTAAAGAAGGTAAAGCAAGAGAATTTTTACATTTAGCAAAAAAATCAGAGGATACCGTAATTGTTTTTTTTGGAGGAAAGACAAGAGAAGGGAAAGTTGCTACTCAATCGCATACAGCAAGTTTAGCTGGAGATTTTAAAATTATTTATAGTGCATTAAGACAGCATTATATTATTCAACCTCAGAATGAAAGAGAATTATTGACCTGTTTAAAAGTGTATGATGTTTTATCAAAACGCAGAAACCCGTTTGGTAAGAATGTTATAACACATGGAGATATAGCTATTGTTTCTGTTTCTGGAGGACATGCTGTTATAGCATCTGACATGTTAAAGGAATACGGATTAAATGCTGTGCGCTTCTCCCATCAAGAAAAAGTGGAATTAAAAGACCTAATGAATCCAGTAGCGAGAGAGATAGCATCCTTTAATAATCCTATTGATTTAACAGGGTCTGTATTAGATACAGATATTGAAAATATAATTCGCTATTTATCCGACCTTCAAAATATAGAATGTATAATATTGTTATTACTACCTTACCCTCCAAATATATCTTTTCAAATAGGGAGAAGGATAGCAAATATTATCGCATACAAAAATAAACCTGTTGTGTGCTTTGTCCCATATGTACCCAAATATTCATTGATAATTGAATCCCTAGAACTAGCTAATATTCCTGTCTTTCATTCAATTGAAGAAACTGTTCAAGCAGTATCAGCATTAAAAGAAAGAACTCGCGTTGATAATTTAAAAATACGCAATTTTTTTGATAAAGAAAATCCTTAGCTTCACTTTTCTAAGCTAAGTTACATCTATTATTTTATCAATTCTTTCAATTGTTTTTTTCACAAAGTTAGTATCTTCAAATCTTATTTCTATTGCTTTTTGGGGGCAGACTTCAACACACCTACCACATCCTCTGCATTCATTACTTATAAATGCTTTTTTATCTCTTAATTCTATAGCGTTCACAAAACAAATCCCTTTAATACATGTTCCACATCCAATACATTTATCTGTAACTTCAACTTTTACTCCGGGCATCTTTTTAATTTTTGAACCTATCTTGGGAGCTACAATTGAAACCACTCTCCATAAACAACAACAGGGATCACAATTACAAATGCTTAATAGTTATTCTCCTGGTTTTACTCCAAGCCATTGAGCATCTAATTTATTCTTACCAACCATTTGAATTAATCCCGCTTCTCTACATTTTCTCAAATGATCTAAAGCTTCTTCTTTAGAAACTAATTTTCCTAATTTTGGGTTAATATTTAATACAGCATCTCCAAGAAAAAGACATCCTAAATCAATAGGATAGCTTTGGCAATTCATACTTGATCTACAAATACAAAAATTCATAATCCAATGATTCTTAGCTTTATCGATAAAATATTCTAATACTTGGGAAGGTAAGATTAAATTATTATATTCTCCCATTGGTTGATTAATCTCTATGATTTTATCTTTGGGGAGATAAATGATATCGTCTCCCTTAAATAAGAGCAGGTCGAAGAAAGTACTCAAAATGGGCAAATTAGTTAATTTAGCAATAAACTTGATATTTGGAAATGCCTTTTTAAGTAATTTTACAAACCACAAAGGACGAGCCATTAGACAATCTCAAATTTAATAATACTAATTATTTTTTAATTTGTTTTTAATAAATAAATAATTTAATAATTAATTTCTATAATTCTCTTAAAGAAATTTATATTTAATGGCTGAATTCTAATCCCCCATCTTGTCAGAATAGGGTTTAAGTGAGAAAGAATAGCTTAATTCCTTGTTCTTTTTTAGTTTATATTCATCATGAATATCTAATAACCCTATTCGATCACCACCTACACCTTGTTGTTGAAAATCGATATTAATTGTGATTTTTTCACGTCTAGGTAATTCATTAATATGTTTTGCTTTCTCTAAATCTTCCATTGTATAAGGCCAAGCACTAATATTAAGATAGGTACCTCCGATATCTGAAATTAATAAACCTAATCCATTTTTATTTGTAAGAGTGACCCATCTCACGTCTGTTTTATTTCCATTTTCCTGGGGTCTTACATAATTATGAATTAACTCATCTATAGATCCCCTATATACTCCAATTGCTGCTCCACTTTTCCTATCTAACATAGTTTCATGAGGTCCTCTTCCAAACCAACTCAAATTATTATATTCTTTTGGTATCGACATTTGCATTCCAAATCTAGTTAAGTCTTTTTTGGGCGTAAATTCATTTTTGATTACAATTTCACCAGTTCCATAAATTTCATAACTTATTTTTTGAGGTTTCTTTCCATTTGGCATTTTAAAAAGAACAGTTATGCAAATGATATTTTGATGTGGTTGTTCAGAGGTTATACTTATTAATGTTCTTTTCTTTACAGCATTTTTCCACCTATAAACCTTTCTTCTGTAAGCAGGAATATGCCTTAATATATTTATATCATTATCAATTGGAACACGCCAAAAATTAGGATGTAGCGGAGTTGAAATTATATTATTCCCATTGAACTCATAAGAATAAAGAGTACCTGATTTTTTATTAATAGTTATTTTGAAATTATTTCCTTTAATAATAAAAAACTCTGTTGAGCTTATCAAATTCATATTAGAAGTTTGTTTATTATTAATCATCGGTTGTTTTGGTGTTTTAAAGGGAATCTTAAATTGATCCCATGCCATAGTATATTCTTTTTTAGCCCATAAAGTATCTTTTGATAATGAAAACTTAATCAGTAAATAATATTCTGTGTTTGGTTTTAAATCAGGTTTTTTAAAAGGAATTTTTATATCTATAATTTCACCAGGATTTATTGCAATTGATTCCAAAGTTCCTTCTTGGATTTTATATCCATTTGCACTTAGTTCCCATTTTATATCTAAAAAATCACTCTTAATAAAATCATATTTATTATGAATTTTAACTAATCCATTAGCTAAATCTAAGGGATAAACTTTAATATTTTGATAAACTTTTTTCACTTCATACAAAGCAGGATTTGGTATTCGATCAGGTAAAAGAATACCATTACAACAAAAATTAGAATCATTTGGCTCATCTCCATAATCACCTCCATAAGCCCAAAATTCTTTTCCATCGTTAGAAAATTTCCTTAATCCTTGATCAACATAATCCCAAATAAAACCACCATTACAAATATCATATTTTTCAAAAATATCTATATATTCTTGAAAATTTCCAAGACTATTTCCCATAGCATGAGCAAATTCACAGAGTATATGTGGTTTTTTCTTATAATATTTTGGTCTTATTGGGTAAAAAATACTATATATCATTCCTCTCTTAGATTGTGCGAATCTCTCCAAAACTTTAGGGGTAGTGTACATAGTACTAAAAACATCAGAGACTCTTAACTTATAGTCTCCTTCATAATGTATTGGTCTTGTAGAATCAATTTTAAGAGCAGCATCTTTCATTTTTATAAAATTTTTCCCAAATCCAGCTTCATTTCCAAGGGACCACATGAAAATACAAGGATGATTCTTATCTCGCTCAACCATACTTATCATCCTATCGACTACAGCATTAGTCCATTTTGGATCATTTTTAGGCAATTTTTTACGTAATCCATGTGATTCAACATTAGCTTCATCTATAACATAAATTCCATATTCATCACATAAATCGTACCATTTAGGCTGATTAGGATAATGACTTGTTCTGACTGCATTAATATTATTTTGTTTAAGTATCTCAATATCTTGTATCATTCTTGAATAAGGAATTGCTCTTCCTTGATCTGGATCAAATTCATGGCGATTAACACCTTTGAAGATAATCGATATTCCATTAATATAAATTTGGTTATTCTTAATTTCTATCTTCCTAAAACCATATTTGCATTGTTCTACCTCTAAAACTTCGCCATTTGGACTTTTTAAGAGGAATAAAATTTTATAAAGATAGGGGGTTTCTGCTGACCATTTTTGAGGTTCTTTAACTTTAGTTTCCATTTCAATAACAGTCTCTTTATTTCCCTCAAGAGAGAATGAGTTCTTTGTTAAAGGATCCGAACCAATTACGTTATTTTTGTGATCTAATAATTTACATTCAATAGTGTAATTATTTACCAAATTTAATGCATAATTCCGAATTTTAGTAATAATTTTTAAGAAAGCACTAGTATATGTCTCATCAAAATCACAAATTACAAAAAAATCTCGAATATGAATTTTTGGTGTTGAAAATAAAAAAACATCTCGAAAAATTCCACTAAGGCGCCACATATCTTGATCTTCAAGATAACTACCGTCGCACCAACGGTAAACTTCTACAGCAAGAGTATTACTCCCTTTTATTATAAAATCTGTAATTCTAAATTCTGCTGGCGTCATAGATCCTTGGCTATATCCAACTTTTATTCCATTTACCCAAATATAGAAAGCGGAATCTACACCAGCAAAGTGGATAAATATTTCTCGGTTCTCCCAATTTTCAGGAATTATAAAATTTGTCCTATATGAACCTACTGGATTATATTCATGATCAAGACTGGGTATCCCTTTTAAACCAATACTATATGGATATTTAACGTCTGTGTAAATAGGAATGCCATAACCGTACATTTGCCAATTACTTGGAACAGGAATTTCTCTCCATTTGCTAATATCATACTCAATCTTGTAAAAATCAGCGGGTCGTTCACTCGGTTTTTTTACCCATTTAAATTTCCAATTACCATTAAGTGATTTATAATATTTTGACGATTCAATTTTACAAGTTAAAGCGGATATTATATCTTGATAAGGTATGAGTGTATTATGAGACAGCTCTTTATTTTGTCCAATCATCTCACAATTTTCCCAGTCAACAACTTTTTTTATTAAAATCCCCTAAATACTGTAATTACAATTAATCTTAATTATTTAAAGTAAATAAAAGGAATAAAGTTTAAACTTTTAAATAAAAATAATGTTGAATTAAAATTAATTAAAACTTCAAAATTCTATTATGATGTCAAAATGAAAGTAAATATTGAATTATTAAAAAGATTTGAAGATACTATAGATACAATCAATCCCGAGAATGGCGAAATCCCAATAAAAATTTTAGGATTCGGAGAAATGAGTTTAGTTTTCGAAATAATTGATGATCCTCAACACTTTGCTTATAAAAGGATCCCTATTTTTGATACAGAGAAACAGGTTCAAAAACATATCAAGGCATATAATGAATACTGCAGGATATTAGAAAAAGAATTAAATTTTAACCTTCCGGAACATAAAGCGATTTATTTTAGAGATAATAAAGGAAAAATTCAATTCTATAGCGTTCAGGCAAAAATTGATCCTGAATCTGTTGGAAATAAAGTTATCCATCACATTAATGATGAAGAAGTCGAAAAATTGATTTTACTCGCTATAAGAGAAATGAAGAAAGTATGGACATTAAACAAGGATAATCCGGATTTGAAAGTTGGCTTAGATGGGCAAATATCTAATTTTGCCATAATGAATTTCAACCCTACAAGTCTTACTATAGATGATAATACCAAGTTATTGTATCTTGATACTAGTACTCCAATGTACCGTATAAATGGTGTTGATGCCATGGATGCTGAATTGTTTTTAAAAAGCACACCTTCATTCTTGAGATTTTTAATAAAAGCAATGTTTCTACAAGAAGTATTAGATCGTTATTATGATTGGAGATTAGTAATTATTGACTTGGTAGCAAATTTCTTTAAAGAACAGAAACCGGAAATCATACCGAATTTAATTTTTCGTATAAATAGATTCTTTAAAGAGGAAGCACCAGAATTTGAAATGGCTCCCTTGACTTTAATTGAAGTGCAAAAATACTATAAAAATGATAAAATGATTTGGAGTATATTTCAGACTGCTAGAAAAATAGATAGATATATAAAAACTAAATTATTTCGAAAAACATATGACTTTTACCTTCCAGGTAAAATTGAAAGGTAAAACACTACTTATCCTTTTTCTCTATCTTAGCAAGCCACTTATCCCTACAAGATTCAGAGCAGAATACATGCATGGTTGTTGGTTCAACGGGATCAAATTCTTGTATTTTTGCCCCTCCAATAATCTCTTTCTTACATTCTTGACATTTTACTTTAGCCATATCCTACCACACTAAATTTTATTAATTATTAATTAGATTTGATTTTAATAAATCTTAATAATTACAAAGATACAAATATAATCGATCTACAATTAATTTTATTTATTCAATACTTCTGGATGTAGATATGACTTATTTACCTAAGGTTTTTTTTACCTCGAATGTGTTTTCAATTAAGGAGATTGGTTCTAATAAGCTAATTTCTGAAAAATATCGTCATTCTATCAAAAAACTATGGCAAGAACTGGATAAAATATCAGAATTTAAAATTTTTAATGGAAGATTTCCCTCAGAAGAACAAATTAAAAAAGAAATCGAATCGTTTAATCCTGATATTCTTGGATGCCATTTGAGTCATCAAATTTCCTCAGAACTATTAAAAAACTCAAAAATTTTTGCCATTTCTACCTCAACAGTAGGATATAATCATATTCAAAGAACTGATGAGGATGATATTATAATTACTAATACTCCAGGAGTTCTTCATAAAACTGTTGCAGATTACACTATTGCATTGATAATGGCGAATCTCAGGAATATCATCGATCTGAATAATTATGTTTTAAACGAAGAATGGACTCCTGATGATAAGTGGGATATGGATAATTCTCTTTCATCTATTATCACAGATAAAACACTTGGAATTGTAGGCTTAGGTGAAATAGGGAAAGAAATAGTAAGAAGATTATATCCATGGGGAATAAGGATCCTTTACAATGATCATAATCAAATGAAACAATTTGAAAAAGACTATCCATTATTAGAATTTCGAGAAAATATTAAAGATATTTTTAGAGAATCAGACATTATTAGTCTACATATTCCCTTAAATAAGAAAACTGAGAATTTGATAAATCGAGATTTATTAAAGTTGATGAAAGATGGGTCCTTACTAGTAAATACTGCACGAGGGGGTATTTTAGACCTAGGTTCTCTATTAGATATGTTAGAAAATAAGGAAATTCAAGTAAATATTGCTTTTGATGTATTTCCTATAGAGCCTATTAGTTCTAAAACTCTTTTACGATTAAAGAAGATTAAAAATCAACAGCCAAACTTGAGAATGATTTTAATGCCACATAATGCATCTGCCGATGCCAATACTCGCGCTAAAATGAATATTTTGTTTCTAAAAGATATAATTAAAATTATAGAATCTTCTTCAATAGAAGATTTAGTAAACATTCATATTATTTCAGAACATAAAAAACTAATAAACGAAAGAAAATGGAGAATTTATAGATATTGGGATAAAAAATGATTAGATCATTTATTGCTATTGAATTGAAAGATTTGGAGACTATTGAGAAAGTTAATCTATTCTCTCAAAGATTAAAACAAAATCAACCCAAGATCAAACTTGTAGAACCAGAAAATTTACATATGACCATTAAATTTTTGGGAGATATTTCTGAACCTATGGCTCCTAAGATTTATAAAATTTTACAAGAAGATATTAATAAAGAATTATTTCAAGGGAAAACTTTCAAGTATTTTCTTAAAGGTGTGGGTCAATTTAATAGATTTTCAGTTCTATGGACAAAATTAGTAGGGGACATTCATTTTTTACAAAATATTAAAGATTCAATTGAGAATAACTTGTTTGAAGAACTACATATTGAACGTGATAAAAGATCCAAATTTAAACCGCATCTCACAATTGCACGACTAAAAAAGGGGAAAATAAATTATAAAACGTTTGATACCCTTAAGAATTTAATTAATGAGAATAAAGATTTAGAGTTTGGGTCTTTTACAGTAAAAGAAGTAAAGTTAAAGAAATCGCAACTTACTCCAACTGGTCCAATCTACTCTGACTTGGTTTACTAAATGAAGAAGAAAAAACCTATTAAGGCAATCGTATGGGATTTAGATGGTACTTTAATACATTTTAAAATTGATTATATAAAAGCAAGAAGAACTGCTATAAGAATCTTAAAAAATTATGGAGTTCCTAAAAGACTCCTTACAGTTAATATATCTATTTTAGAAAATATGAAATCTGCAAGAGAATTTTTTAATAAAGAAGGATTAACTCAGAAAAAAATCAATGAGATAATTGAAGAAGTGGACAATGAGATTATTAAAATAGAATATGAAGCAGCTCAGAATGCTACAATGATAGATGGAATAGATAAAGTACTAGAATTTGCCAAAAACAAAAAGCTTAAACAAGCTATTTTTACCTTTAATACAAGAAGAAATGCAGAAATATCTCTCGAAAAAGCGAACTTATTACAATATTTTAATTTAATTGTTGGAAGGGATAATATTACCAATTTAAAACCTCATCCAGATCATCTAAATCATATATGCAAAATTTTGAAGGTAAATCCCGACGAAATATTAGTAATTGGAGATAATATTCGTGACATAGAAGCTGCTATCAATGTAGGTGCTTACTCAATTGGTACTCATACGCGTTTAGCTAAAGTAGAAACACTTCAAAATGCTAATAAAATCGTTAAAGAAGATGAAATACCATCAAAATTAATCCGAGAAATTGAGAAACTTTTATAAATTAGAAAAGAAAATTATAAAGTATCTACTAATACTATTATAGAATAATTGTATTCAAGGGTTTGAAGTAAAATAATGAGAGTAGAGTATTATCTGGATATTTTAAAACCTCACATGCCCGGAGTGGACTTAGTAGCACGTACTTTAATGAAAATTAATGGAGTTACCAAAGTCCGCATTAAAGTTGATGAGTTAGATCAAAAGACTGCTTCTTTACATATGAACATTGAAGGAATTAATCTTTCTTTAGATGAAATAACTGAAGTTCTAGAAACAATGAATTGTGCCTTACATAGCGTTGATGAGGTTAATTTGGAAGAAAAAGACTAATCTAATTCCAATTAATTCTTTATTTTATATTTTTTTTTCTGATAGCTTAACCAAAAAAATAAAAATTAGTTATACTGATTTTATTTATAAAAAGATTTTTTTTTTCATGACAATGATGAATCCAAGTGTGATAAAGGTTCTTGAAGAAAGAGGAGAAATCAATGATGAGTTAGATTATGCATTAATGAATTATTTGCTTCAAAACCGAGGTGTTGGATTTACTGCGTGTCAACCTCAGCTAGTTGAAATCGAAGGAGGAAAAAAGGCAATTAAAATGGATATTGATCATACATTTGTTGATAAGAATAATCAATTAATGGGTTTGGGTATTGTAGGGAATATCTATGTTGAAATTGATTCATTACAAGTAATTTATTGCACTCCTCTTGAAGAATTAGCAAAAAATATTGATAAGTTAAAGGCTGCGGGAATTAATCCTCAACCTAGACCGAAAGGTAAATACTAACTGTGGTATTTTCCCAATTCAAATATACCATAAAAGCGATATCTTTCGTGGAAAAAAATATAAACGTGATATCATTCTTAACTTTACTGATATATAATGACAGATAAAGAAAGTGAAATCAAACAACTGATCCAAGACTATCTTTTAGATGAAGGACTATTACGAGGGAAAATATCTGATCCCAAACTCGATTTTGGTTTTCAATTTATATTCCCCCCTGGAAAAGATCCTCTAGGACGACCAGTTGGTAGAAATATGGTTGTTTTTCTACCAAAAAATAAAAACCTAATCATTGTTAGTTTAGGCGTTCAAATCTCAGAACCACACGTAAATGCATTAAATTCTTTAGAAAATGTTAAGCAGATGAATTTTTTCATGGATTTGAGAAAATCCTTTCTCTTAAAAGACGTATTTTATCGCATCGATATTAAGAATCATAGATTTGAAATAATTGATCAAAGATTTCTCAATAAAAATGAGTTAATTTCAAAGAATTCATTTTTTAATATGATTCGGAAGGTGTTTAACTGTGCTGTTTATAGTAATATCATTTTAGGAGAATATTGTGCAGGAAAAATTCGTCCTGAGGACATTATGAAGACAAAAGACTTTACTCCTGATTCTGATTTTTCTCTATATTCTTAATTTTGATAATTAAATTAAGGTGACATTATATTTTTAAGAAATGGTTGCAAGCTTTAGGAAGATTAGATTATGTTCAAGGGAAAGCAAGACCAAATGTAGATTGTATTTTATGTTCTGTTCGTGATAATGATGAAAGAGTTGAATCTTTAAAAATTTATGAAGATAAACTATGCTTTATTGTTCTGAATTTATATCCCTATAATCCAGCACATTTAATGATAGTTACTCAAAGGCATATTACTAAATTCATCGAACTTACTAAAGAAGAACTCCTTCACATTACAAGGGCAATCCAAGGTATACAATTATTACTAGATGAATTATATAGCCCTAAAGGATATAATATTGGGATAAATCAGGGGAGAGATGCGGGAGGGAGCATAGAACATTTACATTTTCATATAATTCCTAGATATGGTTCTGAACTTGGATTTATTGATATTGTAGGTGAAACTCGTGTATTACCTGAAAGTTTAGATTCTGTTAAACTGAAATTAGAAAACTCTATTCACAAATATCTGAATGAAGAATTTTTTAAGATTTCTTAGCCATTTTATTTATAGAATGATTTGTACCCCTCAATTCTAAAACTGAAAAGCAGGATTAATATTACGAGAGACTTTTTTTACATACTTGTCATTTACAAAATAAGGGAAAGTTATATATATATCTCTGACTAAATTGTGAATTAACCATCAATAGTGGTTGAAATCTAATATGAAAAAAAAAGAAAACTTAAACAAAATTAGTGTTCTACTTTTTCTAATTTTACTTATCGGGTTAATCCCAACTTTCTCACATCTATTTATTAGAAATTTGACATCAAAATTTAATGATATCAATATCAAAAGCTCTGATTATTGGGATCTTTCAGCTGAGAGAATTTTAATTGATGGAGACGCTACTGGTGTCGGTGCTCATAACTGGACTTGGGCAGTAAGTCAAGATTGGTGTACTGGATTAGGAACATGGGCTTCACCTTATATAATAGAGAATGTAACAATAAACTGTAATCATATGCTCTATGGAATGTTAATTCGAGACTCAAATGTCCCTTTCAGAATACAAAATTGTACGATTTTTAATAGCGGTTTGAACTATGGTGATAGTGCTATCCTATTGGATTCTGTATCAAATGTGACAATATATAATAATACTATTCATTCAAACAACTTTGGTATTTATCCTTTTTTAAGTAGCAATATTACTATAACTGATAATATCATAAGAAATAATTCCTACGGTGTTTACGTCTCTGGCAGTCATGACATTTATATTTTAGGTAATTATTTAGAAGATAGCGATATAACAATCTACAGTGATGACAATACAATTATAGGAAATACAATAACTTGTACGTACTATGGTAATGGAATTAACTCCAATAGTGATTACCTCAATATTACGGGAAATACCATTTTTAATTGCACTAAAGGAATCAACCTAGAATCTTCTGAAGGAAATAATGTAGAAGGAAATCATCTATATGAAAATAATTGGGGAATTTTTCTTTCGTGGGTTGATAATAGCAATTTTACTTCTAATGAAATTTTTGATAATAAAGAAAGAGGAATTAATTTTGAAACTGTGTGTAAAGGTAATAATTTTACAAATAATATGTTAACAGGTAGTGGTGTTGGAGTTGCATTCAACACATTTGATAATATGATTTTATACGAACCAATAGATTCGTCTAATACAATTAATTCAAGACCAATTTATTTTTATGTTAACGAAACTGGACTTGCTGCTAATATGTTTACCAATGCAGGTCAACTTCTTCTAATCAACTGCAATGATTCGCTAATATCAAATGCCAACACATCTTATTGTACATATGGAACCTCTTTATTCTATTGTAATAATATTACTATGACAGGATGCGATATGAGCAATAATAACAGAGCGGGCTTAGAGATCAGATATGGATCACATAATAAGCTCCTTAACAGTACAGTAAATAATAATGGTTTGGCTATAGACGGAGGAGGAATAGGAATTGACTGGAGCCCTTATACCTACCTTTACAATAACACAGTAACAAATAGTTTTCGTGAAGGGATTCAAATAAGTCAATGTAATCACTCGTCAATTATCAATAATAGAGTAAAAAATAATGGAATCCATACAGGAGAAGGGATAGAAGTTTCTTGTTGGTATTGTGAAGTCGATGGAAATATTGTAAATGAAAACGATGATACAGGAATTCTGATCTATGGGAGTTATAATAATATTACCAATAATATAGCCATCGGAAATTATATTGGGATTTCTGTTGGTGAAGGATACAACATTATCTCAGGCAACACAGTAAATTATAACGATAATTATGGTTTCAGTATATCAGAAGATTATAATAAAATTAATTGGAATACAGCAATGCTAAATACTGTAGACGGCTTTTATTTTTATGACTCAAATTTTCACACACTTACTAATAATACTGCAATAAATAACGGTTGGTCAGGATTTCATTTCGAATATTGTAATAATATTACGTTAATCGAAAATACATTAACAAATCATGCAGATGCAGGGATAGATGTAGAGAATGGATATAACTTTATGATAATAAATAACGATCTATTGAATAATGGTGATGGAATCTGGGCGAAAGATTGTAGCGATTTTCTAATCTATAATAATAGAATGCATGATGGTGGGACAGGTGTTTATGGTTGGGCTCTTAATCATAGTATAATCACAGAGAATAATTTTTATAATAATACAGGATACAGCGTATGTATTGTTGATAGTGAGGATAATCTCATTTCTGATAATAAGATGAATAATGGTCAACTTGGCCTGTATATGGGAAACAGCATAAACGGTCTCATCTCTGACAATGAAATTACTATGAATCTAGATCGAGGTTTGTGGATAGTTGAATGTAATGATATTGAACTTTTGAATAACAATGCGAGTTACAATCAATATGGATTATGGATAAAAGAATCTACAAATCTTATGGTCTCAGGGAATACCTTCAATAATAATAGTTATGACGGAATTGTCATGTGGCAAGCAGAGGATAATGAAATTACTTCAAACACCATTAATGGTAATGAACTTCGCGGAATATGGTTATATGAAGGAAGTACTAATAATACAATCACATATAATATTCTAATTTGGAACAATCAGTGTATTATAGAGGAAGATTGTTATGGCAATAACATTCTTGATAATACATGCGAAAATCGACCTCAACCACCACCCACTGATGGTAATGGTGGACGGCCACCGATTCTTGGCTATGATTTGTTCTTATTGACAATAGTTTCAATAACGTTAATGATTTACCTGCTAAAAAAGCATAGAAGTAAAATTAGGTATAATTAATTTTTTTTTTTTATTATTTTAAAAAAAATCTATTAATGAACATTTTACAATATATCATAAAAAAAGAAAAAAAAATTGCTTTAATGATAAAATCTATTAGATTTATCTTGTGGCATTTCGAATATCTGCAGCAGTAACTCTCTTACGTTTGTCAGTTTTACAAACTTTAATAGCTTCTTTTGTTGCTGTAGCTGCACTCTTTTCAAGGAAGTCAATCAACTTATCTAATGCTTCTGCTGCTACAAGATCAGCTCCTTCTTTTTTCATTAAACGTCTGATTGGAGCTTTTGCAATATATCCTTCTGCCTTCTTTTTTGCTGGGGCTTTCTTTTTAGCCATAATTATTCCTCCACTTTATAATTTGTTTATTTTGGTTTATTTTTTAAATGTTAATTAAGTATAACTACACATTTCTATTATATAAATGTTATGATTGGAAACAATATCAGTATGAAAGAGCAATAAGAGATCGTATCGAATCGAAAATGAGATCGGTTTATTAATTTAATATTAATTTTTCCGACTAAAATTAAAATTTTTTTTTTATTAAATAACGCCTTGATTTGTTGATATTTTAAAGTTTTACTATTATTGATAATCCAAATGATCCAGTTGAAAATTTATTAATAGCTAATTAAACATTATTAAAAGATTAATGAATCGGGAATTGAAAAATCTTTAAGTTTGACCTTATAACACCTTGATTTCTAATTTTTTTCATTTTTAACTCTTATTAACATTTCAATAATTATTATCAATACTAGATTATTACAAATCAATTTTTTCGATTTTAAGTAAATTCATATAGTTTTAAGATTAAAATTGATTTAGTTAGAAAACCTCAAAATATCAAAAATGATACTTTTAAGTTTTTTATAAACCTAAAAATTAAAATATAAAATGTTTGATTACAGTATTATAAAAAATTTGTCCGGATTTTATAACTAGCTATAAATCGATTTATGTCAAAAAATATACTAAATGAATCCAGTATTGAGGAAGCCCTCCAATCATTAGGATTTACAAAGAATGATTCAAAAGTACTGCTTACTTTATGCAAGTTTAGGATTTTGAGTCCTGCAGATATTGCAAAACATTCTGGAGTTGATCGAGCAAGAGTTTATGATTCTCTGAATCGATTAATTGAAAAAGGGTTTATACAAAAAGAACCGATTAAACGTGGGGCTAATTATCAAGTAATACCCATTGAAAGAATTTTTACTGTAATTCGGGAAGAATACAAAAAAAAAATAGAAGATACTTTATCATTAGAAAAAGCTATTAGTGAATTGGAAATTGATAAAGAGGAATCTGAGCCTCGTGTATGGTCAATAAATTCTAGATCAAAAATACGGAAAAAAGTAAAAGAATTAATTACTTCAGCTAATGAGAGAATATTTTTCATAATTACTCCAGATTTGCTTATGCAAGAACTAGGAGGATATGATTGGGTACTAAAAGAACTTTGGAATAAAAAATTCTCTTCTGATATTCAAATTGTTATTGCTTTAAAGTATAATGAAATCTTAAAGGAAGAAATAAAGAAATTATTGAAAATCTCGGTGATGATTCATTCTATTGAAGGAGATAGTGTTATTCCTTTTGGACTCTTAATAACCGATAACCAATTCCTACTTACGACCTTAGATAGCGTCAGGGAGGCACCAGAATATACTTCAGGACTATGGTTAGAAAATGGCACACCAAAACAGATTGTGGGATATGAACATTTATTTAAACATTTTATCACAAGTGAGTGTAAGTCAATACAGCTTACTACACAAAAAAAAACAGATAATTAATTTTTAAATTTTAATTAAAAATAAATTATAACAAAACTATTAAAAAAATATATAATAAAAGCCAAAAATTAATTTATTACTTTTAAACTCAATTTAGAAATTAGGGGAGAAAGCTTACGTCTTATCGTGGAAAAGTAATTTTATGCGGAGATGCAAGTGTTGGCAAAACTAGTCTATTAGCTCAGTATGTTGATGATCAATTTCGTGAAGAATATCATCAAACAATAGGTGCTAATTTTTTAATAAAAGAAATTGATCTAAGCAGAATAATTGATAAATTAGAGTTAAAAAATCCAAAATTGAAAAGAGATATTAAACAGAAGGGATTTAAACTTTACTTTTGGGACATTGGAGGGCAAACAGACAAACTTTGGGCAAATGAATATTATTTCGTCCAAGCAGTTGGAGCCATGGTTATTTTTAGCTTAGATAACATCTCTTCCTTCGATCATATTGATTTCTGGATTTCAAAATTAAAAGAATTAAGTGGAGAAATACCATATATAGTTGTTGGAAATAAAGTTGACTTGAAAAGAGAAATTGATGCAGAAAAAATAGAAAATAAACTTATAGAGTTAGGTGTCAAATATTTTGAAACTTCTGCTAAATTGAATGAGAATGTTGATAATGCGTTTGAAAGTCTATCTGTTCAAATTTTGAATACTTTTAAGTAGATTCTAAATAATCTTAAATAGAAAAATTTATTCTTGATTTTATTAAATATATTGTATTATTGTTTAGAGATTATATAAGCAATTATCATGAGTATTCTATTGATTCCAATTGCTCCTTTATCTAAAACAAAATCTCGTCTCAGAGATTGTTTTTCAGCTAAACAACTTAGAGATTTAACAATTGCAATGTTTCATGATCTTGGAAGCACCTTATCAGAGGTAAAATGTTTTGATAAAAAGATTGTTTATTGTAATGCTCCTGAGATACTTGAGATTGCTGAAACTTATAATTTAATTGGAATAAAGGAGGAATTATCAATCCCACGCAAATCTTTTGATAATGTAATTAAAGATCTTAATAATATTGCGATAAATAAATATGGAGCCCATCAGACTGTATTTACCTTTTTAGATATTATTTTTATATCTGCTAATAACTTCTATGAAATTCATGATCTTATAAAGAAGAATCAGTTAGTTGTGTGTCCTGCAATTCATTCAGCAGGAATTTCTGTATTGGGAAGAAATCCACCGGATATTATTCCATCATATTTTTCTGATCCAAGCACACCTTCTTTAATTGCTTTGCTCAGTAACGCTAAAAAAAATGGGATAGAGAAAATTGCAATTTATGACTCTTTTAGAGCAGGTTTTGATATAGATATTAAAGAAGATTTGGTATTAGCTTATGAATATCTTAAGATTCTTGAATTAATGGATACAGAAGTTTTTAAATTTTTAAAAAATAATTTAAAGCTTTCGATCAAGAAAACTAATGCAAATAATAATAGATCATTCTCAATTACAAAAAGAAAATAAAGTTTAAAGAGAAAATGTAATATTTATTTTTACACTCTCATTTAAAATTTCTTCTACTAAACTCTGAAATTCTTCCCTTTCAGTTTTTAACGCTTCAAGGTATCTTGTATAATCCTTATTTTTTCTTTCACAATCACTTTGAATATGTTCTAACTTAACAGTATTGTTAGAAATTTGATTTTTTAATTCTTCTAACTTTTGAGCTAACCCTGCCTCCTTAATTTTTACTTCAATTTCTTTAATATCTTCTTTCAATTTCAGATATTTTTCAATATTCTCTTGTAAAATCTTTTCATCAAATATTGCATTTATTTGCTCTATTGTCTTTTGTTTTGTATCTGTTTTAAGATTTAATTTGTTTTCTTCTAAAGTATGACGTAATTGTACCATAAGACTTGTGAATTTCGGTAAATCCTTTCTTTCATTTACTAACATTTTAATTGGGCTTTTTGTAAAATCCCTCAAATAATTTAAGTCTATATTTGGAACGTGAATAGTGCCTTTTTCTAATTCAAATCTCAATTTCTTCAATGCTTTTTTAAATCCTATTTCATCATTAATTGCTAATTGTAGCTGAAAAAGATCATCCTTTTTGGCATCTAATTTCTTGAAAAGCTCATTTTTTTCTAACGCTAATAAATTTGAATTTAATTCTTCTTGTTGATTATTACGCACTTCTAGTTCCTCTTCAAATTTATCTAAATCTAACTTTGCATGCTCAATATTTTCCTTTAAATGAAATAATTTTGGTAGTTTTTTAAGGAGATTCTCGGCATTTTTTACATCAGTATATTTTTTTCTTAAAAAATTGTCTAAAACTGCTTGCTTTTTGCCTAACTTACGGGTAATGTAATTTAATTCTTTAATCTCTGCTTGAACTTCTTTATGAAATTTAGGTAATGATTTTCTGGCGATTTCATTAATGCTTGTAAATAATTTCTTAATAGAATTTAGCAATTCCATTACATTATCATGATTTATTTCTTCTTCAGGAATCTCAATTTCTTCAATTTCTTTTCTAATTCGGTCTGAGAAAAAGTTTAATGAACGCTGCGCTTTTTGGTCAATTTTTTCTTGCCCTGTCTCTAAAAAATGATCTAAACATACTTTTATCTCAATTAAGTTCTCCTTAATCTCAACAATCAATTTTTTAATTACTTTCCTTAATTTAAAGAATTGAGAGTTAAGTCTATCTTTATAAAATTCTTCAAAGTCCTCTAAATCTCTTTCTATCATTTTGCTTTCTATTTATTTTTATTTTAATGCTTTAATAATCTTTCTACCATTCATATATTTTTGAAGTACATCTGGAATCGTTATTGAATGGTCCTTATTTTGATAATTTTCAAGGATACAACAAATTGTACGCTCAGTTGCTATTGCTGTTGCATTCAAAGTGTGTACCATTTTTTTAGTTTCTTTAGTACCGACTTTTCCCATTCTAATTTTTAATTTTCTTGCCTGATAATCTAAACAATTACTGCATGAAACTAATTCACGATATGTATTTGAAGCAGGAAACCATGCTTCTAAATCATACTTTTTGGCAGCGTTATCATTTAGCTCTCCAGACGCAATATTTACTATTCTATAAGGTAACTTTAATTCTTTATAAAGATCCTCAGCATTACTGATTAATTCTTCAAAAAAAGTCCAAGAATCTTCCGGTTTACAAAAAATAAATTGTTCCACCTTTTCAAATCGATGAACTCTAAATATACCTAAAGTGTCTTTTCCATGCGATCCAGCTTCTCTTCTGAAACATGAAGAAATACCCGCATACTTGAGTGGTAATCTATTTGGTTCAATTATTTCATCATAATGATAAGCTGCTAATGTTTGTTCAGATGTAGCAATCATAAAGAGATCTTCACCATCAATTTTATAAAGTTGTTCTTCAAAATCTGCTAATTCTGCTGCGGCTTTCATTACTTCATGCTTGGTGAAGAACGGTGTCCACATTGGGATATATTTCTTGCTGATTAACTTATCTAATGCATACTTTAAGAGCGCTAGGTTAAGTAGAACAATATCTCCTTTCAAATAGTAAAATCTTGAACCTACAATCTCCGAAGCTTTCTTAGTATCTGCTCCTCCTATTTTAGCGATTAATTCAACATGAGAAAATGGCTCAAAATCAAAATTTGGTATTTTCCCTACTGTTCTAATTGTCTCGTTCCCCTCTTCTGTTTCACTTATAGGAACTGATTCATGTAAAATATTTCCCACTTTATAACGATTATTTTCTCGCTTTTCAAGATGTATTGATTTTAATTTCTCTAATTCATCAATTTTATCTTTAATTTCTTTCGATTTTTTAATGGCTACTTCTGCGTTAATATTATCCTTTGATTTTTTAAATTCTCCAATTTTATTAGAAATTTCATTTCTTAGTTTCCTTAAATCTTCCAAATCTTGTAGAACTGTCCTCCATTTTATATCATACTCTAAAACTTTTTCAGCATTGACAGGATCTTTAAATCTTTTCTTCTCTGATTCAATTATTTTGTCAAGATTCTTTCTGAATAATTCAATATCAAGCAATACTTATCCCTTTTATTCTTGTAGAAACAAAATTTTATAATTAGAATTTAAAAATATTATGAAATAAAAATGAGTAATCTACTGAAAAACATTATTATAAGAAAAGATATTATTCATGCTGAATCCTATCTGTTATAGTGGAGCGTGCTAATGCCGTCTTTATCTTCTTTTTATCATATCCCACCATATCAATAATTTTCATTATTTTAATCCTTCTGGCTTTACCTTTCAAACCTTCTTCTAACATAAACTCTTTTGCAAAATCCTCTTTCTTGTTTTCTTCTGCCTCTGACATAATATTAGATAATTATTTTTTCAATAAAAAATTCACGAGAAGATCTAATTAAAAACTTGAGATGAAATTAAAAGAAAATATACGCTTCCACTTATTGAATTCCAATCAGAAAAAATAAATTAATTCCATTATTTCATAAAACAATAAGGTTTAGTGTGTTTTTTAAAATAAACAAAAAATATGGTGAGTTTTACAAAAAGGTGAATTAGTTGTCTGAAGATCAGACCATTAGAATTGGCGTGTACGTATGTAGATGAGGAGTAAATATCGGTGCGACTGTTGATTGCGATGCTGTAAGAGAAGCCATTGAAAATCTCCCAAATGTTGTAATTTCAAGAACGAATGATTTTACGTGTAGTGATCCGGGACAAAATATAATTAAAAATGATATATTAGAACAGGATTTAAATAGAGTAGTAGTCGCAGCATGTACACCAAAAATTCATGAACCCACATATAGAGCAGTATTAGTTGAAGCAGGTTTAAGTCCTTATTATTTTCAAATGGTAAATCTAAGAGAACATTGTTCTTTTGTTCATAGAGATGATAAAAAAAAAGCTACCGAGAAAGCAATAAGGTTAGTTAAAGCAGGGATTAATCGAGCACGAAAATTAGAAAATATTCCAAGAAAAGAAATTCCTGTTGAAAAAGCAGTCTTGGTTGTTGGAGCTGGAATTGCAGGAATGAATGCTGCTTTAGATTTAGCTAATCAGGGAATTCCTGTGTTTTTAGTTGAAAAAGAAGCAACTATTGGAGGTAAAATGGCACAATTAGATAGAATATATCCAACTGATGATTGTGGAATATGAGTTCTCGCACCAATAATGGTTAACGCATCAAAGCATCCCAACATAAATTTATTTACCTATAGTGATGTAGTAGAGTTTAGTGGCATTCCTGGAGATTATAAGATAAAGATTAGAAAGAATCCTCGATACATAGATGAGAAAAAATGTACTGGGTGCGGGCTATGTACTACTAAATGTCCTATTAAAGTTCCTAGTGAATTTGATAGAGGCATTGGTGAAAGAGGAGCAATTTACATTCCTTTTCCACAAGCAGTACCAAAATTAGCTGTTATGGATCGAAGCGTATGTATTGATTGTAAGAGTTGTGAACGAACTTGCCCTGCTGAAGCTATTAATTTTGAACAAGAAGCAGAATTTATTGACATCAAGGTCGGAGCAGTAATTATTGCTACAGGATGGGATGAATATCCAATATGGGAATCTAATGAATATAATTATGGATATTATCCTGATGTGATTACACAGATAGAATTAGAGAGAATGTTAAGTCCCATCGGACCTACAGGAGGTCATGTTTATCGAGTATCTGATGGAAAAATTCCAAAGACTGTTGTAATGATCCAGTGTGTTGGCTCTAGAGATGTTAATGCTAATCCATATTGTTCTTTTGTTTGCTGTAATGTGGCGCTAAAAAATGCTCAATTACTTAAACAAGAATATCCAGACATGGATGTAATTATGTTCTATATTGATATTCGAACAACAGACAAGGGTAATGAAGAATATTATAGAAAAATAAGAGAATCAGGAATCAGATTAATAAGGGGAAAAGTAGGCGAAATATTAGAAGATCTTAAAACAAATATATTAAAAGTAAGAGCATATTCGTCTTTGACGGGAGAAATTGTGAATATTAATGCTGATTTAGTTGTGTTATCTACTGGAATGATTCCTTCCAAGGGGACTGAAGAAATAGTCGAAGTAATGGGTTTAAGTAAAGGTCCTGGAGGATTTCTTTCAGAAATTCATGGATGCTTAAGTCCACAAGAAACAAAAGACATTGGAATTTATATTGCAGGATGTGCTGCTGGTCCAAAAAATATTCCATATTCTGTATCTTCTGCTTTAGCTGCAGCAAGTAAAGCTTCTACTATTTTATCTCATGATACAATAAAACAAGAATTAATAATAGCTGAAATAGATGAAGAACTCTGTATGGGATGCCATAGATGTGAAAAACTGTGTTACTTTGAAGCCATTAAAGTCAATGAAAAAGAGATTGCCGAAGTTGATGACTTAAAATGCAAAGGTTGTGGTGTTTGTATTTCTTCTTGTCCAGCAAGAGCAATTGATTTGAAATATTATCGAGATATACAATTTACTCAGGAACTTGAAGGCATTGGTAATAGTGAAATGGATATTGTTAGAAGAATTCCTGAAGCTATTGAAGAATAAACGAATTAAAGGTTAGGAATAATGAATAAAGAAGAAGATAATGATTCTAGAAGAATAGTTGCCTTTGGTTGTGATAAGTGAGGGTATTCCGTAGCAGATTTAACAGGCGTAACAAGGAAATCATACTCTACTGAGTTTCATCTTATTAGAGTAAGATGTACTGGACGAATAGGTATTCATTTAATCATGGAAGCATTCTTAAATGGTGCTGATGGTGTTGCGATAATTTCTTGAAGAGAAGGAGAATGTGAATTTGGAAATGGAAACATTAACACATATGAACATATACTAACTTTAAAGAAATTATTAAAGCATGAAGGTATATCAGAAGATAGGGTTCAACAATATTTCTGTTCAGCAGCAGAAGTTGAAAGATTTATAGCTTCAGTTGAAGATATTTCCACTAAAATTAATAAACTCCCTCCTCTACCAAAATTTAGTCCGAAATAGGATGAACTTTTCAAAAAAATTATAGTTGGAAAGCAACTAACCCATAGCTCGGGTTTTCGGAAAGTAATTGATATAAATAAATTTAAAAGGATTATGAGTCTCGAAGAAAATTTTTCATGGGAATATTTAAAAAATCTAGCAGATGCTTTAGATTCATATAGAATTCGAGCACTAATAGATGCTAAACAAGACATATTAAAAGCAGGAATATATGATGAATTTCAATATGAAAGTATCCTCTTTAGAATGCTAGATGAGGAAAAACTAAAATATTCCTTATATAATTATTTAAAAAGCAATTCTAAGAATGATTTGAAGACTCTTACTAAATTTTCTGAACTTAATTCCATCGATTTAAGTAAAACATTGAGTTTACTAGAATTACTCAATAATGAAAAATTAATAATTTTAGAAGAATTAGTTGAAAAGATTGAAGGAGATGAAAATTCTCCCGAAAAAATCATCTTTAAAGACTATTCGATAAAAATTAATGATGTTAATATTTCAAAATTAAAACCTATCTATGAACCTGTAAAAGTAATATTCAATTCCAAGATATGTTCTGGCTGTGGATTATGTGCTGGAATATGCCCTATGAATTGTCTCCATATTTATAATGGTTTTGGTAAAATAGATGAAGATAAATGTATCCGATGCGGACTCTGCTATTTTGTATGTCCAAGAACTTATTTACCAATTAGAATTTTGAATATGATTCAAGCAAAGAATTCCGAAATTAGAGAATATCAAAATGTAGGTCCCTTTCTTGAAGCATATTCGGCAAGAACTAAAGTAAAAGAAATTTCGGAAATTTGTCAAGATGGAGGAATTTCAAGTACATGCCTACATTATCTTTTTGACAAAAATGAGATAGATCTTGCTATAGGAGCAAAAATGAGTAATACATTCTGGAGACCTGAACCGATTTTATTAAAAAACAAAGAAGAAATCCTTTCAACCGCTGGAACTAAGTATGTAAATAATCCTACTTTACAAATTCTAAACCAAAATGAACTAAAAAATAAAAGGATCGCAATAGTTGGAGTACCTTGCCAAATGCAAGCAATCCTAAAATCAAAAATATATGATATTGGATTACTTTCCTTACCTAATATTAAATATAGAATTGGTATATTCTGCATGGAATCCTTTTCTTATGAGTCTCTCTTGAAAATTTGTGAAAAATTAAGTGTAGATATAAAAAAAGCTAAAAAAATGGATATAAATAAAGGAAAGTTTTTCGTATATACCGAGAAGGGAGAAGAATTGAGTGTTCCTATTAAAGAGATTTCACACTTAGCTCGAGAAGATTGTGAAATATGTTATGATTTAACTTCAGAATCAGCAGATATTTCTATTGGATCTATCGGTTCTCCGTCAGGATGGAATACAGTACTCGTTAGAACTGAAAATGGAAAAAAATTATATGATGAATTAATTAAAAACAATTTAATTGAATCTAAGCCAATAACAGAAGTAAAACCGGGTTTACCATTATTACAAAAAATAGCGGGTTCTAAGAAAAGTAAAAGTAAAAAGCACATTATTTCTAAAAAGGAAGAAAACGCGAGAGTTCCGAACTACTAGGTGGTTTTATTTTAAGAAATTAGCTAATTCTCTATATTCTTCCTATGGAAAACCAAAAATTTAATATTAAATTCTGTATTTACTACCATTATATCAAAGTCTAAATTATAGTACTAGTTGAATGAGTTCAAATGAGTTCTTTATCTGCAATTCGACCAAAAAATTTCCGTGAAAAAGTGTTCTTTCGAAAGTTAAGGGCACAAGTGGATGGAAATGCTAGAGTTGAACATGGATTAACACAAATTAGAGGAATTGGTAGAAGATTTGCCCAAGTTGTGACTAAAATAGCAGGAATCAATCCAAATTTAAGGATAGGTGCAATTCCTGAAAAAGATTTAAACAGAATCGAAGAAATAATCTTGAATCCTATTGAAAATGGTGTTCCTAATTGGATGGTAAATAGACCAAAAGATTTACGTACTGGTGAAGATCTTCACATAATAGGAAATAAATTAGAAATTACTGTCAAAAGAGATATTGACAGAATGAAAAAAATTAAAAGTTATAAAGGTGTTCGACATCACTTGAAACTGAAAGTTCGTGGACAAAGAACTAGAAGTACAGGTCGCCATGGATTGGTTATCGGTGTTGTTCGAAGGAAAAAAGGTCAACAACTACAAAAATAATCGGTGAAACAAAATGGGAGATCCAAGGCGTTTAAAAAAAAAATTTAAAAAACCAAGACATCCTTATCAGAAAGAACGGATTTTGGAAGAACTCGAATACTTAGGTAAATATGGCCTAAGAAACAAACGAGAATACTGGAAAATGCGTACTATGCTAGGAAAGTGGCGTAATATAGCCCGCCAATCTAGAACCTTATCTAAAGAACAAGCTGTAGAAGTTCAACAAACTTTAATCAAAAAATTGAATCGTTTAGGAGTTATTGGCTCAGAAGCAGAGTTTGAAGATGTACTACTTCTTACTACAGAAGATTTATTAAAAAGAAGATTACAAACTCTTGTGTATGAAAAGGGTTTTGCTAGTACGATTTATCAGGCAAGACAGTACATCACACATGGACACATACAAGTTGGAGGTAAAAGAATTGATGCTCCTTCTTACATCGTTAAAAGAGAAGAAGAAGAACTTATTGGTTTTGCCCCAAGTAGTCCTTTATCAGCTGCAAAAGAAAAGACCTAAAGGAGATTGAATAATGAGTAAAAGAGAAGAAATGAAATGGGCAATTGTACATATTTTTAGTTCATATAATAACACTCTCGTTACTGCCACCGATCTTAGTGGTGCAGAAACTCTTGCTAAATGTACAGCAGGTATGGTCGTTAAAGCTAGCCGAGATGAATCATCTCCGTACGCGGCGATGCAATGTGGGTTCCGTGTTGCTAATGATCTCAAAGATAAAGGCATTCAGGGGATACACATTAAAGTAAGAGCGCCTGGTGGAAATAAAGCTCAGACTCCAGGTCCCGGAGCTCAAGCCTGTATTCGTGCTCTCGCTCGTGCCGGACTTCAAGTAGGTAGAATAGAAGAAGTAACTCCTCGCTCTCATGACCATTGTAGGCGTAAGGGCGGTCACAGGGGAAGGCGTGTGTAAAAAACCCCTATTTACCAATATTGATGAATAATTTATCAGAAATTTTCCTATCTTTACTTAAAAACTTTTTAGTAAATTTCTCTTTCTGTTCATAGTATTTTTAAGATTTTAAAGTTTCAAGAATTTCATCTATATGATTTAGACCAAGGGAAAGATGACCCTCATTTGGAAAGAATTTTCCTTTACAATTTGGTATTAGTTCGCACATCTTCTTTCCCATAGAAATAGGAACATTTACATCTAGTTCACCATGCCATAAATATACTTGAAGATCTAGAGAAATTTCATCTAAATTAAAATCCCATGGTTTTGAAAATATTCTATTTTCATGGAATGCACCATCTAATCCAGAACGATATGCTTCTTTACCATCTTCAATAAAAATCTCTAATAATAGAGGGTCCTTAAAGAATTTTCTATCGGGTTCAGGTAACATTTCAGCTAGTTTTTCTAACGCGTTCTCATCTTCAAAAAATTTCATTTCTGATTTTACAAACCTTTTTAAGAGGAATGGAAACCATTTCCCACAAAAAAAGCCAATACGATTCCATAGCATCATTCCTTTCTTAGGAAAGTTATACGGTCCAATTCCCGAAATTATACCACAACATGTTAATCTTTCAGGAATCTTATAGGCGCAAGCAACAGCATAAGGTCCCCCACCGGACATTCCCTCCACAGCAAAATTATCAATTCTTAGATGATTAGCGAGCTGGATTATATCATCGGGCCAATCTAAAAGTGTTCTCTTAGGTTGAAAGTCAGAAAGACCAAATCCTGGGCGATCAACAACAATCATATGAACTCCATGCTCCTTTGGCTTTTCCCCAAGAAGTTTAATTTCAAGACGAGATCCGGGGGTTCCATGGAAGTGAAAGACTGGTTTACCATCTAATTTTCCTCCTTCAGCGTATCCAAGTTTACGATCATCTTTTAGTTTTAAAATTTGATTTTCCTTATTGGATTCAACCATAGAATATAAGTATACTCTCGATGTATATAAATTTAAGTGTTTTTTAGTTATTTATAATCAATATTATTAGTGATTTTTCAAGATACCCTTTCTAATAATATCGCAAAAAAATATATTAGTGAAATGTTTTTAAATACTTAAAAAGATATTTTAAGAGATAATTAAATTAAATCATACAAGTAATCCTTCATGAGCGAAGAAGAAAAGTTCGAATCTATTGTTCAAGAGATTAAAGATATTTATCTATACTTAACTCAGGGAGAACCAACTCCTGATGATGAAATTACGGCTCGAGAGAAATTGATTGAGAAGATTAAAACTTTAGAAAATCTGAATGTATTTCAAACAGAATCCAATAAGAGTCTTTTTGAAGATACATTAAATAAATTAGATAGTTGGGATACATTAGAACTATGGTTTATCGAATCTAAATTGCCCGAATTTATTAAGAAAATCATTAATATAACAGATGAAGCCCCTGAATTTCAACTTGGAGAAGAAATTAAAGAATCTCCAACTTCTCGCATACATGAGGACCTAGAATCCGCTAGTATTGATATTAATGAAATTGTTGGTAAGGTTTCTGAACAATTTAAAGACGAAATAAATGATCTTAAACATGAAATTGATGGTTTAAAACTTGAATTAGAAAAAAAAGATGAGACACTTAAGCAAGTGTCTAGAATGAAAGTAGTAAAAAAGATAACTCCTAAGAGAGACGTAAAATTACCCCCACCAAAAATTAAAATTCCAGTTATAAAAAAACCTGAAGTAGCTCCTCAGATTAAAGCACCTGCTAAACCTGAAGCAAAGAAACCCATGGAAAAAATAGGAGTAAAATCAATGCAGCAAGTTCAATTAAAAATTGAGGAGGAATTAGAAAAATTAAAAAGCTCTTCTCTTATTGAGAAAGAACCAATAGCTGAAAAGGAAAAAATTCCAAAATCTAATGATTTAAAACCTATTTCAAAATTTCAAGAACCAAAAATTATTTCAAAATCGATTAAAGATTCAGAGTCAATATTAGACGTAATAGAAGAATCTGACAAATCAACCTCAAAAATGATTTCAGAATTGCCTGAGAAACCCGAATCAATTTCTAAAATACTTAGTGAATCAGAAAGATCTAGCCAGCTTCCAGAACCTCCTGCCTTTACAGCAATGCCTGAAAAACCTAAGAAAAACTCGGTTATATCTGAAATCATAGAAATTGACGTTTTGGAAGAAGAAAAAGATGTTCCTTTTGCTGTAAAAAAGCCAAAATTCGCCGAACAGCCTAAAGAAGTAGAAACGCCTAAAATTATTCAAAAGCCCAGAATTAAATCAGTAAGCGTAGAAGAAGTTGAAACAGAATCAATTAGGTCATCTGGAACTGATTTATTCAATGTTTTTTCATCAGTCGGAGACAAATCGAACGAAAAAGTGACTATTCAAAAGGAAATTTTTGAAATTTCCCCAGAAAAAGATAAGAAAAAGAAGAAAAAAGAAGAAAAAGACCTAGTTGTTAAATCAGGTGCGAAACCTTTTGTTGAGTTTGGAGAATCTAAACCTGAAAAGGCAAGTTTCGACGATTCAGAAGACTATACTATCGAAGATTTACCTAAAGACAAGGATTCTCTATATCAAGAATTAATCGCTCTTGAGGGAAAAAGGTATTCATTAGAAAAAAATTTTAATGAAATTGAGAAAGTTTACAGCATGGGGTCGATAAACGATTCCGAATATCAAAGGCGAAGTGAAGATTTGAGAGGGAAATTAGATAGCATTACATCGAGAATTAACAATATTAGAAGAGTTATTTCAAGTTTGTAACAATTTCGTTCTATACATTTAATCTGAAAGAAGGAGGCATCTTATTTTTATGAAGTGCGAAATTCATCATTTTTTTCACTCTATCAACGTCTTCCTGATTTAAATCTTTCAAATCATATTCGTTATCGATTCTAAAAATTATCTCATCCAGTACATCATATGTTAAACCGATATCATCCTCATCAGTTTGACCCTCCCACAATCCCGCACTTGGAGGTTTTTTAATGATTTCTTCTGGAACATGTAATAATTTAGCAATTTCTCTTACTTCACATTTGTATAATTCCCCTATAGGTTCAAAATCAACTCCTCCATCACCGTATTTTGTGAAATATCCAATTGCTAATTCAGTTCTATTACTCGTACCTGCAACAAGGAATTTTCCAAAGGATTGACCAACGAAATAAACTGCCATCATTCTCAATCGCGGTTTTAAATTCGCTTTCGCTATAAGAGAAGATTTAAACAATGGTTCTGTAACTTTAATGAACTCATCATAAATACTTGTTAATTCTATTCGAATAAATTTAATTCCTAATAATTTAGCCATTTTCTCTGCATCCTTTAAATCTTGAGGAATTGATGAACATGGTAATCCTAAACCAATAACTTTATCCTTTCCAATTGATTTAACGCATAAAGAGGAGGTAACAGCACTATCAATACCTCCACTAAGCCCTACTACAATGCCATCAACTTGTGCAGAATTGATATAATTTTTTATCCAATTTTGAATTTCAGTAGTAATCTGTTTGTAGTCTATACTTCTCATTATCCTTTTCAAAAATATTTTTAATTTAAACTCTTTTTTTAAACATAAACTTAAAAGATAAGATTATAATAAAAATTTTATAAAAATAAAAATATAAACTAACTTTAAACTACTAGAATAAAATTAAATTATATTGTATATTAATGATGCAAAATGAGTGAGGAATTTAAAGCAACTGTAGATGCTTCTTTTGATAATGGAACTCCATTATGGATTTATACCTCTGATTATATATATGGAATTGTACCGACCGCCAGTGATAAATGGCTAGAAGTTTCCTACACTTTTGAAGATCCTGATGATCCTTTAATAAAAGGAGAAAAAGGAGCAGATTTTGCGTACCAATTAATGATGGAAGAAATTTCCAAAGGTCTAACTTTTTATGTTGAAGATTTGAAAGTACCATTGTTAAAAGAATTTGCTGGAGGTACTGGAAAATCTGGTAATGATTTAATTATAGCAGTAATTGAAGAACTAATAAATAATACTTCAAAATATACGAGCAACACTGATTTCCTAATTAAAAGTAAAGACGAGTTAGGAAAATTAAAAGAAAAAGTCTGATTTTTGGATTATATGTATAATCCACGCCGTTGAGGGTACTTTTTCGAAAACTCTTTATCTATACGCCTTCCTAATGCTGATCCTAAATTTGGATCTCTTTCCTTTATTAATTTTTTTAAATAATTGCCATGTTCTTGAGAATATTTTTCTATCCCAGAAGCAATTATATTTTGATCTTTCTTTATTGGGACAATCATGCCAAATAAACGAAGCATATCGTTTGGTGACATCTTTTTCCCAACTTTTTCATCAATATCTTTGTCTATATTTCTAACTACTGTCCCCATACTTAAAGCAGAAAAAGGACTCAATTGTTTTGATTTCAACCAAAAAGAATTTGGTTTTTTTGTGATAATAGTATCAGAATTTCCCTCATCATCCTTTGAGCCTATTACTCTCCAGTCTTTAGGGTCATTGTCATACTCCTTTTTCATTTTTTTTATAACTGAACTTATTGGAGCAACTCCATAGTAGTCTTTTTCTTCCTTTTTATCACTTGTCATATTCTCTATAATATTAAGTTAATTTAACTATAAAAATATAACAAAATTATCATATAAACAACAAAATATTTTAAAGTGTAAAATATAGATGATATTCAAAGGAATTTCGAATTTAGAGATATATTGCCTCAAGAAGATTTGAAAGATTTCAAGGAATTCATTGGAGTGTTTGACAAATCTATAGAATCTCAAGATTTTCAACAACTAATTAAGTTAGTTCCTTTAGTTGATGAATATGAAGAAAATTTCTTAAATGGTTATTTTAATCGAAAGAAAGAAGGTGTATTTTATACAAATAAAGAAATATCAGATTTTATTGTCTCTGAAGCGCTAATTAATTTAATTAATAATAAACTTAAAAAATACAATAATGAATATAAAAAGATTCAATCTTTTAATGAAGTTTATAAATTAACTGGTGGATTCAAACAAAAACTAAGAGAAACGTTACTAAATATTAGTATTTGCGATCCTGCATGTGGTTCTGGTGGCTTCCTCTTAAGTTCTGCTGATATCATTTATACAATTCTTAATAACCTAAATCCAAACCAAAATGAACTTAGTGTTAAAAATCAAATACTAAAGAATTTGTATGGTTTTGATATTAATGAAAATGCTATTAAATTATGTATTTTGAAACTAATTGGATGGTATCAGAATAGAGCCGATAATTCACTTGTTGAAACGCTTGCTATTTTGAAATGTAATTTAAATATGAAAAATAGTATTATAAATTCGGATTTTCCTAAATTTGATATAATCTTAGGGAACCCTCCGTATGGAAATATTTTGAATCAGAAAGAAAAAGAAATTTTAAAAAAAGAAAAAATTTTTCATAAGGATATTTACTGTTCATTTTTACTGAAAGCATTAGACTGGAGTAATGAAGTTATTGGCTTCCTAGTTCCAAAAAGTTTTCTTCTTAGACAAGGCTATATTAGATTTAGAGATAATTTACTTTCTAAGGCAAATATCTTAAAAATTTTTGATATAGGTTCTAAGATGTTCAAAACTGCTACCAATGAAGTACTAATAATTCTGTATGAAAGTAAAAAAAGTCATAATAATAGAGATTTAGAAGTTTTTAATTATCCTAAAACTAAGATTATTACTTATCATAATCAAAATGTAGATTCATTAAGAATTTGTTTAAATTTAGACTGCCCTTTTAGCTTAAGAGCAAAAAAGCTATATGTTTATAGTTTTAAAGAAAATTGTCCAGTTTGTGGTTTAAGTACACTTGAACTAAATCGAATTAGAATTAAACCAAGTGAGGAGATATATAAGTTAATTGAAAAAATAGAAAATATTAGCGATTTAAACTATTTAAATCCCCTTGATTTTCCAAAGATGATTCGAGGCGAAGAAGAAAAAGGATTAAAAATAGTGAAAGAAAATTTAAGAAATGATACCAATGGTTCTTGCTTTTTTATCAGCGCTAGAAACGATTTCAACTATTATAATTTCAAAAGAAATAAATCTTTTAAAATAGGGGATGTTGATTCAAAAATCTTGAAAGGTAATAATTATGAATATTACTTGAAGCCTAAACTGCTGATTAAACATAATAATATAATACCTGAGGCATTATACACAGAAGAAAATGTGTGCTTTACCTCATCAATTTATTCATTACTTCATGATAATAATGATGAGTTAAAATACCTATGTGCTATACTTAATTCAGCTTTAATTCAATTTTATTGTATCTATGGTATAAATAATCAAAAAGACACGACAATTAATTTAAATCAATATATGATTAGACACTTACCTATTGTCAATTCTGATAATATTATTAAAACAAAGATCGTAGAGAAAGTAGATAGAATAAATAACTTACTAATTTTGAAAAACCAACTTTTCGATGAGAGTATTTATCAATTATTAAAAGAAATCGATAATATCATATTTACCCAATATTCAATAACAGATGTAGAAAAGAATCTAATAATTTCCGAAGTAAAAAATCAAATTAAATATTTTGATACAATATATAGTAAATAAAATTAAGGAACTATTCTTCAATTAATTTAAAACAGAAATCACATACATTATCTCCCAACCCCATAAACATACTTCGTTCAAATTTTATTTTTGGATTAAAATCTTTAAAAGCTGCTGTGTAAAAAGGAGTACACATATTTTTGCATATCAATGGTATTTTATCTTGCCGGTCTGGATTCCTATCCATAATGGCTTTATATGGACATTTTTTTATTTCAATAATTACTTCTGAATTGGAGATCTCGTTAACTAGATATTCCCATCCTTCTATTGACCATCTAAATGTTATAATCTCAATTAAATCAGCCAAATTATTTGTATCAATCTTTAGATAATTCTTTATCCTTCTAAAAATAATCTTCATAAGTCTGATCCAAACATTTTTATCTATTTTTAAAGCTGTTTCCCATCCTATTTCCTTTTCAGTTTCAAGCATCCACACACCATCCATAGTAAAGAAGTTCTTCTCAAAGTAAAATAATTTATCAGCATCAGTTATCTTTCTCATATAACAACCCCAAATTTAACTTAATAATATTAATAAAGAAAAAGGTATCATATAATATATAATATTAAATATAAAAGAGATACGACTTAGAATCCTCCAATTGTATTTTCTCTTGTTTGAAAATAACTCTTTTTATGAAATCTTAAATCTTGACAATATATTTTTGTTCAGAAGTTTTATAAATCTTCGTCAACGATCTCATAATCTTTAAATAGGAAGATAATTTTTATTAATTTAGATAAAACTAATTAATAATACTTTTAGTTGCACCTTCTTCGATTATATTGTTAAATATTAACAATAAGATGGGATATTATAAGTATATATCATTAAATAGACATAAATGGTTATTAGGATTTAAAATTTGAAAGAGGTTTTAAATATGCAAAATGTAATTCTTGCCTTGTTCTTAACTTTTTTAGCAGGGTTATCTACTTCGATAGGTAGCTTTATTGCAATTTTTATGAAAAAACCAAATCCCAAAACATTATCTTTTACTATGGGATTTTCTGCAGGTGTAATGATTTTTATTTCATTTGTAGAACTTCTACTAGACAGCATTAATGTTCTCGGATTTTTAATGGCCATTTTTATGTTCTTTATTGGAATGATAATAATGTTTATTATCGATGTTTTAGTTTCCCATGAATATGAATTTGAGGATTCCATTGAATTCTTGATAAATAACACCGGAGAATGTAAACCTCATTTACATCATGGGCATCGTCATCGTCATGGTTATTATCATGATGATCAAAAAAGGAATGATAACTTAGTAAAAACTTCGATCTTTATCTTTTTTGGAGTTTTTATTCATAATCTTCCAGAAGGCATGGCAACTTTTATCGGTACTCTGACAGAACTGCAATTAGGAATTGCTTTAGCTATTGCTATCGCGCTACATAATGTACCCGAAGGAATTGCTGTTGCTGTTCCTATATATGTATGTACATTGAATAAAAAGAAAGCTTTTAAATGGTCATTCATATCAGGAATGAGCGAACCTTTGGGAGCGCTACTTACTTGGCTTATATTATTTCCATTTATCAATGATGTTGTGTTAAATGTTATGTTGGGAGCAGTCGGAGGTATAATGGTTTATATCTCCCTTGATGAATTATTACCTATTTCTCGCTCTTTAGCTAAAGAACACTACTCAATAATAGGGATAGTAACTGGGATGTTTATAATGGCCATTAGCTTGGCAATGTTATAAAAATGACTTATCTTGAAGTATGTAGATCCCTAGGCATAATAAAAAGAAAGGAGAAAAAAATTGTTATTTAATCCTTTTTTCTCAAGAGCGAACTGAGTTCAGTTTTAAGTAAATCACGAATAGCTACCCGAATTACTTCGGAGCGATTAGGATAAAGGTTCATGTTAACTAGCTCTTCTATCCCACTTAAATAAGCCTCTGGAATATGACATGTTATTAATTTCATTTTTTTTTTTAAAACCCCTTTTGATATTCTAAACTTATTATTTTTATTATATCTTACAAATTATTATACTGATATATTATAATATAATACGACAATATTACATCTCAGAAGTCTTAAAAATAATATTCCAAGAATTATTCCTAACCCCAATTAATTATCTTTTATTTTTATATCGATAAATAATAGGATAATAGATCTAATATTCACTTATGAAATTATCAATTTTTTGGAAGATTCCTATAACAACAAATTGGGATTAATTAAAAAACAGTTAATTTTTTACTTGATTAAATGTTAAAAATTAAATATATTCATGATGCATGATGTTGTAATTTCAGGAGCGGGACCAGCTGGGTCAAAATGTGCTGAAGTTTTAGCTAAAGCTGGATATAAAGTTGCCTTGATTGAAAAGGATACTAATTGGCGAAAACCTTGCGGTGGCGGAATTACTTATAAAGTGTTTGACCTATGTCCTGAATTAAAAAAATTGAACCTTCCAAGGATAAATGGAATAACGATGTTTTCCGCAGATTTTCATAAACTTGATTTCAGATTAGAAAGTAACAGATATGGTGCAGTTATAGATCGCTTGGATCTTGATAATATTCTGAGAAACACAGCAATCGATGCTGGAGCTCAACTTTTTGATAAGAATTTCTCTTTTGATTTTATAACTAAAGAAGGCAATCGAATAGGAATAAAGACAAGGACTTCCGATGGAATCAAGGAATATCTTGGAAAAATTTTAGTTGTAGCTGATGGTGTGAGTTCTAAATTAGCAATAAAGGCTGGCTTAAGACGTAAATGGAAAATTAACGAACTAGGAATTGGTAAATGTGCTATTATGGAAGGAACGCATCAGATAGATGAAGAATTCATCTATACGTTTTTTATGCCTTACAATGGCTACGGTTGGATTTTTCCAATGGGGAATCATAGATTTAACATTGGAGTAACCACATTTAACGAAGCAAACCTTCAATATAATATAAATAATCTTTATCACGATTTTCTTGCTAATCCAAATACCAAGAAATATGTCCCTGGCACGGATTATAAAATTATTTGGGAAGGAACGTTTCCATATCCTGTAGGAGGGATATTAGAAAAGAGTCTATATTCAGATAATATATTGCTTGTTGGAGATAATGGTGGCTTTGTATCTCCCATAAGTGGAGAAGGGATTCCTTCATCAATTAAATCTGGAAAAATTGCAGCTGAAATTGCTACAAATTCTTTGCAAGAAGAAAATTATTCAAAAAACTTTCTTAAAAATTATAAATCACACCCTGAAATCAAATATATGATAAGAAGTTTTAAGTTAAAGCTCTCAATGCTAAAATTTTTTTATGAAAACAATGGAAAAAACTTTAATAAAATGCTAAAATTAACAGAAGAAAACCCTAAATTTAAGGTACACACTGTAAATCTATTTGTATCAAAAAAATTGCCTCCTAAAGACTTTATAGCAACGATTAAAGAGATTAGTTAAAAAAAGTTATTCTTGAATATCGTCAGGACAAATTTCCTTGCCTTCTACTGAAGATTTTAAAGCGGCTAATGCAAATTGAGTGGTATATTTCCCTTCTTCCCCTGATAAAACTGGTAATGTATCATTTTTTATTGCTTCGATGAAATGGTTGGTCGAATTAATAAATCCATACTTCCAATCTCGTTCCACATCATTAATTGTATTAATTTTTCCATCTTTAAAGATAACAATTGCTGGAAAAGCTGCCGATTTAGACATTATATTGTTTCCTGCTGTTGCCTGATTTATCCACATAACACCTTTTGAGCCAGTAATAGAAATGAAATCATCTTCGGGATAATAGGAACTAGGTAAAGTCATATTGGGAGAATAATTATATTCCATACTTCCATAAGTTGGTACCAGAAAAACTGAATCCTTTGGTGGGGCATATTTCCACATTATATAGGCAGGAACATCAAAATTATTAAATCTATCTATCCAGGAGTAAACCTTTTCAATCTTTGCTCCAATTAAATGAAGAGCCAGCCAAAATTTATGGAAGCCGTCATCAAATATTATAGGTGATCCACATTCCAATCCACCACCACACAAATTTGGGTCTAATCTCCATATCCATGTAGTAGTGGTGATATCCCATCCTCCTTTAGTTGCTTCAACGGTTTTAATGTGAATCGAGTTCACCTCTCCAATAATTCCCTCATCTAACAATTGTTTTGCTTTCATAATTGGAGGATAAAACATGAAGTTTTCGAAAACTCTTAGCTTTACATTATTGGTTTTACATGCATTGATCATTTTATCACAATCTTTAATCGAATTCGCCATTGGTTTTTGTACACTTATTCCTAATATATCTTTTTGGGCTGCATATGTGGTTACTTCAGAATGTAAGAAATGTGGTAATAAAATTTCAAGAATATCTAAGCTTTCTGTATCAAGCATTTCTTTATAATCATTATATTGCCTAATATTATCCCCTAGATTAAATTTTTCGAGTTTTTCTTTAATATGTCGTTTTTTACTATCGCATAGGCAGGTAATTTCAATATCTTTACGATTTAAATACCCCAATATATTAAGATCAAAAATAACTCCACATCCAATGATTCCAACTTTTAATTTTTCCATTATTTTTATCACTAATGGTTTTTCTATCTTCTAATTAGCAAATAAAATGATTAGCTAAATACAGAAATATAATTAAAAAAAAAAAATTTGTTAAAAAATTATTTAAAAAAATTTAATGGTTTTCGTCTTTTTTTTCATTCTTCATGCTTCTTGAAGCTTCGAAACCTGAGTGGTAAATATTCATTATATCACGAGGTGAAGTGTCATATCCTTTTTTCTTCATTTTCTTATATAACTTTTGGGAGTTGTTTTCAATCGAATATTGCATAACTTGACCTGCTAAAAGGATATATGAAAATCCTGTTAAAAATGGAGCACCCCAAAACATTACAATGACCATTAGAGTACCAAAAATAACAAATAATGGATTTCCCGTAAAAAAACCAGAAAAATCTACAGTTAAAAAGAAATTGCCAAAAGTAATTAAAGCAGATAATCCCGCAATACCTTTCACTAATGATTGCGCCCATATGCTTATTGGTTCAATATCTCCAGGTTGACGATATTTCTTTGATTCTCTAAAATAAACAATCCCTGCATCATCAAGTAAGAAATTTCCTGATATGAAAAAAGCAAATAATGGATATGATAAAATTGTCGGAAACAAGCACAATAACATATAACCAATTATAAAACTGAAGAATTGAGGTGAAGAAAATTGCGTGAAACCTTGAGAATAACCTAGTAATGGAGCAAATAAGTTATAAATATAAAATCCAATTGCAATTGAAAGAAGTAAAGGTAAAATAGTTCTCTTTATTTGAATCACAATACCCACTCTCGTTTTGTCTTTCATATCTAAAACCATTATATCATGATTATAACTTTTTGACACTTTAAAGAATAAATTACGTAATCGGATAAAGAAAAAAGCAAAACGAGGTGAAAATTGATTATAAATTGCTGCTGTGAGGGGAAGAATTGCATACCACAAAATAGTAACTGTTATAAAGGTAATGATCAAGTCTGTCATTTGATGATGTGCTATTAATGTATTATTAAAGATGTTAAGTTGAAACAAGAACAGAATAAATGCAAGAGTCATAAGTATAAGCACTATTACGTTTATAATAACTGTTAATTTTGTTTGTCTAATACTTTCTCTTATTTCTTTACGACTCATTCTGAGATCTTTGCTTTTAATTATCAAAATAATTATTCCTCCGCCTAACATACCAGCTAAAATAATAAATAAAGGAAATCCAAACCTAAATCCGGAAGAAAGCCAAATACCAACAGGTTTTGTTGTAGATAAAGCCATAACTCTTGCTTCTTCACAAACGAGAAAATCTTTTCTTCCATTATTATCAATATCACCGATATTTATCATCGTTTCAGATTCGTATTGTAGATTAATAATTGCTAACACTTCTTCAGTAGCAAAACTGAATATTCTATATCTTGCTATATCTTCAAACATTTCAGCTGTTTCTATACGTTCTAGATAAACAATTTCATTAATTGAATCCCCATTGAGGTCTTCATCCAGTATTAATAGGTTACTTCTAGTTCTAGCGGTACTAATAAAATCCCATAATAAATTCTGTGTTCCTAAAGTGAGACTATAGATTTCTATGATTACATCATTATGTCCATCCCCAGTATGTACATAACTTTCAATCGCAAAATACGTTTCACCATCTCCATCAGGATTAGGAATTTCCGTTAATCTGGAATCAGTTAATTCATATGGTATTGTAAATCTACGTATTTCTGTTCCATTGATTCCATTTATCAAAAGACAATTTTCATCACTAGTAGCAATTAATATCTCTGGGATTCCATCAGAGTTTAAATCTTCTATAACTTTATAAGATAAAGGGCCATCTATTGTGTTTATTAATTCATTGTAAGTATAATTTAAAAAATTAGATGAACTTAGATTTAATAATCGAATAGTATGTCCTCCAATATAAAGTAAATGAGGTTCTCCTTGATATGGAAAAATTTCTATTCCTGGAATATCCAATTGTCCAGAAAATTGAACCCAAGTATCATCTACGTTTATAGAATAAGTCTTTGTTCCATTAATAAAATAAGAAGAAATATTCCAAAACCATCTATCTAAAGTTTCATTATATTCAACTTCCAAACAGATTAAATCTTCATAATTATCATCAATATCTTCAAAACTAACTAAATCCGCTACAAATGCTCCGGTAAAATTTTCACTTACTCCGTGTGAAACCGAAGGATCCGCTCCTTCAAGACCACTAACAATTTCATTAGTAAACGCGTTTGGAATAATTTCTATTTGGTTATATTCTGACCAATTGGGAGTTACTGAAGCAATATTCACAAAATAGTCCTGAAATCCATCTGAATCAACATCCATTATTGGAAAAAGCCTCTGTACTGGACCTGAATAAGGTTTAGACCATATTTCTCGACCGTTAATACCATTTAAAGCAAAAACTGCACCATATTGAGGAATATTGTATTGACTACTAAGATCAGGGTTCAGATGATCAATATCTGCGTAAGTTATAATGTCATTTATTCCATCACCCGTTATATCATCAGCTTCTACACCATAGAATTGTGCAGAATTTTTCTCAATTTCATCTTGCCAAATCCAACCGGGATGTAATTCCATTTGCGTTATAAATACAATCCCTAAAGTTCCAAAAATAATTAAAGAAATGGCAAGAAGTATTAAATTTATTGATTTTGTCTCTTTTTCTTTATATTCTTGAGTTTTCATTTTTAGAGTTGTGTTGTTTTAAAATGATATATTCATAAAATAATAAATTTCTTAATAGTGATTTAATAGTTTGAAGATTTAAAAAGTTCATTTGTTATTTTCTAAATATTAAAATAACATTTTGTAGAGAAAATATCGGTATTAAAAAGAACAAGTGTAATTAAACAGTAAATTAAAAAATGTAAAAAAAATATTATTATGTGGGGTGCTTTAGAGTTAGATTTTACAATTGGTTTCTTCTCGACCCTTTATTATCTTACATCTAAAGCGCTCCGCCTTTAATTTCGGGTGTTTGATTAGCTTTCGCTAATATCAATATTCTTTGCTGGTTTTTTTTGCATTGTAATCTTTAAAAGACCATTTGCCATTTTAGAGATTAACGTATCAGTATCAGCATCAGCGGGTAAAGGAATATCCATATTTACTTCAATAAAGGAAAAACCTCTTCTAAAATATGGTCCACACCAATCTTCTACAGATTTCTTATCATCTGGCTTTTCGTTTAGGTTTTCTTTTTCAGAAATTTTAGGTTTCTCTGCTTTAATATTAATGTGCTTATTAAGTAATGATACTTTAACTTCTTCTTTCGTACGACCAGCCAATGGAATGCTAATTAGATATGAATCTCCAAGATCATCTATGTTATATGGTAAATGACTTCCCATAAATCCATGCATAAAATGTCTCGCCATTCGCTTCATTTTTGCTATATCTTTAGGTTCAAATTGAAAACAACCAGCATACATTTTTCCTCCATGGTGCATATCATCACACATATCATTTTCCTCCATAATTTTTATTTATTTTTATTCCAAATTGGTGTAAGTTAAAAATTCTCGTACTCATCATCGTCTACAATTGGTATAGTTTTAATATTCGCTTCTCTCTTGCTTACAAGGTTTTTTAATAATTCTTTATATTTTGCAAGTTCTTTATTGATTTCATCTAGTCTCATCGAAATTCTTTCCTTACTATATTTCAGATCATTCACAATTCGTTCAATACGTTTAATATTTGTTAAAGAAATGTCTTCTTGATTGATTTCTCTTTCTGTTGTACCACAATGATAAGGAAAGCATGACATAACTCCCTTTATTCGTTTTTCATGTGGCAACCATGCATTAACGACTGTGCGTATATAGTCTCCAAGTGTATTCATACTGTCTTCAAAATTTTCTTTTAATACTTCTTTTAATCTGTCTATTCCTTGAATAGTTATACTATAAATCTTTTTCTGACGATTATTTTCATCAATAATTTCTTCTGAATTAATGAATCCTTTCTCAAGTAACCTATTTAATAAAGGATATATAGTTCCTGGGGAAGCTCTCCACATCGGTTTAAATTTTTTATTAATAATTTGACTTATTTCATATCCTGAGACTCCAGGCTTATTTCTGATTATAGAAAGTACCAAAATATCTAAACCTGAAAATGCTTCGCCTTGATGACCACTGAATCTTTTACCAAAGAACATTTTTTTTAACTCCACCAATATATCAGTTTTTGATAAAACTTATGATATAAAAGATAAGACAACTATTTAAATATATCGGAAATCGAATATATAAAAAAAAAATTAAAAAGTTTGAATAAATATATGAAATTAATGGTATACCAGAAATTAGTAAAGAATATTGCATTTATCATTCTTTTAAAGAATTGATTAAAGATTTGATTTATTCAAAACTACAATTATATCTTTTTGATTTTAGAATATTTGAAATAGCCAAAATTGATTTGAAAGTTCTTTTAATTTAGAGGATAAGATATTCTATATTATGATTTTAGAATTATTTCTGAAAACACTATTAAGAGATAAAATAAAAATACTTATTTGCATTAAGAGTAAAATAACAATAACTGATTAATTTGCTATTTTAATCTATAATGTTATTATTAGACACGTTGCAAAAGAAAAAAGGGAAGAGATGGGTTTTTCTTTACGTTGTTTTAAGTATTAATCTATTAATCTTCTTAGAATTGATATATACACTTAAACCTTATTGGAATGAAATTAATTCAGAAGTATCAGGTTGGGTTGGATTTGAATTTGATATTGTACTTTTAATTAGGACTATTCTAGTCATACCATTTTATTATGGTTTGGTTTTAATCATCATAAATATAAGAAGGTTTATAAAGACGGATGAAATAACACCCCGTTCTTTAAACAAAGTTCTACCACTTATCCTGATTATCTTATATAATGTTATTTTTAGTGTTTTATTATATATTTTAGATCAATATGGTCAAGTCAAGAGAATTTTGGAAGTTTTAGATTTTTATAGTATTTTTCTTATTTATCTCTCTGAAATTCTTTTAATTGTATTGCTATATCCAATCATTAAAATAGTATCTAAAATTAAGAATTATTTCTCAGAAAAATTCTTAGATCCAAATAAGAAAGCGGCGATTATAGTTGTAAGTCTTATGGTTCTTTATATTTTCGCCTTCATAATTCCACTCATATATCGTCCTTCAAATGTGATCAGTGGGAACTTACCTCCAAAACCAGACTTGATAGTTCATAGAGGTGCCTCATCTTTAGCCCCAGAAAATACTATTGAAGCAGGTATTGCAGCTCTAGATTATAATAATGTTGTTGGATGGGAAGTTGATATAAGAATCAGTTTTGATGGAGTGCCCTTTTTAATGCATGATGAAACACTCCAAAGAACGACAGATATATCAAATCATTTTCCTGGAAGAGAAAACGATAGAGCTGAGACATTTAGTATTTCAGAACTTAAAGAACTGGATGCAGGTTCTTGGTTTGTAGAAAAAGATCCTTTTGAGACTATTTCAAAAGGAATTGTTTCTGATACAAAAGCAGAGTCATACAAGGGCATAAAAATTCCAACTTTTGAAGAGGTTCTAAACTTTACTAGAGATAATAATTATTATTTAGATTTTGATGCTTACGGACCAGATCCTAGTCATCCGTATTATGATGATTTTTATGAAATTCTTCTAAATATGACTATTGCTTCTGGAATTGATTTATCAAAAATAATGATACCAACTGCAAATACAGAATGGATTGATATGATCAATACCCGTGCTCCTAATATTTTATTAGGATTGGAAGGTTCCCCCTCTACTGTTGAATTTGAATCATCTCTCTATAATTATTCATATATTAATACTGAAGATACTTATTCTAATATTGGATATCGAGCTTTGCATCAATCGGATATACCTGTAATGGTCTATGTCATTGACACAAAAGAAAGACATTCTCAGTTATGGTGTTTTGGTGTCAACTGGGTAAAAACAAATACTCCTTATAAATTTAATAATATAACAGAACCTCTATGGTATATGAATCAATGGAACTATCAAATAATTTCGATAATCTTTATAATCGCGGCAATTAGTTCTGCAATAATAATAAAATCAGGATTACTTAACAAACTGATATCAAGAAAATAATAATAATCATTATATAGTTTACCTCTTAACATAAAATTAAAATAAAAAACTTATCTTAAGATAATGTTGGCACAATTAACCGGATTTGAAATATTTTATGGAACTTTCACATTAGCATCTGTAATCATCTCTACAATCTTAGGTCTATTTGTTATATTAAAGTATGTTCAATACAAACAAATAGAACTGTTTTTAGTTGGAGTTACTTGGATACTTTTAGCTAGTCCCTATTGGTCTGATGCGATTCAATTTATAACTAATATGTTTTTTAGCTTAAGTATAGATCCAACTTTATATTTCTTTTTAGCTAATGCTTTTATTGCTCCAATTCATATTACATGGTTGTATGCTTTGACTAATTTTCTTTATAAGAAGCAACAGAAGAAGATAATGCTATTTTTTGTAATTGAAGCAATTTTATTTGAACTTGCTTTTCTAATTGTCTTCTTTATAAATCCTTTTTTAATTGGAGATCAAAGAAGTGTTTTTGTAGTAGAATGGTCAATATGGATACAAATTTATCTATTGTTTTCAATAATATTATTTTTAATTACTGGATTTCTATTTGCAAGAAGCAGTCTAAAAGCAGAGAATTCTGAAATTAAATTAAAAGGAAAATTTCTAATAATAGCTTTTGTGACTTTTACAATTGGAACCATGATAGATGTTATTGGAGCAGAAAATCCTACAGAGATTACTATACTTTTTGCTAGAACTTTTGTAATAATTAGTTCAATCTGTTTTTATATAGGATTTACATTACCTAGATTCATCAAAGACTTGTTTATTAAAGATTAAATGACAAATTTTTTTTTTTCTTTTCTTTCCTCTCTTTTTGGTACCATTTTTTCTTAAGTACATTATTGCATTCGCTAAAATCAATATATTCTCATGTGCTTCGTCTATTAAAAGATTGCATCTATCGCATAAAAGCCCTCTTATAACTCTATTTTTATGATTATGATCTACTCTAAGTGCAGATGCATGATAAGTAAATGATTACTCATTATGGGGATGAAATAGATCAGCAAATTTTACACCACAGATTGCACAATTATTTTTTTGAATCTTAACCATTTGTTCAAACTGGCGTTTTGAAACATTATACCTTATTTTTATACTCCTTAGTATATAGTATATTCTTAAACATTCTTTGCAATAAGTATCAAGACCTGTTTTCGCGCTTTTTATTCCATAGAGTTAAACTGGTGTAGCAGGTAAGATTTTCTTGCATTTCGGACATTTATTCTTTTTGATCTCTTTTGAATTATTGTTATGTACAAAATTTTTGTCAATAATCATATAAATATTCTTAATACCACTATTCTTAATAAGAAAACAAAATAATCAGTTTTCCGATTTAATTAAACTATATCTTGCATAATATCCTAGTATTTTAATTATGCGCGAAATGAAGCTTTTAATATAAAAGAAGTATAAAATTTATATATTCATCTTTTCATTATTATTTTAATACTAAAACATCTGTTAAAAAAGGTTTAAAAAATGCCAGAGAATAGTAATGAAAAAGAGAAACGCATGAAAATGGTTCATATAGCTTTTTTAGAATCTGAAAAATTACAAATCAAGGAATTTGCTGATAACTTAAATATGACAATTTCTGAATTTTGTAGACAAGCTATTTTTGAGAAAATCAGAAAAATTGAACATCCTGAAATGTTTATGCAAGGTGTTGGAAACCAAATTGATATGAAATTAATTGAAAGTTTATTTATAAAAATGAATAACATGAGTAAAAAGCAAGACTTACTTATAGAGAAAACAAATATATTAAATGAAATGAATAAACTCTTAGAACAAATAGCACTTTATTCCGAAAAAGAGGATTTTACTAAGGAAAAAGAGATTATTCTTAATTTGCTTAAAACTCATTCATCCTTATCACAGAAACAATTAATTGAAATGACGAGTTTGAAAAAACAAGTTATATTTAAAGTAGTTTCTATGCTGGTATCTGATAAAAAAATTACAATTACTTCAAATGGGAGGTTTAAATTAGCATGAATCAAACAAATATCAACAGTATTAAGAAAAAAACCAACAATCAGTTAAAAAAACAATATGTAGCACGTTATAATGGTTCTACAGGAACAAGGTTATCTGCTTTACGATATTTTTTTGGTAATAAACAAACAGATACCTGTTTTGGATTTAAAGGGAAGATATATGAAATTTCAAAAGCAGACTTAATGGATTATTTTGATTGGCTTAATAATTTAGAAACACTAAGCATAGAAACGAAAAAGCTTAAATGGACAATCTTAAAAAGTTTTTTAGAGTACCTTATGGAATATTTTGATGATTTTATGCTAATAATTCCTAAAAAAACTTTAAATTGGAATAAAATTCATAAGGAATCAGAGTCCAATAAGGATGTAGTGATGACTAAAGAAGAAGTAAAACAAATTCTGGATTACTTAAAAATTAATCATTATATCTATTATCTAATCTTTAGAACTTTTGCGGAAACTGGAATGAGAAAAGGTGGATTAAGAAATATTGACTGTGATGGAGTTAGTATAGCTAAAAGATATATAAAAACAAAAGAAAAATCAGGAAGAGTGGTTTATTATGTTAGTAAGGACTTGGCACACCACTTAAACATATATCTTGAAGATCGAAAAACTAAAGAAATTGAAACAAAAGCATTTTTTATTTCAAATCGAAGGAATAGATATGGTTTAAGAACGTTTAATGAATATTTAAAACGAGTTTTAGATAAATTAGGAATTGAAAAGAATATTACATGTCATACATTCAGGAGAACTATTAATACACTACGCAAAAAGATGGGATGTCCTAAAGAAGACCGTAAAATTCTTTTAAATCATAAAACAAAGGATGTAAATGTGAATTCTTATGTTAAGCTAAAATATAATGATTTTATTAAGCTATATGATACCTGGAATCCTTATCAGGATATAATTTTATAATTTTATCATTTTTTTTTATTTTTTCCTTATTTTTTAGTTTTTTAATATTTAATACTACTTGAAAATAAACTCGTCTGTATCAAGCCAAAATCAGTATTTTTTAGTATTGTTTTCGATATTAACCTAATTATTATTTTTCTTTTTATAACTTAGAGTTATATAACTTAGAGTTATATTAAGCTGACCAAAACTGAATAAAGTCGTAATAAACTATTCAATAAAGGAAATTAATATTCACAACTAAATTTTGTAAAAAGTTTAAATATTAAAATATCTTTTGAATATTTTTCTTTAAAAAGCTTTGCTAAATCCCATTTGTGGTGAATTTTATAACTGTAAGTTATATATAGCCTTATATATCCAGAAGAAATATGGTTATATAATAATATTTCATGAAGTTTATCAAAATTTTAACTTATTGAGTTTATTTAAATGGCAAGTAAAAAAAGAATGCACATATTTGATGACAAATCTGATGAAATCTTAAACAATTTTAGTCAAATGACTCATATCAATAAATCCAAGATACTTAGACTCATTCTGAAATATTTTGACAAACATAAAAATGAATTAAATAAAATCTTAAGGCAAAATTATGGCAATTAGTAAAAAAAATACAGAAAAAGAAAAAGAATCCATAGTGGATACTTTAATTAATGCATTTTGCAATTATGAGAAAAGGTTAAATGAAATTAATGAACAAATTAAAGAGTTAGACGAGGAGCTGAAATAAATTGAGAACCTCTATAAGATATAAATTGACCTTTTTCATTTTTATTATTTCTGTAGTTCTTATAGTAGGATTACCACAGTCTGTTAGTGCAAATGGTAATACATTTATCGTATCAAACGATTTAATTAAGAATTTTAAGTTCGAATCGTTTGATGGTAGATCTGTAAGTCAGTCAGGACAAACATTAGCTAAAGATCTACAGTTTGAATCACAAGCATCATGGAATATCTATCCAGATGATATCAGTTTATTGGATATTTATACCGATGGAGACAATGCCTACATAAGATACAAAGTGGCAATGACCAGCAAGGTAAATATGTACACAACTTTAGACGTTGTAGATTGTGCTCAAGATGGACAATTAAAACAAGTTAGTGATACTTATTTGGTAGCCAAGTATCAACACCTTGGTCTATTTGGTGATGTGATGCATGGTTGGGAAGAATCTGTCACATGGAATCATTATGACTTTGGCAACATAAAACAATGGAACTCTGCTAATAATGATTATGATGGAGATTTGGTAATGAGTTTTGATATTGCTCAGAATTTACTTCCAAATTTTCAAACAGTATCAGGTGACAGTTTACTAAAGAATTTTGACTATATTGCTGTATCTTCAGTTGCAGTTGTAGATAACACTTATGGAAAGTTAGACAGTTCTGTTCCTACTGTTGTTGGAATAACACCAAGAGACTATGAAGAAGAATACAGCAGTATGCAAAATCCTACTTCAGCAATAAAGAGTAAGATTGCATCAGCAACCAGAATGTTTGATGCATATTATGACCCAAACATACGATTGAATATTCCTACCACTCCACAAAATAGCTGGGATGGTGGAATAACACCGCAATCAGCAGGGAGTAGCATGAATCCAACCACAAAGACAGGAGACCCAATATGGAATCCAGAAACAAAACAAACATCAATGAAAGACTGTAAGTGCATATATCACATTGGGTCTCTTAGTCCACTTGTCACAGAATATTATGGTACACTATCCTTCAAATACATTTTTTACAGGTCAATAGATTATTGGGATACTCTTCTACACATAGGTATAAAAGAATACAGTAAAGTTCCAAATGATCAGTCCTACACAAAACCAGTTGCATTACATTGTACAAACAGATATATCCAAACAACAATCAGAGTTGTTTTTGATGTTTTCTGTTCGTATAAAATAGATGTAGGTTCTGATAGTATTGAAGACTATAACTTAGATTTTCCAGAAGAATACTACGATTTACTTTTATGGCTTACAACTGTAGATGGTTTTGGTGGTGGAGAAACCCATACAGCTGAAGCAGGAGGATTATTTGGTGATTATACAACGTGGATAATAATAATCGCAATCGTCGCTGTCGGTATTTTAGTTCTTGTATTTGTGGTTATGCCAATTTTAAAAGCACGACAGAGCAGGAAAATGGTTGAATCAATAGTAAAAAAGAGATAAATGATTGGAGAGGGAAGTCTCAAATAACCTGTTCTCACATTAATATAAAAATGTTAATTCATTACATCAAAATCCAGATAAATTGAAAGAAATAATAAAAAAACCTAATAAACATGGTAATCAGGGTAGATATGATAAGGTATCGAAATGATACCAAAAGAAGGTATCAAAATAATACCAAAAGAAGAATATTAATGGAAAAGAAAAGATTAAAATCTCTTTTTCTTACCAATAATTTTTTTATTTCCTGTTTTTTTATTTTAAAATTAACCGATATTATTATTACTCTTCAATATGTTAAATTAGAAACATTTTGTGAAGGTAATCCATTTGCAGTACAATTAATTGAAAATCCTTTAGTTGCTTTCTTTTTACTTTTTATTTTAACTACTGCTTTTGCTTTTATAAATATGTTAATTTATCATAATAAGAATTTTAATTGTCTTCAAGAACTTTTTCTAATTTTAATTATATTTAGTAATCTTATTAGTTTTTTGGTGATAATGGATAATTTACATACAATAACTGTGATGACATAAAAAATGAATAGAAATCAGAAAAGAATTACAGGTTTGTTTATTTTATTATCTTTTTTTGTATCTATGTTTATTTTTCCTTTTGGTCTTTCAAGTATTCAGGAACAAGACCTTTCAGTAGAGTATGGAGACAATGTATATCAATATCTTCCTTATACTTATTATGGAACTTTTTATGATAATACAGATCCTACATTTGCTTTTACTAATGCTAAAATAGAATTTACTTATATTCCAGATTCTTCAATTAATAATGAGTATGATATAACAGAGGATTTCACTAATTCTGAAACTCTACAACCTCAAGATGAAACTAATATTACTATGACCAATGGAGAATATTCTGGAACTGGTAATATGCAAGATAATGATGATTCTAATGCTCAGTTTGATTATGATGGTATTGGGGTATATAATGCCACTTACTCTTTTACAAATGATGCTGATGAATCATATCCTTCTGGTTGGAATGTTGTAGAACAGTCTGGATGCACTGTTAATGTGACTTCTGAGGAAGATGGACATAAAAAAGTAGTAGGGTTTTTTGATAATAGTGGAAATATATGTTCTATACAGAATACTTTTTCAGATCAGACAAATGGAATAGTAGAATTTTGGTTTAGAGTATCATCTACATCAATGTATTTTTCTTTTAGAGTAAAAGATGATACTACAGAATTAATTACAATCCTTATAGGATATGGTGGAAAAATATGCTGGTATGATACAGATTATAGAGATATACAAACTATTAATGCTGATCAATGGTATCATTTTATGGTTGATTTTGATGGTAATAATGAAGATTTTGATATTTATGTAGATGGTATATTAAAAAATTCTTCCTGTCCTTTTAGAAATTCTTTTATTGATGGAATAGATGAAGTTTATTTTCCAACAAATCAAGTTGGACATGCTTGGCTTGATGCTGTAGGATACTCATGGGATAATAATTACCTAATTGGCTGGAATCGTGAAGAAGATGCCAGATTTGGTGATTACAATGCTACTTATACCTTTACTCAACCAATAGGAACATCTGGATTGAGTATTGATTTTGTGGATTCTCTTGATGCTACTTCACCAACAACGAAGATAATAAACGGAATTGCTGGACATAAGAAAGTTTTGTATCATGAAAACGGGAGAGTAAGGAACGATTTTATGACAAGAGATTCAGGAACAGTAGAATTTTGGACAAGAATAACAAACACGGGAAAATCAGTTGCTTTTATTATTAAGGACGGGACAAGTGAATGTATTCTTTTTTATCCGTGTTATTATGATGGATATTTTGAACATAAACCTAATGGTGTTCAAACTGAAATCAGGAGTGTTATTGCTGATTGTTGGTATCATATAAAAATTGAATGGTTCTCGGATAACACTTATGATATTTGGATTAATGGAATTCAAGAAGTTGATGGTGCAACTATGAATACTGCTATGGTTGATGGTATGGATAGGGTTCAACTATATAGTGCTGGAAGTGATCATATTGTTTATTTTGATGCTATTGACTATTCTTGGACTTCTGGTTATTCTGAAGGAAGAAACAGAATAACTGATGAAAATAATTTGTTGGGGAATTATCCTGCTACATATAATTTTGAAAATGATGTTGTTTATGAAAATCCAGATGGGTTTGAGACAACAGAAACAACTGAAAATGAAGTAATGATTGTTTCTGAAATCGATGGACATAGAAAAGTTGTCTACATGACTGGAGATGGAACTTCTAACAATGGAATTAAACAGTATTTTGATACTCCAATAGAAACTGGAACAATAGAATGGTGGAATTATCATGTTGATAATGGAGATGACGAGTTTAGTATGAGATTTTATGGTGACACTGAATCAATAATGATACATATTAGACTTAATAAATTGGTTATCCAAGATGATACTACTGATACAATTGTTGTTAATCCATTTTCTTCGAGTGTCTGGCATCACTATAAACTTATAATTGCTGAAGATACTTTTGATGTATATGTAGATAATGTTTTAGTTGCCGACAATTTTGTAATAAGAAACGATGAAGATCCTAATTCTTTTACGTATTTATGGTTTTTTGTTACGAATTGGAGATATACAAATGATGATTATATTGATGCAATTGGTTATTCCTGGGATACTGGTTATAATCTTGGAGATAATCTTAATGATATTTATTTTATGGGTTCAGAAACGTTTGAATCTTATAATCAAACAGTTTCAGGGAATTATTATGGAACTGAATCGTTTGATTATTATACTGAAAGTGGTGTGTACTATGGTACATACGATTTCAGGGATGAGGTTGGAGAAACTGGGACTAATATTGAATTTGTTGATACCTGTACTTATGATGCTATTGTTGTTTCAGAGTTAGATAATCATAAATCAATAATGAACTTTTCTTGTGATTCTGGAAGTGGGTATTGCTATGATAATTTTGATACTCAAACAAGTGGAACTGTAGAATTTTGGCTATATATTGACGGACTTGCTTCTAACTATTGGGAAATTTATTTAAAAAATGAGACTTATATGCCTGCTGTATGGGGACTATGGAGTAGTGCTAATGAAGTAAGATTTAGAGATGGTGCTGTTTGGAATACAATTGATACATATAGTTTTGATACATGGTATCATTATAAAATAATTTTTGATTGTTCTTCTGATATTTATGATGTGTATATTAATGGAACACTCTATGCTGATGACTATGATTTTATTGATGGTGCTGATAATATCAGAAGATTACATTTTGGTGGTTATAGTCTTGTTTCTGGAGAATGGCTTGGTCTTGATGCTATTGGATACTCATGGGATACTACAAGTCATAGTGGATTAGGATATGAAGTTGATTGGAATCTTAATCCTTATGATATTGAACCTATTTTTAATGGTGGAAATTTCGATGATATTTGGTTTAGTAGTGGAAGAGATTTATCTATAAGTATAGTTGATGAAATCGATGGACATAATAATGTTTTAGAGTTATTTGATAATCATACTTCTAAAGGAATTAGTTTTTATGATTCTATTACTGCACAAACAGGAACGGTGACAATAGAATGGTGGTGGTATATTTCAACTGCTACAGATTATACAGCTGTTTATGTATATGGAACTGGAGGAACAGCATGTACATTAGGATTTAGAGGAACAGGTCAGTTTACGTATTATGATGGTGCTTCTTTTAATGATGTTTGTCCATATTCTGAAAATAGATGGTACCACCAAGAAGTTATATTAGATGTTTCTGCTAATACTTTTGATTGGTATATTAATGGATCATTAGAAGCAGATGATATTAGTTTTAGAAGTGTAGTTTCAGATATTGATGAAGTTATGTTTTATACATCAACAGCATCAGCGGATTTTTATGTTTATGTTGATGCTCTTGGATATTCTTGGGACTCTGAATATTCTACAGGAGATAATATTAACTCCTATGGAAAGCAAGTTTTGGATGATTTGGAAAGTGAAGGATGGGTTATAAATACTCTTAGACCACACTCATTAATTGGAATTTCTGGTGAACTTGGTAATCATAAAAAATTTATAAATCTTACCGATAACTCAGATATTGTAAGTCTATGGGATATTGAACATAATTTTGATTCTCAAACATTCGGCACAATTGAATATTATTATTATACAACTGATAATGATTTTTTTGCGTTTTATTTAAAAGATGCCTCTGAACATAATGTTATTGTAGGATATATTAGACATAGTGGAAATAATGTAAAATTCTATGATGGTGCAGTTTTGACTACAATCAAAACTCCTGATGCTAATAATGAATGGCATCATATAAGAATTGAGTTTGATTGTTCTTCTGAAACATTTAGTGTATGGATTGATGGAACTAATTATGCTACAGGTTTCGATTTTTATACATCAAGTGTTAGTAGTGTAGATCATATTAGGTTTACATCTTCAGATGTATATTCTGGTGATTATAGTGTTTATCTTGATGCAGTTAGTTATTCTTGGGATGAGCCAGTTTCTTATTTTAATGGGGAATATAATTATCATTGTAATAAAGAAGCATTGATTGATTTTCAAATAAATATTCCTTTTAGCTATTATGAGAGAGATGTTATGCAGATTAATATAGATTCACGACATTATACCAGTATTCTAACAAATATAACATTTAGTATTTACAACTTTACATCAAGTAGTTGGAGTCAAATAAATAATAGTAGAAATGTAGTTGAGAGATTAAATGAATATGAGTATATAAATTATGATGGAATTGATTGGCTATTTGATTCTTCTGGAAATATGAGATTTCGTTATTATGGATTTAACTGTAGTGAATTTAATCTACAAATAGACCAACTTACTATTACTATTTATTTTAAATCTGTATTAGAGTATGAACATACACTAAATTTGCTTGGAACATGGAAATATAGATTTAAATTAGATGTTGGATTAGGGAGTGAGTATATTCAAGATTGGATTTATTTTAATGTTATAGAACAACAACCGAATTTTGAAGGGATAAGTGAAAGCAAATATACGACAAGATGGGTTTTAACTACAACAGAAACTTCAGGAGATTCAGTTATAAGTTTTTCTGATGACCTTAAGAGTAATAAATGGAGTATATGTGAGACATCTGACTATGTAATGGATTTTTATATCAATCCTACTGATGATGCACCTGTGAGAGCTTCAGATCCAGATACTAAATATGGTGCTGGTGGTAATCATGTTTGGCATAATGAATGGGAGACTTTTATTAAAGAAGAGCTTCCATATTTTCTTGATAATTATACTTCAAATACTATATTGAAGCTTTATGCTCTTTCTACTGTTCCAGATACTGGTTATGTTAAACTATATACTACCAGTGATTTTGATCAAGATACGATAACATGGAATAATCAACCATCTGAAATAACATATCTTTCTCAAACATATATATCATCTGGAGCCACTTGGTATGAATGGGATGCTGGAGATCCTAATATTTTTTATTATAACTTAATTTCTGATACTGTTGATACTGTTGAGGTTGATTTTTTATATACCGAATATTATAATCCAAATTTTAGACCACGATTGTATTATTATATTTCTAAAGTTTATCGTGATATGAGTAATGGTTATGCTTTAATTCAGACAGATACAACTGAGACAGTTGGGTTAAAATCTCAAGTGTATGGAACAACTTATTCTTTACTTGAAGGTGATTATTTTACTCTTAATTTGCAAACAACTTCAGATAATGCTCAACTAAAACTTTACAATGATGATGTGCTCCAAAAAACCTTAAATATCTTATCTGGAAATACAGAAACATCAAGACAACAAGTTGAGGTATTTGTTGATTCTTCTGTCTCTTTTGACCAAATTAGAGTTGCTTCTGAAATGACCGATGAAGAATATCTAATTTTTTATGGTTTAAATGCTACTCATTGGATTTTTGATACAGAAGAAGACCAGAAGAACTTATATCTTGAACCATTTGGTCATAATGATATCATAGCTAATTATGGTAATAATAGTTTGAAAATTTATGAAAATGATATTTTAAAGGTTGATACTTATGTGACAATAGGATATGATTTAACAACTTATATTTACCAATCTACAATTCCAGAAACAGTTTTTGTTAGTTTTTATGATTCTAATAATGATTATCTTGATTTTAATCAATTTAAGGTATATATAAATTATACTTTAGAAGACGAGACATTCACAAATCAGAGATTAACAAATAGGGAATTTTTTGTAGATGAAGATACTACTATTTATTTTGGTGTTTATGATTCTTTTGATGTATGTGTCTATTCTGCTGGAAGATTAGCAAAAACTTTTATAGATATTACACTTCCAGTATATTCCTTAAAAATTAAAAATGAAGCAGAAGAATATGTAGAATATGATTTAAGCAAATCTGGTTCATCAGTAATTAAATCTGGAAATATATTCTCTCAAGAGGTTGTTGAATTTTCAATCGCATCTGGTTCATATTCTTTGGATTATATAAACCATGAGGATGATTATCCAAGAGAGCTTAATTTTACCTTATCAACTCATAAGATCATAACTATTAATACCACTTATCACCAAATCTATTTTTCATTATTTACTTATGATGGACTTGGAATTGATCATGATTTAGTGAGATTTTACATAAATAATGAAAGGAAAGATTTTGGCTTTAATACAGTACAATCAGAGACAGCAAATTTAGTAGTTTTGGATTTTTTTAATAATACTTTAGCCAATGAAACAATAGATGCAAGTGCTTATAGTGAATATAATATATTTGTAGAAATTTATAGTTTAATAATTCTGAATCAATTTACCTATGAGGATATCATTGTCAATATCACTCAGGTTGGTTCAGGAGTGTGGATGACTCAAATTATCCCAAAACAATTTGGATTAACTTACAGATTCTTGCCTAATGTTGAATATAACATGACTATTTATTTCACCAATGCCACACTCTATACATCAAGAATAGTAAATCTAACAGAAAATAGCCATATTGAATCTTTTGGAGTAGCAACCAAAACACCAGAGTATCCGAAAGATGTATATTTTTCGGTATATACTGGAACTGGATTAGCAATAGATCAACAATTGTTAAAGTTTTATATCGATGGTGACAGATCTGATTTCGGTTTTAACACCATTGAAAATATGATTGTCACTTTAACTGTTAAGGATTATTTCAATACCACTCTATTTAATCAGATGATTAATACCAGTGGAATTTACGAAT
>JBHLPW010000013.1:0-84606 GCA_048939015.1 Promethearchaeota archaeon
AAAAAGCAATTAAAACACTTTCAAAAACAAATGTAAAAGAATTTAATTTGAGAAAAGGCCGTCCAATTGGGACAAAAATAACAATTAGGGCTCAAAATGCAGAGAAATTGCTTAAAAAGTTATTAATAGTAAATAATAATAAAATTTTAAGAAAGAGTTTTGACAATTATGGAAATTTTGGTTTTGGAATAACTGAACACATATCTATTCCAGGTATTGAATATGATAATACAATTGGTATATGGGGTTTAGATTGTGTGGGAAGAGTAGTAAGACCAGGGATGAGAGTAAAATTTAGACGTAAAGCTCGTACCAAGGTTCCAAAACATCATTATGTATCTCGAGAAGAGACCCAATATTTTTTGCAGCAAAAATTTGGAGTTGAAATCGTAGAAAAATTAGATTTAGAATATATATAAATAATTAAGGTGAATAATAATCCCACAAGTCAAAAACTATGGTAAAGGACAGAGAGAGTGTAGAAGATGTCATACTCATAGAGGAATAATACGACGTTATGGATTATATATCTGTAGAAGATGCCTTTATGAAATTGGAAAAGAAATTGGATTTAAAAGGTTTGAGTGAGAAAATAATAATAATTAAAAGGAAAAATTGAACAACTATGGTAAATACTATTGCTGATGCTTGTTGTGCACTCAAAAATGCAGAAAGAGCACGTAAAAAAGAAGTGATTATTAGTCCAGCTTCTAATATACTTCAACAAATTCTTCGAATATTTCAGAGACATGCTTATATTGGAGAATTTGAAAGATATGATGATGGACGTCAAGGAAAATTCAAAATTGCTTTATTAGGTAAAATTAATGAATGTGCTGGGTTAATGAGATTGAATTATAAAGTTTCACAATATGAGATGTTAGAAAGGAATATGTTACCGGCACCTGGATTAGGAATTATTGTGCTAACTACAAATCAAGGAATAATGACAATGAGTGAAGCAGAGGAGAAACATATTGGTGGTCATACTTTATGTTATATCTACTAAAAAAATATGAGGTAATAATTAAATGGTTAAAATAGCATTCTTTCAAGATGAATTGGAAATACCTAAAGGCGTAAAAGTTACCTTGGAAGGAGGACATCATATTCGAGTAAAAGGACCAAATGGAGATATTACAAAAGACTTCTCACATGTGAGAGGTATAAATGTATCAATTAAAGGGAATAGAATTATTTTTTCAACCAATTTTCCTAAAAGTGGCACGCTCGCCTTAATCAAAACTATAGTGAGTATTATTAATAATTTAATTGTAGGTGTTCAAACAAATTATAAATATATTTCAAAAATTTGCTACTCACATTTTCCTTGTAATTGTGAGGTGAAAAGCGATAGAAATGAAATTCATGTTGTTAATTTTTTAGGAGAGAGAGCCCCTAGAAAGGCTAAATATTCTGAGAGTGTAAATGTTGAAGTAGAAGGAGATGAAGTATTTTTTACAGGACCTGATAAAGAAGCATTAGGACAAGCCGCCGCAAATGTTAAAAGAGCTTGTCGTATAAGGAAAAAAGATCCCCGAGTTTTTCAAGATGGAGTCTATCTATATAAAAAAATGCTTGGAGATGAAACTCTTTGGGAAATAACTTAAATAATGGAGATTAAAAATGGTACAAGATAAAAGATTAATGGAATTGCGAAAATTAATAAATAAGAAAAGACCTTCATTTAGACGTGTAGAATCTTGGAGATATAAAAGAGTAAAAGACTCATGGAGAAAAGCTAGAGGTATTGATTCACAAACTAGAAAGAAAACAAAATTAGGCGTAAAATCTCCTACCGTAGGATTTAGAAACCCAAAAAAGGTTAGAGGTTTACATCCATCAGGATTTGAGGAAGTAAGAATCACTAAAATAGAAGAATTAAAAAATTTAAATAAAAACCATCATGCAATTAAAATTTCTGGTAAATTAGGTGCAAAAAAACGCATTGCTTTAATTGATTATTGTCAAAAAAGGGGTTTTAGAATATTAAATCTTGGGATATCACAAAAAGAAATTGAAAGTCTAGAAGCAATGGCAGAATCTCCAATTTCTGAGATGGAAAGTGAAGATTTTCTTGATATTGATGATTTAGAAGATTCTTTGGGAGGTGATTAAAATAAATCTAAAACCACAAAGAAGGATGGCTGCTGATATTCTTAAATGCGGTGAAAATAGAGTATATTTTGATCCCTATTTAATTGAAGATATCTCACTTGCGATTACTCGTGAAGATATTCGTAACTTAATTAAACAGGGTGTTATTCAGAAGAAATATAAGAAAGGGATTTCCACACAAAGGAAAAATGTAAGGCATGAAAGAAAAAAGAAAGGAAGGGCCAGAGGTTTAGGAAAGAGAAAGGGAACCAAACTTGCAAGAACTCCAAAGAAAAGAGCATGGATTAAAAGAATTCGTCCAATTAGGCGAGAACTTAAAAAACTCAGAGATCGTAAATTAATTACTGTCACCAATTATCGAAAATTATATAAGAATGCTAAAGGTGGAATGTTTACTAGTGTAGCACAATTAAATAGATATATTAGGGAGAAAGAATTAATAAGAAGAGGTCGGTAAGAAATGGCAAAAGGTCCAAGATATAAAAGATCGCATCGACGACGTCAGGAAGGTAAAACTGATTATCATAAAAGATTAAAATTATTAAAATCAAAAAAATTAAGAGTAGTCATACGAGCTTCGAATGATCATATAAGAGTTCAAATTGTCCAATCTAGACGAGGGGGAGATAATATCTTAGTTTCTGCTTTTTCAAAAGAATTAATTTCAAAATATGGTTGGAGTGTTAATAGTGGAAATATTCCCGCTGCCTATCTTACTGGATATTTAGCAGGATTAAGAGCAAAGAAAAATAAAATTCAAGATGCCATATTTGATTTAGGTATCTTTTACCACAGAAATCGAATACTAGCAGCATGCAAAGGAATAGTAGATGCAGGAATAATTATTCCTTATCGTGGAGAATTTTTTCCTGAAAGCCTAGAAGAAAGAATAAAGGGTACTCATATTGAGAATTATGCGAAAGATTTGAAATCTGATCAACCAGAAAAGTATGAACAAATATTCTCAGGATATCTAGGAAAACAAAAATTAAATCCAACAAAAATAAGCCAAATGTTTTCGAATTCAAAGAAACAGATCGAAAATAAAACTTAAAAAGGTGAGAAAAGATGAGTCGACTAAGAAATATGGATGAAGAGTGGATCCCCAAAACCAAGTTGGGTGAACTAGTTCAACAAGGATTAATAACGTTAGAAAAAATATATCAAAATAATTTAGTAGTAAAAGAGAAAGAAATAATTAATATTCTACTCCCACAATTACAAGAGTCTGTGACCGATATAAAAATGGTTCAACAGATGACTGCAAGTGGACAACGTTCAAAGTTCAAAGCAGTTGTACTTGTAGGAGCAGATGGATTCATTGGAGTTGGTTCGGCTAAGAGCCGTGAGGTTGGACCCGCTATTAGAAAAGCAATTGATAAAGCAAAACTTTCAGTTATCCCAGTTTTGAGAGGATGTGGAAGTAAAGAATGTGGATGTGGAGGAACACATAGTGTTCCATTTAAAATTAAAGGAAAATGCGGCTCGGTTAGAATTCAACTTATTCCTGCTCCGGTTGGTGTCGGATTAGCTTGTGCTGATAAAGTTAAACCAGTCTTAAGATTATGCGGGATCGAAGATATTTGGAGTAAGACTTTTGGTGATACAAGAACAAGTGAAAATTTGGTAAAGGCCACGTTTGATGCTCTAAAACAAGCTCATAAATTTAATTTTAATATATAAAAAAGAGTGGTGCTTAATGTCTATGGCAAAAAAGAAATCAAAATTAAAACCAACAGAATTTACATCAAAATTATTTTTCGCAGTGCGTATTAGAGGAGCTTTAGGTATGAAAGGCAAAATCCTAGATACTTTAAAAATGCTTAGAATGCATAAAGTAAATCATGGTGTACTTGTATGGGCTAATCCTTCATATAATGGAATGCTAGTAAAATGTAAAGACTATATAGCCTATGGAGAGATTGATGAAAAAACATTGATACGATTATTACGTGTAAGAGGTAAAGTAGAAGGAAATAATTCACTAACAGAAGAACATATTAAGAATTTAACCAATTATAAGAATTTTAGAGAATTAGCAAAAGCCTTACTAAGCGGTGAAATACAGTATCGAGAGAAAGATATTTACAAAATAAAACCAGTATTCCGATTACATCCCCCTAGAAAGGGACATCGGGGATCTATTAAAAAACATTATAACGAAGGTGGAACTCTCGGTAATATAGGACCATATATTAATGAATTAATTCATAAAATGCTTTAATAAATAGGTGATGAATCATTACAAGAAATTTTCCTAAAAAAGTTAGAAAAATGAGAGGGAGACGTACTCATGGATATGGGAGAGTAGGTCAACATAGAAAGACTGGACAGCGTGCTGGTAAGGGGAAAACTACTCAATGGAAAAAAAGTAAAAAAACCTACTATTTAAAACAAAAAGAACTCGGATTTCCCGACCCAGATTGGGATATTGGGAAAAAAGGATTTAAAAGACCACAGGATTTAATTAGAATTTATCAAGTAAATACAATTAATGTTAAAGATCTAGATCAAAAGATCGAAAACTTAGTTCTTAATAATAAAGCAATAAAATCTGGAAACACATATAATATAAATTTGAATGAAAGTAATATTCAAAAAGTCTTGGGCAGAGGAGAGATCAATAAAGTAATTAACATAACAGTAAATAAAGCTTCTCAAAAAGCTATTGAAAAAGTCGAAGCTGCTGGTGGTAAAATTACATTATTATCTCAAACTGAATAGATTGTTTATAATCATAATCGATCCCATTTTTTGATTTTTGAAGTATAAAATATACCTAAGAGATTTTAAGATGGATAATGAATATTCTGATAATTTAGATGTTGAGGAAACTGAAACAGAGAAAAAGAAAAACACTTGTTTAATAATTTGTGTTATATTAATCCTGATAATGATGTTACCATCAACAATTGCTTTTTTATTTATCTTTTGATTGTTATTCAATTGTTAATAGAGCATCTTATATATTAAATGGATTAATCCCGGCAATATGAAAATAAATCCAAGTGTATTTCCAACTACATGCACTATAGTGAATAATAAACCAGTAAGAAAATATGGAATAAATTCGTTAATTGTCCCAAAATACATAAGAACATCCACTAATGATGCAAAAATCTGAAAACTTGTAGTAATTGATGCTCCAAAAATACCAAATATTACCATAAATGGTATTTGGTAAAAATCCTCTTTCGTTTTAATTGATGTTTTCTTCCATAAAAAATTTTGAACTAATGCACCTACTAATCCAGTCAGAGTATAATGTACTAATTGGAAAGCTAAGAGTGGTAGAGGAGAAGCTCCTAAAGGATTAAAAAAGCAAAAAATAAATGAACTTAAAAATCCAATTATCATTCCATCTCTTTTCCCTAAAATAAAACCAGATAAAAAAATTGTGAGTGTAAATAGTTCAATATTCGGAATACTTGCAAGCAAATACCCTAAAACTATTGCTAAAGCTGTAAAGGTGCTAATTAAGACAATTCGAAAAGTTCTTCTTTCAAGCCAAGTTGAATAGTTAGCTCTTTCTTGACTAAAATCGTTTACGTCAACAACTTCGCTTGATTTTTCCATTTCTGATTTTATTTCCACTTCAATTAGCAACTATATCTTACTTTTTTTATTATATTCATATAATTTAATAAATAATTTAAATATGTAGGTCAACTTTCCTTGTCTTCATTTGTTAATCGTAGAAAGCTTCTTCTCTTAAAAAATAGAATTTATAGAGAGATTAATACTCATTAGCGTTGAAAAAATCTTTTAAATTGTATAAATCCCCTTCTACTGATTTTGGTTTTTTAAAATATACTTCTTTTGGGTAATTATTTAAAGAAAATTCAGCTAATTGAAAAAGAACTTTATTAAGAGCTTTGCCCTTTGATGTTAACGAATATTCTACTCTTATCGGAGTAGTTGAAACAACATTCTTCTCAATTAATCCTGAATCCTGTAATTCTGTTAATCGCAATGAAAGCATCTTTGTGCTGATTTGAGGATTTTCTTTTAAAAACTCTGAAAACCTCCTCTTGCCCTTGAATAAATCTCTTATTATTTGTAATGTCCATTTTTTTCCTAAATAATTAAGGGCCACTTCAATGGGACAATTCTTCATATTACTCAAATCTTCCCAAACTTCCATTTTTCTCACATTATTACCAATTAGTTACTAATTAGTTTAAATAGGCTCAAAATTAGTTACTATTTATTACTTTATAACTTTTTGTTATAAAACAATCAGTAATCAAAATGGTAAATAAGAATGGAAAACATTATATTAATTCACGAACAAATTGATTGCGATATACAAACTGCTTTTAGCATGTTTACTAGAAATGAATTATTGGAGAAATGGCTTACAGTAAAAGCAGAAGTAAATCTGGAAGTTGGAGGGAAATATGAACTTTTTTGGGTGCCTGAAAATAGAAAAAGTGATAGCACGATTGGATGTAAAATTACTGGGTTGGAAAAAAATAAATACATTTCATTTGATTGGAAGGGTCCTGCCGAATTTGAATCCTTTATGAATTCTGCTGATCCCCTTACACATGTAATTATATTTTTTTCTCAGAATGATTCTGATTCAAAAAAAACAAATATATATTTATTCCATACAGGTTGGAGAAAAAATTCAGAATGGCAAAAAGCTCGAAATTATTTTCAAAACGCATGGTCTAAAGCAATTTATGTTTTAAAAGAGAAAATTGGAAATAAAACATTACCCTAATAGATGAAATTTTTTTTTTTAAATTTTTTTTTTAATAACCGATAGCATCTATACATTTAAAGAGATGATTCACTTCCTTTATATTGACAAAATGAAAGATGAAAATGGCTAAAAGTTTGTAATCTATAACAATAAAAAATACTACGTCAAAAATTTTAAAAAATTTTTTCTAAGTTTAAGTGATTTAGATATCAATGACCCTTCTGAAATAGAGATGCTTTATAATTCATCAAATATAAAGCTCTTACATTTAGATTCTAAAGAAATTTCTGAAACAAAAAACTTGGAATCCTTAGAAAACCTTGAATGGTTATCTTCAAAATATAACAAAATTGTTGAGATTAAAAGGCTTGCCAATTTATAGAATCTAGAGTATTTAGATCTTTCTGGTAATAACATAACTGAAATTAAAAGGCTCAATAATCTCAAAAATTTGGAGTGATTAGATATATCCTGTAATCCAATAAAAGAGTTAAAAGGACTGGATAACCTTGAGAAATTGAGCATTTTTTTTTACAGATCCTAAACTATTAAAAGATACAAAATACGAACCTAGCCCTCGTAAATTCAAGAAAATATATACACTATAAGTTATTTATATTTTTTTTCTCTAGCCCTCAACACTCATTAGAAATAATAACTTCTCTATGTAAATTATATTAAGAGAAGAAGCTCAGAATGAGTAGGTGATATAACCTACATATTTAAATTGGATCTTTCCTTATCAAAGTCTATACAGATAAAGACTGACCAAGTTATCCTAGTCTTTTCTACAATTTTGTATATATTTAACTAAAAAATATAATGAAAATAATGAAAAATACTAAAAAAGTTATCTACGTCATTGGTATTTTAGTTTTTGTTCAATTACTTTATTCGGGAACTATTCCTATAGTTAAAGCTGATCAAACCATTCCAGAATCTTATTCGAATAATCTCAATTTCGACGATCCTTATGTATATGAAGTTGTACAATTCGGAGATTCTACGGTATGGTATAATTTTTCATTTGGTTTAGAAGGTGTATGGAAGACCAATCCGGGAGGACAAATATGGATTAATTTAACTAACTTTTACAATAAGGATTTATATGATTGGGGAAATGTATTCGTGGATCCAATACCATGGTACGACATTGAAATTTATGAAAATAATCTTGGTGTGTTCAATAGTAATTTTACTTTATATAATAGATCTAACAGTGAAGTTGCGAGAGCTCTCACACTTGGGTATAATAATTTTCAACCTGGATTTTTAATCCCAAATGAAAATCTGACACATATAAGCAAGTTAGCCTTAAACCAATCTGATCCTAGAATACCATTTGCTAGTGTTGGAAATGTTGAGGTGGAAGAAACCTATAACTTTTTATATATCGGTTTTGAACAGATTGGCGGAGTAGGACAAAAAACTTATATGATATATGATAGATGGACAGGTTTGTTAGTATGGGCAAAAACCTATTTCTTGGGATACCTACTTGAAATTAGATCGTTAAATTTCACACTTCAAGACAGCTTTATTTATAATGTCATTCAATTTAACGAAGCTACAGGATGGTATAATTTATCAGGAGGATTTGAAGGAGATTGGAATACAAACACAGGTGGTCAAATCGTTGCTAATTTAACAGGATATTATAATAAAGATCCAAATGATTGGGGAAATGTTATAGATGATCCACTTCCTTGGTTTGATATTGCAATTATTGAGAACAATTCTGGAATACTAACAACGAATTTTACAATTGCTAATAGATCTAACAGTGAGTTAGGATGGTCATTTACCCTAGGATATAATTATTTTCAACCAGGGTTACTTATTCAAATAATTGATAATATTACAAGAGTAAAGAAATTGGCTTTACAAGAAGCAACTGGATTTGCTAATGGCTTAGTTTCCATTGAAGAAAAACCAATGACTATTAAAATTACATTTGAACAAACAGATGGAGAACAATTAACAAATCTACTATATGAAAAACGATCTGGGCTATTACTATGGACTTATACCTCAATAGGAGACTATTTACTTGAAATGAGAATAGAAGGCTACACTCCATGGGAATCCACAGGAGAAACAACACCTACTCCACCTAATATCTTTCTTAAATTGCTTCCGTATATCGTTATTGCTTCTATAAGTATACTTTTAATAACAGGTTCTTCTATTGTTTCCAAATATAAAACTGGCTTTAAAAAGTACAATAAGTTTGTGTTAATTGCAATTTTAGCTACTGCTAGCTTTAGTTCATTCTTTGTTTTCACTTCAGGTATAGAAGTTGGTGAAACTAATAAACCACTAAGAGAAGTTCAAGATATTACCTTAATTGTTAACTATGGAAATGGAACAGTATCAACCTGGGCAAATTTTACATTATCAGATTATAATACAACTGCATTTGATGCATTGTCTAAGTGGTGTGAATTTGAATTTACAGACTATGGTGAAATGGGCTATATTATTGAAAGTATCAATAGTCTTAAATCAGGATGGCTCTATTCTGTTAATGGTGATTATCCTGGAACTGCAGTTAATTTATATAATTTGAAAAATGGAGATATTGTTCAATTCATTTCCAAATAAAACTTTTTTTTTATTTTTTTTTGATATAAATTAAAAAGGACTCTTAATATGTCATATCTTTTGTTTCAATTTTCTTTAAAACAGGTTCCATTTCTCTAAAAGATTTTCTAATCTTATGAAAATAATATCCCAATTTATATCCTTTTTTGCAGTTAGTAAACAACATAAAATTATTTTCTGCTGAACCAACTAAAATTATAGTATAACCTTTATTTCCTCTAATAACTATGTCTCTTAATTCACCTTGTTGCAGTCCTTGGCTAATTTTTTCCCCTAAGGAAATTAGAGTAGCAGGACTAGCACTATAAATGTCCCATACAACATCAGCAGTTTCAGAACTTGCAATTCTTAATCCCGTTTTTGAAACGACCGCAGTTCCTTCCAAATCGGTAGAAGCTTCTAATCTTTCTAAAGCACGCATTAATTCGTCGAGGATATCTTGGCTGATGTCAATTTCAGAGTCTTTAGCTTTTTCCAATTTAAACACCTCTGTTAAGATAATATTAATTTATGAGCATTTAAATGTTTTTTAGTTGAAAACTTCTTAATTCTTTAAGAATTACGGGATCTCCTTTCTTTATTATTTTATCTTTTTCTTTTATACCCACAATAACTGCACCTTTAGTACCAAATGTGCTTAAAACTTTTGAATAAGGAGGTTCTAATCCCTTACCAACAATTTTTTTCGCTCCAATAGCGCTTTGTGCTAATCCAGAGCAGACAATTCCTTGAGGATGGTCAGGATTTTTAATTATTCCTTTTTTTGTTTTATATTTATAAAGAACTGGGGGATTTATATATGTCTCTAACAGTTCTGCTGATCCTAAAATTCTTAAAGTAGTTGGAGGTAAATCTAATCGACTAATTAGCATAAAACTTCTATTTCTTTCTATTAATGTTTTATCTTTAAACAAAATAATAGCTTTAAATCCTCGATCCTTATTTGAAACGGTAGTTTGAATTCTTTTTCCATTCAGCTCATAGTATGGATAAATATTACCACTAGTGGTTATCATTCCGATAGTTATATGAATTTGAGTTCCAAAACTAGTTTTAGGTTTGAATAACTCATTATTATTTACTTTTACATCAATTATTTTACAATATTCAAATGCATTAGGATTATTTGTTGCATAACAACCCCGATAAACTTTTTTCAAATCTAATCCTTTTATATTGATACCAACCCTATCACCAGCTTTTGCAATTTCTACATTCTGACGGAATATTTGTATATTTTTTACTCTACCAGAAGTATTTACGGGTACAATATCTATATTCTGATTTAATTTTAAAGTTCCATGCAATATTGTTCCTGTTAAAATAGCTCCCATACCTTTTATTGGGAAATGATGATCAATCGGGATTATAATATCACCTACTGTAGATCTTTGAAATTTTAAGGAATTAATTGTTTCTAATATTCCTTCTTTTAATTCTACAAACCCTTCTTTACTTTTTGCAGAAACACAAAAAATTGGTATATCATAACCAAATGAAGTTGATTCAAAAAATTCTCTTGTTTTATTTACCTCTACTTCAAGATCTCCAGTAAAAAGATCAATTTTATTGAGAACAACAATAATTTTATTGATCTTAAGCGATTCAATCATTATCAGATGCTCTCCAGTTTGTACTTGGGGGCCCTTATTAATATCTATAACAACTAATGCACAATCTATAATTTCTATCGAGGAAGCACTAATCCTTATTAGATCTGCATGCCCAGGACCATCTACTAGAGTAACTAGATAGTTATTAAGTAAAAAACTTGTAAATCCTAAATCAATAGTTATCCCCCTCTCTTTACTTTGGGGATGCCCATCAATTCCGGCTGTAGAAATTATTTCACTAATAACTTTAGCGATTGCAGTCTTCCCAGAATCAATATGTCCAAACAATCCAATGTGTACGGGGATTTTCTTTTCAATATCCATCTCTAAGTACATTAAAAATGAAAAAAATTTATAAGTTGTTATTGGAATTAAAATTAATTTTATTAAATTAAAGAAATTTCAAAAATCGGTCTCAATTAATTTTATTTATAATTTTAATTTAAGATAACATATAATTTACTAACTATATTTTTATGGTGAATGTATAATTCCAAAGTTTTGTCCGTATTGTGGTAATCCAGTTAAAGAATCAGATAAATTCTGCATCATTTGTGGCAAACCATTACTCGCAGATATCCCTAAAAGTGCCAAAAGAATAGAAAGAAAAGAAGAAATAAAACAGGAAGAAAAGCCTTTAATTACAGAAAAGGAGAAAGAAGAAGAACAAAAGGAACCAATTCCAGAGTATGAAGAAAAAGAAGAAGATCAGAAGAAAGCCAAAAAAACTAAAGACAAAAGAGAGGCTAGACCTCTCCCGGAAGATGTTAAAGAACAAATGGTTTATTATATCGAATATAATGATATTCAGTTAAATAAAAAAGTACTTGCTGATAAACTAACTGAAATTTCAAAATCAACGAAGGATGAAAGGTATGACTATGATATGGAATATAAAAAAGAAGTTAATTTAAAATTAGAGGCAATAAAGACCTTAATAAGTGAATTGAAGCAAAAAGAAGGTGTAATTAAACAGAATTTAGAGGATCCTTTTATTGTTCAAAGGATCCAAAATGATATTGATAAAAAAATATTTCAACTTGAAAATTTAGCAAGAGAACATAAATTACATAAAGTTGATAAAGAAACTTTTGAAAAACTAAAAGAGAAATACAAACGAGAAAAAATTGAGTTAGAGGATGAGAGAGAAGATTTAATTGAAGGAATGAAATTATGGATTCAAGACTTAAAATTAGAAAAAGCAGAAATCTCCAGTGAAAGAAAGCTTAGTAAAGGAAGATTTCATGCAAAAGAGATCACTGAAGATGAATATGAAGAGAAAGATAAAGAATTTGATCTGAGATTGAAAAAAGTTAATACAAAAATTTCTACATTAGAACAATTAATAAAGTAGAATTAATTGTAAAACTATTTTTATTAAGGAATATTTAAAGATCCGATAAATATGAGGAATAAAATAATTGCTATAATAATTATGTTAATAGGATTATCACTCCTATCAATTGGTCTTATTCAAGGACAATATAATTTAATTAACACTCTTTATGAACGAATGATCTTAATTCCTTAATAATCCCATTTTCCCTTTTTCATTTCAAGTGAATTATCTAAAAATCCCTTTTTCTGAAACATCTTTTCATGGGATTTTCTATATTTATTAGATTGATTATAATGGATCTTGCACAAATAAACCTTATGGTGTGAATTCTTAACGAATTGTAAACCCGCTTTTTCAATATATTTATTCCAAGTATTTTCTGATAGTGATCGGATCGCCACTTCACTACAACCCTTTATTGAGCACTTTCTTTTACTAGTGGCGCCACCTAATTCTCCTTTATCTCTAAGCTCTTTCGGGAGTTTCACTGAAATACACTTGCTAAAAATTTTATTATAATAAAATATTATGTTTTTTAAATAATTACTATCTTAAAATTTTTGCTACAATAAATGGACACTGCTAGCTTGATTTTTAATGAAGATTTAATTAAGAAGGAATTAAATTCTTGTGATTCACCTCAAAGAATTTCTATTAAGGATAATTTTTTTACAAGTTCAGCAGTTCTTTTTTCAATAATTCCATATAAGAATAAACCCTATGAATTGATTTTAATTCATAGATCAGATAAAGGTACTCGACATAAAGGTGAAATGTCCTTCCCTGGAGGGAAATTTGATGTTAAATTGGATAGATCATTACGAGATACAGCTTTAAGAGAAACTGAGGAAGAAATTGGTGTACCTCGTGAAAAAGTCAAAATTTTAGGGTGCCTTGATGATTTTCCAACTATGACAAGATATATAATCACTCCTTTTGTGGGGATCATAGATAAAAATCAAAAATTAACTAAAGATGATAGGGAAGTACAAGAAATTGTGAAAATTCCAATTGACTTTTTTACAAGTAAGATGAATTTTAGAGAACAAGCCGTTGATATTAATGGAAATAAATTTCCAATTTTCTATTTTAATTATATCAAAAAAGAAAACGGAAAAATTTTTACTGTATGGGGTGCGACAGGTTACTTGATTTCTTATTTTCTTGAGAAAGTATATGGTTATCATCTTTCAGAACTTAATTTAAAAAGATTTAAACTTGATGAGATAAAGAAAATTAAGGAATATATTAAATATAGGGACCAAATTACTGATAAATTTTGAAATTTTAATAATATTCTATTTGATTTTTTCTAATTTAGAAATGTAATAAGGACAATTTCTACAATTTGGAATTTTACATAGGAATGCTATTTTAGGTAATTCACAGGATGGAAAGAATGGGCATTCTATCAAATGTATATCAATTATAAAATTAGAATCACTTATCATATAATTTCACTTTTGTTAATTTAATCAAAAAAAAATAACCGTTAATTCTATATAAAAAGAAAAACAGTCCAGATTTTTAGTAAATCGTTAATTAAATTGATTTTATTTTAAATAAGCACTATTTTTTATTTTTATAATATCTACAAAATAAATAAATACACAACATAAGTTAAATTTAAAATTAAATTAATAAAACTATTATGATATATAGAAAAATGGGATTCCTTGGATGGGAAGTGTCTGTTCTGGGATTTGGTGCTATGCGACTTCCTATGATTGATCAAACCACTGTTGATGAAGAAGAAGCAATTAAAATGATTCGTTACGCCATTGATAATGGAGTAAATTATGTAGATACAGCATATCCTTACCATAATGGGCAAAGTGAAGTAATTGTAGGGAAAGCACTCCAAGATGGTTATCGTGAGAAAATCCACCTTACTACAAAATTGCCAATGTGGTTAGTCAAAAAAAGAGAAGATTTTGATAAAATTCTTAATGAACAGATTGAAAGATTACAAACTAACCCAGATATTTACCTTTTCCATGGTTTAAATAAAAATCGACTAGATAAAATTAAAAAACTTAATTTAATTGAAAAAATGGAGGAAGCAAGAGAGAAGGGATTAATTAAATATATTGGGTTTTCCTTTCATGATAGTTTTGAGGTTTTTAAAGAAATACTCGATTATTATAATTGGGATTGTTGTCAAATTCAATATAATTATCTTGATGTCAATTACCAAGCAGGTACAAATGGAGTTAAATATGTTGGAAAGAAAAAAATAGCATTAATTATCATGGAACCTATTCGAGGTGGGAAGTTAGCTATTCCAGAGAAAAAATTAGATACTAAACCAGAAATTAAAAAAATTTTAGATAAATCAAAAGTTAAAAGGTCTATGGCTGAATGGGCTTTACAATTTGTGTGGAATCACTCTGAAGTGTCAGTAGTGTTAAGTGGAATGAGTACTATGCAACAAGTTAAAGAAAATATCGAATCAGCTAATAATTCTGTAAATAATAGTTTATCCGAAGAGGAATTGCATACTATTTTTGAATTACGAGATGCTTATGATAAGTATGATCTTGTACCTTGTACTAGTTGTCGATATTGCCTCCCTTGTCCGCAAGGAGTTTCCATTCCTTGGGTCTTTAGATTTTTAAATGATCTAGGATACTGGGGGGAAGAACGAAAAGCAAGAATTTCTTTTTTTTATGATAGGATGGCAAAAACGAAAGAAGCTTTAGAAGAAGGATTATCTAAGGGAGATGAGGTTGATGGAGCAGCAAGTTTGTGTATTCAGTGTGGAGAATGTCTTGAGAAATGTCCACAACAAATAGATATTCCTGATATTATGGAGAAAGCTAATGCCATTTTTGAAGAAGGGAAAAAAATGTTAGATTTTTTTTAAATTGTTTTCTTTAATCAATTGTTTTGGAGATTATAACCAAAAACTTCTTTTAAAAAGATAGATATTTTGAATTAAAAATATTTATTATTTATGGCCCTTGACGGTTGGAGTGGTCTCTGACGCTGGGCTTCAAACCCAGTTATCCTGCGGAGGGATAGGGGTTCGATTCCCCTCGAGGGCCGCCATTAGATTAAAAATATAGTCATTTTGTGTTTTCAATGGTTGATTTCAACAAAATTATTGAATTTTTTGAAAATTCAAATATTCCTAAAAATATGCTTCATAGGGGACAACTAGTTTTAAATGAATTCTTAAATCCAATAAAAATCTTATTTGAACAAAGATCTGTACCTGATAAACCCTGGACTGATGATCAAATTGAATTCTTACTTCAAGTGCTTTCAAATATGGATACCGATAAGGATAGTAATGCTGCAAGAGTCGGTGAAAGAGAAGCAAGAATCGCTTCAAAATTACAATTAAAAACTTCGGCAGGGTTTTGCCATGGTGTTGGAAGAAGTGGTTTTTTAACCGCGCCTCAACCAAAAGCTCCAGGGGGTTCGATTATGTATGAACTATCTAATTACTTAGCTCGCAATATTTTAAGGAATACAGGCTTACCAAATATTAAGGATGCAATAGTTGTTCCATTATGTACTGGGATGTCATTGTCCTTAACACTAGGTGCTTTAAGACCAACTGTAAGTAATAAAAATTTGAAACATAAACAAACAATCTTAGTTCCTCAAATCGATCATAAATCTCTTTTAAAATCAATTGATTTGATGGGTTTTCATACAAAAATTATTCCAGGACAGATTTTTGGAGATGCTGTTAGGATTCCAATAGATAATATTAAGAGTAATTTTGATAATGACTGTTTTGCAATTGTCTCAATTACAAGCTTTTTTCCACCTCGAGAACATGATGATATTAAAGAAATCAGTAAGTTTGCGCAACAAAATAACTTGGTTCATATTGTCATTAATGCTTATGGTGTGCAAAGTCCAGAATGGATGAAATTGATTCGATCTGCTATTGATGCTGGTAGAGTAGACGCTATCATCCAATCAACCGATAAAAATTTTCTCACACCTGTGGGTGGAGCTGTGATTGCTTCACCTATAAAAGACAAAATAATTAAAATTAGCCAGACCTATGCTGGACGTGCTTCTGCCACACCTGTTGTAAATTTCTTAATTTCAATGTTATCTATGGGCCTTAGTGGATATCAAAGTCTACTTCAAGAACAACAAAAAAATCGCAAACTCCTAGAAAGAAAACTAAGAGAATTTGCTGAAAAAATAAATGAGAGGATTCTTGAAATTTATAATCCCGTGGCTGTAGCTCTAAGCTTACAAAATTTAAAGCAAAAGCAAATCTATGCTCTCGGTGGAGCTTTGTATAACTTAAGAGTTACAGGACCAAGAGTATACAATCCAAAAGAAAATGCATTTGGAACATGCTGTACTAATTATCCAATCCCTTATATTGTAATGAATGCTGCAATTGGTGCTTTAGAAAAAGATATCAGTTTTGCTGTCGAGAGATTTGAAAAAGCTTATAATCAAGTCGTACAATCATAATTTAATAACAAATCTTATGATGTTCTATTTTAACAGAAATAATAATAAATAAAAACTAGAAGTTCTATATTTTAATAAAAATTATTCGATCAATACTAAATCCACAGATAGGAATTTATTATGGAAAATCGGTTGCTAGACCAATTTAATAATGTTATTACTTCTCAATGGCTTTTCAAACAAATAGAAGAACCTTATAGTCCCATACTCCCTCGAGAATTGTTTGAAATAGCCTATCACACGTGTAATTCTGTAACTATGAGAAATATCTATATAAAACAATCTTCAAGTGAAGACCAAGGAGGTTCTAAGGCAGTTTTATATTCAAATGATAAAAAGTTCATAGCAATCGAGAGTTTGGAAAATTCTTTAAAAATTACTAAATATTTTAGCGAAGGAACAACTGGGGATAAAGTTGTAACAGAAATTCAACCTATGCTTCAAAAAAGAAAAGCAAACTTTGCCTCAAAGGATTCAGATACGAAAACTCAAATTTTAAAAAGTATTCTAGTCGAGAGAAAACTCGATGAATGTGCGAATTTAGTGTTGCTCAAAGGGATTAATAGAAAAATATATTTTACTATTGGGGATGCCAGAGAATCTGCAGCTGTCGTCCCAATTTTTATGGAAGCCGAAGGTGCTAGTCTAGTTCAGCTTGCGTTAAATAAATGGATGGAAACTGCTCAAAGATTAGAACAGGAACATAATTTTCCTGAAAATCTTGTTCCTGGTCTTCTTAAAAATCTTACACAAATAAAGAAATGGCTTCTTGATTTAATAAGTTCATTTCTAGAGAAATAAGAAATTTTTATTTTAGAATTAATTTTTATCTAAATTTGGAATATTTTTTCTTTTCTACCTAATAGATAATATCCCTATATATACAAAAAGACGTAAAATAGATGTTTCACGATCATATAAAAAACTAAAATGGGCCATCGGGGATTTGAACCCCGGATCTCAGGTTTTTACTATATATGGACATAATTTTCAATATTTTTTGTCTGTCCATAGGTCATTTATAAGACCTGCGCTTGTTGACCAAGCATGTAAACCTTGTTAACCATTTCAGTCAATGAGAGAAACTCTCGATAAAAATCTAAGCAAATGGCCCGCGTAATTGTATTATTCAATTCTTCTTTTTAACTTTTGAAACAAAAAACTTTATAATGTCAAAAGGCACAAAAAGATAAAAATTTTTTTATTGGTGCAATCTGTTATATTTATAATTGAAGTGATAAAAAGTCATCTTTTTATCAATCATAAAAAGTTTAAAAAAGTTGATTTAATATGGCTGAAATGTTAACAGATCTGCTTCAAAATATCTATAAAAGGATTGCGCAATTAGGGCAAAGTATTCAACAACTCAACGATTCTCTTAATTCACTCAACCAAAATATCGAAGATAAGATATCAAATTTAACCTTAAAATTAGAGGAATTCTCTAATGAGATAAATCTTACACAAACTAAACATATTGATGCTGTAAGGGAAATTGGAGCAGGAACAACTGATGAATTGAAAGTTATTCAAGAAGGATTAGGTTTAGACGCTCTTAAGAACCTGATTAAGAAGCTAGAAGATTTTTCTAAACTTTCTGAAGGGGTTCTCAATCAGGAAACAGTAAATTTATTATTATCAGAAGCAATTGATTCTGTTAAAAGCCTTAAAGAGTCTCTTAAACAAGAAGAGGAAATAGTAGAATAAAAAAATAAATAAATTGGTGAAAAAAATGGCAGAACAATTATTAGAAGAAATGATTCAAAAAATAAATCAAATTATGTCTTCATTAGATGGAACCATAGCCCAAATTAATCAAATGCGAGGTGCAATAACTCAAATGAGTCAAAACTTTTCTGAACAAACAGTTGCTATGACAGAAAATATTAGATTAATCGTTGAAGTCTTAAAACAATTCAGAGTTCAATCTAATAAGAATCTACAAGAATTATCTGATGATTTTAATCAAAAAATAAAAGAACTTTGGGAAAAAAAATCTATTGAAGCTTTAACTGAAGAGGAAAAGAAAGCTATAGAAATTATTAAACAAGCTTCGAAGACAGTAGCAGACAATTTGTATTATGCTCAATTATTAAACATTATCTCTTCAATAAGAGAAGAAACTAATAGAATTATTAGTGCAAGTCAATCTTAATAATACTAAATTTTTAACCGGAGGATTTAAATGCCATCAGGCTGTTTTGTAATATTACTTCCAACAGATTCAGATTATAAGATAATGGGGTATTATTTTAAAGAAGGAAATATTGATTTTGAAATTTCAAATGATTTATTTCTTAGATTACATCTTGATCATTCAAAAAATGAATATAATTTATTAAAAATAAAAGATCTTCAAATTTTTTCATATTTATACAATTTCAAAGGAAAATTATCTCGAAAAGCCACTGGAATTATAATAGGTTTATTATTAAATGAAAATGATAAACCAAAAAAATATCGTTCATCTCTTAAAGAAGGTGCAGAAGCCTTTGAAATCCCAAGCATAGATATTATTAATAAATCAAGAGAAGAATTTGAGCAAATATTAAAAGACGTCTATTTAGAACATTTGGAGCCATTAATTGACATTCTCCAACCTGAAGCTTTAAAAGAAAGTATTATTAACATCACAAAATTTATGCTAAGTGGAGAGAAAAAAGAAAGAAAAATCGCCCAAGGACTTCTAGAGAAAATTGAAAATGGAGAACATATTAAAATATCTGAAAATTATAAAATGGCTGAAAAAACACTAAAAACCTTAGATTATGAAAAAGCTGCCAAATTCTACTATAAAGCCTCTGAAATTGCAGAAACTCTCTATATAATGGATATTGCTACTTCACTCAAAGAAAAAGGTGATTTCTCTCAACGAATTCCTGAATTATCTAAAGAAAGAGATAGAGTGGTACAAGAAGCCAGAAATGCTCTTAGAAATGAAGATTTTCATACTGCCTATACTTCTTATAGAAAAGCAAGTGATATTTCTAAAAAATTAATTCAATTTGAAAAAGAAGAAGAATATAGACAAAAATCAAAAGCCTTGGAAGATTTTTATAAAATCGATCAAAAGTATAGGCAAAATAAATAAATCCCATTTGATTTATTTTTAATAAAGATTTCTCATTAAATTCCTTGTTTTCATCTTGAAATGGTAGATTTCAATCAAAAAATAATATGTTTAATTACTGATTTTGGTTTAAAAGGTCAACATTACATAGCTAGTATGAAAGCTGTTATACTAACTATTAACCCTAGTATAAGAATAATAGATCTTTCGCATCACATTAGTCCACAATCTATAATTGAAGCATCTTACGTATTAAAAACCACATACAAATATTTTCCTGAAGGGACTGTCTTTATAATTGTAGTTGATCCTGGAGTAGGCAGTTCTCGAGAAATTTTGGTATTAAAAACAGTATCAAACTACTACATTATTGGACCTAATAATGGAATTTTCTCTGATTTTTCTACTAATCAGATTGTTGAATGTAGAGAAATTCGAAATGATTTGTTCTTCAATAAACCAATTTCAAATACATTTCATGGAAGAGATATTATGGCTCCAATAGGTGCTCATTTATTATCTGGTATTCCATTAGAAGAATTTGGACCTTTTTTCAGTCTGGATAAATTAATAAAATCAACGGATTTGTATAGTGTTGATATTGAAGAAAAAATTATTAGTTGCTCAATTCAATATGTAGATTCTTTTGGAAATGGGATAACCAATATTCCAATAATCAATAATAGAATTCAAAATTATGATTTAACTATAGACGAGGGTGTAAAGATTAAAATAGATATTAAAGGAGAATTATTTGAAGGATTATTTACTTCTTATTATGAAAGCGTTCCAATTGGATCAATATTATTTCTCGTCGGCTCAACAGGTTTCCTTGAACTTTCAATTAATCAAGGAAATGCATCAAAAAAATTGGGTTTTAATGTAGGGGATATTATAAAATTAAAAATCTGAAGGAGATAAGTTTATGCAACAAGAAATTTTAGCCTGTATTGATAAGATTAATAACAAATATTTACAATCAGGACAGATTTCCAAATATACATTTCCTATGGAACGAAATAAGGCACATAATAAAAAAGTTGGCCATTTAATTACAAGATTTTTTATATTATCAATAACTCCGGAAGGAGAAATATTATATTTGGTTCAAAAACGAAGTAAAACAAAAAAAACTTTTCCTGAATATTATACTGATTCATCCTCTGGGCATGTAATCTGGGAGAAAAATCTCGACTTAAATAAAATAAAGAACAACGCATTAAGAGAACTTGAAGAGGAATTTGGAATTACTCCAAAAATGGTTAAAAAAACGCTATTTCATGAGATTAATGTTGAAGGTGATGAAATAGCATATATCTTTTTTGGAATTGTAGACCACGATGTTCCTATAAAGCCTAATTCGAAAGAGTTAGATGTTTATTCTAGTAAATTCTATAATAAAACTGAACTTAAACATTTGTTAGAAAGTGAAAAGAATGTCGACTACTCAAAACAAATTTGGAATAAACTTTTAAGTTTAGACATTGTTTCTCTTTTTAAAAAAAATAATGAGTCATTAAATAAGGATAAAAATAAAATTGCTTTGTTTATTGGTAGATTTCAACCATTACACCACGGACATCTTTACGTTCTTAGAACAATTTTAAAATCGTTTAGTAAGGTAAAGATTGGAATAGGAAGTTCTCAATTAAATAACACTATAAATGATCCATTTAAAAGCGAAGAAAGAAGAAAGTTCCTTAATGCCGTATTAGAAAAAAGAAAAATATCCTCAAAAAGATATGAAATTTTTGAAATTCCAGATATTTTTAATGCTAAAAAATGGGTTGACCATGTAATCTCTATTGTCGGAAAAGTTCATTCCATTTTTTCCAATAGCGATTGGGTAAGAGAATTGTTTTTAAAAAAAGGGTTTAAAGTGGAAAAAAAGATATCCATCTTCAAAAAGAAATTTAATGCTAATAATATCAGAAACTTAATTATAAAAAATGATAAGACGTGGAAAACACTTGTCCCAAAGGAAATAATTCAATTAATCGAGGATTTTGATGGTTTAAATCGGATTAAATCCTTACATGAAAAGGAAGATAATATATGACAACTCACCAATATTTAGAAATTGATGGATCTCTTGGAGAAGGAGGAGGTGCGATTGTACGCATTGGAGCAGGATTTTCAATATTATTCAAACGTCCAATTCGAATAAAAAATATTAGAGCTAATCGACCGAAGCCAGGACTAAGAATGCAACACTTCATGGGATTAAAAACCTTATCTGAATTAACTAATAGTGAATTATCTAATTGTAATGTTGGAACTCAAGAAATAATACTAAATCCAGGGCAAACAATAAAAAACTATATTCAAGTTGAAATTAAAACTGCTGGGAATATTGGATTATTACTCCAGCCTATTCAAATTGCTTGTTTGGGTTTGACTTCACCTGATAATATTGAAATTACTATAAATGGGGGAGGTACTTTTGGTAAATGGGCTCCCGGGCTTAATTATCTCGAAGAAGTTACCTACAAAATTTTTAAAAATCATGGTTTTAGAATTGATCTTGATATCCAAAAGCACGGTTTTTACCCCAGAGGAGGCGCTCTAATAAAATGCATTTTGCATTCTCCAAAAAATAAGTTAATACCACTATCTTTAACAGAATTAGGAAATATCGATTTAATTCAAGGTAAAATTATTTGTACCTCTCAATTGAAACAAAAAAAAGTAAGTGAAAGAATAAAAGAATCAGCTGAAAATCAACTTAGGAAAGAATTACAATTAGATGTTAACATCAAATTTAAATACATTAAAGCATTGAGTCCCGGAGTGGGTCTCTATTTATGGGCAGATTCTGAAACTGGGGCTTGTATTTCTTCTGGTACAATACTTGGTGAACGTAACATAACTTCTGAACACCTCGGTAAAATAGCTGCTAATGAACTTATTAAATATATTAAAAAGGAGATTCCTGTTGATAATTATCTAAGCGATCAATTAATTCCTTTTATGGGTTTCGTAAATGAAGCATCACGAATAAAAGTACTTGAACTTACAAACCATACTAGAACTAATCTAGAATTAATGAGACTATTTTTAAAAAGAAACTATAAAATCTTAAATAAGAAAAACTATTGTATAATAGAACTTCAATAATTATTTAACAATCCTAATTTAAAGAAAGGTATGATTGGAATAAAGATAAAAAAATTGAAGAAATTTTTAAAAGATTGTTTGATTATATGATCATTATAAAAATTACTAATTTGAGCTAATAAGAATGTCCCAAACAGTTGCAGCATTTCAACGTTGTCCTAGATGTGGAAATGAGAATACTGCTGATAGTTTTGCATGCAATTTCTGTGGTATTAGATTAAAAACAGAAAAGATTGAAAGTATAAGGTTTTTTAGAAGATATGAAGCAGAATGGACGTCTCCATATCCATGGTTTATGAAATTTTTCTATCTCTTCGTGAACCCTCCAAAGGCCTTTTTTGACATTAATCACAAAAGAAGTAAAGCTCCTGGATGGCTAATTTTATTATTTTGCTCATTATTATATGGATTAATGGGTTTAGCTTTCTTATCACACTTTAATTTTGTTCAGCTTAATCTCTTCCATCCTCTCCGTGCTCTTTATAATCTAAGCTTTTTTGCAGCTTTTTTTATTTTTGGCTTTATGTTTCAATTAATATTTTTCGCAATTTTAATATGGTTATTCAGTAAAGGCGCGAATTATGCTGTTGGATTTACAGATAAATTAGAGAAACGTTTTGGAGGGATAAAGGAACAAAAAGAAAAATATAAGGAAACAGAAGTAAGTCCTTTCAGTATATATAAAGGAGGTACAATGCTACAATTAGAAGCATCATATAAGTTTAAAATGCTGTTATGTGCATTTACGCCATTCTTATTAATCAATGCTATCAAAATATTAATTGTTCTTGCTGCCTTTCCATCTGTTAATGTTAATGATATTTCATCATTTAATCAAGCAATACTAAATCAACTTTTTAATTCCAGATCTTGGGCAGCTTTAGATATACTGGATGCTTTAACTATTGCTATATGGGTCCCAATTTTGATGACCATAGCAATTAGAGAATTAAGTAATTCTTCTACTACGAGAGTTTTAATCCCTACCATTATTATTGGGATTTTAGTTGCTATAGTATTCTACTTTTTGCGCCCAACAATAATAGGTTAAATTTATTAAATTTTAATCCAACTGTTATATAAAACTGGATTTTTTTTTACAATTTAGGTGTCTTATGGTAAAAGATAATATTCACAATTCAGATATGGAATTTAAAATTGAATCTGAATTATTTGCTTTAGTTAAATCCATTACTAATTTGAACAATAAATATAAAAAAGGAATTGTCAACGAAAATTTTTTTAGAAAAACACTAAGAAATGCGATGAATAATTTTTTGAAATTAAATTTTACTCTAAAGGAAAATAACCTTCATCTACCAGATCTAGTAAAAAGAATGGACTTATCTCAAGAATATAATACCGCATTAGATCTTATAAATCGAGTATCTACTTTAAATATCACTGATAAAGATTTAAGTTCGAGAAGTAAATCATTTTTGGAACTACCAGGTATTACTTCAGAAATAACTTCTTCCTTTATTACCCTAATGGATGCTTTAACATTAGAAGGTATGACGAAAAAAGATTTAATTGTTAAATTATTTGATGAATTGAATTCCAACTTAGGTAATTTTCCTGGATTAGATGATTTATTAAATAAAGTAAAATCACTGCACAAATATACCATAAAGCATATGGAAAGATTTGAATCTGATAATAAATTACGAGAAAAGCTAATAGATGATTTATATCAAATCTTCAAAGAATTTCAAAATAAATTAAATCTTAAATCCTAAGGAAAATAGTAAAATTAATATTTTTTTTGTTATTTACAATATTAAATAATAGCTACTCAGAAATAAAACAAACGAAAGGTAATTAAAATTCCCCGTCCAGGCTTACGATCTAAAGCACAAGCAAGGAAAAAATTAAGCACACCTGGGAACCGAAATGTCACCCATTATTGGCGAAAAAAACCCACAAGAGCAAAATGTGCGATATGTAAAAAACCTCTTCAGTCTATTCCAAGATTACGACCTTGCAAAATGACTAAAACGCAAAAAACGGCTAGAAGGGCAAATAGAATGGAAAGTGGAAGGTATTGTGCACAGTGCCTTCAGACTTTAATAAAAGAAACTGTTTGGAGCCAGTAAGTTTCATAAAACTTCTTTCTTAAATACACTCCCATAATAGTTAATATCATAAATATAATTTCTCTTAATTGAATAAAATTATAAATTAAAAATATTCTGACAAAATGATTATAACCATTTCAGGGCTTCATGGAACTGGAAAATCTACTATAGGAAAAATAATTGCTGAAAAGCTTAACCTCCAATATTATAGTACTGGACAAGCTTTTAGAGATCTAGCAAAAGAAATGAACATGACTTTAGAAGATTTTACAAAATATGTTGAACGCAATCCCGAAATTGATAAAAAACTAGATGATAAAATAAATCAAATTGCTCAACAAGGAAATATAATTATTGATAGCCAATTGAGTGGATATATCTTACAATCTAGTGCGGATTATAAAATACTATTAACTTGTCCTCTAGAAACCAGAGTTAAACGAATGGCTGAAAGAGATAATACTAATTATGAAGAAAAATTAAAAGAGACAAATTTAAGAGAAAATTCAGAACTAGAACGATTTAAAATGCTATATGATATTGATTTGGAAGACAAAGATGATTTAAACAGGATGTATGACTTAATTATAAACACAGAAAATCTCACAATAGAGGAAATAGTAAGAGAAATTCTCGCAAATTTAGAAAAGTAATTATCTATGGATAATATGAAAAACATAAAAAATTTATTTTTGGTTTGATTTTCAAAATTACTATCATTAATTATAGGTACTGGATAAAAAATTAACCAGTAATTTTGAAAGTTATAAAATAATTTGGTGACAAATTATATGAGTGTATATGATATTGGAAGACTTTGCGTAAAAACTATGGGAAGAGAAGCGGGTTACTTATGTGTAATCGTTGATATTATTGATAAAAACTATCTGCTTATTGATGGATTAAATGTACGAAGAAGAAGAGTAAATTATAAACATATTGAACCAATAGCAGAAACTATTGAAATTAAGAAGGGCGCAACACACGAACAAGTAGAAACTGCCATAAAAAAGGCTAAATTAGAGAAAAAAATGAATGAAGTTATCTCTGTCCCAATTAAATAGCTTTAATATAGAGTAAAAAATAAAAATTTAATTTATTGTTATTTTTTTTAAGCAACGGTTGCCTAGCCCGGTACGGCGCCGGCTTGGAGCGGAAATTTCCCAGAAAGCCGGTGTGGGTATCCACTCGGGGGTTCAAGTAATAAGAATTGGCTTCTTATTAGAATAAATCCCTCCCGTTGCGTATTTTCCTAAAATTGATAAAATTAAATATCAGGAAATTCTAGGGCTTTTGCTTTTTGCCCTGCAAACATTCCTCCCATTCCTCCTGAAGCTTGGGACTGAAGTTTTAGCAATCTTTGGGTCAATGTATTAATACCAAAAGAGCAAAGGAAATACCAAGCTGTAAAATTTATCCAAATTGGACCAGCACTGATAAAATTCCCTATTAATGGAATATCATTAGCATGCATAGGACTAAGGGCGACTGCAGCTCCTCTAAATAACGTATTTATAAGACTAAAGATTACTATCATAGGAATAAACGTTATACAAGTTGGTTTCATCCTTTGAAGGGCCATTCTTTGTTGAGATTTCTTTATCATCGCGTCTTTACGTTCCCATCTTTTTCGAGCTTTTCTATATCGATCAGGATCTACTTCCGCTAGGTCAATAATCTTTTGCTTTTCTTCTTCATGAGCTTTCATTTGTGTCTGTTTACGGTTTATTTCTTCTGTATCTACTAACCACCTTGTCAATAAAGTACTTATTGTAGCTGTGGTTAATGATAATAGTAGCACAAATAGCATTGATCCCGGAGGAGTTGTAATCCAATCAAGAAATGCATTTTGATAAATTAAAGACAGCATGTCAATATTTAATTATATTGAAATTGTAATAAAGTTTTCAGATCACTAATCCATTCCTAGCATTGCTCTCATGCCTGGATACTGTGAGGCAGCTAACTCTTTCGATATTGTTTCAGCATAATTATGAATAATTCCTATAGCTATTAGAAGCCCCGTACCTGAAGTTAACGCTCTTAATGTATCCGCAGTGAAACTTAACACTGCAATAATAATCCCATTGAGAATCACTAAGGTCGGTATATAGCGTTTCAAGATTCGCTCAATGATTTTGGAGGAGCTCCTGAACCCAGGTACTTGCATTTTTGAATCTATAATTTGATCTGCGATATCTCGTGGAGCTAAGCCACTAACTTCCACCCAAACACGTCCAAGAACTATACAAAGAAAAATAAATACTATTAAATAAAAAACAGCTCGGAATGGATTTGCGGCAACTTGTTCAAGTCCTAATGGAGGAGTGAGTAAATACACTAACCCATAATATGGTATCAATTGCTGTCCTCCAGCAGTACCTGCGCTTTCTTCAATATTAAATTTACCTATTAGATCAACCCAAAAATCAGGAATAAGTCCTCCCATAGTTTGGCGAACTGCTGAGTAAGGACCCGCAAATAATTGTCCGAAGAATAAAATATTTGCATATAAAGCATTTACTAAAATTACAGGGATATTTGAAACATACAGTAGTTTCATGGGGTATTTTCCCTTAAAACCTCGATAACCTCGATATGCCAGTGGAATCTCTACACGGGTTGATTCGAACCAAATTACTAAAAGGAATATAACTATTGTAGTAATTATACCTATTAATGAGGGAAATTGACCTCTAAGTACTAACTGACCCAGATTTGTGCTGGAATCCCCATCAAATAACACAGTAAAGAAAGCGATAACAACACCTCTCGGGAGCCCATCTTGAGCTGGAAGCCAGCTAAAGCTGTTAAAAAATATTTGACCAGCAACCCCAGCTGCTATAAATAAGGAAACTCCACTACCAAGACCCCATCCTTTCTGAAGTAATTCATCTAATAATATTATAATGATTCCCGCAAATAATAGTTGAAAGAATATAAAAAATGCTCCCTGTATACCTATCTCAGCTAATGATCCAAATGCTCCTCCCAAAATATAAGCTAAGGAGTTGAAAATCGTTAGAAAGACCGCAAGCACTTTTTGAGAACCACTAAACATAGCTCTATCATACGGATCAGCCATATTAACGTTGATTATCTTAGATCCTAGTAATAATTGCATAATTAATCCTGCAGTGACTATCGGACCTATACCCAATTCTGTTAACGTTCCCCTCTGACTTGCCAGAATTACTCGTAACCAATAGAAATAATCAGTTGATTGTGCTAGGCTTATTCCATACAAAGGGACATTGCTTAATACTATATAGATAATAAGAACTATAGCAGTCCAAATAAATTTTTCTTTAAATGAAACCTCACGTTGCGGCTGTTTGATTTCTGGCATTGCTTTAACAAACGGTGAGAAGAATCTAATGAATTTTCCAGCCATATTTAATCAGCAGTGTGAGTCTTTTAGAATTTTTGGAGCTAATATTACCAAATTTTTAATATTAAAATTGTAAATTCAAAATGTAATTTAAAAAAAACTGAATTTTAAAAAAAGTTTGCGATTTAAGTATGCATCTGATATGATAATACAGTGAATTATAAAATTACAATAGTACTTAAAAAAAAATAAATAAAAAAATAAATAATTCTTGATTATTAAATTCGCTAACTCTAAGTGTTTTTAAAAGAGACTTCCAATACCTGTTGGTTCTTCGTCTTCTGGTTCCTCTTCTTTTTTCTTCTCTGCCTCTTTCTTTTCAACAGTTCCACTTGTTGGAGCAGCAGCTACAGGTACTGCACTGGCAGATTTTATAATATCCTCTATATCTGTCTCCTTAAGCCCAGCAATGAGTTTTGCGATTTCCCCTTTATCAATTTTAGCGCCTGCGGCAGTTAATACTTTTTCAACATTTGATGCATTAATCTTACCTCCAGCTTTATGAAGTAATAAAGCCGCATAGATACTTTCCATATATTATAACCTCTTTTTTATTTTTATTATCATTATATTTGTATTTTTCATTCAAATTTAAAAAAAACTCTAATTTATCCAAATAATCCTCCAATACCAACACTTTCTTCTTCTTCTTCTTCCTCCTCTGGTTCTTTTTCTTCAGCTTTTGGCTTTTCTTCCAGGATTAAAGCCTGAATTACCTCTCCAAAAATGATAGCATTTAATAGATTTGCTTCAGAAGCAGCTTTTCGTAAATAATCTTCTGACATATCTTCTATATAGAAAGGCATCTCGAATAAAATCGCAAGTGCTTCTCTATATGCTTTACCGAAATTGTGTTTAAACCCCTCCATATCCATATATAATATTTCTTCGGGGATAATTTCTCCATCACTCCACGCAAAATGAATCCTAATCAACGATTCTATTGGTGTTATTCCTAATTTTTTCAAAACTGCTGCTTGTTTAACATCAACTAAATCACCGGCTTTATGAGTTCTTGTATCTTCACGAACGTGAATTGTATCATTCATAATTCTCGTTGGTAATCTTAGTGTCATATTTAATTCACTAATTACTTGTCCCGTGGGTAACCCAGTATCTCCTGCAGGAACCCAAATATCAACAGGAGTAATTTCATTGGGTTTTGCAGGTACCATCCATTCATTTTCATGAAATATCCTTTTTAATTCGAACAAATCAATATTTGTAAATACAAGACTAGATTGCCCTGGGATATGCTTTGCAAATTCATCCAAGTTTTTCTTTTTCGAGGTACTTTTAAATTGCTCTATCGCTCGTAATTGAAGCGACTTTTTAGACATTCTAAATACCGCTTTATCTCTCAAAATTTTCCTCATTGTTTGAAATTGGGTATCATTTATATGATGGACATCGATTACAGCGACATTCTTATAGTTTTTAAATAAATCAACTAAATGGTTGATTTCCTCAACTTTCCATTGTGGTATGTGTTTGCTTTTACTCATTTTTTCACACCTCGATACCTTTTAGGAATTCTTCTGTCATTTTTACAGGTCTTCCCATTGTAGATTTAAGAAACATAGACTTAAAATTGTTAAATTTATGTGGCATTTGATCAGCAATAAAGTTCACTACGGTCTTCATATTCTCGTACAATTTTTCTTTATCTAGCGATTTTTTACCGATCTTAGCAAATATAATTGGTTGTTTTTTCATTTGAATCCTTATTACTTTTTTATACCGTTCATATGCTACATTTAAATCTTCTGGACTTGAAATAATTCCATAACCTGTCGGGAAAGGTTTTGGCATTTTACCAACTGGGCCAAGAAATCGAGCTAAGTATCGAGCAACGTCTCTCATCATTTTATCTTCTACTACAAAAAAATCATATTTTTTAGCGAATTTTTTCTTAGATTTCTTCTCTTCCCTATCCAAATTAACTAAGCCCTCTGAATCAAGAGTATCAACTCCCAGTTTTTTTGCGGCTAACAAAATCTCATCAGAAGCAATTACACATATATTGGGTTTATCTTCAGAAGATATGTCATTGGATAAGATAATTTCTTTATCGATTCTGTTTTTTGGATCATTTAGATTCACATCCTTGATATTTATGATAAGATCAATTGATTCATCAAATTTTCTAACTTTGTCTTTGTACCCTTCTTTTTTAATTACAGATAAGTCAATAGCAGCATTTAATGATCTCTTTAATAATTTATCATCCACTTTCAATCCTTCTTATTCACCCCTGATTTTATCATCAAATTCTCCATTACTAATTTTTTCTTGTATAATTCGTGGATCCTCGCCTTCAACTGTTAAGCCTACTGATAATGCTGTCCCTAACACCGTTTTTAGAGCAGCTTTATATGTTTTATCTAAGAATTTATCTCTTTTTGCATCAACGACATTTTGAATTTGATCAAGTGTTATATTTCCTATCTTTGTTTCTGAACAACTTGAACTCCCCTTTTCAACACCTACTTCTTTAAGCAATAAGGATGCCGTGGATGGAGTTTCGACAAAGATTTCGAATTGCTTTGTTTCTGGATCGCATTCAATTCTAACTGGAACCGTTAGACCCCTAAAGACAGTCGTCTGTTTGTTGATCTCATCCACTACATCTTTAATATTAATACCTGTGGGACCAACAGCAGGACCAATTGGGGGACCACCACTTGCACTACCCCCTGTCACAAGAGCCTTTACAACAACTTTTCCTTTTTCACTCACTTAATCTCACTGTATTTCTTATTTAGATTTAATTAAAAAAATATATTCAAGCATAAGACCGCGAAATTAACCATAATTCCAATTTCAATATATCTTTTATATCGAAACCGCACTAATTTGCGTCCTAAGTTTCTTAGAATAATATTTTTTTAAACTTAGTATATATGAGAATAAAGCGCTGTTAAAAAATTTTTCCAAAATTGAATGGTATATTTATCTGCAACACAATCTACGTCCATGGTCTAAATTGCATCTAAAATATTCTTCAGATAATATATTTTTTACAGTCTCAAGATCTAAATCAACTTTTTTACTTATCTCCTCAATATCCATACCTGGAATTGATATTAATTTCAAAATCTCCTCTTTGACTGCATCATTAATTTCTGTACTCATTATGATAAATCATTGGTTTTCATTAATAAATTTTAACTTAATAAATTTTAACTGGTAAATCTGATCATTTCATCAATAATTTGATGATTTGGAATTATTAATTCTGCAGCACCAGTTTCAGCAGCCACTTTAGGCATTCCATATAGTATACTTGTCTCCTCTGACTCTGCAATTGTAGTTCCACCTAACGCTTTAATAGCTCTTAAGCCTTCTACTCCATCTCTTCCCATTCCAGTCAACAATATACCAAGTGTGTTTTCTCTGTAAACACGTGCAGTCGAATAAAATAAGACATCTACGGATGGTCTGCAGAAATTAACTGGTTCTCCTTCAAAAGTTCTTATGTAAGGCTTGTCATTTTTGACCGTTACCTGCATATGTTTATCTCCTGGAGAAATATAGATAATTCCAGGTTCAATTTCCTCATAATTCATCCCAATTTTTACTCTAGCTTTACAGATACTTTTTAAAGATGTTGCAAACTGTCGCATGAAGAGATGGTTTAAGTGTTGCACCACCAAAATAGGCGCAGGATAATTTTGAGGAATTTCGCTTAGGATTGCGCTTAAAGTTCTTGGACCACCTACACTTGCTCCAATAACAACTACTTTGGTTGGTATTTTTGTTAATTTAACAGGTGTAAGGTCTAAAAAATAATCTTCTGATCGGTATTCAAAGGTGGTTATTGATTTGATATTAAATTGAGGTTCTACTTTCTTTTCCTGTTTTTGTTGAGTTATAATCTGTTTATGTATCAATCTAGATTTACTATCTATTTTCTTTCTTTTAGAAAAATCTAACTTAAAAATTTTAGAGACTATTTCATCTTTAATCTTCGGGAGGGTTTCTCTCCATATACCAGGTGGTTTAACGATATATTCATGTGATTTTAATATAACAGGAATTTCTAAAGATTCTAATTTGTTAGGATCACAATCAGTTAGTATTATAGTTGGAATATCATAATTTTTTGTTATTTGATTGAATGGGTAAAACCACTCTTTATTTTCATATTCAATATCGACGATTAATATATCGGGATTTTTTTCTTCAATAATATCTATTGTTTCTTGACCATTTCTGGCCGTACCAACTATGATTATATCTTTATAAGGTGATAAAATTTCAGTCAATAAAGTTCTACGAAAAGCTGATACAGAAGCTATTAAAACAATACGTGACATTATTAAATTTTTATTCTACTATTTCATAATATAAAAGCCTAAGTTTATATATCTACTGAAAAGATAAAAAATAGAATAGTTAAAAATTCCATTCTTCTTTCTCTAAGATGACTTTATGTGATATTGAACCAATTTGTTCTATTGAAGCTTCAACCAAATCACCGGGTTGAATTGGACCTACTCCACTAGGAGTACCAGTTGCAATAATATCTCCAGTAAATAATGTGACAAACTTAGAGATATATGATAAAATTTCAGGAATCTTAAAAATCATATATTTTGTATTTGATTGTTGACGGATTTCTCCATTAATTTTTAACTCAATATCTAAATTATGTGGATCTTTGATTTCATTAAAATCAACGATTTTTGGACCAATTGGTCCAAATGTATCAAAATTTTTACTCCTATACCAAGGTAAATTAATATTTCTATCACTTATCTGCATTTTTCTAGCAGTTATATCTAGAAAAATAGAATATCCTTCAATATATTCATCTGTATGCTCCTTTTGAATATTTTTGCAAGGCTTAGAAATTATAAACGCTAATTCTACTTCATGATCTACTTGATTATAATCTTTATTATCATACAGTATTTTGGGATAGATTATTGGATTCCCATCAGATACTAAGGTGTTAACAGTTTTTCCAAAAAAGACGGGACTTTTGGGGACTTGTGCTTTCATCTCCTTTGCATGTTCTATATAATTACGCCCTAAACAAATTATTTTTGTAGGATTTATCTCTTTTTCTCCAACCTTGATAATAATTTTTTATTCACCCTCCAAAATTACTTTATTTGTGAGTGTACCAATCTTTTCTATTGTGGCTTCAATGATATCACCTGGTTGTACTGGGCCAATACCACTTGGAGTCCCTGTAGCTATAATATCTCCAGGCTCAAGAGTAAACATTGTACTTATGTATTCCATAAGTTTCGGTATTTTAAATAATAGATGCTTAGTGTTTGAATATTGCTTAACCTCTCCATTTAACTTTAATTCGATATTTAAATTATGTGGATCTTTGATTTCGTTAGTATCAACAATTCTTGGTCCAATGGGTCCAAACGTGTCAAATGATTTAGACCGAAACCATGGTAATTTTGAAATTATGTCCTTTGCTTGCATTTTCCGCGCAGTAATATCATTAAATACAGTATAACCGAGAATATGGTTATATACATCATCTAATGGAACATATTTACATTTATCTTTTATAATAAATGCCAATTCTACTTCATAATCCACTCTATTATATTTCCGTTGGTTAAATAAAAATTTAGGATAAATAATCGATTCATTATCGGAAATCAAGCAATTTAAAGTTTTAGGAAAAAGAACTGGCTCTTTTGGAACATCTAAACCTGTTTCTTCGATATGATCCATGTAATTTGTTCCAATACAGATTATCTTTGTCGGATTTATTGTATGTATTCCAATTCTCATGATTTCCTATATCACAGATTTTCTATATCAAACTTTAAATTAATTTAGAATATGATTAAACTTTAATGAAATTTATTCTTCAAAATTATAGTAAGTCAGTTACAAAAATAGACATAATAAATTATTGAAAAACTATGAATGAAAAGGATTCAAATAAGATAAAGGGAGACATTGAAGAAAAAAAATTTTTTCAAAATACAGTAACTAAAAAAATAGCAACATCAGCAATTTTTGTTGGAGTCGGTATAGTTTTAAGTCATATTAATCCTTTTGCCTTCATACCCATAATTGGAGCAAAAATTTTTCCATTTGCCCATTTTATTAATGCGATAACGGGAGTTCTATTAGGCCTCGCATTCTCAACCACTACTGCTTTAGGAATTGCAATTGTACGATTTTCTTTAGCATTAGGGACAATACACGCATTTCATGGACATTTATCTGGAGCTGTTATAGTTTCTATAACAGCTTATTTCTTATGGAAATATAAACCAAAATATATAGATTTGGCAGCTTTAACTGAACCTTTGGGAACCGTTTTTATTGCTGGAACAATAGCAGAAATGATAACTCCAGTTCAAGGCGTTGCGTCATTAACAGGTTTATTGTTTTTTTGGGGCTTATTTGGACTGAGTAGTATCCCCGGGTGTGTATTGGGATATTTAGCATTAAAAATCTTGAGAAGAACTGGAATTACAAGAGAAGATTTCATTCAACAATTATAATCACCAAAAATTAAGGTAAAATGGTATTACGTGATAAGTTTGAATTTGATGATTTAATAGGGCATTATACTTTCCTTTATGGTGAAACTAATACTAAAAAGACATTTTATACTGCAAAATTCGTTCAATATCTCATAGAATCAAGAAATTTTGACCCAAAAGAAATCAGTATTTTGGATTTCGCTCCACCACATAGTATTATTGGCGGGGTTAAAATTGGAGGTAAAATCAAAGATTTTTACCAAGAGATTGATAACTGTAATAATTTGTATTTTGAAGGAGAGATTCTTCCACCTCGTCTTAATGCAAGAAATATCAAAGAACTTTACGAAAATGCATGTAAAAATTTTGAAAAAGCATTTAAAATATTAAATTTATTTAACAATAAACCTACTTCAATTTTAATTATCAATGATATATCAATTTATTTTCATATAGGAAATAAAAAACTACTATTAGACTCAATAAATAAAACCAATACTTTTTTTGGAAATTCATATTATGGCTCTTCTATAAAAAGTGATTTTGACACTCTATTTAGTTTAAGAGAAAAGAGATTAGTAGAATATTTGGTAAAAAAGATAGAAAATTCTTATTTCACTGGGTAAATTTTGCTAAAACATACTAAGACAAAATAAATTTAATTAATGTCCAATTAATTTATCTACAAAATATATATAAAATTAATTGGGTAAGATGAAAAAATTAATATTATTTGGGCCACCTGGAGCAGGAAAAGGCACTTTTTCAGGCCAAATAAAAAAGGTCGCTCCGGAAATTGTTCATATAAGCACAGGAGATATTTTTAGAGAAAATTTAAAAAATGAAACACCTCTAGGAATGAAAGCCAAAGCTTATATGGATAAAGGTGAATTAGTACCTGATGATGTTACTATTGATATGGTTAAGGATAGGTTGAATAGAGAGGATGTGAAGAAAAATGGTTTTATTCTTGATGGATTTCCTCGTACTCTAACTCAAGCTGAAGCATTAACAGATATAACTGATATAGATTTACTTCTTTTATTAAAGGTTTCTCGGGATATAATATTTAAAAGAATATTAGGAAGGTATAGCTGTAAAAATTGCGGAGAAATATATAATAAATACACTCTTCCACCAAAAGTGGAAGGTAAGTGTGATAAATGTGGTGCTGAAATTAAGTTTGAACAAAGAAGTGATGATAATGAAGAAACCTTGAAAAATAGGTTAGATGCTTATGAGAAAAATGCCAAGCCACTTATCAAGTATTATAAGAAAGGAGGAAAGCTGAAAAAGGTTGATGCCACAGATACTTTGAGTTTCACTGAAGAAGATATAAAGAAAATTATAGAAATATAAAATTTTTCTTTCAATTTCATTCTAATTATGAATTTTAATCTCTGTATACCAATACCTATTAAATATTCAAGGATAGAACAAGTTAAACCACTCATAGATAAAGCAATAAAATCAAAACCTAATCTAATTGAACTAAGATTTGACTATATTCCTAATATTCAGGCACTTTCAGTAGGTTTTGTAAAAGATTTATTAAATATTATTGATCCTAATGTTGCTGTTATCTTCACCTTAAGAGACTCATCTGAAGGTGGTAAACTTAAAATAAATCAAAATGAGCGCTTTAAATTATTGAAAATGTTAATAGAGACTAAACCTGAATATCTTGATATAGAGATGAATACAGAAAACAATTTTCTTGTTGAGATCATCAATTTAGCAATTCAAAATAAAGTTAAAATAATTTTTTCATACCATAATTTTGAAAATACATTAACTTTCGAAGAATCGATCAAACTCATAAAAGATCTCAATCAAAAATTAACTCAAGATTTATCCTTAGATTTGATAAATCTTGAAGAAGTTGTTTATAAAGTTATTTTTACAGCTCAAAATTTCGAAGATAATTTAATACCCTTAAAACTCTGTAAAGATTTCTCTCATTCCAATCAAAAGATCATCTCATTCTGTATGGGAGAATTAGGCATCTTCTCAAGAATCATGTGTGTTCTTACTGGTTCATTTTTAACTTATACATCTTTAGAAGAACAAACAGCACCAGGACAAATAAATATAAGAAAACTAAGGGAAATCTACAATCTATTATAAAAGAATCATTAAATTTAGGCTCTTCTGAAAATGTGAACATTTAATATCATTTTCACATGTATTATCACCCTTTTGAACACACATTTTGTCTGTTTAACCTCACCAGTATGTATCTCCAGCATTCTTAATATTCCTAAATAAATATTTTCAATTCAATAATAAATACTCTTTACAAAAAAGTATAAATAATGACCTAATAATAATTATCTTAATAGGAAAATTTCCAATTTGCATAAAAAAAATGATTAGATCATGATTTAACATTTCCAATTTATATAACAGAAATGATTAGATTATGACTAAAAATATCCAATTTACAAAAAAAAATGATTAGATCATGATTAAACATTTCCAATTTGCAAAAAAAATGATTAGATCATGATTCAACTTTTCCTATTTACATAAAAAAAAATGATTAGAACATGATTAAAAATAAACTTTTGATTAAGGTATTGACATTTTTGATAATAGGCACTATTATAATCCAAATTGCACCACTTCCAACAAATAATTATATACAAGCTAAGAGTATAGAGAAAGATAACACCCCGATGAACGAAATTGAGCCACTAGACCTTGGGATTATCCACCTAAATTATAAAGCTGATGGATCAATCATGGAGGTAGAAGAAGGTATTAATCAATTAGATTCAGAAACACCCGGTGTTGAATCGGGAGATCATCCATTAGGAATAGATGAAATTCGATTTATTCCTAATAATGAATTAGCGTTTGTTTGTCCGGGATTAAGTACAGATTTTTTGAATCTAAATCATGTAGATATCAATCTACTTGAAAATGGAGTTGCTTCAACCCCTTATCAGGATATGTTGGATGTAAGTTGTAGTTATGACGTTCTAGGAGGACAAGCTGTTGATGCAACAAGTGGAGATGTTGATGGTGATATGAAAGATGAACTTGTAATAATTGATGAATACGGAAGAGTCCGGATTTATAAATACAATACGACTTTAAAAACGTTTAACATTACTCAATACAATCTAGATATAGGTGAAGATTCTTATTATTATAGTATTTCTCTGAATCAATTTAATACAGATTCTGGTTTAGAAATCGTAATTGGATGTGGTTGGAGAAGTACAATCCAAATCTGGGATCCAGTTAATGCTTTAGGCGATTATTATACCCCAGGTGTACAAACAACTACAAGTGGAAAACCAGGTGGTATTGCTGAGTTCCAAATTACCACAGATATTAATCTTTGGGATTATATTATGGATATAGAAACTGGAGATTTTAATGGAAATGGGTTCTGTGATATTGTTACTCTCGATTATAGTGGAAATTTAGTAGCATTTGAATGTAACTCAGGAGTTATAACCCAATTAGGGAGTAGGGTCGAAATAAGTAATGATGCTCATCAAGGATATCCCATGAATTTCCCAATGGCTCTTGCTTCCGGAGATTTTAATGGAGATTCTCGGTTAGATATAGCTGTTATGAAGTGTGTTATTAACCCAGGTAGTCCTGAGTATCATTGTGAATTTCATTACGTTGAGACTGTTTACTGGAAAGGATTTTCAGCAGGAGGTACTGAATTTGAGAATATAGGTGAAATAGATCTATCAGGTTACAATGTCTTTTACCCTTCAATTGGAGCGGGTGATATTGATGGTGATGGATTATCTGAAACAGTATTAGTGGGGAAAGGTGGACAAAGTGTTGAAATAGAGTCATGGTGGGTATTGATTTTTGATGATTGGGCTATTCCCCAAACATCTCCAATAGTAACCTTTTATGGTGAATCACAATGTCCTTGGGCTGCAAAATCCTTCTCTTTTTCTGATGTAGATTTGGATGGGATTGATGAAATTTGTTTTTCAAGTGTCGAGAAATATGGACATCTTCAAACTAATTATTATTTAGCACAATTAGAAGGGAGAAATACATCTGTAGTTAAAATTAATACAGAAACAAATCCATGGACTGCTACGGTGTTATTTCCAAATGAACTCATAATCGGATATCCAGTTCCAGGAGATTATGATGGGGATGCGGTTGTAATAGAATATTCTGGTCAACATTTCCCTCGGATAACTCCTCAAATCCCTATTTTTGTGTTGGCAGCACCACCTAATTATTTTGATCTAAATGGTGAAGGTAGTGGTACTGCTGTATCAAAAGAAGAAACCACTTCAATGGATGTGTCTGAAAGATTTAGTGTTATGGCGGGAATGAGAGTTTCTTTTGAAACCGGATTTGAATTTTTTGGTACAGGGCTAAAATTTAAAACTAGTTTAGAGGTCAATTATCAATTTTCTCAAACTCAAACTACTACACAAACCGAAACGATAGGTGTACGATATTCATCTGGTCATATGGAAAATCAGATCATTTGTGATGCGGTTGACTATGAATCTTATTTATACACGGTAACAAAGCATCCAAAGTCAGAAATGATAGGAAAAAATATATCAATAGATGTCCCTATAAAAGTATCTATCTATAGTATTACAGAGTCTTTATATAATAGTGCCAATTCTACAAATTCCATAGGTTCTGAAACTTATACACATACACCAGGAAAACCTGAAACTTATCCAACTCGAGAAGAAGTAAATGCATTAGAAGGTGTTGTGAAGATTATTGACAAAATAGAAGTACCACAGGGGACTGGTACCGCCTGCGGAAGTACATTAAAATATACAAGGGAAAATGCGAAATCTGTTGAAAAGGAACATGCAATGGAACTAATTTTCTCAGCGGGTATACAAGCAGGAGGTTTTGGACTTGATGTAAGTGTAGGTTTTGGTGCTGCTTGGGCCAATAAAGTCACTTATGGTGAAAGTATGACATACGAGGGTACGGTTGCATGTATCTCCGATGCTAAAGATTGGAGGGACCATAAATTTTCATGGGGTCTCTTTATACAAAATATTGAACCAGATGAAGGTTTTTCATATCAATTGGTCCACTATTATACTGAAGATGTTCCTAGTGATGGTACTCCTTCCGAAGCAGTTCCAGGTTACAATATAATTTTAGTTATTGGAGTATTGATCATTTCACTTATTGTCCTAATATATTTTAAAAAACGAAAAAGTCAGATCTATTAACCTCTAAGTCTTAATTTCTTTTTTTTTTCCTTCTTATATTGTTGGATTTTTTTTAACTTACACTTCCTTAGAAGAAAAGACAGCACCAGGACAACTTAATATCGGAAAAATGAGAGAAATATATGATTTGTTTCTCAATAACCTTTAGAAGTTTCTATTTTTAAAATTTTACTTCATTTTTATCTTCAAAATATGGAAAAAGGCAAATTATTCAAGAAATTATTTTAATGTTGTCGCTTCTTGATTTTATATAAAAAGCTAATAATTTTTTTTAATTCAGTTTGTTTATAACTATGTAAAGAGGAATATGAAGTTTTCTCATATTGTGTTCAAGATTATATGGTTTACTTCAATTTTATTATTAATTTTTGAATTGATAATCGGAGCAATTTCGCTAAGTTTTATAATATTTAAAATAGAAAATGCTTTAATTTTTCGGTTAAATCCTATCATAATTCCAATAATCTGCATTTTATTTTTATTTCTTATTTTTTTCTATCCAACTTTCTATAAAAATAGAAAAAATCCAAATTTTACATTTATCTCTAAACACGAGACGATTAGAGGTACCAATTTTTACTCTCAAATTGGTATAGATTTGCTTTTTGGAAATCTCTTTTTTTTTTTGATTTTTCTCTTCCTAACTCCTTTAATATTTTATGGTATTTTAGATTTAGATCTAGAAGTCGTAAGATTTGGTGGTTATGCGTCAATGATTATTTTTTTTGATCTAATAATAATTAGCATTAAGTATTACAAATTATACTTGAAATTTTTTAGTTCCTTTGTGCTATTTAGTTCGGTATTCGCCATTATAATAGCTCCAATGTTGATATTTGTTGGAATTCCATTCGTTATTTTCTATTTTTATGATACCTCTTGGTATTTTGCTGACCCTACAATCTTATTAAACGATCTCATATCTTCACATGCTACAAATTTAAGAGATATATGGTTGAATGCATATCTAGAAAGCTCATTTATTTACTCTGAAGCATTTTTAATAATTAAAATGATTATATTTCTTGCTGGATTAATTTTTTTTACAGTTTCAATAACTCAATTAATTTATTGGCTTAAAAAGGAAAAAAATCTAGTTCAAAAAGGTATTTATAAATATATTCGGCATCCTCAAAATATGGCAATAATAATTATGGCTTTTCCGTTTTTTATTTGGTATAGTGTCAGAATAGGAGACATTGTAACTTGGGTACAATTCGTCTTTCTTATGATTCTTTACTCTGATTTTGGGGATCTTAAATTAAACCAGAAATATCCTGATGAATTTCAGAATTATTACTTGAATACAGGATTTTTCCTTCCAAAAGCTATTTCAATAAAGTCTATAGAGCCTCTCTCTATCTTTAAAAATAAAAAATTACGGTATATTATTCTTGTTCTCATTTATGTTTTAACAATTATAATTTTGTATGTTTTTTACCGAATTCTTCCATTCCATGTCTCTATTAGTTTTTAAGAACAAAATTATAAAGATTAAAAAAAGGAAATAATTACTCCTCCATTTTTTGAAGAAATGTTATCACTCCTATTTATTTTCTAAAAGCTCCATACAATTTAAGTCATCTATAGTGGCGAAGGAATTTTTCAAAGCAAACCACGTATCAAGCCGATCACGCTCCCAATAGTTAACTACCTTGTAAAGGTTCAAAAATGCTAATAACCGATAATCATACCAAAATTCATCCCAACTATAATTTTTTACACCGAGATCTATAAGATTATTATGATATCGCTTGATAAGATCTTTTTCTAGTGCATGTCTGGCTTCAGGAGGCCACATAAATCCCATCATTAAAGTTAAATCTTGACCTCCTACGCCTATACTCCAAAAATCCCAATCACTTAATATCGCTTTAAAATTTTTATTTTCAATATCTTTAGGGTAAAAATAATTCCATTGGTGAGCATCACCATTTAAAACTGTGATATTTCCTTGTTTCATTCGTTCAGAAGCAACTTCTGGAAATATCGAGAACACAGTCTCAAATAGCTCTTTTTGTTTATCACTTATTTGATCTCCAGAGAGTTTTAACATTCGATTTAAGGTTCGGTGTTCATTTTTAAACCAACTACTAATTTCTTTTTCATTAAAAGAATTTTCTTTAAAAGTATATAATATAAAGGAATATTTAGAGAGTTGCTTAAGTTTAGGATGATCCCACCAAAACGCATGGAATTCTGCCAAAGAATCAATTGCCATTTTAATCCAATGTATTCTTTGTGCACGAGGATATTCATCCAGCCATGTAGTATGTGTATCAGATAAATTTTTAAGTATAATATGAGATAAACCAGTTTCTTTAGAATATGCAGCATCATAGCAAATCGGAATTGGTATTTCCTTCATCAATTTAGCTACTATGTTATAAAATTTAACCTCATGCTTCCCTACAAAATAATTAGGTAGGTAGGTAAGTTTGGGGATTTTTACAACTATTTCAAGAGAACTTGATTCCATTTGAGCATCAGCAGAAAAGCATATCTCTAAAAAGTGTACAAAAGAACTGTTGGTTTCTTGCGATTTTTTCTTATTTACTTTTGTTACTTGTCCTTGGCTAAGGTAACCTTTATTTTTAAAAATTATCGTTAACCATTCAGGAGTTAACTGCTCTATATTAGTAATAACATTATTAAGTTTCATCTGGTAATATAACCATAATTTTTTAAGACACTTTTTCCTTATGTAGAGTTGCTACCACTAAACATAATAGTCCAATTATCATTAGAATAATACCAATATACCAAAAAACAAAAACAGGTACAAGAAGCATCCCAGTCATACCAGAAAACTCCCAAGCCCAAACATTTACGTCTGGCGCAGACATGGATACTATAATAGACAGAAAGATTGAAAAGATTATCAAACCTACAATTAAGAGTATCAAACCTGCTTTTCGTTTTTTTTCCACATTTCATCCTCCTTATTCTGTTATGATTTTACACTTCTATCCTTCAAATCCGAAAATTTATTTTGATTTTTACTTCGTTTACAAATGTGTGGATTTCACATTTTTGTTGTTAATAAGTTATGATTGTTTAAAAAACTAAGGATACTATGAAGATAATCATGAAAATAACAGCAAAAATTATCATGAGGCAACATTCACATTGATCACATATACTCTCTTGTCTCTCTTGTCTCTCTCTTCTTTTTCGTATTAATTCTGACCTAATTTTTTTTTCTTCAACAGATTTTTTAACTACAACCTTAATTTCTTCATTCGACATTTGAGTATATTGTACTAGTTTTCGTGAAGTTGACCTTTCTGGCATATGTTGTACTTTACTATATAATGGATTTCCACTAAGAAAAAACCATTTCAAATTATCTATATTCTTTAAACTTTCAACTTGGGAGATCTTATTGTTAGAAAGGTTTAAATCTGTTAAATTTACAAGATTATCAAAACCTTTAATCACCTCAATTTGATTATGTGAAAGGTCTAATGATTGTAAATTCGTAAGATTTTCAAGGTTTTTTATTTCCTTAATTTGATTGTGTGAAAGGTTTAATGATTGTAAATTCGTAAGATTTTCAAGATTTTCAATCTCGGAAATATCATTTATCTTCTTTAAAGATAAATCAAGCGTTAAAAGTCTACCTTTTCTTTTCAGTTTATATGTTTTGCTTTTGTAAACTACAGAATTTACTTCTCTTTCCATTTTAGATTTCACTTATAAGTAGTAATATCATCATATATACTTTTTTGTATAATAATTAAATCATCTATTTTTTATATATAAACATATCATCCTAAAATGGTGCTAAAAGAGAAGAAATTAGTGGTAATACATTAAAAATGGGGGTAAAATAATTGTTTTAACAATATAAGAAACATAGTTTTCTCCTATAATCTATTTGTAATTAAACATTAAATTCATTATCCTTCAAAAATTTGAACTATGAAGATTAAAAAAAGTGTGAGGTTTACTATATTATATGGTAGTCTATTTTGGCTTTTTATTTCATATTTATCAACCTCCTGTTCAAATCCCCGCAGTCGTCAAACAAATTGTAAATGAATCATATAGACCGATAATTGAAGCTCTGAGAGATCATCCAGAAGCTAAAATTACGTTAAATATTAATGCGACTCTAACTGAACAATTACACGACTTCCAACATGATGATTTAATAGGCGCAATTACAACATTAGCGTCAAGAGGACAAATAGAATTTACAGGTTCGGGTAAGTTTCATCCTTTGCTTCCCTTAATCCCTGAACCGGAAATTATGCGCCAAATTGAATTAAATAATGAGACTAACAGACATTTTTTTGGTAAGCTATTTAATCCACGCGGATTTTTTCCACCAGAAATGGCGGTTTCTGAAGAAGTGTTTAAAACTGTTAAAAAAGCTGGGTTTGATTGGATGATCATGAGTGGAATTGCCAATACTTTACCAGAATTTCCTACAAACCATATATCAGTACATCCAAATGGCTTAAAGGTATTGTTTAGAGATGATTATACCTCAATTGATTGTGCCTTTGATAAAATTAATAATGTAGATGCTTTTGTTTCTCGTTTATATTATAGACACACTTCCGAAGATTATTACGTGATACTTGCCATGGATGGAGAAACTTTTGGTCATCATGTGAAACACGCGATAAAGGATTTTCTTATCCCTCTGTTTCAAGTTCTTCCCCACAGAGATGATGTGAAAATCTGCACCATTTCAGAAATCGTAGATAAGTTTCCAAAAGGTTTCACTCAAATTCCACGTGATTCTAGTTGGTCTACAATGCCCTATGATATCGCTCATGATGTCCCATTCCCTTTATGGTTCGACCCTCAAAATGAAATTCATATCGAACAACATAAATTTTTCATGTACGCGCTTACATTAATCCATTTAGCAGCAAAATATCGGGATGGGATGAACGATGATAAAAAAAGAATTTTTGATAATGCCAGAAACTTGTTGGATCGTGGAATTCATAGCTGTCAGCAATGGTGGGCTTCTAAACGCCCTTGGTACAGCCCTGATATGATTTTAAGGGGTTTAAATGAAGTTTTAATGGCGAGTGTAAATGCAAAGCGCAGTATCCCTGAAGATAATCCCGATATTAAAGATGCTATGGAACTTATTATGGGAGATATGTTAAAAGCCCAAAATAAAATTGTTCTATCTTTAATGTAAGAATAAAAAAGAAAAAAAGCATTATTTAGCTAGTACGATTGGGAGACACTGCTAATATTATACATTTGCAGTTTCAAGAGGTGATTTTTTGAGATTTCCCTCTATCAAATCAAAAATAGCATTCCAAAGGAGTTTTTTAGACTTTTTACCACTCTTTTCATACTCAATTTTCAAAATTTTTCCTTCAGATGGATCATCAATAATATGAAAGGTTCCAATAAAATCTTTGCCTGATTTTATTTCAGTTATATTGGATGCAATATTATTAATTATCGTCTCTTTTCCAAGAAATTTAAATAAGAATTGACCTCGTAGGCTTTCTAGAAATGCTTCAACTGCGCTGTTAATAACAGTATTAACTAAATTATCAGTCCAATCAGGATGACATTTTATAATTTTTGGCATAGTATTATATGTGTTATTTTATCTTTTATAAAGGTTTAGATTAATAGAAAATCATCGTATTATTTTTTCAAGGATTTTATACCTGGTTTTTTAAACAGATCTGTCAATTGGTTAGTAATTCCTTCCCATACTTGTCTTGTCACCGGACTCCTTTCTTCCCATTCAATCTGGAGGGTCATTTTCTTCTTACTTTCTTCAATAATATGAAAAGTGGCTTTAAAATTATCACCAGAGGAGATTTCTAACAGGTTTGGTTGCAATTCATTACAATTTGTTACAACTCTTTGCCAATTGAGTGAATCTCTAAAAGCGTCAAAAAAAGGTTTTATAAATCCTTTTAAAAAATTCTTAATGTCGTTTGAATTCCATTTTGGATGGCAAATGATATCTTGTTTTATTTTTCTTATTCCTTGAGTATCTCCATCTTTGACTACCATACCTATAGTTTCCGCCGTTTTACTTTTAGCTGCTTTAATTAAATCAAGGATGGAGTTTTTTGTTTCTTTCTCTCCAATTATTTCAGCAATCTCACTTGCTTCTTCATATAAATCAACTGCTTTTTGAAAATTTCCTTGATATTCATTTATCCTTGCTAAATTTGCTAAGCATGCGATTTTTAAACTCGGATTTCCCAACTGTTCAGAGATTTTTAATGCTTCTTCCATACTTTTCTTAGCTTCCGTATAATTTCTAGATGCTGCATAGATGTTCCCTATATTATTTAGAATAATCCCTTTTGGCTTAAGTAGTCCTAATTTTTCGGTGATTTTTAATCCTTCAAAATAATGCTTTAAAGCCTCAGAATATTGCTCTTGATTACTGTATAAATCACCAAGATTATTATAATGAGAAATTTGTTTCTTTAGATCTCCTAATCTTTTATCGATGTTAATTGATTCTTTATACCTTATAATAGCTGCAGGATAATCTTTAATTGCTGTATAAGCTAATGCCATATTATTAAAGATGGTAGATTTTAGAGATAAATTACTGGAAATTGTAGGAAGCTCAAAAGCGTCCTCTAATTTTTTTAAGGCTTCTGAATATTTTCCTTGATTTATTAAAACTTCTGCAATATCATTGAGTGCAATTGCTTTCCATATATTATACTTTTCTTCATTAGCAATTTGTAGAATTTTTTCACTACTCGTTATTACATTTGAATATAGATCCAATGTACGGTAGATTCTATTAGGAATATAAAGTTGAGTTAACTCAATGACATCTTGATAAATTTTATAGAGATATTCTTTGATATCCAAAGAAAAATTTTCATTTCTTATATTAGGTTTCATTTCTAATAATGCTTCTACCATTTCATCTGTGTTTATATTTGTCAGGTATATTTGATTTATATTCTTCATTTGCCATATTTCAAAAAGAATCTGAGCAACTTTCCTTAAATTCATTTCCAATTTGTCTAAAGATTGAAATGTGTTATCATTAATCTCATATATCTGTTCTTTTCCCATTTCTATGTTAGGAGTATAATTTATCCATATAATATTCTGTACATTTTTCAATATTTTTAAGGTAGGTACAATATCAAAATCATCACTTCCAGAATAACCCATTACTATTAAAGAGCGATCTTTTGTGATATTTTCAAATAAAGGGCGTTTAAATGGTTCAAGTTGAAATACATTTTCTCCCTGTTTGTTTGATCCAAATGCTTGAATCGTGGCAACTAGAGATTCTCTAGTATTTTCTTGAGTTGCAAAATTTTTAGTAGATCCATGTATTTTATACAATGATTTTTTTCCTTGATTTAACTGCTCATATGGATCTGCAAATTTTTCAAAATCCTCTTTTGTTATTACTGGAACAATCTCCTCAAGAGGTACTCCTGACTGATTTAAAGCATATTCAATTAAATAATCGAAATTAGTAGTAACAACAAAATTTCCACGTTTTATCATCTCTGATAAGAAAAAATGTTGGATATTTGGCTTATCACATTGATCATAGTAATCGATAAGCTTGAGATCTTCATCTAATTGATCTCGAATAATCTCAACTAGAGCTTCAAATCTTAATTTTCCTAATTTCATTAACTCTATTATATTATTTATCTCAGATTGAGCACATGTATGATTAATAAGTGCTTTCATCATTGCATATCCTGCTGGAAGACATGAAGGAGCACTGACGGAACAACCTGCTCCTACTAAAAAAGTACATTTTTGATCGATATTTAACAAATCGTTTATCTTAAGGTTAGTAAGTTTCATAAGATTTCTCTATTAAAATATAAAATTTAGGAGTAATAAGTAAGAGCATTATTTATTTATTATGTTTCTCCTTAAATGTAAAAAAGACAAAACTAATGCGATGGAGTTTATTATGGAAGATAAGCTAAAAGCAAAATACAAGATTGTCTTATCTTAGTAAAAATTTAGGTAGGAAAATTTGATTTTTATTGTAATATTTTTTCAATTTCTTTAATAAAAGATTCTGGAATAATAGGTTTTTCAATATAAGATACAGCACCAGCCTCTAACGCTTTTTCTCTATCTCCTCTCATAACACTAGACGTACAAAAAACAATTGGACAATCCTTAAGAGCTTTATTATTCTTTAATCCCTTTGTTAGCTCTAATCCATCTATGTCTGGAAGCTGCCAGTCCATTACAATCAAGTCTGGTCTATTTTCTAAGGCAATTTTCAGACCATCTTTACCATTATATGCTTGTAATACTCCATATCCATGCTTCTCTAAGATGAAACTGATGAGATACATGTTCGACTCATTATCTTCAATAATTAAAATGGTTTTCATTTAGAAATATCCTCACCATTTAATTTTAATGACAGTGTGAAAATACTTCCCTTCCCAAATTCACTTTCAACAAATAAATCTCCCCCTAATTGATTTGCTAGTTTTTTTGATAGGTGAAGGCCTAAACCAGTTCCCTCTTTAAATTTCCCAGGTTCGATAATACGACTAAAAGGTTTAAACAATTTTTCTTGATCTTTCTCTCTTATCCCTAAACCCGTGTCTGTTACTGAAATTTCAACCGTTTCATTTAATTTTTGAATTTTTATTGAAATTTTTCCTTCATCCGTAAATTTTACTGCATTCCTAAATAAATTCTCTATAATTTGATTTATTCTCCGTTTATCATTAAATATTACGAGACTTTCAGGGGTATCTATGAGAAGTTCTAGCCCTTTCTTCTCTAAAGCAATATTAAATTTTTCTTTTAATTTTAGCAACTCATTAACAAGGTTATATCTGTCTTTTTGTATATCTAATTTTTCTGCTTCAATTTTAGTTACGTCAATAACATCATCAATTAATCTGTGCAAATTATTTGCACTTTTCAAAATAATTTTTAGTTGTTTCTCTTGTTCTTCATTTATTTCCCCTACCCAACCTTTTAACATCATTCTTGTAAATCCTATTATGGAAGTTAATGGAGTTCTCAATTCATGGCTCGTACTTGCTATAAATATACTTTTTAACTGATCTAATTCTTTTAGTTTTAAATTTTGGATTAAATTGTAAATTATAGAAACCAAAGCTACTATTAGTATAATTAAGCAAAACGGTATTAAAAATACCCAAATAAAAACACCTGTTTTAAATATTGGAGCATATAAAGAAATAACCAAGTTTATTCCCGAAATTATCAATGAACAAGTTACATTTGAAATGTTGAAAAAAAATGAAAATTCCTCTATTTCAAATTTACGCTTTAAAAAAAATCTCATATATAAAAATGCAAAGTAAAATACGAGAATAGGAATTTCAAGTACAATCAACCATATAAATACAGGTGGTAGATCTGTAAGACATATTAAAACAATTGTTAGGATTGCTAGTATTATTACTCCTATTATGAATAAAAATAGATACTTTATAAGATAAATAACCTTTTTTGAGAGATTTTTCATGATTATCAAATTTTAATTTGATTTCATATTAATATTTGATTTAAATTTATTAAATCATAAGAATAATTACTTTTTTGTCCAATTTTTATATAAATCTTTGATTTTCCATATTATTATTAACAATTTAAATGATTTTTAAAAAGACATATCCTCTTCTTCTCTTGTTAAGATTAATTTGAAAGTGCTTCCTTTCCCTAATTTGCTTTTTACTGTAATATCTCCCCCGAGTAGATTCGCTATTTTCTTAGAAAGATGAAGTCCCAGACCACTTCCCTCTGTATATTTCCCAGGTTCAAGAATTCGACTAAATGGTTTGAACAACTTTTTTAAATCTTCTGTTTGTATTCCTGGACCTGTATCTTTAACTGAGATTATTATATTTTCTTTTTTTCTTTTAATTTTTATGGAAATCCTTCCGCTATCAGTGAATTTTATTGCATTTCTAATTAAATTTATTAATATTTGATTTATTCGTTGTTTATCATTGTAAATTATTAGGTTTTCGGGAGCATCCAGAAAAAGATCTAGTCCTTTTTCCTTAGCAGAAACAGCAAAATTTTCTTTCAACTTTATTAATTCTTCTATGAGATTAAATTTATCTTTTCTTATAGTTAACTTGTTTATTTCTATTTTAGTCATATCAAGTACTCGATTAATCAATTCATCTAAATGAGTTGCATTATTTAGAATAATTTTAAGTTGGTTTTCTTGTTCTTCATTTATCTCTCCAGCCCTCCCCTTCAATATCGTTCTTGTAAAACCTATTATTGAAGTTAATGGAGTTTTTAATTCATGACTTATACTCGCTAAAAAGCTGACTTGTTGTGGTCTCGTGAACATGGCTAAAAATTCGGTTTTATATGTATCATCTTCTTTCAATATTTCTTGACTCTTTGATTTGATTTCAGAATGTATGTTTTTTGTTATGAGATAAAACAATATGGATATATATATGATTGCTATTAAAAATGTAATCAAAAAGAGTATCCAATCAGTATCTATACCCTCTTTCTTTGATACTAACTCAAAAATATCTGAAGTTATTATCACAATCAGTAAAGTGATGGTTAAAATTGCAAATATTACCCAATATGTTAAAGGTCGAGAAATAATTTTAGGATCAATAATTATCGGAAATATAAATAAAAAACATCCTGCTATTAAAAAAAGGGGACTTAATATTAAGGGGAATATATTGAGCTCCTTATGAGCACTCTTCGCTAAAATTAATGAAATCATGCATAATACAAAACCAAAGAATAAAAATGAAGATACGGCTTTAAACTCAAAATGAGACCATTTTGTATAAAGAAATAATATAAATGGAATAAAGAATACTAATTCAAGTATTAAAGAATAATTAAATACAGCTCTCGCAAGCTCTGTACTTAAAAATGCAAAAACAATTTCTATTGCTATTAGTACCGAGGAAATAATTGTAAGGAGAAATTTCGTGTGTTTTACGATTATATCATAAGTTAATACAAAGAATGTACCTACTAATCCAAAAGATACGTAACTTAATACACCAAGAAGTTCATATGGTTCTTCAGTAAAGTTTTCATAATTCCCACAAAAAATAAAGTTATTGAAATCTCCATGAACTTGAAGAACTTGAAAATAAGTAAAAAACAAGCTAAGTGCAAAACCGATAGGCAGACTAGCTAGCCCTAACATGATTATTCTTTCATTAAAGACTTCTCTTTTTTTAGCTATACGTATAAAATATATTCCACATATGAATGCTATAGTTATTGCAATCCCCCATAAAAATCGTTCAAGGGAATCCCAAACAATCACCGATCCTTCAGGACATGCCATATTTTCGACCTCTCGTTACGAAGTAAATATTACATTTAAATTTAATAAAGACTTAAATATCAATGTTATTCAAGAGGGATAAAAAATGAAACCATTAATAATCTTAGTTGAGGATGACCCCAATATCTTAAAATATCTTAAAATGACATTAGAATTTAACGATTGCCAAGTAATTACAGCATCAAATGGAAAAGAGGGGCTTAATGTTCTTTCCGAGTTGAATGAGTATCCCGATCTCATCATCAGTGATATAATGATGCCAGAAATGAATGGGTATGACTTTTTTGATGCCGTTTCTAATAATCCAACTTATTGTCATGTATCATTTATTTTCTTATCAGCTCTCGATTCTCCTGAAGATGTGCGATTTGGAAAGATGCTTGGAGTAGATGATTACCTCACAAAACCTATTGATGAAGATGATTTCTTAGCAATTGTCTTTGGTAAAATCAAACGTAACAAAACTATTAACTTGATTAATGATAGGATTAATGAAATTTATTCATCACATGAGATTACAAAAGAGTTAGTTTCTAGAGATACAGAAGACCTAATTCTATTGATTGAAGTAGATTGGGATGATATAATAGGTCCAAACCCAGTAAATCATTTCCCCAAAGAAACTATATTAGAATCTTCAATTAGAAGTATTAGTGATCAACTTTATGATGTAGTTAAAGCAATGTATGGTCATGATTCCATTTTAACTGGAGAAGGGGCATTAATACCTTTAAAAAACTATAATCTTATGACTTATGTATTTTTTGATTCTTATCCTGATGAATCTTTTAGAGCTAAAAGGAAGGACTATATGTTTTCTCTTATTGCTACGACTATCACATATTTCCAATCATTAAAAATAAAGCAAATTTTAATAGAACTCTCCTCACTGTATAAAAAGGATAAAAAATGGGACATAGAACTGTTTTGGAATAAATGTTCTGAAATCCTCACAAAATCATCACTAATATCAACTTAATCACTTTTGTGTCAAATCTTTAAATATTTTCTTAACTTCATAGAATTCATTGATGCGTTTTTAAAAATTATTTAAATTAAAAAGTGGAAATATACAATGAATAATCCAAAAAATGAAGATCAACCAATAAAGCTTGTAATCATGGGTATGGAAAATGCTGGAAAAACCACAATATTAGATGTGCTTACAGGCAAAATTAATGAGACTCCCAATAGACCACCAAGCATGAATCCAACTAAAGGGATAGAAAGAAGTACAATCTTATTTTTTCAGGAGGAAACTAAGGTTTGGGATTTTGGGGGACAAGAAAGCTATCGCAATGAATACTTAGCAAATCCCACAAAATACTTTTACTCAATCTCCTTTTTTTATTATGTAGTAGATATTCAAGATTATTACCGATTGCCTCAATCAGTGATGTATTTTAGAGGTGTTTTCAATATGATTATAAATCATAGCCCAGATGCAAAAATTATTTTTCTATTTCACAAAAATGATCCTGATTATATTGCAGATGAGAGAAATCTAAAAGGAAAATTCATAGAGAAGATAGAACCAAGTTTAAAGGCGGCTAACATACCTTATACTATGTATGATACCACTATATATGATTTATCTAGCATTAAAACTGCCTTTGGTCTTGATTCATGACTTTTGGGATAAATTCCAAATTAAACGAAAATATACTTTCAAATCAATTGAATTCAAAGAAATAGAACAACTTCATAAAAATTATTATATTTCTTATTACCTTTTTTTGAAAATCTATAAATAAATCTTCAGCTGAGATAAGATTAACAAAATTCTAATAGAAATAGAGAAGTTTTAAATAACAAAATATAATAGAGTGAGAAAAATGACAGAGTCACCAAATTTGAAATACTCTGAAACACTAACTACGAAAAGAATGATATTATTTACGTTACAAGGAGTTAGTACAGGATTTTTATTTGCAATGTGGGGTCAAATTCAATTTTATGCAGCTAATATACTTTTAATTCCACAACTACTGATTTCATTTATTTATCTTATATATTCTATTTTAGAGGGAATTAATGATCCAATAATAGGCTATTTAGCAGACAGATCAAAAAGATTTACATCTCGATTTGGAAAAAGGTATCCCTGGATTATGGCGGGATTGATATTTGGACCAGTTTTTTTAATCCTTAGTTTTATTAAAATTTCATCTGATATAACTGTATTAGTGGTATGGTTAATTTTTACCATGATTATCCATGATACTTTTATGACGAGTGTCGAAATCAATCATAATGCATTATTTCCTGATTTATTTAGGGGATCTACTCACAGGGGTAAGGTAATATGGATTGGATCAATTCTTGGTGGAATTATTTCTATAATAGCTAATGGTTTGGTTCCGGGATTAATAGAAAGGCTAGGATATTTTGTTGCGGTTGTATTAATTGTTATAATTGCATATATATTTGTTATTCCTTATAATTATGGAATACGAGAGCCAGAAGAGATGAAAAGTTTTCGTGCTGAATTAGATGCAACCAATAGAGGGACTTCATCTGTAAAAGAGATTCTTAAACGAGTATTTACTGATAAGAATTGGATGGGGATTGTAATAGCTGGTTTTACATGGGCTGTTGGAGGTGCCTGTTTCCTATATGGACTCAATTTCTTCGTTGTAGATAACCTAGGAATGGAAATCGGAGATACTACTTTACCCCTTGTAATGCTATATCTTGTAGGGTTTCTTTTAGCTCCTTTATGGGTTTGGATATCAAAAAAAATTGGAAACAAAAACGCTTATATAATAGGAATGGCTTTAAATATTCTTGGATTCTTCCTTTTATTCTTTATTACCAGTTTGTCAGGATTAATATTAATGTTTACATTTCAAGGTATTGGATTTAGTGCTACTTCTGGAGCAATTTTTGGTCTATTAAGAGCAGAAGGAATTGATAATGCATCAGTCAACTCAGGAAAACGAGAAGAAGGAAGTTATACTAGTGTTTGGAAATTTTTTACAGCATTCTCTTACTTCTTCCAAACAGTAATATTTACCATTGTTTCAGCGATAACTGGATATGATGCTGCTCTTGGAACTGGAAATAGTGATACTGCGAAAGCTGGTTTGATCTTTCAAATGTCGATTATCCCGATGATAATATTTTTAATTGGACTACTTGCTTTCATATTTATGTACAAAATATCCAAAGAGGATGCGATTGCAAACAAAATTAAACTAGAAGACATGAATCTTTAAAATTATTATTTTTTTTTATTAGTATTGATTAAAATCTATTTTTCATTTAATACTGATATTTTATAGTACCAATAAAAAATTTAGGAATCAATTTTTAATTCATTTTTCCTTTTCTTATGTCGCTCTTTTTTACTTAGAACAAGACTTCTTAATTCATTTACAGTATAATCCTTTAAAGAAACAATCATTCTTATGATTGCTCGGGTAATTGGTTCATAGCTTTCTTGATGAATTTTATCTAAGGTATCAGCTGGATCAAAGAGATATGGTGGTGCTGCCAAAAATGATATGAAGGGAATTCCTTCAGGATGATAAAAACTACCATCAGTAGGAGGACTATCTCTTCCAGGGGGAAATCCATCTGGAGGTAGTAAAATGGAGCGTTCTAAGTTCTCTTTTATAATTGCATCTTCAACAATTTCTTCAAGTGGTAATATTCGACTTACAAACCACCATCTAACTGTTGGATCATCTAAAGGTATAAGCTTTCCATTTTCACTCTTTACATCTCGAGCCACATGTTCTAAATGAATTCCTACAACAACTTTTTCTAAAAACTCCTTATTTTGATCTACAAAAGAAACCGCGCCTTTTGCTCCAGCCATATGAGCACAATTCATCAAAAAAAGGAGATTGAAGGGACGTTGGTCTTCAGGAATTTGAGACCAATACTTTGCTTGGGCAAGCACTAACGCCATACCAGAAGCATCCTCTACTGCTGAGTTCCAAGGCCCATCGTGGTGAGTACCTATAACAATCCATTCATCAGATGTCCCATATAAACAACCTAAAATATTATGTGAAGTAACTTTAGAAATAGTAGCTTTATATGACAAATTTGCTTTCACAGCACCATTTTCAATAAATTCTAAAATTTTTTTCCCATTATTTCGACTGACATAAACACCAGAAATTTTCCTTTCAACTGCATCGTAAGGAACATAATATTTTTCAGTTTCCCAAGGATAACCAGAAAGAATTCCAATAAAACCAACAATAATGTCTTTCAATGGGGGCTCTAAAAATTTTCGTCTTTTATAATCAAATGGAACGGTTTGCTCTAAATTTTCAAATTCATTTTTTGGATCATAAAATCTATCTATTCCAGATATACCCTTTAGTCCTTGAACCGGAAACTTAAGAAGATTTAATTCTGAAACTATTATAGCTCCCGATTGTGGTGGTTCTCTTGATTCTAAACATAATTCCGCTTCAAGATCCTCTACTGGTTTAGTATACGGTACTGGGAAACAAGGAATGTCTAAAACCAATCTAGGATTGTCAACCATCCAAATCTTAAGTTTAGCATTATAAGTTTCCCATTTTTTTACTGGAACGGGGTTTAATGAAATATTTTGTAACCCTATTGCTTTAAATCGCTCTTCCACCCAAGCTTCTATTTTATAATCTGCAGGATACCCTGGGCGACGAATACCTTGGTTAAATATTTCTGTAGTCCAAGCCATCATCTCAGCCATAGTTGGTACAAATTCTTTCTTAAGTGAACTCATAATTATTACTTTTATTAAGAATAATTAAATGTTGTAAATGCAAAATGATTTTATATAAATTAAATCTCGTTGTTTAATAATATAATCTTGGTTAAAAATAAAAAAAAATAAGAAAAAAATTAGTCTTTTTTGAAAAGGTTTCCACATTCTCCACACTTCATGTTCTTAGAATATACAGGAGTGCCTTGCTTCAGCGATTGACTGAAATAGTTCAACCTATACTGTAATAGAGCACACTGTTCTTATCTGCTTCTTCATGAAGTTTGCGTGGATTCTCATTACCACATTTTGGACATTTTACTCTTTTATATTCTGTCATTAACCTTAACTCTGTAAAAATTGTATTAAATAGTTAGTAGAGTTTATAAATTTAAATTTAGGTTTTTAAATGGGTTTTTATTATTATCTCTCGAACAATACTATCAATGGTTTTATTAGTTGTATCAATTGTAATTTCTGCTGCTGCCTCATAATAAGGTTTTCTAAAACTTAAAACATTCTCAATTTCTTTTTTTAAATCTTCTTTATCAATAATCGGGCGTGTTTCTTTCCCATTTTTTAATGCTCTTTCGTATATTTCATTTATTGTGGCATTTAGTAACACTATATAACAATTTTTTTTTAAGTTTTTAACATTTTTTGTATCTAAAACCACACCCCCTCCACATGAAATAACCACTTTATTATATTTAGAAATTTTCTCACACACTGAAATTTCATATTTCCTAAACTTTTCTTCACCTTCTTCAGCAAAAATTTCAGGAATTGATTTTCCAATTTCTTGAATAATTTCTTGATCTGTTTCTATAAATCTATAATCTTTATCGAGGTGTTTTATTAATGTTTTGCCTATTGTAGTTTTTCCAGTAGCCATAAAACCAATAAGCGCAATGGAATCTTTTGCCATAATATATTACAACCATTGATTTCTATATAATCATACCTCTATCTTTTCTCAGAGATTATTCTTGTGAAAATCCATGTTTCTCTAGAAGTCCTTTTTTAATTTCAAGGTAATTACCAGCAATATAAGTAGGAAAATCAAATTTTTCTGGATCCAAAGCCTCATTTTTAACATATTTAGGATTAGTATGTGTAGCAACAACCCGACCGAAGTAACAGACATGTGATCCAAGTTCTATTCTTTTTATTACCTTACATTCCATATTCCAAGGAAATTCTTTAACCATTGGAACTTTTACTACTGAAGCTTCTTCTTTTGTTAAACCCAATTTACTCCATTTATTAATGTCCCTTCCTGAACGCGTTCCAATATAATCTGTTTCTCTCAATTGTTCTATAGTTGGATAATTAATAACAAATTCATTATGTTTTTCAATTAAGTGATACGAATGTCTTTTTGGTTGAATAGAAACTGCAATGATTGGAGGATCATAACACACTTTTCCTACATAAGCCAATGTTATTAAATTTGCTTCTTCCCCTAATCCTACAGAAACCACTGCTGTAGGCATTGGAAATGTTGAGATCTTTGGACTTAAATCCACTTTTTTCATTCTAATTTCATCTTACTGATTTGATTTATTAAATATTTTAATTATTATAATATTAAATAATTTTAATGTAAATAATAGCAATTTTTCTTATAAAACTCTTAAATAATAAAAGATTAGTAAATAATCAAAATCCTTTGAAAGTAATAAAAAGTGAAAGACTATGATAATAAAACATCGAGGTTTCGAACCCAAAATCGATGAAACTGTATTTATAGCACCAACAGCAGCGGTTATAGGTAATATTACTATTGGAAAAAATTCAAGGATATTGTACGGTTCTGTTCTTGATTCAGAAGGTTCTAGGATTACAATTGGAGATTACTCTATAATATGTGAAAATGCTGTTCTTAGAGCAACAGCAATGGGAAACAGGGACTATCCAGTTATAATTGGAGATCATGTTTTTATCTCACCACAATCAACCCTAATTGGATGTGAAATCGAATCTAATTCTTATATAGCGACGGGAGCTACGGTCTTGCAAGGGGCGATTATTCAATCTGGAGCTGCGGTGGCTGTTGGAGCTTTAGTTCATGCAAATACTATGGTTCCTGCAAATGCTTTTATTCCTCCAAATAATATAGCTATAGGGGATCCAATGAGAATTTATAGGCCCAAAGATCAAGAAGCATTAACTAAAGCTATTAAATCAATTGGATTTGCCAAGATTGCATTTAATATTGAAGCAGAATGGGAAGATCGCTTTGAGAGATATAGACAAGCAACAACGGTTCGTTCAAAAGAATTTGAGAGCCATTTTAATGATGAGATTATAGAATGAACCAAATTTTCTTCGGAGAGATAGCATGATTGAGAAGAATTTTTTTACTTCCCAAACAAAGGTTTTATGTTTAATTGGAAATCCAATTGAACATTCTATGAGTCCAATAATGCATAATGCTGCTATATTTGATTTGAATCTTGATTACGTTTATCTAGCATTTAAAATTAAGCCAGAAAATTTGAGGGTTGCGGTGAAAGGGATTAGAACATTCAATTTTATCGGAATTAATGTGACACTTCCCTTCAAACAAAAAATTATGCAATATCTAGATGAAATTGATCCAATAGCCAAAAAAATTGGGGCAATAAATACAATAAAAAATGATGAAGGATATCTAACTGGTAAGAACACAGACGCAGATGGAGGTATAACTGCATTAAAAAATACAGGATATAAAATTTCAGGAAAAAATATCTTATTGTTAGGGGCTGGAGGAGCAGCAAGGGCTTTGGTCTATAAAATGGCAGAAGAAGCTAATAAGATAATAATAATTAATAGGAATCTAAAACGAGCACTGAAACTATCAAATAACATTAGAAAGAATTTTGGGATAAATATTGAAGCGAAGAAATTGAGTAGAAATACTGTCAAAAATGGATGTATGAAAGCGGATATTATTATTAACACTACTCCAATTGGTATGTATCCAAATATAGATGAATCTCCTATACCAATAGAATGTTTGCATGAAGGTTTAATTGTTTATGATATTATTTACAATCCAATAGTGACTAAATTGATTAGAGATGCTAATCAGAAAGGATGTAAAACACTTGGAGGTTTAGATATGTTAGTAAATCAAGGAGCTTTAGCATTCGAATGGTGGACAAATGAGAAACCCAATATAGGTTTAATGAAAACAAAAGTAGTAGAATTTTTAGAGACGAATTAGTAAGTTACAAGAAGTAGATTATTATTTTTAATTATTTTAATAGATTAATAAAAGGAAATAAAAAAAAATTTAAATTGAACTTCCACATAGTGCACAGAATTTAGCATCTGCATTTCTATCTAATTCAGTTCCACAATTATAACAATAAAGTGCTTTTTCTTCTTCTTTCTCGGATTTACCAATTACTTGTATAGTTTGTGGTTGATGAGCAACGCTTTGAACTTGATAATTTGAAATTGGTTCAGTAATATTCTCTTTTTGCTCATAACAAACTGAATCACAATGAATACAACGAGGTTTATGCGCTCTATCTAAGTAAATGGCAATATAAATTAAAAGTCCAAGACCACCAGTAAATATAGCAAGAATAATAGCTAATCCTATGTTAAACTCATTTTTTTTCGTATAAACATTCATATTACATTTCGGACAATACATTTTTCTCTCACTAAAAATATGTTATTTTAATTAAAGAGAGATTTTATTTAAATTAAAAAAAATTGGAGTCCAATTTTTAAAAATAATTTGAAAAATCTACAATCTTATTTAAAAAAAAGCATTTAACTTTCAGAAATTTGACTCCCACAATTCGGACAAAATTTTATTCCTGGATCTAATTTTTCTCCGCATAGAGCACAAAAATTTGGTCGAGAGCCTGTAATTTCCTCAGAAACATTTCCTGGTGTCGAATATGACTGTTGTTGAATTGGAGTTTGAGTTTGATATGCATATGGGCTTGAAATTTGTAAGGATGTTACTCTTGCTCCACAATGTATACATCTGTCTTCCGCTTTACTATAATAAATAGCAAGATAAATCAATAATCCAATTCCCGCTGTAAAAATCAATAAAATAATAGCAAGACAAGTATCAATTTCCTCGCGTTTTAATAAAACATTCTGTTGGCACCTTGGACAATATCCTGTTGGATTTTTAGTTGTCATTTTACTCGATCATTTATATTTCCTATTATTCTTTAAACTTTAAGATTATCAAATAATTATTCATTTAAATTTTTATTCCATTAGGTCAGCACCACAACTTGGACAGATTTCTGCCTTTTCTAATACTTCTTGCTTACAATATGGACAGTAAGTTTTCTCCTTGTCTCTTTTTTCATTTTCAATTGATTGTACTATTCGGTTAATTTGGGCTTTTGGATCTGGAATTTCTTCATGAGAATTGTAAATATTTAATTCATTTTTGCAATTTGGACAGATATTTCTTTTTAAAATTAAAAACCGATAAATCAGGAAGGGAATTATAGCAAAACCTAATGAAGAGATAATTGCAAGTATCCAAATATTAATATACATATTTTCAATTGATTTTCTCTTTGGTTTAAAAATTTCTTTTTCACAATTACTGCAATATGCGAATTTCTTATTTGTATGCATTCCTCTCAATTAAATTATGAATATTTAATTATTTTAATTTTTGTGGTTATGATGATAAAAGACTATATTATGATAAGATTATGGGCTTTAAATTGTTAAAAAAATTAATAATATAAGTTAATTAAAAATAAATCAAATAAGTCCTTATTTATTAATAATTTACCAAATCTAAGTTAAATTTTAGAAAGAATACAATTTATATCTGAATTGATTTGAATCATAAATCTTTATTTATTGCATTAGAAGGAATTGATGGATCAGGTACAAGTACCCATAGTCACCTTCTTAAAGGTTTTTTAGAAAGTAAAGGTTTCAACGTACATTTAACGATGGAACCCTCTGAAAGTGATATTGGAAAATTAGTTAGGAAATATTTAAAAAATAAAAATATACCACCTGCTACTGATGCATTATTATTTGCTACTGATAGAAACTTGCATTATCATAACGAAATCAAGAAAAAACTTGAGGAAGGTTATATTGTCATATCTGATCGTTATATAGAATCTTCAATAGTCTATCAATCGGCACAATCAGATAAAATATCAGTTGAATGGGTTATCGAAATAAACAAATTTGTAGAATTTCCTGATGTAACAATTGTTTTAGATATCGATCCAAAAATGGCTTTAGCACGAAAAGAAGTTAAAGAATTAGAAAAATTTGAGGATAATTCATTCTTAAATAAAGTAAGAGATATTTATATTAAACGTGCTGAAAAAGAAGGATATTTTATTATTAATTCTGATGATATAATTGAAATTGTACAAGAAAAGATCCAGAAAATTGTAGTCGATAAACTTAAGACCTGAATTAAATTATTAAAAAAAAAACAAAGCATTTATTTTCTATACTATAATACATATCGAAAAAATCAAATAATAATTTATTAGTTGTATAACTAAAGTTGAATACAAGGAATCCAATAAAAGAAAATTCATTTAAAATTGATCGCCTTTTTAATTATGTTAAGATTTTTAGTTTCCCACGTCTAGCTGGAACTAATGGAGAAACTAAAGCTGTTGATTTAACAAGCAAAACTTTCAATGAAATTGGCTTTACTAATCAACAAATAAAAAAAAGAACATTTGAATTTTCTGATTTCTACTCTACAACACTTATAAAATTAATAATGGTCATAAACTTAACCTTTTCCTTATTCATATTGATGTTTGCATACATAGATCTACGTGTGACAATTTTTATCTGTCTCCTTATGATAGTTGTCTTTATTCTAATTATTAAAGGTTTAAAACATCCTGAACATCGAGGATTCTGGGGAGAATATTATGGAAAACTGATTTCAGCAACTAATATCTTTATAAAAATACCTGCAAAGAAATTACCATCAAATTTAGCTGGCAATATTATCATATCTGCTCATTTAGATTCTAAATCTCAATCTTTCAAGACTTATTGGAGAGTATTCTTCTATAGAATATGGTTGTATGGCGGAATTATTCTTGTTGGCTTTTTCATAGCTTTATTCATCCACGTGTATACAAGAATTGAATTTAATCTTTTGGTCATTGGTGTGGGTATTTGGAGTTTTACTATGCTTATTTCGATTTCAAATGTATTTTTAATGTTTTTGAATACTCATAATAAATCTCCTGGAGCTTTAGATAATGCTTCTGGAATGGCAGTAGTGTTTCAATTAAGTGAATATTTTAAAGAAAACCTGCTGGATAATTTTAATATTTGGTTTTGCCAGTTTTCCGCAGAAGAAATGGGAACTATGGGTTCCAGGTTCTTTGTAAATGATCATGAAACTGAATTCATAAAAGGAAGAGTATTTCAAATTAATTTGGACATGGTTTCTTGTGCATGTGAACCTAAAAATCGTATAGAATATTTAAAATCTTATAGTGTTCTACCACGGAAGAAAATCGCTCCATTGCTTAGTAAATATTTAGAAAAAGCAGCGGAAGAGGAACATGTGGAAATTAAAGGATTTCATTTATCCACTGGTGCACATACAGATTCTGTTCCATTTCATTTAAGGGGATATGATTCTGTCGATATAGTTACAAGAGCAGGAGGAAAATATGCTCATAATAAAGTAGATACACCTGATAAAGTGGATCCTCACATATTATTGGAGGCATGCTTAATAATTAAAAGAGTAGTAATTTCATTAGACAAAGATTATGAGATTTTATGCAGAAATCTAGAATTAGTTTGTAAAAAAAGTTAATCTAATAAACTAAAAAAAGTGTCTACATTAATTCTTCAATTTCTTTTTGAATCTTTTCAATCCTTTTTTTTGATTTCAACAAAATTTTGCTCCTACCATATTTTTGAAACCACCTATTAAATCTTTTTTGAATTGTAACTTCTCTCGTACCAGCCATTTGTTTATCTGCTAAACAGATTATTTTTTCTTCTAATGTTTCCGGTAAATAGTCTTTCTCAGGTAAACCTACATCTTTTGCATCGTCTTTATCTAAGCCTCCTAAGATATGAGTCTCACAAATACGTGCCAGTTTTTCGGAGAATCCTCTCTGCCTTAAAATTTTACCTCCTATTAACGCATGTTTAAAATCATGGGTTTTGGTCCTCCCAATATCATGCAATAAGGCTCCAATTTCAATCAAATCCAGATCTACTTTCGCTTTTTTTATTTTACTCGCAATTTCTAAAGCTTTATCTGCAACTTTTTCTGAATGGCGTCGAACTGAAAGCGGAATTTTCAAAATTCTTAATAAGTCTAATGCAAATTCCCGGTCTGGTAAAATTTCTTCTTTCTTCACCATTATTTTTTATAATTATACAATTAACTTTAAAGTTGGGTTATTATAAAATTCATTAAATATGTATTCTAAGAAATATATCTGCAATCTTGAAACTTTTAAAATTAATAGATTACTAATAATAGAATTTAAACAGTAAAGTAATGTAAAAGAAAATTTGCCTTAGAGATTCTTAATAGAACTCTTCATATGGACCACTTACTAATCCGCCAAGCATACCTCCGATTAAAACTCCTACAAAAGCACTAATTATTCCTCCTAAAGTTTCAATTAATTGGGATCCTTGGAATAATGACATTAAGTCCTCGCCAGAAAAAATACTCAATAAAATCCAAATTAATAAAACTATAATAACTACTAAAGAGCTAGCTAAAACTCCTCTTCTCAGCCCTTTTGATATCGAACCTGTGATATAACCTATAAAAATCCAAGCTAAAATCTCAGGGACAAAAAAACCAAGAATAGTGGGAGAACCTGTAAAGAATGAAATCATATCGAAATCAAAATTTGCACCTACTAATTTTGCTGCTACTTTTAATCCACTAATTCCGGAAGATATAACAGTAATAATATCAGTCATATTAAAGAAAAAAGCTGTAAAGAAGCTAAATACAATTCCAATAATGATTCCAATAATTAATCGATACGACGTCATTAATAAAACCGATTAAGATCTAAATGATTATATTATAGAAATATACTATAAATTATATTATTATTTAAAATCATTTTGCCATATTAATACTTTAGTTCTTAAGGATTTAGAAAATTCTACTCAATAAAATATTAAAGTTATTATGTATTCAATAATATATTCATTGATTTGTTAGACTTAAATAAATTTAAAAATAATCAACATTAGAACAAAAAAGCAAGGCTACTAATTTGGCTCGAAAGAAAAAAAAGACTGAAGAACCAGAAACCGATAAATTAACCGATGATTTAAAAGATTTTACCGAAGAATTAGAGATTGATTTCGAAGAGGATTTAGATTTAGAAGAGGAACTTGATTTATTAGACACTAAAGATATTGAAGCAGGACTAGAGGTAAAAGAAGAATTAATAGATAAAGATGAAGAAAGAAAACAACTCTATTTAAGTTGTGGTATACATATTGGAACAAAGCTGTTGACTGGAGATGCTCGACGGTTTATCTATAGACAGACTAATTATGGATTGTATGTGATTGATTTAACACAAACAGATGAACGGCTTAAGATAGCTGCAAAATTTCTGAGTAAATTTGTTGAAGAAGGAAGTGATAGAGTTATTGTTACATCAGTTCGACGATATGGAAAAGAACCAGTAAAAAAGTTCAGCGAAGCACTAGGATGTAGAGCTATAACTTCTAGATTTATTCCAGGCTCACTTACAAATCCAATTATTGATACTTATATCAAAGATGCAAGTGTGGTGGTGATTGTGGATCCTCACGCCGATAAAGTGGTTCTACGAGAAGCTAAATTAGCTAGAATACCTGTAGTATCTCTTTTTGACACTGATGATACTCTAACTGGTATAGATCTTGCGATCCCAGCTAATAATCGCGGTAAAAAAGCATTAGGTTTAGCCTTTTGGCTATTAGCAAGACAGATCATGTTAGAATTGGGTAAAATCTCCAGTGAAGAAGAGTTTCCTTATGCTTTAGAAGAATTTACCTCAAAAATTGTTCCAATGTATCGACAAGAACAATAAAAATCTAGATCGAACTGATTATTATTTATCTTTAAGAAGACATCCAAAAATCATTGGTTTTACCGCATACACTTAAAAGGAAGTCTATATTTTGAATTCTCATCAACCTAATTATTCTTTTTAATTTATGAATACTAAATTTTTTAATTGCAACAGATATAATATTAATAATTTTATTGAAGATAATTAAAAGTATGCTCTAAAATGAATGACCTTATTTTATATAGTCAGATCATATTAATTATAATTCGGATAATAGGATTAGGTGTTTCATTTGAATTCTATTATGATATAAAGAAAAACAAATTTATTCTTTTCATAATAAGTTGGATTTTATGGATATTATCAACACTATTAGCTTTAATTTCGATATTTTGGGAGGACCAAACAATAAACCAATTGTTTTTAATTCTAAATGTACTTTTTACAAGTCTAGGTGTAATTTTTTATATATGGGGTATTTATGTATACTTTATCTCAATAAATCCAAGATTAATGTTAATTTTTCTTATTTTATTTACAATTATAGCGTTTATTTTGCATTTTACTATTAATTCTCTAACAGCAATACTTTTTATGGTAATAGGATTCAATATAGTGCTAATATCTACATATATAATACCACCTTTAAAAATTACACAATTTAAAAATTATTTGGGAAAAAGTATTAGATGGTATTATTCAGTATTAGTATTTCTTTTACCATATATCATTATTTCAATATACACAAGCTTATTAGGATATAGTTATGGTTTATATGAAAGCAATAATATCATTATGATACTTCTTTATTATATCCCAATCAATTTTATTTCTATTATACTGATTATACTATTGATACACTTGGAGTATGGAATATCAACAAGTGAAGTTTATGATTTAAAAGATAAATATTCTCATGATTTGGGAAATATATTACAAGTTATTTCCACAGCTTCAGAAATTTCGAATAACAAAGAGAATTTCCAAAAAGAAATTTTGGAAGAAATGAAAGATTTATTACAACATAAGGTAAAAGAGGCCTCAAATTTAATAAAAGAAATAAGAGACTTATAAAAACCAAAAAAAATAGATTTTGCGTTTATAAATCTTAAGATCTCCAGAGAAGAAGGGTTTCCTTATACTTTAGAAGAATTTACCTCTAAAATTGTTCCAATGTATTAACAAGAACAAGCATAATATTGGCAATAGGTACTGTTTTTATTTCTTATTCTATATGCAATAGGTTAAGAAGTTCAGAAAGCTCACCAAGAAATTCTCGAACTTGATATGGTCTAAACGCTTTTCTAGGGGTAACCCCTGAGAGAACCGCAATAAAAGGAATATCTGCTCTATTAGCTGTTTCAGCATCAGTTATACTGTCTCCTATATAGATAACTTCTGAATGAAGTAAATTTAAATTTTTTACAGCTAACATCAAACCAAAGGGATCTGGTTTAGGTGTTGAAATATCTTCTCCACCTACAATAAACTCAAAATTATCTAAAAGGTTTTCTCTACTCAAAATAGTCTTTATTCTATAACGAAATTTCGTAGACACAATACTAAGCTTTAATCCATGATTATATAATTTTTTAATTACATTAGGCGTTTCTGGAAATAATATTGTTAAGTTTGCCATAATATCATCTGCTTTTTTGATAAAATAATGCTTAAATAACTCAATTTTATCTACATGGTGGTTTCCAACTAGCTGTATTAGTGTATGATCAAGTGACAGACCAATGGTTTTATAAATCTCTTTTTCTGGATATTCTTCGAGACCAAGTTGTTTTAACGCATAATTTACACATTTTACCACACCTTTGGACGAATTTGCTAATGTAAAGTCAAAATCAAAAATAACTCCTTTTATACTACTCAGTTCATCATTATTCAACCGCATAAGGTTCAGGATCGTTTTGAGGTTAGAAATTTTTCTATTTATTATTAATAATCCTGTTTAACAGGTTTATTTTTGTTAAAGGAAAGCATCTTAATCTTTTAAATTATTTATAATAAATTTTGAATTTTAAATCCGGGATTATACGAAAGTGAGTAATCTTTGAGAATTTTAAATATGTTCTAGTTGCCTTATTTTTAGAATAAATCTATCATAATTAATATGTATTTTTGAAAAAATCCTCCTTATAAACATATTTTGTATGGTTTTTATAATAAATTTGATAAAAAAGCCAAAGTATTTCTCTTCCTGTGATAATATCGTTTTCCATGCACTCATTCTATATCGTGCTAGATGACTAAATAGAAAAGATAAACAATAAAATGTAAATAGATCCAAATCTTCAAATCTCCACATTTTCTTTGTCATTTCAGAAGATTTGAAAAATTCTTTATATTCATCTATAAATCTATTTTGGATTTCCCTTGAAATACCAATGCTAGTTCTTATGAAAAAGCATTGAAGCAGGTCAATCAATGAAATTTCTTTATGTTTAATGAAAAAATATTCAGTTGGAAAATCTAATAACAAAAAAAATCTAGGAGCCAAACCATATTTTCCAAATTTTAATCTTGAGTTTAATAAGTCCTCTAAATTAAATTCAGAGGTAATATCATAGAAACTAAATGGGTTAATTCCATGAATTCTTACTTTTCTTCTACTTAAACTACTTAAATTTGAATTTTCTTCAGTAAAATTCAGATGAAGATTTAAGTAGAAAGTGGATAAATGTTCAATACCATAAAAAAGCAATACGGGCTTATTCAATTCAATTACTTTATCTATACTATTAATATAGTCATAACCAGATCTTCCAATATCAGCAATAAATCTACTCACTCTTTCTAATTGAGAATTATCCCGATATCTAAGACATTCTGGATTAAAACTAGATGAAAGTAGTTTATAATAATTCTTAATTTCTCTTTTATAACATGGAAAATAATATGTTCTCTTCCGATTTTGAATGATTAAAAGTTTTTGAAGATAATGTTGAATACTATAGGGTTCGAGATATAGCTTATAATCATCTGTACTTAGTTTTTTATATTTATCACTCTCAAATGAATCTCCATATCCTGCTTGCCATCTTCCTATCATAGTTTAATTTTGATTCTGTTTAATTGAAATTTGATTTTTATCAAACCATATTATTTTTAAAAACCTCAATATGGTATTTATTAATGTCTATTAGCTGAATAGTCGCTCCAAATTCATAATAATAGGGATCAATAAACCAATTTTCTTCTATTTTATCTCTATCACTTCTGGTGTTTCTTTGGCGTTTTACTTCGATAACAAGAAAATTATTTTTATGAGTTCCTCTTGTATGGAGTACTATATCTGGTCTTTTATCTCCAGCAGAACTTTTAATTAATTCTATATCATGTTGATAATCAGGAAATTCCTTTTGTATTTCAAAGGCTAAATGATGAGCAAGATTCCACTCAGTTATCCTTGTTTCTGGAGTATAATCGAATATATCTGGTTGGTTTTGGAAAAGGTTTTTAACTGCATTTTCTAATTTTTCTTTTATTTGTGATTTATTCATTATTTTATTTTGGTGATTCATACATTTTCAGTAAAAAATAAGTTTTTTATTTTAAATCAATTTTCTAAGTTTAATCTATCCAGTAGATTTAAATCAGGTCTGTAAATATTTACATGTCCACATTTTAAACATTGCAACACATTAGGATTTTCAGATTTAATAAATTTAAACATGTTCTTTTTATTACAGTTTCCACATATATAATCAATTGATTTATCTTGTGTTTTAATAGTAGCTCCTGAATCTGAAACTTTTCCACTTATTTCTTTTCCAGATTTCAATTTAAGAGTTAACAATTTAGGATTAAAATATACATCACGTAGATTTCTAATAAGGAGATTCGATATAAAATCTTTTGTAATATCTGGAAAATCATCGTAATTTAATTTCTTTCCGCATCTAGGACATGTCCAATTAGTTAAACCAATTTCTCTCTTATCAAAATTAGTCACAACATCATAGGTTATTGTTTGACGATTTGGGTTAAACAAGAATTTTTTTCCTTCCATTTTTGTTAAATCATCACATGTTGGGCAAGGAAATAATTTTTTTTTTTTAATTTTTCTGGATGGTTTGATCTTCCAACTTTTGTATCGCCTATTCCATTTAATATAACGCTCTTTCCTTCTCATGATTATTGGATTTCCTGGAAATTACACTTTTTTGTAATAATTTAATATTTATTCCTATTTAAATTTCTTTTAAAAATAATTTAGAGTTAGAGTTTTGATTATTAATAATACGAATGGTAATAACCTACCCATAATCATTACTTTCTTTTTCCTTTTATCTTTTTTATACTGAACTTTATTTTTCCTAGTTTTATTGTCCCTTTCTTAGATCTTGAACGGGAAGGATAATCCAATTCAATCACATATTTAGGAGAAAACTGAAAAGATCCAATGATGCCAATCGTAGAGATAAAGGTATACGGTGATGCCGTTATATTTTCCTCAGAATATGTGAAAAATTGCGTTCTTACACATAAAAGACATAATAAGACGAGTGAAAATGGAATAATTATACATTTCAAACTGAGAGTAAGCCATTTAAAATGACCGATAACGTTTAGTTTTATCTCTCGTAATCGAAATAAATAGGTTAAACCAGCTAAAAGAGAAAGAATAAGACTTAAAACACTACTTATTACAAAAAAGATCATCGTAAATATAAGTTTGAAAAAAGAATTATAGACTACTTCATTTTATTTTGAATTACATAACGTATCACGAAATTAGAAGTAAAAAATGTTTTAGGGTTAGATAAATAAGTATGCAATAATCGGTATAAAGGTTAAAAGTAATGAAAATAATGTAAGAAATTTAGGTATTTTTTGTGAAGACAATAATTGTTTTTTTTCCAGTGCTATAGCAATTTGTAAATATACTTGCTTCTCATTTTCTTCTAGATGATTATATACAATTTTATACAAATTTTGCAGAGATTTAGACTTAAGTGTTTTATTTCCTGTATAGTTTCGTATAAAGGTTAGAATTTCAAATATTAATAATATAACCATTGCTATAAAAACTATGATCGTAACAACATTTAATTCTCTTCTATAGATAACTGTAAATCCAAAAAGAAAAAACTGCCCAAATACTATTATTGCTTCGGAAATATTGATAGTCTCAAATGAATTGGTAAAGGGAATAGAATATTCAAGTTTAATTTTCTGGGGATCAATTCTTAATTTTCTCATTGTATAAATACCATAATACAAAGAATAAAAACAAAAAATCAGTAACCAAAATAAAAAAATAGGAACAACTATATTAACGTCTGGTGTATATACTTCAAGAACAAGCAAAATAAAAAAAGCAATAATATTGTACCAAGTTATAGTAAACCAAGCTTTACTAATGAAATTTAGAACGATAGCAAAAATTTTCTTCCATATTGGTCTCTTTGAGTTATTTATTATATGAATTAATCCATCTAATGTGTAAATTGAGCCCTTCCTCTCATCCTTTTTATTTATGTCGAAATCTCTGAAATATGAAATCTTTTTATTGTCCTTTACTCGATATGATTCTTGATTATGCTTTGTAATAATTAGTTTATTTGTAATTATCCTTGGTGGAAATAAAACATCTTGGTCATAAGATATTTCTTTCAGGATATTTTTTAAAGAAGGAAGAGTAACCTCACTAATATCTTGTCCACTAAATTCGTACTTTAAGTCTTTAATATTAAAATTTTCAACTAGAATCTTTACAGTTCCTTCCATGCTTTCCACTAATGATTCTTTTAATAATTCCTTGTGCTTATTAAAAAAATAAAACTTAATAAATTTATACGGATAGAATTTAACTGATTTATTCAAGAAACTAAACAATTTATTTATGAAAAAGAGCTTATTAGGCTTCATATGATTAGATTTGTAAGTAACATGTTTGTTTCTTTAATATCTCATAAAATCAAACCTTAAATGAAGTAAACTCTTTTTCTCACTTAGAACTCTCTAACACTGGTATTAAAAACAAAAAAATGGTAAAACCAATATGCGAAAAATTGTATCATTCTCAGGAAAAGGCGGAGTAGGAAAATCCACACTTCTTGTTCTTATGCTCAAGTATCTCCTCGAAAAATTTAAAGATCTCAACATCCTCGTAATTGATGCTGATCCCGATGCTAATATCGGAGACATCATTGGAAAAGAAATTCATTTCAAAGAAACCATTGGAGGAAAAATGGCTGAATTTAAACATAAAATCCAAAAAAGACTAATACCTCTAGATGTCTCAAAGGATCAAATCGTCGAATCTGAGGTATTTGATGCACTTATTGAAATGGATGATTTTGATATTTTGGAAATGGGACGCGGAGAGGGAAGCGGGTGTTACTGTAGCATCAATAACTATTTGAAACGCATTATTGATGTATTAGCAAGAAATTATGATATAGTGCTTATCGACGCTCCTGCAGGGCTGGAGTTTTTTTCCCGAAAAACAGGACAAAATGTCACGGATTTAGTTATCGTGAGTGATCCTTCTAAAATGGGCATTCACACCATGAAACGCATATTAGAAGTAACCAAGGAGGTCGATTTAAAATTTGAAAATGTCTGGATCCTTGGTAACAGGTTTCCAGAAAATTCTTTAAGAGAGATTTTTGAAAAAGAAGTCGTAGGTATCGGAAAAGAATATGTGAAGCTCCTCGGGTTCATCTCAAATGATGATGAGATTAGTAAAATGAACATAGTAGGAGAAAACTTATTGTTGTTGCCTAATGAGAGTGTAGCATATAAAACTGGAAAGGAATTATTTGCTAAAATAGTTTAATCTTACAAAAACTATATATATTGTTCTCGAAATGTATAAATTATTCCTTATATAGAATCTCCTCGTCAAAAAGCGGTAGGTCACAGTTAGGGTGTACTTTGATTATGTAATAATCAGGATCTGGGATTTTCAAATATTCAGTAATCGAGTTTTTAATATCTTCTTTTCTATAAAGCTTTATTTTCTTTGTATCAATAAAATATAATTCAAAATCAGGTGGAAGTTTTTTCACGTCTGGGAGATCAATCCATACATGTGTCAAATGCTTCATTTGAAGTAAAAATCGAGGAAATTCGCAAGAATTTGCTACTTTAAACAGAAGTCGATATTCATTTTCAGGAGAATCAAAGGGAGCCCATATATAATCTAATGATTTTGAAGTTATTATAAGTTGTTTAAATCGAGATAAATTTGATATAAAATCAGGTAGTTTATTTAATCCAGGAAGATTAATCTGAAAATGAGTTAAATTTTTTAATTGATTATCTATTTCTGGTATTTTACAATTTATTTTAACTCTTAATTGAAATAATCCCTTATTTTCGGCAATAAAAGTATCTTGAATTGCTTGGGGGAGCCCTTCATTAGTGATTATCAATTTTTTAATATTAGGAGATTCCAACATCCATTCACTTAGATTGACGGTTTGAAGATGTTCAAATCTAAAATGAGTGAGATTTGAAAAATCCGCTTTTATTTTAGGAATATCAGATCCTGGATGTTCGTAAACAAAAATATAATTGCCTGTTTCAGAGAGTCTCCATAAATGTTCATTTTTAAAATGACTCCTTCCTATCCTTCCAAGTGGACAAATTATTAATTTTTTTATTATCCCTTTAATTTCAAAGTTTTTTGATAGAAATTGATAATTAGAAATAAACAAATTCATAATATTCTCTTCAATAGTCAGATCTGATATCTTATAATAACGATCATACGTCAATAGGACTTGTGGTTCTTGTGATTTTTCATTTTCGATAATGTTATTAAATTCTAATTCCTTAGAATGTGCATTTATTATCACATGTGAATAAATTTTTAGTTCCAACAAAGAGAGAGGGAGATTCTTTATCTTAGGTGAATCAATTATTAATTTTTTTATATTAGTAAGAAATGTAAGGCGTTTGGGAAATTTAATATTATTAAAGCCTTCTATATGAAGAAATTCTAACTCTTTAAGTTGAGAAATCGTATCATGGATATCTAAGGGTATAATAGATTCAAATTTATTTGGCACACTAATTTTTAATTTTTTAATTGATTTATTTAATCCAAATTGTAAAGCCCTATTAACCAATTCTAAGGACCCTAATCGCTCTAATGACCAAAATAATGGCTTTAAAGAGGAAGATGGATTTGTTATTTTTAATGAATTTATTCTGAAGTCATCAAATTCAAAGTTATAAGTTATTTCTTTATGAATTTTTTTTTCTTCATTTAAATAATTAATGACCACTGCATCTTTGATGTATAAATATTCTAATTGACTTATTTCTTTTTCTTTGAAATATTTTGGAGTTATAGCGTCTTTAAAATTTAATCCATCATCAATAAAATTAATCGAAATAGGATTTTGATCTTGTACTTTATTACTAATAGTATTATTATAAAAACAAACATACTCTAAATTTTTGAAATCATGCCACCATGAGTCTAAATTTTCTATATTATTTCCTTCTAGGTTTAGAAATCTTAATGATTCTAGACCTAATAGAGAGTTAGGCAACTTCTTTAATTGATTGTTGCTTAAATCTAGGATTTGCAGATTTTTTAGATTACCGATAGATTTATGGATTCTTACTAGCTTATTTAATTTAAGATCTAATTTTTCTAATCCAAGTAATTTAAAAATACTATTCGGGAAATAAGGTAATTGAGATTTCCGAAGTCTTAATTCTATAACTCTGCCTTTTTCGTTACAAATAAAACCTTTTAAGCTTTTCTGTTCTTTTAAGTCAGTAATATTTTGTAATTTAATAGTTTGCCCTAATTCCTTTAATTCTATCTCCAGTATTTCTAACCAATATTTATCAGCTTTACATATGTCAGTGCCATGGAAATTAGCAATTAAATTAGAAATATACACTTCTATAAATTTTTGATATTCATCTTGAAATATGAATTCTTCTTGAAAGTTCTTTCTCCTCTTTTTGATAATACCACTGGAAAAAATAACGTTCCAACCATACTGATTTTCTTTAATAAAGTCTTTTAAATCATCTTCTGGAATTGGATCATAAGGATCAGCAATAATACATGTTAATTCTTGAAATATTTTTTCTATGTTATCAAAGATACCCATTCTACTTAAAATAGTGTCCTCATTATTTGGGTCAGCAAATAATCTAAACCACTCAGGATCTTCTGGATCGAAGATATAATCCTCAAGATTAGTTGCATTTCTAAAAAATAAATTAATGATAAATGGCTTCTTTAACAGCTTTTTTAATCTTGAATCTTGTATTTCTGAATAATTAATTCCATATCTTTCATTAATATCTAATAATCTTTCTTCATCCACGAGATCAGATAAAATATAACTGGCTCCTGTAAATATTCGAATGTCATCAAAATATGTATACCTATCATTGTTGTATATAAACTGTTTGTAATGTCTAAAATTGTATGAGATTTCTTCGGTATTAATCCAATCTACTAAACGTGAGGTTAATAATACCATTAAATGCTCTGGGTTGTTTTTAATACATTCTGTAAGGTCATTTAAAAACTTTTTTCGTTCATCTGGTAGTAGTTCATCAAATCCATCAAATACAAGTAATATTTTTTTGTTTTGGCTATCAAAATTTTGTACTATCTTTTCAATTTGAGGAGACCTAAATCCTCCAAATAAATTCAAAAAATCGGACTCATAAGAACTACCTAAATGAAAATAGAAAGTTGGGAATATTTTTACATATCTGAAAGCCAAGAAGCAAACATTCCAGGTTTTTCCTAAACCCATATGTCCCAATAATAAAAAAATTCGGCTATTAGTTTTCGGATCCTCTATGCTGTTATAGAAATCTTCAAACTCTAAACTCAGTTTTGGATCTTCAATAAAAAAAGATTCATCATACCTATATCCATATTTAGATGATAAATCTGCGTTATTCAAGTGATTTCTACAATATTCCAGAATATTCTTATTATCAGAATCGAAAATCTCATCATAATTTTTATTCTTATACTCTCTAAGGACTTTATTGAAATTTTCTTTGAGAATTTCTAATATAGTTACGTTTTCGAGTTGTAATTTCTCGATTTCCTCAATTTTCACATCTTTAAATAATGGATTCTTCAATAAATAGTGAGAACTGTAAGTTAGTATTGTACGTTTGAAATCTTCAGAGTTAAATTCGAGTTCTTTAATTATATTATCTAAAATATATATAATCTTTCGAAAAATATCTTCTAACTTAATAAGAAAGAGAATTCCTCCATCCTCAATTCCTTCAATAACTTTTTTTATCAATAATTTCTGTTGAATCATGTCAAAATTCGAAACGCAGTTTCTTGTTATTTTATCTGATATAGAAATAACAAGAGATTGTTCCAGTAAGTAACATAGATTCTGTGAAATTAGTTCTCTATCATCAAGATCCATGGATATTATTAGATTAATTAGATTCTGCACTAAAGGCTGTATCTCTGGATTAAATCTTAGCAAGAAATCATACCAAAAATTAATTTCAAGAAGGGTATCTATATTGATATTAGAAGCTTCTACCTGATTACTAATTGTATAATCGTCTCTTCTTGCTGAAAACCTTATTTTTAAACTTTTCTCTTCAGAACTAGTATTTGCTAATATATTTTCTCTCTTTTCAAAAAATTTTAAATATTCTGTAATTCCGTTCTTAAATGAATTGTATATATTATCTCCATTACAAAATACATTGTAAAAACCTTTCGTAAAACCAATTGCACCCTCATCATTTACTTTCTTTTTAACTCCAATTGAAATGTCAATGATATTTTTTAGTTTTTCAGCTAAATCTCCCGTGTAACAGGTATTAAAAATGACTAACTTAATGAAATTACTGTATTTATTGATTGTTGAGATAAGATCGAATTCAAGAATATTCGAATTTGTATCTAAATCATCTCCAGGAAAAACAGCACCTATTTTCTCAACACCATGTCCAACAAAGTGAAGCACTTGAGGACGATATTTTAAAATTCTACTTTTTAATTGATTTCTCTTGATTGAAAGTGCAGGGATGATTTGAATATAATCTTTATAATTACTTTCCTCGATTAAATCGTAAATTAACTGAAATTCTTCGTTAGATTTCAATATATCCATGTCTTTAATATCTAATCCTAAAAATAGAATTGTAATCTTTTTTCTTTTGGTAGTAAACATTTTCTCTTGAATCAATAAAACTAATTGAACCTTATTATGTTAATATAAATTAACAAATTTTAACATTATTGTCTTTTCAAGTAAATATTGAGATTTAGGGAAATTAAAAAAAAACTTTTAATCTAGAATTAGGTTCATTAAATTTCTTCCAGTCGTATTTTTGTTTAACATCCAATTCTTTCCCTGTTAATTTCTGAAATTCAGCTATAATATAATCCTGAAACTCTTCATAGTTTAATGTGTGCGGGACGGTAATTAGGACAACATTGTATTGTTTGCACAATTCCATCTTGACTTTGTCCCGTTCTTGTTGTTTAACAAAATCCTTGTATTTCCTATGGTACTTAGGATATAAAACATAATGTTGCGGTCCGTTAAACTCGAATGCTAACCTCAATTTTTCATTATATCCGTCAAGATGCATCTGTCCCCCACTAAATGGGTTCACTAACCATTCAGGACGTTCTTTAGGAAAGCTTGCTTTAAAAATACGTTCAAAAAAGCCTCGACACACTTGCTCTCCTTCCCCCTCTGTACAAGTAGGACACCACTGAGGACGTCGAACGTGAGTTATATCCATCTCAAAAGTATTCTCACATTTTCCGCACTTCCACTTGAATTTATAATGGCTGGGATCATGAGCTTTAAGATATTCCTCTTTACTTGATAAAAATTCTCCCTCATACCCAGTTTTAATAATCCCGATTCTTTTTGCCAATTCTAAGATTTTATTATATGGAGTGCGGAATTTACGGGAAAGAAGGGAATATTGACAATTTCTGCACCATGATCCTGATTTTATATTTCTGGCTGTTGCCTCCCAGATATTACCACATTTTCCACATTTCCAATGATATTTGCTCATATCGGGATGTTTGGATGTTTCATAGTCCTTCTTACTCGTTAATAATTTTCCCTCAACACCAGTTTTTTCTAAACCCCGTGTTTTAGCAAGTTCAAGCATCTGTTTATATGTCCATGTCTCCCGTCCTTGACAACGAAGGCACCATTGCTTCCGATAGAGAACTGCATTCGGCGAGGTATTCCATATCTTTCCACACTTTCCGCATTGCCATTTAGAAGAGACATTCAATCCTTTAAACTCTTCTGAAATAAATTTCCCAGCTACTCCTGTTTTTTCCATCCCTACAATTTCAGCTAATTTCTCCATGGAGTGTTTGTCATAAGTATTTCTGCATTTAATCTCTTTCACCTGAAGTGAAGCATTAACTTCCTCAGCTAATTTTTTGAATTTCTGGAAACTTTTTTCGGGAATAGAAGAACCCTTATTTAGAACATTTCCAATAAAAAATTCAATCTCTTTACTGATAGTTTCTTGGGATAATCCTTTCTCAGTTTTCAATAATAATACAATACGACGAACCTTCTCAGGCTTTAATAGATACCGCTTCGTTATGACTCGTATATCATCCAAACTTTCACTAACCATTAATTTCCCTCTGCTTTATTTCATTTATATCATCAAAATATGCTAAAATCTCAATATTGTCTCTGTATTTTCTGTTAAATTTGGGTTTTTTATATTTTACTTCCTTGATAAGAAAGTCCTTATTCTTTTCCAAAATTCTAACTTTTACCATTAGTTTCCGACTCTTTTTAATATTGTTAGTGTTAGATTAAGTGTTATACTTAGTATACTGTCTTTTCATACTTATATCTTCTTAGACCCCTCTGATTTTGTGTATTATACCAAAACGTATATATAGTATATTACTTACTAATATACTATGGACTCGAAAGCAATCACTACCCTCATAAAAAGACCGACTAAGAAAGGAAAGAACTATTACTTCAATATCCCCATCGAATATATTCGTTCGGGAAAGATTGACCCCAAAAAAGAATATGAGCTCCAGATTATCGCTATTTCAAGTGAATAACGCTAATACATACCATAAGTAACAGGGATGGGTTTCCCACACAGGAGCGAAGCTAAAACCTAAGAAGACTAATTGTTTTCTGCTTCAAGTACAGTCCCACATCAAAAAAATCATCACACTCTATACTAATTTTAGTAAGAAAAAGCGAAATCGAAGAAATTTTCGAATATTAAGCTCTGACCTATACCTCTGCTCGAGTCTTCAGGTGAATGACAAATACTTTAATTGTTCATTTAAAAATTTAGATCTTCCTTCGAGTTGAGAAGTAATTAAGTATATTCTTAAGCTTACAAAAAAGTAAAAAGATTAAAATAATGTGGAAAATATATTATATTAATTCAAATTTTTAATGAAATCTACAATAGAATATTAGTCTATGTAATAGTTTAAATTTGAATTGGAGGGTGTTTTAAAATTGGAACCAAATGAAGAAAGTAAAAAAGAATTAAATAGTTTAATGGAAAAAATTGAAAAAAAAAGATCTCCAAAAGATAGAATTGAAGCGCAGCTAGATCTGATTGCTGGTTTTGATGAGCCTAGTGCTAAATTGTTAACCCTAAAGGAATTATTATTAGAGGAAAAAGAAAAGGAACTTGCTTTCCCATTGCTTAGCTTCGATAAACAAGCAGAAATTACCATGGAAAGAATAAAAGCACAAGAAAAGTTTGAAATTTATATAGTGGATGTGGGTATTATTGATAGAGAAAGAGCATTAAAAGAAATAGAAGAAAAAAGTGAAATCGGAATGGAAATAATTGAAATCGAAAAAATAGCAGTTAAATTTGCTTTAGAAGATATTAGAAAACAAATAAGTGAGGGGAACATGCAATTATGACAGGGACAGTATTAGCAATAGACTCAAATTATGAGACATTAACAAATGTTGCATGGAATTATCGAAAGAGTCTTATCTATCCATATATGGCTAATAAAGGATTTTCCTTTATTCACGCGGAGGGTATTTATGCCAAACGCTGGTTTGTTAGATTAAATGCTATTAAACCTGAAGTTGTATATATGACAGGTGTTGGTCACGGTTCTCCACATGAATACACAGGGCACAATGGAATGCCTGTTTTTAAACAGGGGCGATATTTAAGACAAGAAGTAGAAGATAAAGTAGTACATTTCTTATCATGCTATACTGCTCGGATTTTAGGACCTAGTTTTGTAAGGCATGGATGTAAAGCATACTTCGGATACAGTGAAGCTTTTGTTGTTTCAGATCTAAGGTATAAGGATGTCTTTTTTAGATGCGATAGTGAAATTGATATCGCATTTGCAGATGGTTTACAAGCACATCAAGTTCATGAGAGAGCAATTAGCATTTTTAGATATACTATCCAAAGTTTGCGAAACGATGGAAAATATCATACCGCAGCAGCTTTACAGCATAATCTAGACTGTTTATGTTCTCCAGAAACTTCAAGTATATGGGGAGATCGAGAAGCAACTATTTAAAAAATTTCCTTTTTTTTTTTAAATTTTTCATAACAATGCTGAATAATATAGCGTCTGGATTTTTACTTTTTCTAGCTTTATTTTGACTTGAGCTTCTACTCTTCTTTTTCCAACTCTTTTAAATTTTCTTCAAATCTCTGATATCCATTTACTTTTTTTTTGGAAATATTGGTTTTAGAAACAAATCTTTCAGTAGTAGATTCAGTCGCAAATTTAACCTTCATAAATTTCTTTATCGCAACTCTATATTTCTCCCTTTTACTTTTTGTTATCCGAACACTCACAAAGTCCGACTCCTCCCCAAATTTCCGCTTCCTCACCATGTCATCCCGTCTCTTTCTTCCGATTCCTCACCTAAACTGCTATTGCAAATATCTTACACCTCGGATTTTTAGACTTCACAATCAGTCCAAAGACCCCCAAATATTAAAAAAATTAATTGTACTGACATTCAAAACTATATGATTTTGGGTGATCCAGCAGCTTGTTTTAGAATTCCAGCAAATCAATAATGAAATACATAACTACAAGAGAATATCCGATATATCTTTAATAACTCTAAAATCTTTTCCAAACACTTTATACCTATCCATTGGATCATACTGTATAAGTTCTTTAAAATTAATGCCTGTAACCTCAACAATTCTTTTGATGGGTACCTGATAAGTTTTAGCTTCTTCGGGTGAAAAAGTTTTCAGAGTGTCAATTAAATTTTTTTGACTTAATAAGTAAGCAGTCGCAGTAAATTCATTCTTTAGTTTGTCCTTTCCTATTACTATCTTCCAGAATTCATTTGGAATTTTTACAGTAGTATATATCCTGTCATTGTCATTAAAAATAGGTCCGGTGAACACAGACAACCTTGAACTTTCTATCTCAGCTTTATTTAAGATTAAATCTTCTAAATCAACCCAAGGCAATCTATTAAATTTCTCATGTTGGGGACAACAATTAGTATAGAAAAACGTATCTTTATTCGCTAATTTTGCCTCCTCTAAAGAACCCCAAACAGGATCTAATCTTCTTACTAAATGACCTCTATCAAGGGGATTATCTTTGTAAACCTCATTACCAATCTGGCTAGTATCCTCGATTCTTGGATCAAATCTCCATTCTTGGTTTCTTAAAATCCCATCATCACTATCTTTCAGTTTTGACCCATCTATATTACATGCAGTGTATAATGCTAATTTTCTTTTCTTATTCATCAGTATTGAAAAGTGATGATATTTTAAGAAATATCTGTCAATAGAATCAGAAGCTTTAGAGTCGATTATTAAAGATTTTTCTATAATTCCTCTATTTATTGGTAATTCGATGGTTTTATGTAAGAATGAGTTTGAATAACCTTCTCTATCAAGTCGTAAATTTTCTGCCAAAGATTTAGAATTAGAACCATTTTTCATTTCTCTTTCTTCATTAACATCATCTAGTGGTATTTCGATTTCACCCCTATAATTATGAAAATTTTTATAGAATAATATACAAATATGTCAAGCTTCTTTTTAATTTTTGTAACGAATTTTTGATTTCATTAAAAATAGCATATAAATAATCTAATCAATTATAAAATCAGTTATTTTAATCTTGATTATCGCTTTTATCTTTCTTAATATGATCAACAAATTCTTCAAATTTCCAAAATCCGGTAGGTTCGATTTTGTAAAGTCTAATTATAGGATCTCTCTCATTAGATATGCATTCACTCGCAAACATCTTCTCTACAAACCTCTTTATCGCAATCCTATAGTCCTTTCTTTTGCTTTTTGGAACGCGAACGCTTACAAAATCCGACGCTTCTCCAAATTTCTGCTTTCTCCCCAAGCCATCACATCTCTTTTTGACGATTCCTATCATAAAATGCTATTACATATATCTTGCAACTCCGATTTTTAAACTTCTCATATTATCCAAATTCCCCCAAAATAGCATATCACGAAATTCCAATACCGTATCATCAAAAGTGAATTATTATATTAAAAAATTTAAGGATTTCTTCTTATTCATCCTTTAATATAACTTTTATAAATAAAGAAAAACTAAGTAATAAAGCGAAAACAAAAATATTTTTGTCTACAATATCAATTTATTTAATTTTAATTATATGACTGAAATAATTTCTTTTTTAATATAATGACAGAATCATTCGAAATAAAAACGAAAGAATTTGATAAGAATACAATCGATACAGATGTTCATGTGCTTGTTGTTTCTGATATTCATCTTGGGTCCAGGAATTGTAATTTAATTCAGCTAAAAGAGTTTTTAGATGCAATTAAGAATAATAAATTCGGTCAGAACTTAGAGAAATTAATCATAATTGGAGATTTCTTAGATTTGATGATAAACTTTAAAAAAAATTTCACAACACCTACAAGAAGGATAATTTTTAAAAGAACAATGATATCAAAAAGCCCACAATTAATGGCAGATTATATGAGAATAGAACGAAACCAATTTACCTATAGAGATGTGATTTGTTATTTATGCGGAATTTTACAATCAAAAACTAATTTAAAAATAATTTTTGCATTAGGGAATCATGAAATCAAGATCTATGGAAATTCTGATAAAAAATTTAGTACTCGAAGCGAAGAAATTGCTAACATCTTTCAAAAGAGATGCATCAATTGTACACAAAAGAAGAACATGCTGGATAATATTGAAATAACCCAATATGTGGTTATTGATAAGAATTTGAACCCAAAATGTTACCATTCTGTTAAAGATTTTAAAAATGAAGCTTTTCCAATTCTACTCTCTCATGGACATCAATATGAGAGTAAATTTTTTCGGGAAATTGTTGGGAGATTTGTGTGGCGTCGAATCTTTAATATAAAAGAAGACTGGAAAAAATCTTTATATGATTATATATGGAACGATTATTTATATCGAGAAAAAGAGAAGAGAATGATGAATCCAGATCATCCGCAACAAAATATCTTAACCGAAAAATGGGTTCGAAAAAAATTAGCTGAACAAGGAATTAAAGGTACTAAAATTGAAAAGGATATCATATTTTATCTAAAATCAGTAAGAGAACTAAAATGGTTATTAACTCGAAAAACCGCACACAATTATCATAAGGCAATTGAAAAATTTATCAAAAAAAAGCTTAAAAGGGAAGGACTGCATGTAATATATGGACATACTCATATTAAGGAAGAAGAAGGTGAAAATTTAATTTCAAATACAGGAACATGGCAAAATTATTATTCAGAACAACATAAAAAATCAACTTATATCACAATTTCTCTATAATCGAGGTAAAAATTATGATCGAAGATACACATAAAATAAAAAACGAGACCGATCTTAAAAATCAATATAGTAGAGCTCTAGACTTGTTAGAATCAGAGATATTGGATAAATTAATGCCTCTTCTGTTAAAAGGTAAATCGAAAAAGGAAAAAAAAAAGCAGCTTGAAATTATTGGGAACATTCTCAATGGACCTAAACACCAAATATATATGAATGCTCTAGAAAATGGATTAATAGATGAAAAAGATTTAGAAGCTATAGCAAATTGGACTGAATGTCGTTTTACTCTCTTATTTCCAAACAAACAACCCAAGAAATTTGAAAAACTGAACATGCATCTTCTAAAAAAGGATCTTATAGAAATAGCTAATTTGAGAAAAAAAGTGAAAACTTTTTCACCAACTTTAGACGGCTATTTAGAAATGCTTTATAAAATCATTAAGCGTGAATATATTAGGCGATGCGAAGCATATCCTCTTAAATTAATAGAGAACGACCTAATTAAAACAGCTAAAATATTTAAACTAAAAAGAAAAATGCTTATCGAATTATTGATGAAAAAGTACTCAGACATACTCATTATGAACCAGGAATTAAAAGGTGATGAATCTCATAAATATCAACTGCTTGTATCAATTCCATCATTAGAGAAAAAAATTCGTACATTTAATGCTGGTATTGATATCTTGTCTGAATCTAAAATGCAAGATATGGCGGTTCCTGACTATACATTCAGAAATATACTCATTTCTAAAATGGAAGAAATAATAAGGTGTCCTGCCTGTGGAGAAGAAAGTATGAATGTTATTCAAGTAGTTGAAGACAAATCAAATATAATCCTTGATTATCCACGCGTTTATGGGAAGAAATATCGATGTGGACGATGTGGACAAGTATGGCGAGAAAAATAGTACAAATATCTTTTAATTTATAGAATTTTCTTCCTTAGAAATCAACTTCTTCCAATCCAAATTTTTAACCTCCCAAATTATCCAAAGTCACCTAAAATAGCGTATCACGAAATTCCAATACCATATCACGAAATCCCTTCTGTATCTTTGTAACATTATACGAAAGTGGACGAACCCCTCACAAAATACAAAAAAAAAGGATGCTATTGCAGTATCAATAATTATTTGAAACGCATTATTGACATACTAGCGAAGAATTATGAAGTCGTACTTATAGATGCTCCTGCGGGATTGGAATTTTTCTCCCGAAAAACAGATCGAAATGTGACCGATTTAGTTATTGTAAGCGACCCAAGTAAAATGGGAATCCATACCATGAAACGCATATTAGAAGTAACCAAAGAAGTCGATTTAAAATTTGAAAATGTCTGGATCCTTGGTAATAGGTTCCCAGAAAACTCCATAAGAGATATATTAGAAAAAGAAGTAGAGCAAATTGGTAAAGAATATGTAAAGTTCCTTGGTTTTGTCGAAAATAGCGATGAAATTAGTAGAATTAATATTGTAGGAGAAAATCTTTTAGATCTATCAAATGAAAGTAAACCATATAAAACAATAAAAGATTTATTTGCTAAGATAGTTTGAATTTAAAGATAATCATTAATATTTTTATTTCGAAAACGTTTTTCTACACCACC